>NZ_JBUEDD010000015.1:0-139049 GCF_054955055.1 Paenibacillus sp. J5 | reverse complement strand
TTAAGGATGCTCCATAGCAATATGGGGCATCCTTTTTTGGTTCGCACGCGCCGTGATCTTCTATTTGTACGCAAGCGTAAACGGCTGTCGCCGTCATGGACAACTAAGCTTCGTTTCGCGTCGATATAGAAGCGCCTATAATGCGAACAGCACTTATAAATTCTTATTTTATGTGCGGGATTATGCGGAGACCGAAGAAACACAGACTTCAAGGTTTCTTCAGGGAGCGGTTATACCATAGGTGCTGGCCCTGCTGCTACGAAGACGGTATTTGGCAAGCGCTCGTTGAAATCGATGAATTCAAGTATGAAGGTACGGTACCCAAACCCAAGTATCACACAGCGAAGGAAATGGCATCATTCCTGTTAGCTATATGACAGCAACAAGGTAGTCGAACTGGTGGACGGGATGACGTATGAATTTCAATTGCGTGACCCACTCTATCCCTATGTGGTGAGGAACAGAAGACGATGATGGGGGAGTAATTTGATCCAAGTCATAGAGGGGAATTAGGCTGTATCAAACATCAAAAATAAAGAAGGAGAACTCTATATTGGGTTCTCCTCAAAAGTGAGTTGTATACTCCTAAAATTAGTTTTACTAATTCTATTCTACTCCATGCCCGTTATACCGTGAATCTTACGTGCCAGATCGACCTGTTCATGATCTAGTTCGACATGAACTGCGCCACGTCTCCGTTGCTCGCGCCATAGTTCTAGATGTTCTTTGGACTCTAACTTTAGTTCGGCAATCTCGCTCGCACGATCAAACATATATTTCGTTGTATACAGTAGTGTATATATTCCTCTCCCACCCGGCAGAATGGGCGTAGATCGCTGCTGCCACTTTTCAACTGTGAATTTTACATAGAGTTCTTCTTCAGTTCCTTTGCGCGCGGGGCGCTCTCTTATCTCCTTACGCCGAATGATCTGCCAATTAGCAATTCGTCCATACCATTTAATTCCTGCTCCATCACCCTGAGACTCAAACTTCCTCTTAGATTGATACAATGCTATATATTCCAATTGCGTTAAAATCCTATGTTCTGTGATGTTCTTGAGAGGAATGTGGTAAAAGCCATATTTGCGGGCGTCCTCAAGCTGTGATGGCCCCCTTAGAGAACCAACCAATACATTTTTTCCAGTTAACTTATTTTGGTAATATTCCGTTGTCCCCCCCGGTCGAGTCGAGCGCTCGTACGCTTTTTCTGGACTGTCTAGTATAATCTCATCTAAGAACGACTCCACTAGCTTCGTCGCATCTGGTAGAAATGGTAGTGCCCCAACATTAACTAGCTCAATACTTCTGTAAAATGGATGATCGACAAATCTTTCCTCGTCATGATAGGGAAACAACACATATGCCCCAAACATACTACGCTCCAGTTCTCGTCCCTCATCCCTGTCCGCACATACAATGGCGTCTCGATACCGATGCATTGAATTAATATCAGCCTCCTCAGGCCCAGGATATTTATAGTTCCTATGATAGGGTGTACCTTCATAGGCTGGATTCAACCGATATTTTGCATCAAAAATATACTTATATTCTATGGCAGATTCATTCTTCCTCAGAGTCAGAATCGTATCTGGTCGCTGTCCTACTGTTGGTGTCTGATCGCCGCGCGGCAGTGAATTATAGTACAAAGTAAATACTTCTCCATTACTTGGATAGCGATATACGATTTTTGCTTTTTGGGTTTTATCGAGTGTAACAAAGATTCCATGTCTGTTCACTTTAATGAGATCCTGCTGAACAAGCTCGTATTTAATGCTCAGTAGCTCATGTATTTTCAAAAAACACCAATACTCATATAGCTGGGCCAAGTCCTTCATAGAAACTCGGAATAAATCGCTTTGTATCGCCAGACCCTTAATAAGCATCAAGTAGTAACGATACACTTCACGATACCCAGGCGCCATTTGAAGCACCAAAGATACTGAAAACTGACGCATCTCTCCTACATCTAAGAAATCAAGCCGAAGTAAACGATTTAGATGTGCCTGTATGTTGGTTATATGCCGAATAACTACTGGATCATGGTATCGTTCCTTTTCAGAGAGAAGTCTTATTAACAACTGAAGCTTCTTTTTGACCTCTATTAAAACCCATCGTACAAAACGATTCTCATTCGTATCATAATGGATACGCCGCTTTGCTTCTCTTACATGTGTTGGGCTATACTTTTGCCCATGTATGGAAATCAGCCCTCCCTGAGTATCCGCCTGTAAGTATCGTGGGTTACGGCTCAGGTAAGAGATCGTGTGCTTAGCCGTCCTTCGCGCTCGTGCAGCATCAACCATCTGATGCTCTAACCCAAACGCAACATGAGGGGCATGTTGAATACGTTCTACCGCCTGTACAAGTCTCTTAAAGATGTACTGAATAATGGAAAAGTATTCAGTTAAACTCTGACTACTTGTGTAACGTAATCCTGTTAAATGGTAGGTTTTTCGCATAAAATCAAAAGACAGATTATAGATTTGCCGGTTCACATCGCTTAAAATCATCTGATAATCTCGTTTATAATCCATTTTGGACGGAAAAACCTCAAGCTGTACCTGTAGAACAGCTTGTCCATTCCAGAGGATTTCAAACTGTGTGAGTCCAACCTCATTTTGAAATTTTAGTGACCCTGTTAGTAGGCTTGAACCTAGCCGTTTAATAGCGCGCCTTAACTTGGCATTATCATGATGGAAAGATAACTCGGATAGATGAATTTGGCCTGTTCCCTCCACCACCAATATGTATTCCTGTGTCTCAAAAAACACTGGGTACACTACTCCACACTCTTGCCAGTCCTCCATTTCATCGTGTTCGGGATTATAGACCATGACCTTCTCCAGCGGAAGGTTGGCCGATAGAGAGACAATTTGAAGCTGTGCCTGAATCAGTTGCTGCTCTTCTGCCCTGTGTAGTCTCATCATTTCTACCGTAGGGTGAAAGGGCTTACCTTGGATATATACTGTAAAACCACTGGTCTCAATTCGCAACAGCTCTACAGTTTGATCAAGAAAGCCAATAGGAGGTGAACCCATCTTCATCTAACCTCCGTAACATGAATGCTAGTTTGCGTGTTGTGTGAGGATACCTCGCGGCTTGTAAGGCCACCTCCGCCCCCCATCTTTCATATAGTTCCGAGCTATCCTCCATATATTGATGTATAGAGATGCTCTCCCCCGTAGCCTCAGCCAACAGTTGCAGCAACACACGTTTGACAGAAATACTGCTTCCCTGTATGCGCGGCAGAATTTTCTGGAGAAGTTGCAGATCGACCGCCTCGTCTTCACGGAGAAGGTTAAACCTTTTGTTATAAGTAGCATAGAAGCATACCGCATCTCGAATACGGAAACCTACATGGGAATGAATCTGCTCTAATATCCCATTAATCGTTGTTAACTTCTCTGTTATACGGTGAACCAATTCCTGCTCCTTGACATACATATCCACCAGTTGTATATATTCGCTACGAAGAAATGAGTTCGGTAATGGAGAGGGAGCTTGTTCGTACCCATTTTTATCTTTGTCATGATTGACTACTTCGGGAAACTGTTGCAGATTAATATCATTGAATTCAATGGTATTGGCTCTATCCAGTACCTTCTTACTGAAAGGATGAGTCGTCTCGTCCATATTCACCGTTCCAATGAGGTACACATTATCCGGTAAGCTCAAATTCCCATACTCCTTCTGATCCTCGCCTTCCACACTATTAGCCTGTATCAGCGGACGAGTCACAATTCGATTCTGCTCCCATTCCTGTGTTTCAAGAATACTTAACAGATCGCTAAAGTAATACTCCACCCTCGCCAAATTCATCTCATCTAAACAGATAAAGTAAGGCCTATGGCTATTACTCGGTTTAGCGGCCTCTACCAACACTGTCGTTAACCGACCAGGACGAAATCTTCCTGACAAGTCTTTATACCCCAACAGATCAGAAGGATCACTCCAATCAGGTCTTACGGGGATTAATGTGAATTGCTGATTATCTTTTGTTGCACCCACAGCCTCAGCGAACAGTTGCACTAGCTTCGTTTTGCCCGTTCCTGATACTCCGGCAAGAATAACAAACGGTTTTGCTTTCAGGGATAAATAAAAGTTTTCAACTAAGTAGTCCGGAAAATGGAATCCTCTGTGGCGAATATAGGTCTTAATCTGTGCTATTGCCTGTTGAACGTGATCATCATCTATCGGCTGGAGCAAGTCTGTCTCACCTTCTTCAGAAAGGGGTTGTATATGTGTATCAAAAAGGGTGAATGATGGCCAACTAACTTCCGGTGATTTCGATTGAATGAGCCGGAGCCCATCATGGGTAAAACGAAATAGATAGCCTTGCTTCACACCAGCAGACGAATGTATCGGCCCATGATGAATATCAAGTCTCATGATTTCTTGAGCAAATTCGGTCAGTGGTATCGGGGGAGCCAAGGGAAAGTAACGCAAACTCACCAATCTGCCCTCTTCCTCCCATGCTGAATTCGAAAGCGACTCGGGCTTCGATGCCCGTTGGACATCTGCTACAGCCCGACTTACATAATGAAGATTCCCACTAGCATAATGGAGCACAATATCCCCATCTCTTACCTCGTCCATCGTATCCCAATGGTATTGAGACCTTCCTCCCTTACCGGACAGTGGCGCCCACATGAATTGCCCTGCATGCTCCTCGCTAAGTGTCGCCCCCTGATTCACCCACCAGATGTTAGGCAACTGATTGTCGAGAGATTGTAAGGGAATTAACCTCATTTCATATACATAAGGCTCCTGAGTTCGGTAGAACTCAACATATTCAGCTAGCTCATCAGGAACCTTGATTTGCGTTCGACTGTCACCATTCTGGTCTTGCGGCCTGAGTCTCTGAATATATTGATATGTTGCTCGAAACGTTGATTTCATCAGTTGTTTTAATTCTTCATTATGATAACGTAATTGAAACGTCTGGCGCTTAACCGAAGATTGATCGACGTTACGTAGCGCTGCCCGGAACGTCTGACCTTCGCAAAGCAAGGTCACAGCTTCTCCACTTCCTGACTCAATTTCCTTTCCCCCGTTTGCCTGAATGAAAAATGCTTTGAAATTGTCCGGTATCGTCGTTCCATACTTAAACATCGACCAATCAATTGTCTTCCGACCGATTAGATTAGGAACCGTATCATCATGAGTCCAACTTCTGTTAATTGTTATCATTTAATCCCTCTATTCTGCCTCTAGTCTAAGGATAGGTTACTAGAAGTTTTCAACGAAAGTATCAAGAATCCTTTTTGCGGGGAGGCAAAAGTGAAAGACTTCAGTCACAAAGAAGTTAGAGGGATATTCCATTTTAGCATTTACAATACATATTGGAAGATTATAGAATGATTGTAACTCTACTGAAAGGTGGCATAATATATCAAGCTAGTCAGGAAGATGCTCTTGAGCAGCATCGCAGTGCTTGTCGCTTTGCCTCTGCTATACGTTGGACCACAGGACATCACCGCCGCTGCGACGCCAACAGTGAAGGAGATTAGCGTGGCTCTGCCGCTGCGCGAAGGCAAGTTAATGGAGGAAGACCGAATTCGTCAGCTCGCTAACGTACATATCGATCATTATTTGGCACAGGACATGCAGACTCATGGCATGCAGCTTCGCACGGCCGACACTTTCCTGGACGTGTATGATGTGAGCGGCAATCTGTTCGCCTATCTTGTTCCTCTATTGGATGGAGCCGTCGAGGTGGGATATATTACGATTGGCGCTCTGGAGGACGGCTATGACGCCTATGATATTTTCATCGGCGACGGCGTCGTTGATCAGCTCCGGGCACAGTTGAAGGAGAAGAGCCAGGGTGCAGAGGCTCAGCTCGTATTGATCCCCCCTATGCAATACCTCATCAAGTCTCTTGCTGCAGGCTCCGAGACCTTTACATCGGTTACCTTGGATGAGAATCGACCGCCAGAGGATGTGACGGATCGAGTCCAGGACAATCGCGCGGAGATTAATCATCTCTACTCCCTGATCCGCAGCGAGGAGAATCGCCTGCACATAGAGCAAAATTCGGCAATGAACGCTGCGGGGAGCTTCACGGGAGAGAGAGCTTCCGTAGAAGCTTCAGCGGTAGTGATGGCTGCCGTGACGAAGGAGGATTATGCCCTCTCTACCGAACGCAATTTCGACAATTTCGTGCCCGTGGAGTATACAACAGGCCGCTACAGCTACGGCGGCAATCAGATGTGGTGGCCGGACGGCGGGCAGAAGGAGAATCGGGGCTGTGGCCCTGTAGCCGCGGCGAACATTACAGCCTATCTGGCGAAGGTTACGAACCCGAGCAAATATGGAAAGCTGTACACGAAATCGATTACGAACTATACAGACTTCCTTGGACATATGGATACGATGTATAGTTATATTAGTCCGGGGCCATTCGGAGAGACGTCGGTATCCTCCTTCTCCTCTGCTGTGGAGAAATATGCCAAGGATAAGAATGTGACGTTGAATCGGGTGACGAGCAATGCTTCCTTCACATTGGATAACACTGCTGCTTATGTAAAAGCTGGCTTGGCGCTCAACTCACCAGTAGCCACGCTCAATCTGTCCAAGTTCTCCAACTACCAATATGAATGGCATTGGATGACGATTACCAAATATTATCGCGACACGAACGACAATCGCTGGATCGCTGTCTCCACCTGGGGACAACGGCGCAGTATCAATTATCGCACTCATTTTAACGCTATCGACTCGTTCTTCTCGCTGGGGGGAGGGTTCATGTATTTTAAATAGTCGAATCAGCGCAAGAAATATCCGATGGGTGACGCTGCTTGCTGGATGTGTAATTCTGGGGGGCTGCATGTCGCATACAAAGCTGAGCAGTCCTTCATTGGCTGCATTCCAGGCAGAGATCAAGGAGGCTGTGCCGGAGATCGCCTCCTTGCAGACCGTTGCGCAGCCGACGCGTGTTCTATTCCGATACGGATTCCGGGCGGAGCCAGATAAGAGCATCCGCCTGGACATCGTGCAGCGGACGGATCGCTATATGGACACCGAGGCCTTTCAATCGGAGGTGTTGGCCTCCTATTACAAGTCCTATAGCAAGGAGGAGCACATTCCGCCCGATATTGCACTTCCGATGGATACCGACCTTGACGGTGAGGCAGACTTTGAATATTTCGCCGCGCTGAACGAAGACGGGGATTGGGTCTGGTGGTACAGTGATTACAAGAACAAGCCTGAGAGAGTGGAGCTTCCCTAAGCGAGACGACGGATGCCCTTGACAGGCTGGGCTACTCCATCCACATGGACGGGGATACGGGGGAAGTCCCTGCTCATTCAGGACTCCCCGTTATTCCTGTGCCCCATTATACTTTACGTACTGCGAACCACAGTTCAACGTAGTTAAGACCCTCTTTAGCGCCGTACATCTCGAACTCTAGCCCATCTACCTGTTCATAGCCAGCCGTTGGGAGCCATTCCGTATAGAAGCGTTTGTACAGGGTCTCGATTGTCTCACCGAACCGATCCCAAGGATGCGGCTCTGAGGGGAAAATGACCCACGTATGTGCGGGAATCGTAACTGTAGTGTATCCTTCGGTGGTGCTGGCGTTCTCCTTGAAGGCGCAGAGCATATACGGGAATGTGTCTGGTCCGGTATTTCGGTAGCTGCACAATGCATGCACGGAATGCAACTCTTGACTGACATACGGAGGCAAATTCCCCGCACACGCTTCGAGCCGCTTCACATCGCCGTTCGCTAAGCTTTGTTCCCATAGTTTGGCCGGCGTCTCTAGCCCTTGTCCTCCCCCGTCAACATGAAAGATACCCTCAATGCCGAACACTTCAAAGCTTCCCTTCGTTTCCAACCGATAGTTCATCGCCTCTGCTCCTTTGATCGTGATAAGGAAGGATAGACGGGGGTAGGCTTTGAGCTCCCTCCCTTCCCCACGAGCCATGGTCGGGGTGATGCCATGCAGTGCATAGAAAGCTCGCGCAAAGGAGACGGGCGATTCATAACCATACTTTAGAGCGATATCGATCACCTTTGCCAAATTGTCGCCCTGCAATTCGAGCGCTGCAAGTGTCAGTCGTCTTCGCCGAATATACTCTGCCAGCGTCACATTCGTAATGAATGAGAACATTCGTTGAAATTGGTAGGACGAGCAGCACGCCACACGAGCCGCCTCCTTCAATTCAATCTCCCCGCTCAGATTCGCCTCGATGTAATCCACTGCCCGATTCATCCGCTCTAGCCACTCCATCTCATTCCCTCCTCTCATATCCAAGTATAAATGAGGCGAAACATCGTATCGCAACGATTCGTGCCCGAATAAGTTGCTGCCCTCGAATTACACAGCCGTATACCCGCCATCTACCATCAGACTCGTTCCTGTTATGAAGGAGGCATCGTCGCTCGCCAAGAACAGAACCGCTTTTCCTACCTCTTCAGGCGTTCCCAGTCTTCCTACTGGATGCTGCGCCTGCAAGTAACGGAGCACTTCTTCCGGTAATCCGCCGATAAGAGGGGTTTCAACATAACCCGGACAGACGGTATTGACACGGATACCCTGGGCAGCATAGGCCGTAGCCGTGGTTCTTGTTAGCATATGAACACCTCCCTTGGCGGAAGCATATGCCGCTACACGGGCTTTCCCTACGAAGCTATGAACCGAGCCGCAATTCACGATGGCCCCGCCACCGCCCTGGAGCAGCATCTGCTTAATGGCATGCTTATTGCACAGAAATACACCGGATAGATTCACCTGGATGATTTTCTGCCACATATCGTAATCCACCTGATCCGTCGGCCCGTCGCTTGCCACTCCTGCATTGGCAAACAGTATATCCAGTCTACCATAATGACGAACGGTTGCCTCCAGCATCTGCATCACAGATTCTTCATGGGTCACATCGGTTTGTAGAAACAGGCTGTCGTGCCCCCTCTCAAGGAGAGACCGGGATATATTCTCTCCTTGAGGAGAGCAATCGGCTATAACAACCTTGCCCCCTTCCTCTGCAAACAACCGTGCGGTTGCCTCCCCAATTCCGCCTGCTCCACCGGTTACAATAACGACTTTACCTTGAAATCTCTTCTTCATCATTCCGAACTCCTCCTAATAAATCTAACTAGTTATTTATATTTAAGGATATAAAAAGCCTTCCCCCTCTACAGCAGGGATGGCTCCATTAACCCATAAATCACGATATGGACTAGCTGCTCTACATATTGATCCTGTGATATATGCCATGGCAAGGTACTCGTATTTTCGTTCAGGCGTTGATAGGATTGTACAAAGGGAATAACCAGGTTCATCAGTACAATGGGCACCATGATCGGTTCAACTTCCTTACGTATCAACCCGTTCTCCTTTGCAGCTTCAGCAATTCGGCAAAACAAGATCATATCATCAGGTGAATACGAAATGGATTTCCATACTTTCCACCCTTCTGCGGCTTCCCATACATATATTTTTAAATATCTCGGATGATCCAATAAAAACTGAAAGGAGCTCCGTATGACGGCTTCCAGCATGAGACGGAATTTAGATGGGTCCGAGGTTGTGGATGAGTCGGCCAAGGTTTCCCCTAGCAGGCCCTCGAACAGGGTATTGCCGAGCTGATCCGCCCGCTTGATCACTCCGGTGTACAATCCCTGCTTGTCCTGAAAGTATTGGTAGATGAGGCTTTTGTTATATCCAGATAAGCTCGCTATCGCATCGATACGGGTGGCCGAATAGCCATGCTCGGCAAACATCTCCTCCGCTGCATCTAGAATCACTTCTCTTGTGCGGACGGCGTCATAGGTCTTCTTTTTATTCTTTCTTTCCATGTTCGCACACAACTCCAATAATTTTAACTAACTAGTTAGATTGTACATGCCCACCTTTTCGAAGTCAACCCCTGGATGAGCTGCCATACGCTCCCATCCATACGGCTTCGCCACACAGATTAAGAAGGTTCAACTGTCGAGCCTCTCTGCTATATGGTGGAGGGGCGAATTGTCCAATCGTTATGAATGATCCATTATCGGTTGGGGGCATGCGTGGTTCTCGTTGACATTCATGTGCAATTGCAGTAATTTAGTTTAAGTCAAAATAAATCGAGGTGATACGAGAGATGGCTACGGTTAATATGGCTAACGTGACTAAAGTTTTTTCTACCACAGGAGCAGAGGTGCAGGCTTTATCTGACATCAATCTACAGTTGGAGCCTCACGAGTTTGTTGCCATTATTGGCCCCAGCGGTTGTGGGAAGAGTACCCTGCTCAAGATTGTTGCCGGTCTGGACGCGAGCTATAGCGGTTCTGTTGAATTGGACGGAAAACCGATTACAGGGCCGAGTATTGAGAAGGGATTTATTTTTCAGGAGCATCGTTTATTTCCTTGGCTGACCGTTGAGAAGAATATCGCTGCAGACCTGTCGCTGAAAGACCCGAAAGTAAGAAAAGCGGTAGATGACATCATCGAGCTGGTCAAGCTTGGCGGTTTCGAAAAATCGTATCCGAAGGAATTGTCAGGCGGCATGTCACAGCGCGTTGCCATTGCTCGTGCTCTCATTCGCAACCCCAAGGTATTGCTATTAGACGAGCCCTTTGGCGCTCTTGATGCGTTCACCCGTAACCATATGCAAGAGGCGCTGCTAGATATATGGCGCAGTAACCGCACAACAATGCTGCTTGTCACACACGACATCGACGAGGCCATATTCCTTGCGGATCGGATCGTAGTCATGCAGGCAAAACCCGGCAGGATAAAGGAAATGATCCCCATCTCCCTGGAGCATCCCCGCTCTCGCGTATCTGTGGCATTCCTGGATTACCGCAGAAGGGTGTTAGAGGCTTTAAGCGGCTCAGAGCATCTAAACTCCATATAGTTAGCTGAGCTGTCATATAAGTCATCTTATAGACAGCTTTTTGTTTTGCCTCTCAATCTCCACCTGTAAATGCTTGATCAATTCAACGTGAGCCGTTGAGAAATGCTGCCATTTGGAACGAACATACCCGATAGGGATGCCCCTATAATCCAATTCTTTATCCTCCAGAGGTATAGCCACAATATCCCCACTTAGAATCAAGGGGTCATTCAGAATCGTAAATTCCATGAAAATCCCGATGACATCGCCCTCAGCAATCGTTCTTTTCAAGACATCCTGATTTGTAGCAGTGAACATAATATTTACGGGGCCATACTTCTCTTTAATTTGATTCATGGTGCGTTTGGAGAAGCTGCCGTTCACACTGACGAAGGTTTGATTCATCAAATCCGCCACCCGGACTCTGCCCTTCGATGCCAGATGCGAGTTCCGATTGACACATACCACCAATCTCGTCTCCAGCAAAGTAGTCATCCACAGATCCTTCTTATACTGATCAGCATGCCAGGCGTTGAAGTAGATCAAGCCCAGATCACTGCGGTCCTCGCGTATATCCTCGATGATCTCTGTAGACTCCTTTTCTGTAATTTCCAGCATGACATACGGGTTCTTGGTTTTGAACGACATGATCGCCGCAGGCAGAATCGATATGAAATTCGGGCTGACCGATAGACGGATTTCGCCATGGATCTGTTCCCGCTGTCCATATACACTATCCTTAAACTCTTGGATCTTCAGCAGAATCTCATTCGCACTCGCTATCAGCACCTTCCCTTTCTCCGTAGGTACGGTTCCATACCTCGTTCTGCGGAATAGCTCAAAGCCGATCTCTTTTTCAAGCTTCATAATCGCTTTACTGATCCCCGCCTGAGAGACATGCAGGTTTTCTGCGGTCGCCGATATGGAGCCTGTCTTCGACACATCAACAATATATTCCATTTGCTCAAAATTCAATTCAATAACCCCGCCTTCCATAACTTTTGGTTATATGAACATTAAACATAGTTATTTTACTATTTTACTCGGATATAGTAAAGTGAGCTTACTACAAGACAAAGGAGTTCATCCCAGATGAAAAGAAAAATAAACGCTCTGCTTCTCACAACGATCAGCCTATTGCTGCTACTTACAGCCTGCGCTAAAGAAAACCCAAAAGACTCGTCCTCATCTACTGCTACAGGGGATCGCCCTGCTGAAAAGATCGCTGTGCAAATCGGGGTACAGCACGCTGTCCATCCTTTGGTGCTGGCACAGCAACAAAAGCGGTTTGAAGAAGAGTTTGCAAAACATAACGCTACGGTCAGTTGGGTGGAGATTCCAGGCGGCCCCGCACAATTCGACGCCATCCTGACCAACCGTCTAGACCTGGCTGTAACCGGAAATACAACCGTCATTACAGGTCAAATATCTGACATTCCCTTCAAGGAAATTGCAGTTGGAAGTACAGGCTCCAAGAACGTGGGTTTGCTGCTACCCAAAAATAGCACCATCCAAGATTTGAGTGAGCTGAAAGGCAAGAAAATCGCCGTAGCCAAAGCAACCGCTGCTTACGACATCGTGTTCAGACTGCTGGACAAAGCCGGACTGACTGCAAATGATGTCGAAATCATTCAATTAAATGCCGACGAAGCCAAGGCTGCATTTGTCAGCGGTTCCGTAGACGCTTGGGGCATCGGTGAGCCGTATCTCTCTACTGCCGTTGTAGATGAGGGCGCGAAGGTTCTGGCCGATGGGTCTACTATTAATTATGTTAGCCCGTCTTTCCATATTGTGCGTACCAAATTCGCTGACGAGCATCCAGAGCTCGTGGTGGCCTACCTGAAGGTGCTGGGCAGAACACTGGAATGGCAGGACGAGCATGTGGATGAGGCTGTTAAGCTTTATTCTGAGGGCACCAAGCTGAATGCGGAGGTTGTCAAATCAGTTATTTCCAATGTCCAGTTCGCAACGGTACCCGTATCCGACAATTACATTGCGTCTCAAAGCGAATTATCTGAATTCTTGTTAAAAGAGAAAGCTGTTAACAAAGCTGTCGATCCTTCACTGGTCGTTGATAACAGCTTCATCGATCAGGCGATCAAAGAATTGAAAGCTGAAAAATAAGACGACAGAGGTGAGGCAGATGAGCACGGTCACAATTTCAATAGAAGAGCTGAAGGAGCTGGGCAAGAAGGTGCTGTTGAAGCACGGAGCCACAGCGTATGAAGCTGAGATCATTACTCATGATTATCTGGATGCTGACCTAAGAGGACATTCCTCACACGGCTTTACTTTCTTCAAACAACTGGTCGGCTCCTTCGAAGGACGGGGCAAGTATACTGCAGACCCGATTGAAGGCTCTTACTTGCATATTAACGGGAACTTTGATCTTGGTCACACCGTAGCTCGCGTGGCGATAGACCTTGCGCTACCGCACCTTGCTGAACGCAAAATCATGACCATCGGATTAACAGACATCTCCCGTTTTAACACGGCCGGTGTCATTGCCAGATATGGAGCTCAACAAGGCGCCATCACCATCATCTCTGCCTACGGGGGGATGAGCGTTATGGCTCCTCCTGGGGGGAAAGGAGCAGCAGTGAACAATACTCCGCTTGCCATTGCCGTGCCGCATACCGACCCTATGTTTGTGTTGGATATGGCGTTGTCCGAACGGGCCTGGGGACATATCAGCATCGCTAAATTCAAAGGGGAGTCGATTCCTGAAGAATGGGGCGTGAATGAGGAGGGCCAACACACCCGTCATGCTGCAGATGTGAAATGGCTCTCCCCTATCGGCGGATACAAAGGTTTCGGACTGGCCTTAGCGCTGGAAATATTAAGCGGAGCACTCGTCAATGTTCCGATTGGGGCGAAAGGCCTCAAGAAAAATCGCGGGGCCCTGATCCAGTTAATCGATCCTACCATCTTTGGCCACACCACAGAATCCTTCAAGGAGCAAGTAGCCTGCTTCCTGCAGGAGCTTCAGGGCATCCCGCTTGTCGAGGGAAATGATGCCCCCATCCTGTATCCGGGTCAAGCATCGGAGCAGCGGTATCGTGAAGCGCTGGCGGCCGGGGTGGTAACCCTGCATCATTCTGCGATCGATTACTTGCGTAGCGAACTATGAAAAATTCAAATCCCTATATCAAATATCTCTACGGCGCATTGTTCCCCTTAGCAATCATAGTAGTGTGGCAGTTGATTGGGTCGCTCAAGCTTCTGCCTCCCCAATTGCTTCCTACGCCGCTGCTCATTGCGGAAAGCTTTATCGAGCTGCTCTCGAGCGGAGTGCTCATCACCAATATGGTCGTTAGCCTGAACCGGGCACTGATCGGCTTTCTGGTGGGCGGGACACTTGGCATCACGCTAGGATTATTAGTCGGCTTTTACAGAAGAACCGAATGGACCTTAGACCCCACTCTACAGATGATTCGCACCGTTCCCCATCTGGCTATAATGCCGCTTTTTATTTTGTGGTTCGGATTTGGGGAGCTATCCAAGGTGCTGTTGATCGCAATGGGTGCCTTCTTTCCGATCTATCTGAATACTTATATGGGAATTCGCGGCGTCGATTCCAAACTATTCGAAGTGTCGAGAGTCCTTGAATTCAGCAAATACAAGCAGATTACCAAGGTCATCTTGCCTGCCGCAATGCCCAATCTACTGCTCGGCATCCGTCTATCTCTGGGAACCGCCTGGCTTAGCCTGATTGTGGCGGAGCTGATGGGAGCCAATACCGGTGTAGGCTATATGATCTCGGATGCCCGCCAATTTGCTCAAACGGATGTTGTTTTTGTCGGTATTGTCATTTTTGCAGTCGTGGGCAAGCTCACCGATTCACTGGTTCGCAAGCTGGAGACCCGTCTGCTGCGCTGGAGAGATAACTTTAATGGATAGACAGGAATTTCATCAGGTTCTGTACTGAATGATGTGCCCATCAATGCAGTGGCACGCGATACACCCCCGTGCTGCCTCCCGGTGCTGTGCCTAGATATAAATATCCATTATGGTTGACGGCTGTCGTTACGCCGTACAGCTTGCCTTGCGGGTCATGCCAGCTTCCGATAAGCTCTCCCTGCGGGCTAAGCTCTACAGCCAGCCCATGCTTCTCCGGCGCACTTGCTCCACTGAGCAGCGACTCCGGCAATTTGGCCATCGTGCGAGCCAGCCACGGATTGCTATGCATCTGGTCTACAAAAGATAGGCGCGTCGTGAAGATACCGACCCAGAAATGACCCTGCTCATCTCGCGTAATATTGTCTGGAAAACCAGCAAGATTGTCTGCGAATATATCCGTGGTCCCTTTCTTAGGCCCTGTCAACCAGTATCGGGTTAACTGGTAATGATACGTCTCCGCCACAAGGACAAAATCTTCATCCGCTGACAAGGCCACTCCGTTTGCAAAATACAGATTTTCTAACAAGACACTCGTTTGCTTCGTCTTGGGATCGTACTTCAGCAGCCGTCCATGGGGCTTGTTCTCGGCAATTTCCCTGAAGGTCACTCGGCCATAATTCGACGTGTCTGTGAAATAAATCGTGCCATCCTTGGCAATGGCCAGCTCATTGGCCAGATAGATCGGCGTGCCATCTACTTCATCCGCCAATACCTCTATGCTGCCTGATGGATGAATGGAGAGCAAGCCTCTCTTCACATCGGCGACGATCAAATTGCCATTGGCGTCGAATTCAAGTCCATTAGGTGTCCCGTTGGTATCTGCGAATAGTTGGGTATCCTGAGGATTCCCCTGCGCATCAAAGGACACCTTATAAATTTTCCCGTCGGAGTCTCCTGTGTAGAGCTGACCCTCTTCATCGAAGGTGATGAATTCAGGGAATTGAGGAGCATCCGTAACAAGCTGTGCCGAGCTGAGCTTATCATTTTGCTTCCACGGGCCGGGCTGATCAAATGAAGGAGGCGTTGGCGCAACCCAATGAGCGGGTTCAATTGGTGAAGGCAGCAGCATAAACACGAGTACTCCAAGCACGAGTAACCCGAGCAGCGATAGCCCCCATCTGCTCAGCCTCACGCGCAGGGAGCGTCTACGATTAGACACCCCCTCCGTAGATGTAATGGTTTGAACATTTGAATTCGACATATTGTATCTCCCTTTCATAGGTTAATGTAATAGCGGCAGCCTGGTGCAATGCTACTTCGATGAGGATCACCAGACGCCAAAGCTTCGACCGGCCCTTTGCATGATCAGGCCATGGATACTAGGGACAGTGTTGGAACATTCATCTTGATGTGATGGACGTGGACGTTCATTTACGTTGAAGGGCTCTATCTCTACCTCCTGTGAATACCATGTTTTAATTAAGAAACAGTGTTACCTAATGAATCCATTGTATTCATACCCTTTCAGAAAGTCAATAGCCCTCCACATTTGTTGGAGAGCTGCTGTCTCATTGACAAGCGACCAACTACTGTATACAATTTCTTGCAAGCGTAATCCAGTGTAACGAATGTCATCCTCCTTGACAGGTCAGCTTTATTTCGCGTAGAAGTAGAAGATGATATAGGCTTACTTCAATTGGGTTTCTGACGATAACTTGATACAGAAGGTGATGATGATGAGCGATCAAGATAATAACGCCAATGCGAATTCGCGTGTATTGAAAACCTACCAGGAAGCTCGCTTGCAAAATATTGAGAATCTCCGCAAGCATGTTGTCGATGCGGCAGCAACGCTCTTGCAGGAGGAGGGACCCGAAGCGGTTACGGTACGTAAGGTAGCGCAGAAAATGGGCTGCTCGACCAAAATTATATATAACTTATTTGTCAATAAAGAGGGCTTGGCTCAGCAATTATATCTGGATGGCTGCAAGCTGCTCGCTAACGAATTGGAGAGTGCTCCGCCGGCAGATCATCCGGCTCAGCATTTGCACAATCTGGGCGAAGCCTTCTGGCAATTCGGGCAGCGCCACTCCAGCTACTATAAGCTGATGTTCGGAGGGGCATTTGCAGATTTTAAACCAGATGAGGACAGCTTGAACGGCACGGTAACGGCCATGAAGCAATTATTGGCCGTCATCCAAGAGGCGCAGCAGCAAGGTCTCATCTCCGACCACTACGATACGGAAGTCATTATCCGTGTATTCTGGGCCTCGCTCCATGGCGTGATTCACCTGTACATGGGGGGACATCTGGGGGATGTACGCTCGGCACATATCGTGTACGAGCAAACCTTATCCTTCATTATTCGCTCCTTATTGCCGCAGGAGGCTTAACGTTGCCTCCTTCTCTTCATGCCAATCCTTCTCTTCGTTCATGGCAAGCGTAAACGGCTGCTGCCCCCTTGGCAGGGATAGCTTCGTTTCGCGTAGATATAAACCCTGCACGATGGGCAACGTAAAGAAGAAACCGCTTCTGGCGGCGTGGTGGTCAAGTCACCCCGCCAGGAAGAATTGGTTTCTTGGATTCATCCGTATATCGCAAGTCAGCTTCGCTGTAACAGTGTCGCGCTGTTGCGGTCAGGTAGGTGAGCTAATCGCCTGTCGAGTAATGCCATATACGTTCGTCTTCCCTCCCCGTCCGAGGGGCTCGGCTCCAAATCCAGCCGGCAATTGCTCCCCGACGATGGGAAGCTGCGCGAGTTGTAAGCCGTCCGTATCCAGGACGTAGACTCGCCTCGCTATTCGCAGCAGCTCATCCATCAGTTGCGCCAGCAATGTCATCGGGATTACCTTCCATGCATCGGTAATGACGGCCGTCTCATACGTGTACTCCTCACAGAAATTGACGAAGCCTGCCTTGTAGGCAGTATGAAGGCTCGGCCAATGCTCGCGGAGAACCTCGGCGTTGCGTTGATTCAACACGAATACATCTGTGGCATTCAGCCTTGCGGCTAGCTGAGGCGACACATAGCCGACCGCCAATCGTCGTCCTGTCACTGAGGCATGGATGCCAGATAGCTCTATATGCTCATAATCCTGCGGAAGATAAGCATCCGCAGCATTGAGCTGCCCCAGCAGCAGCTCATAATTAAAATTCTCGCCTACATAAGATAATTCAACCGGTAGCTCTTGATGGAGCCTGACAAAATGCAAATGATTATGGCGGTTCGTCATCTGAACCGGATGAAACTGCTCATGAGGCAAATGAAGGGCACGGAGCGACGGATCTGCACGGAAATGAACGCCCGTCTTCCACAATCGATAGCCCAATTCGACATCCTCATGCCCCCAGCCATGAAAGGATTCATCAAATCCGCCCACTTGCCGGAGCAGCACGGTCTCGACAGTTACCATGCTTGTCCAAAAATAACTCCAAGGGGCCGCGCTTCGGTTCATGTCATATTCATAGAAATCGAACTGCAGTTGCCTGGAATCAGGATACGCTCTCAACATCGGATTGCTCAGGCAAGCCTCAGGGTGCTCGGACTGGGCAATCGGCTGCAAGTATTTCGCAATCGGATGCTGATCATCCTTCTGGTTCATGCCGTGCACAGTTCCTAGACCTACAGTGCCCGCATAGCGACGATGAAAGGAGATGACGTTATGAATGAGATCCGAGCCGATCAGCACCCCGGTATCCATATACATACAGATCTCATGCTTAGCCAGATGAAGCCCCATGTTACGCGCCGTCCCCGCCCTGAAGCCCATATCCTTCTGATAGCAATACCTTAGATCCAGGGACTGTTCAAAGGAGCAGGCTACCTCCTTCGTATCATCGCTCGATCCATCGTCGCAGACGATCACCTCAAATAAAGAGGCGTCTGCCTCTTGATGCTGCAAGCATAGCAAGGTTCGCTTCAGCAAGTCCGATTGGTTATAAGTCGGAATCACAACAGTAACTCCCATGCAGCCATCCCCCCTTCAATGAACCGTTACCCTATCTGAACAGATGATCAGTCTAACACGCTTAGCGATGTCGCTTGCCACGCTATACTCCATCGTGCTTCCCAGCTTCTTCAAGCCGGCGATAGCAGCCAGCAATGGAATCGACTCGTCGCCAGGACATATGCAATAGCACGCACGGGACACCCGCATTGCCTCCATGAGCAGCCTGCTCAGCAGCTCCGGGCGGTACCCTCTCCATACTGGCGTGATGATGCAAGCATCGAAGGTATCGTATTCAAATGGCATACAGAGCCCAGCCAGCCTGTAGACGCTTCTATCCGAAGTCGTGAACGTGTCCGCATATTCATTACGAGGGTCTATCATTACACTCACTTGGGGTAACGAATACAGCCTTTCCTCATAACCCACAAGTAAAAATTGGGTGCCGTAACTCGACGTCACAGCATCGATGACGAAGTCGCATGCCGCTTCATCGAGAATGAATTCTCCGCCGATGTCATTGGAATCCTTGTTCCAGGACGCTGCTCTGACCAGAAATAATTCATTCTCGATGGAGGGATACTTGCGCAGGAAGGTTCTGGCGTTGGCAGCTTGATCCCTCATTCGCTTCTCCTCATCCACTTCATGAGGCACATGCACAGCCCAGGCCGCCCGGCTTAAGATGAGCGGGTAGCCCGATTTGACGAGCCGATAGCCTACTTCAATATCTTCGATTCCCCATCCGACAAACCTGTGATCGAAGCCACCCGCACGCTGGAGTGCGGACCGAGAGACCGAGATATTGCCTGACCAGAACACCGCCCACGGCCATGGGAGCTCCATCAGATGGTCGTGAACCGGCTCATAATATTTTTCCCGTTCATCCGGGATGCGCCCGGATACATCCTCGAACCACGCGAGAAAAGCATCCAGCTCCCACTCGCCCGAATACAGCAGCTCCTCCCGCCCGAAGCCCTTCTTCCCATAGATATAACCGATAACGACCTCATGGCCGGCACGCTGCATCGCCACATGCTCGGCCACAAATTCGGGACAGACGATCGTGTCCGCATCCAGGAAGATCACGACCTCTCCACGCGACGCCCGGATCGCCAGATTTCGTTTCTCTGAGACCGTCGTACTGGCAGGCGTATCGATATAATGAATATCCAGCTTGCTTTCAAATGCAGCCCGCACCTCATCCATCGGAATCGTGCCGCCCTGATCGACCAGGTAGACGGAGAAAGCATCAAAATGCTGGCGGGCAAGCGCTTGTAGTGTGACGTGCAGAACATTTGCTTTGCCATATACCGGGATGATAACCGTCACGAGCATAACGGATTCTCCTCACGGCGAAGCGACAGGCTGTCCAGCACGCAAGCGACCAGATGATCCACTGAGCTTCCGTCGTCGTCATACGATTGGAGCTTATCCTGCCCCCCCAGAATCCCCCTCGCATACGAAGCGAGCACATCCGTATCCATATCGGCTTCCTGCAGCCAGCGGACATAGCCCCGCTCGCCCATCTGCTTGGCGTATACGATATTATACGGATTGACCTCTTCCCGGCGCGGCACTGCTATAGCGGGAATTCCCAGCGACGCCAGCTCCCATAATGTCGTGTGTCCGCCGCGGCATACCACGAGTGAGCTGGAGCTCACCTCTTCCATAAAGGAGGACGGGTCTGCAATACAATGCGTCGATTCATCCTCCAACCGCTGCAGAGATTTCGTCAATGTACCGCTGTACACGAGCTTAACATACTCCTGTTCGCCCTTTAACGCCGCTATCGCCTTCATGAAGAACGGCACATCCGCGATCGTTGGCGAGCCCGAAGTAATAATAATCTTCTTCTCTTTGTCCGCAGCCGCTTCGGGCACCTCGACCACAGGGCCAACAAATCTGATCCTCGCCTGAAGGGACTCCGGCATCGGAAACATCCAGTGCGCCTGCACATCCACGATAGCAATTCGATCTGCCATCTGCAGAAAGCCTAGTGTCTCCTTCTCGTCCTCCATCCAATTCGTAATGAAGCAGGTCGGTATCCCCATGCTTCTGGCAATCGGAAACACGAGCACCTCCTCGTCGACGACGATGCCATCCGGTTGCGTCGCGCGTATCACATCCAGCAGCTTCAACACGCGGTCGGCACTGCCTCCGGCGGCTGGCAGCTCCAGATCAATCAGGTTGCCGGAATAGACCCTTCGCAAATACTGATACCCGGAGGAATAGGAGGCAATCGTAACCTCGTGATTCAACCCGGTCAGCGCCCTGGCGACGAGTAGATCCCGCTTCGCATGTCCGAAGCCGTTCCCTCTGGATATAATTAATATGTTCATCGGTAGCTCTCCCTTCCCAGGTATCATCCGGCGGATGCCGTATTGCCCTGCTTGCGCAACAGAGCGACCTGCGCCCCGTACATATCCCGGAATACGCCATCCTCCTCCAGCAGCCGCAACGGCTCTCCGTACTGTACGATGTGCCCATTATGCATGACATAGACTTTGTCGCAATGCATGACGGTACTGACGCGATGCGCGACGAGCAGCGCCCCCTTGCCTTGGTTCACGAAATGCTTGATGCCTCGCACAACGTTCTCCTCCATAATCGGGTCCATCGCCGCTGTAGGCTCATCCAGCACGAGCATCGTCTTCGTATTGGCCATCGCCCGGGCGACAGCCACGCGCTGCCACTGCCCTCCCGATAGCTCGGTGCCGTCTGAGTAGCCTGCCCCAAGCCGCCTGTCTCCGCTACGCTGGATGATGTCCTGTGCCAGAAGACGTGCAGCCTCGTTCCACTCGCGGTTCATCCCGATGTTCTGCTCCACCGTCAGCGGAAAGCGGGCGAAGTCGGCATAAGCAACCGAGACGGCCCCTAGTCTGTCCGCATCCATGCTTCGCTTGCCATCGACCCATACCTCGCCTTCTGTCGGCTCCAGCAGGCCGCATACGATATTGCAGAGCGTTGTTTTTCCTGCTCCATTCTCGCCCACTAACCCAACCAGCTCGCCTGTCCGAAGCTGCATGCTCACATTCGTAAGCACCGGCTGCTCGCTATTGGGATAAGTAAAGCCGATCTGGCTCAATACGATCTCCTTGTCTACTCCTCTCGTGCGTGCCTCAGCCTTGAAGACGGCATCGGAGGAGAGGAAGCGGGTGAGATTCGAGGAAACGAGCAGCTCCCCGGTAAATAAGCGAAGCTCCAGCACGAAGGCATTCGCTTTGCCAAGCAGCTCGTCGATCAGTTGGAATGCGATGATCAGACCGCCGATGGAAGAGCTTGCGGTTATGATCGATACCATGTAAGCAGCCGAGATCAGAAGAAGCTGGCCGATCTGCATCAGTCCCGTCGTTCTCTGGGAAGTCAGGAGGAAGGACTGATTCGTCTTGCTGATTTCGGTAAATGTGCTCCTCCAAAGCTCGAAAATATAGGGGGAATAGCCGAACAGCTTGCGCTCTTTGCTGAGATGAGCATCCATGATCGTGCCGCGGTAGTAACTTTCCCGAATACGCTTGCCGGATAATTGATTCTCAATGTTAAACATCTGACGCCCGAGCTTATATTGCTTGAACACTACAAAGGCAAAGGTCACGACCATGACCAGACAGCCGATCTTCGTGACAAACCATAGCGCGGTGCCCAGACTGAGGAGCGTGATCGCTGCACTGAGCACATCCAGACCAAGGGTGAGAATCCGATGCCCGCGATCCAGGCCGTTCGCCGCCTTCTCAGCCGATTCGGAGAAGGAACGATTCAGCAACTGTTGATAGGGCGCATCATTATAGCGATCGATGAACAGTTCTTTTGCCGAGCGGCCCAGATGAACACGCAGTCCCTCCAGCGCGACGGTATATAAAGAGTCCATGACCTTCTCCGCGACGGTAGCAGCGGCAAACCAGACCATCAGCATGATCACGTGATCAACGGCAGCACCGGACAGGATCTGCTGAACTGCATAGCCGAACAGGAAAATGCGCACTGCAGGCAGCACGCCCTTGAACAACGTCACGAGCAACGCAAACAGCGTCCACGGAATCACCTTCCGCTTATTCTTCACTCTCATCAGCCACATTCGGCAACGCTCCCTTCTCCCTCTTCCTTCACCACCTCAATAAAGGAGGAAGAAGCCTTCCACATCGCTTGATAAGGCTCGCATGTCTCCAGTAATGTCTCGTGAGGGCCGAAATCCTTAATCTCGCCCTGATCCAGCATAAGCACCCTGTCGGCAAATACGCAGCCTACCAGACGGTGGACGACAAACAGCACCGTATAGCCCTCCAGCCGCTTAATAATCGATTCAAGAATGCGAAGCTCGTTGCTCGGATCAAGCTTCGATGTTGGCTCATCCATGATGATGACCGAGCCCACCCGGTAGATCGCGCGGAACATGCTCCTGGCTAGCGCCAACCGCTGCCACTGTCCCTCGGACAGATCCGAGCCGCCGACCTCCGGCCACAGCTCCGTGGCTTTGCCCTGGGGGAGCGCGTCTGCGAAGTCCGCTTGCGTCAACTGCAACGCTTCGGCGATACCTCCCGTATCCTCCTTGCGCGTAATATCGCCAAGATATACATTTTCCGCAACAGACAGCTTGTAGCGCCCATAGTCTTGCAGACAGAATCCCCCAACTGCTTCTGCCTGGGCCAAACCGCTGTCTGGCCTCAATAGACCGGCGATCATCAGCATGAGCGTGCTTTTACCAGAACCGTTAGCGCCTACGATAGCAACCTTGGCGCCACGGGGAATGTCGAGATTAATGTTATTCAATACATTGCGTGTCCCATCGTAGCTAAACGTCAATTGGCGAACACATATGGCATGGGAAGGATCAACGTCCTCTCCAGTACGGGGTACGTGCGTGTGCATCTCATCGTCCTGCGGCTGCTTCAGCAGCTCGGCAAGAAATATCTTGCGGCCAAGCCATTGCTTGCCCTGGCTGAGCACCAAGCCGAGCAGTTGTTCAAGATGCAAGCCACCGATGAGCAGAGCCGCGACCTCTCCCGGGTTCAATGTCCCCTGCTGGAGCTTCCATAGCCCGGCGAGCAGCACGATGGTCGTGACGATCCCGCCCCCAAGCTGGCCGAGCAGCCTGTATACTCCGGTTCTCATCGTCTGGTTCACCGTTAATCGTGCAATCTGCTCCTGCTCCCTCCGCCACTTTCCCTTCATCCAGTCGGATATGCCGTACACACGCATTTCTTTGGCAGACTTGAAGGTCGTGAGCATCTCCAGGAACGTCCCTTCGAGCCTTGACGTCTCAGAGATGCCTTGAAGAAAATTAGACTCCGAAGCGGCCGCCTTCTTCATCAGCATCACATTGACCGTGGTCCCCGCTAGTATAAGGAGCGGCGCCCACCAGGCAACCTCCAGCAAGATCCATGTCAAGGACAGCCCCGTTACCGCGACCTGCAGCAACGCCACGAAACCATCCAGTCCCCCATGATAGATCGAACTGACAGATTCCGAGGTGCTGGAGATCCGATTCCGGGTTTCTGCATGAAGCATTTCGTTTTCATTTTTGCGGTTGACGACGCTGAACAACCGGGTGGACAGGTTGCGATATACATGATCCTTCACTTTGCGCAAGAAATAAGGCTGCACCACATTCAGCAGGATCGCAATCGTCCCCGCCCCTGCGATAATTCCGATGTAGGCTAAGGATGAATTACGATCGCCATCAGCTAATTGGTTGACCGAATGCTTGATCGCCCACACCATAAAGCCAGGCCATACCCCAAGTGCAAGGATAAGCAGTAGTAATACCCATATGGCTCGATCCCCTGCCCGAGCGATCATCCATATCTGGATGAACCCAGCCTGCAGACGCTTCATAATACTCTCCTTCCTGAGGTAGAATCTACGAAAGCGATCGAGGTATGAATCTGTGACAAGACGGAGGTCTCGATGCAATAGCCGCTCTCTGAGCGGCCCGCCGGACACAGCAGCACGAATTGCCATGGCTCTCCCGGCTGGTGGTCGATGAGCAGACATAACGTCCTGGTCGTATCGAAGCGCCTCAGACCCGTCTCATGATCATATTCCACGGCCGCACCGTCATCCGCATCTCGAATCTGGTGCCGGGAACAGACCGCTTCCGCTTCAGCCGAATTCCACGGCAGGACGACGAATGCGCGTGTCCGCTCTGACTCCCTCTGAGCGCTCGGGTCAACAATATCGTAATAATCGCCGATCCATTGCGTATTCGCCAGGAGGCCGCACTGGTCCTGGATGGCCACCTGAATCCTCTTTTGAATCGTATGCACGACTGTCATCGGAGTTTCTTGCTGAACCTCACCGAGGTGAGGGGGAGGCCAGTTGGCGTTGAGGCTGCGAACATAGTCGATAAGATGGTCGCCAAACCCCACCTTGCCGCCGTTATATTGCGCGAGCGCCCATTGATAGATCAGCCGATCCTCCTCATGGAAGATGAACTCCAGATTGGAGCTGAAGAAGGTGTCTACTTCAATAAGAATGATAGCGGAAACCAGATTGATCAGATGAGGCTTCAGGCCTTCTTTAATTTCACCGTACTCGCCCGCATGGACAAGCAGCCACTCCTTGACCAGATAATGCATGGCTCCTCTAGCGAAGAAGGAAACGGTCAGATTAAAATCATTCCACAAATCTAGCGGCGGCGCCCCAAATGCCAGATGGATGGAAGTGGACGTTGCTTTGCTCAGACTGGCGCCGAAACGACCGAGCTGCGGAGGGGGCATGGTAGCGAGAGGATACAGCTTCAGCTCGATAACCTCGGCCATCTTATAGCGCTGGATTAGAGGAGCAAGATAGTCCTTGATGGCCTCCGCCTGTACGGCCAGATAATCCTCATATTCAGCCATGATGCCACGATCCTTATTTTCGGCGAACCCGCTTAATATGCGCTTTAACAGCTTCACCTCCGGCCCGGTCTCTACTGCCAGCATGTCTTTCAGAAACAGGCTGCCCCAATATCGATAGACGTTCGACCGAAGACCCCGATTACGGATCAGATTCAATAGCGCAGGGGGATAATTTCGTTCCTGGGGAGCAACCCATAGTTGGTCTTGTCGCAATTCATTGATGGCTCTACACAGCTCCAGCAACAGCGGATATCGCCCAACCCGAACATGAAGTGTTGGCATAGCATTCCGTGTCCTTCCTGCCTGTGATTACATGTCAACACAAGCCTCACTCCACTTGCGTTAATCCATGAAAGCGAAAATCAATCGAGTGTAACGGCTGCCGCCAATCTTGGCGGGCAAGCCTTCGTTTCAGATAGATACCGTCTAGGTCGTGTCTGAACACCCGTTCAAGGGCATCTCTCCCCGCCTTTTCGCCCCATGCTGCGTTGCTTTTTCTTGACGTACCCCCGGTACGCCTGCGAAAAAGCGCCTTGCCTGGAACGAAAATTCGGCCAGATCTGTTCCGTTCAGAGTTCTCAGACACGCCCTAGAGAAAGAACAATCGATTCTCCTCAATGCTTGCCTTCCATTGCTTGGGCACCGCACTCTCCGGGAAGATAGCGGCTACAGGGCAGGTCAGATCACATAAGCCGCAATCTGTGCATTGCTGCGGATTAATATAGAATTGCTTGGCGCCCGGTGCCGTCTGGATGGCATCCTCAGGACAGGCCACGGTACATTTGGCCAGACGCTCCCCTTCGCATGCACTCGTAATTACCCATGACATAACGCTGTCCTCCTCATATGAAAGCCTATGATTGCTGCTACATTTAGTTGTGCAGGCAGGCTGTTCCAGTACTTGATTGCCGTTCTCGCCACTGCACTGACATCGCTCACGCCGATCGTTGCGGATGAGGCATCCGTTTCCTTCCCCACGTCGTATCCAACGAAGGCAGCCACCCTGTCCCCAAGATCAGGCAGGTCGGAAAGATGCTGCCGCGCCCCTGCATGAATCGCAATCGTGGCCCATCCCTGCTCGCGCAGGCTCATCAGTTGGCCGATGGGGTTCTCCTCGATGCTCATCTCAACAGCGAATGCCTGGGATAGCTCCTGACAGTCGGCTTGGCTGATCGTATTCGGATGAGCTACCACCTTTAATGCATTTGCTGCAGGTAGCGCACTCCGTTCCTTCCCCACGTCCCCAGGTATGTCGAGGCGCCCCAAGACATCTCCCCTCTGCACGGGAGTATCGGAGATATGATTGCGGTCACCCGATGTAATGATCGTATCCTGCTCAAGGCTGAGGACACGATGAGCCAAAAAACGGTTGACCTGATCCCGTACCAATACGACATCGCCCGCTTTGACCTCATCTACAGGATGGACAACGGCATGTTGTCCATGAACGAGCAGCGGGTGCATGCAATTGCCATCGATAGCGATCGAGATCGGCCTCCCATGCTGCAGCGCCCGAATCAGGAAATCCTGTCTGCTGGTACTGTGCATTCGTTTAATACTCCTATTTTTGATAGGGCGGACACAAAATCTCGGATGTCGTCCTCAACACTGTCCTCATCGCCAATCTTGAACTTTTCCTTAATCTGATGGCAGATGAAGGCGAGCGATTGTGCAGATTCAGAGAGGAGGCTCCAGACCGCTTTACTTACATCATCCTCCAGAACATATACTTCTCCTGAACCCGAGAGAATGAACACCCCCTCCACATTCTCATCAAAGAATACATCATCGGCTATTTGATACGACTGGCTCATGGGCCTGACCTCCTGCCATTTTGAAATAAGCGACCATCTTCCTGCGAATACCCCGACGAATGCCCGAGCAGTCCTGGGAGAAGGTTCCATCCACGTCACCCGTCGCGCCCCAATGGAAGGCGCGGCAGCCCCCGCCGCAGGATTCCCGGAAGGTGCACTTCATGCACTCCGGCAGCGTATGAACCGTCCGGTTCCGTGAACGCTCGAACACCTCGGAGGTTTCCCAAATCTCTCTTAACGATTTCTCCCGAATCGACCCCGCGTGGAACATCGGAGAATGCATCAGCTTGCACGGGAACACATTGCCCTTGGCATCGATGGAAAATTCACTCGTACCGTGACCACAATGTCTTCTGCGTTCAAACTGCTTCACATTCAACGCATGGCAATCATCGTGGGCGGCGTCCATCTCCATATCCAGCATTCGGTCGGCGATACGGCGGCGTTCGGCAAAGTTCAGACCCTGCATCCGTTCGTCTCCCCTGCCGAGCTGCGCGAGCGGGACGATGTTCAACCGGATCGAACGCTTCGTCGCAAACTCCAATAGAGGCTCGATTGAATTGGGATTGTGCCTGGTTACCGTCTGATTAATCTTCAGCCTGACTCCGGCCTCGTGCAGAAGATCAATCGCTTTGCGAGCCCGATCCCATGTATCCTTGCCCCTGTTCGCCTCATGCTCCTCCTTATCCAGCGAATCAAAACTAACCGTAAACAAATCCACCACCTTTGCAATTTCCTGGACCTTCTCACGGCTAGTAATCAAGGTTCCGTTACTAATCACGTTCACACGGAGTCCGACTTCCTTGCTGTAGTTCATCAACTCCATAATATCCTTGCGGATGAAAGCCTCCCCGCCCGTGAATACAATCGTACTCGTGCCCAGCTCTCTTATTTGCCGGATCATATCCTTGGCCTCTTCAGTATTCATATCTCCATTCATGGAGCGCTCCGGGCTGCTGTCCGCATAGCAATAGATGCAATTCAGATTGCATTTGTAGGTTGTTACGAAATAGATAGCCGTCGGCGCTACCTTGCCGAGCCCTTGCTGCTGCATCTGGTCCAGAATAGCGTATTCTTCGGGTCTCTCCCCCTGATAAGCCACGCGATACATCAGCATTTTTCTCGCGACCCGCTTGACACTCTCGCCATTCCTGCCAGCCTCGATGAGCTCTGCTGCGGTTTTGCCGCCGTAGATCAATTCAGATGCAATCTCATATTCGTCAGGAGAATACACCACCCAACAGTTGAGCTGATGATTATGTACGACATAGTTGCCATCCTCGTAATATACGGCGACGTATGGAATATGCAATTGTTGATCGACTCGCATGATCATTCCTCCGTTGTTTGGGATAAGAGACCCGTAATCGGGTCTCTTCCTGTTTCATGATAATAATTGCTTAGCATCCATAGCCGCCGCCAACTGAAAATGCACAACCACAGCCACAGCCTGCTGCTACCGCAATCGCGGCGGACTCCACTTTACGGAAAGCCGGTTTTTTATAATTAGTCATGTTATCACCTCCTCTCATAAGCCTGAGAAAGCGTTTTCAAACAATAGGAGCAACTGTGTTGTTCGTGAAGGGACTGCATTGGATAGAAGAGTGTATATAGCGTGAGTATACTGCTTGTACATGCTTGCCAAGTCAGAAGGGTCTGAGGTGGAGGAGAATTTGAACGTTGTTCTAGATGGGGTATGTTTATTAATTACATTATAATCATTTACTATAATAATAGTCTTTTATTTACTTTTTTAGAATAACTCCATTCTCTTTCCTAGTCAACTATTTTTTGAACATTTTGTGAACATAGTACTCTGTGTTGCTCTTGTAGCTCTCGCATGCTTGCTTCCGCGCCTGCTTTAATCGCTTCCAATGCCTGCTCGTATCGCTCCGCAATGGTCTCGACCGCGAATGCTCGAACCGATTCCCTGCATGACTCTGGCGACGGCAGTCGGTATTCGCCATTCATTACCCTTCGCAATATCAACGTGAGCTCTTCCAGATCGTTCGATGGATATAGCCACCCATTGCTCTGGTTCACGATTTCTCTTGGGCCATAGTTGCAGTTGCTGGAGATGACCGGGATTCCCCTGGCCAGCGCTTCGGTCATAACCAATCCGAACGGCTCCGTATCGGACGCCAAGAGGAGAGAGGTCGCACGGGTAACCACATCCCACGGGGATTGCCGCCATCCATGCCATACCACACGGTTATGTATGCCTAGTTGTTCAGCCAGATTAAGCAGCGACTCATATTCCTCTCCATCTCCGATGATGTGCAGCTCCCACGGATGATCTTGTAACGGCGATAGAGCCTGCATGATGTGGTTCACCCTCTTGACCTTGGCAAGCCTGCCCATATACAGGAACAGCGGAGTGTCTGGTCGTGCAACATAGGATACGTCGTCATACCGTACCGGATTATATACTAATTTGTTGATTTTTGTAGGGAATACGCAATGCATGTCTCTGAGATTCCCTTCACTGATGGCCAGGTGACCGTCAGCAGCCTGCAAATCATCGAAACCCTTCACATAGAAATCCAGATTGAAGTGCAGCCAGCTTACAACAGGCACTCGTATATTCAATCGTTCAGTCGCCATTTTGGCGGCAGCAACCCCGGTGGAGCCTGTAGATATGATGATGTCGATGGGCAACAGGCTCTTCATGGCATTGGACAGGGCTGCCGCATACATACTCAACATATACTTTGGCGGAAGAAGATTATTGAACTTATGAAACAACGGGACGGTGACCATCCCTTCCTCCCATGACTCATCTGCCGATCTCCCCTTCAGAAGAATAACGATATGGTGCCTGCGCTTGAGTTCATCATGGATTAACGAAAGCGCCGTTTCCATTCCTCCGCGGCCACTCAATACAATATCCACTACAAATACGATGTTCAATACGGCTTCCCCCCTTGATTAGTTTTGACTCTCCACAACCAGATCCACTTCGTATATTCTCGTTTTATTCCCACATATTAACACCTTTTCAGTTTCAAGTAAATCGTTCTAATGGACGACTCCGCCTGCAGGTGAAGCGACAAAATGGGCGCAGCAATTTAAAAAAACTTAGTTTGTTTAATATACAAACTAAGTTGGATGTGTTATTCTATTCGCATACCACAGGTGGTGACGCTCATTTCTCATGCCATCCACTGAACGATTGCCATGCTTTAATTTTATTTGGAAGTAAAGAAAGGGTGATCTCTAATGTCGCAAACGGCGCTTCAAGCCGCTACTCCCAGGCAAACAGCCAACATCGTTCTGTTCGGCGTCAGCATGGCACATCTGCTCAATGACGCGATTCAGAACGCCGTTCCCGCCGTCTTTCCAATTTTCCAACAGTCGCTGTCGCTGACGTATGCCGAAATCGGGTGGGTAGCCTTCACGCTGAATGTGACGGCCTCCATCCTTCAACCGCTGATCGGCGCTTATACGGATCGCAGGCCGATGCCGTGGCTGCTGCCGGTCGGCATGGTGTTCTCCTTACTCGGCGCCATCGGCCTCGCCTTCTCGCCAGGGCTCGCCATGCTGCTGCTATCCGCGGCGCTGATCGGGGTCGGCTCGTCCGTGCTCCACCCTGAATCGTCGCGCGTCGCCCATCTTGTCGCTGGCAAGGGCCGCGGGCTCGCGCAATCCGTCTTCCAGGTCGGCGGCAACACCGGCCAGGCGCTTGCACCGCTCATGGTCGCGTTCATCATCACGCCGCTTGGGCAGCTTGGTTTCTTATGGTTTACGCTGCTAGCCATATCCGGCATCGTCATCCAGTGGTTCGTCGGCAGATGGTATGGCCGGCACCTGGAGATGCGCTCGATGATGCGAAAAGCGCCGACGGCTGTATCAGATCCATCACCCTTCTCGCGCGGCTTCGTCGTATTCGTGCTGACGGTGCTGGTTCTGATGCTGTTCTCCAAATTTGTATACTTGGCGAGCATGACAGGGTATTATTCGTTCTACTTCATGGAGAAGTACGGCCTCCCGCTTGAGCGAGCGCAGGTGTCACTGTTCGCGCTGCAATTCGCGGGGATGGTCGGCACACTGCTCGGCGGGCCGCTCGCGGATCGGTTCGGCCGCAAGAAGATCATCTGGTTCTCCATCGCAGGTACCGCACCGTTCTCGCTCTGGCTGCCTTATGCAGGCCCGATCGGTTCGGTCATCCTCTGCCTCGCGATCGGCGCCATTCTCATGTCAGGCTTCTCTGTCATCATCGTCTATGCGCAGGAGATGCTGCCGGGTCAAGTCGGCATGATCTCCGGTCTGTTCTTCGGCTTGTCGTTCGGCATGGGCGGGCTCGGCTCGGTCATCCTCGGCTTGCTCATGGATCATACCGGCGTAGCCGTCATCATCAAGGCGTGCGCCTTCCTGCCGCTCCTTGGCGTGTTCGCGCTGCTGCTGCCTAAGGACTCGCGGCTTATGGCACGAAGCGTCTGACCCCAGTGCGCTAGTCGTTCGAGCCATTCCTGTCGGAATGGCTCTGTTCCTGGCGGATGTTGCTAATTGCTGGCGCTGACTCGGAGGAGAGCGTCGTCGATTGATAGCAACTGCTTGTCATTTGTGTAACGATCGACGTATTCCACCTTGCCATGAATCGCATCCTTGCCCACGACAATACGAATCGGAAGGCCGATCAAGTCCGAATCATTGAACTTCACCCCCGCACGCTCGTCCCTGTCGTCCAACAGCACATCGATCTTCCTCCTCCGTAACGCATCGTATATCGTCATGGCTACGTTTCTTTGGGTCTCATCCTTCATGGAGATGGGGATCAGATGCACGCTGTAAGGGGCAATAGACGTAGGCCACACGATTCCACGGTCATCATGATGCTGTTCCACAATAGCCGACAGCATTCGCGACACACCGATCCCGTAGCAACCCATCATCACCAGTTGCTCTCTTCCGTTCGCATCCAGATAGCGGGCTCCCAATGCCTCACTATATTTCGTCCCGAGCTTGAAGACATGCCCTACCTCGATTCCCCTCACAAGGCGGAGCCTGCCGGGTTCGCATCGGGTGCATGCTTCTCCCTCCTTGACGTTGCGGAAATCACCGACGCGCTCGATCGTGAAATCCCGCCCTGGAACGACGTTCTTTACATGATATTCGCTTTCATTTGCACCAGCTACGCCGCACGCCATCCGAGCAACCGCATCATCGACAAGCAGAGGAATGGTTAACCCGATCGGCCCTGCGAACCCGACCGCGGCGCCTGTGACCCCTGTTATCGCCTCTGCATCAGCCAACGCTACTGTATCGGCTCCTAATGCATTCTTCACCTTCAGCTCGTTAGCTTCATGATCTCCGCGGACGAGGACTGCGACCAGTTTTCCATCGGCCATGTAGATAAGTGTCTTCATGAGATGACTCGGCTCGAGTTGCAGATGCTGGGTAAGCTGCTCTATGGTGCGCACGCCGGGCGTGTGGATTTTTTCATAAGCAGGGACATGATGGCCCATCCCTTCCTTACGTTCCTCCCGGGACGTTGCTTTCTCGATATTCGCCGCGTACCCGCAATGAGAGCATACGGCGATGATATCCTCCCCAATATCGGCTAGAGCCATAAACTCATGGGTGCCTCCCTGGCCACCGACTGCTCCCGCATCGGCTTCTACCGCTCTGGTAGCTAGGCCGCACCGCTCGAATATTCGTTGGTATGCAGCATACATTGCTCGATACGACCGATCCAGTCCCTCCCATGAGGTATCGAAGGAATAAGCATCCTTCATGAGAAATTCCCGCCCCCGGAGCAGACCCGAGCGTGGACGACGCTCATCGCGGAATTTCGTCTGGATCTGGTATAGTGTCACCGGCAGCCGACGATAGGAATTGATCTCCTGCTGGACCAACAACGTAATGACCTCCTCATGCGTGGGGCCCAGTGCAAATTCCCGCTGATGACGATCTGTCAGTCTAATGAGCTCCGGTCCATAAGCCTCGTAGCGCCCCGACTCCCTCCACAATTCCGCAGGCTGCAGTGCTGGCATAAGAAGCTCCTGTGCGCCTGCGCCATCCAGCTCTTCGCGCACAATGCGTTCGATATGGTGCAGGACGCGCCGACCGAGCGGCAGGTAAGTGTAGATACCGGCAGCAAGCTGACGGATAAAGCCCGCCCTTAATAGCAATCGGTGACTCATGACCTCCGCTTCCGCTGGCGCTTCTCGTAATGTGTTGGCAAATAGTTGGGTCTGACGCATATAGATGCCCCCTTCTAGTGAGAAATTAGCGTAAATGGCTAACGCCATCATTGGCTGACAAAGCTTCTGTTCGCGTAGATATAGAAGCACAATATAAGGCCAACAGCACTTATAAATTCTGGCGTGTAATATAATCGTCTTATAATAAAAAAACACATTCGTCAGGGACGAATGTGTCGTGGTACCACCCTAAGTTTAATCGCGGATTGACTGCGATTCTCCATCCGAATAACGGTCGGCACCGGCAACGGTTACGTAGGTTTCCCCGCTGCAGCTCACAAGGCGGGAAAGGTATCATACGGGGGAGACCTTGCAGCACTAGGGTCCCTCTCTGCGCCACCGATTCTGATACATGCTCCTTGATCTTAGCAGTTATTGTCATTTATTGCATTGATCATAGATGATCGCTCTTTCCTTGTCAAGAGTGACCGCTTGATAGCAGCCTTACTTAATAATCACGCGCTGCATCGAACCAACCTTGAGCCATCTCCTCTGCGATCGGCTGACCGATCTGGTGCTCCGACTGGCTGAGCTGCCATACCGCTTCACCAAGATTCTCCCGTTCGGTCGTCTCGATGCCCTTGAGGGCGTTGAAGCGCTGGGTGAATGCGGTGATGGCAGCCTCCGCATCGGCAAGGCTGCGCGCCTCGGCCATAGCCGCCTGTGCAGTGTTGTACGCCTCGTTAGCCAGCTTGGACAGACGCTTCGGCCAGGAGGAGAACGGTCTGCCGTACTCGGTCTGCCACCACTCTGCCTTTCGCAATTGGCTCACTGAGGCATAGTCGTTCCATGGGCGGGTCTTGGTACGAGCCTTCATCTGCTGCCTGAGTCGCTTGCCTGCGGTCTCCTCCACATTGTACGCAATGAACCTCTCCAGCAGCGGCCACGTGTCCAAGGACGGCAACGCCTCCAGATCAGGCATGAAGCGCAGCTCCAGACCCGTTAACTGATCAAGCTGAGCCAGCTTGTCCAGATCACAGAAGCTCCCCCACAAGCTTAGAGAATCCAGGCTCGGGAATCGACTCAGACACTCCAGCGAGATGGGCTGTCCCATAGGAGCATTATGCAGCGTCAGGCTCGTAGCCTGGTACAGCTCACCCAGATCAGGGAGTATGAGCGGGGGGTCATCTCTACGCCGGCTGGTATGCGGGGAGAGGGTTAACATAGATGGCATATCGCCCGTGACTGTGACGCGCGAGAGATCGCCAGACAAGCTGAGGCGGAACAACTGCTTACCCAGCTTCAGGTGCAGACGCCCACCGGACGCATTCAACTCGATATGCAAGCCATGAATAGTGGACTGGCTGGCGTCCACCGCCGTGTCTGCTGGCAGGATGGGCTCCCACGACATCTCTTCAATCGGACGACTCTGCGCCCAAGCGAAAAAGCCGGAGTCACTGCCCGTATAGCGCAGGTATCGCGGCCATGGAGAGCCCGCCGGTGTAGCGAATGGCTCGAATACCGTCCAATCCATGCGTGCATCAGTTTCGACATGAAGGTCAGCCTTCTTCCCGAGTTGGGACGGTCCGATGGATAAGCTGCCTACACCAGGCTTAATGACCAGCGTATGACTGTCAGGAGCCGTCAGGTCGATAGGATAGTGGCCGACTTCGCTTATGGAACGGGCAGGAGGACGGGCTTGGTTATTATTGGACATTGGGGTCATCCTTTCTTCTATAGCAAGGCGCACTACTGCCACATAGAAAAGGTATTGTCCCTATAGTAGAGCATTCCTTCGTCCCGAATCAACGGTCAAAAGAACTAATGTTCGCCACCATGTGCCAGTATGTCTATCCGCTCAGGTCCAAGCCCAGAAGAATGCATCACGATCCCAAGCAATGCGACCACGGTGAAGCTTGCGGAAGGCCTTCTTCACCTCTTTGGACAAGGATGCATTGCCGTTCTCATTCACGAACACGAATTGTTCACCGAAATGAGTCTTCACATATTCAATCGCCTCGCTCTGGTACAGCATCCCCTTGAACCTGATTTCCTGCACCATCCACTCCGCCACCTGCTGCTCGGTTGTTTCCATGTAATTATACCCCTTTCTATACCATGCACCATGCTTCCAACGCATCTTCATCGCATGTCTATCCATCATACTTCCTTCGGGGCTTTTCGTCTATTTGGGGCCAGTCTATAGGTGAACAACCCGCCGCGGGACACATCCATACAGGTATTAGGCGGTTGCGAGTGTCTGAGCATACTGCCTCATGACGACCACTCTTCAAGCTCTACTAGCTGTCCTCACTGCTTCTCGATAAACTTGCCTTGTTGAAGTGTGAAGACTGTCATCGAGGTCTTGGGGTCACCCTCCTGTTGGTATTCCTCTTGCTGGTCATCCTCTAAGGATGCATCCACCTCCGTCTGCCAATAGAACAGCTCCCCATGATCATCATTGAACTGGTAGCTGCCTATGACCAGGTGATACTTATCCTGAAATGCAGAACGATCCTTAAGCGTCCCCTTCCAAGCCTCCGTCCATACTCCCGCATCGTCCATATACATGAGATGAGATTCGATGACATCGATCCCGGTGCCACCTGTACGGGTGACGATGTTAAATATAGGGTTCATTCCCTCCGCACGAAATCTCTCCATGCTCCAGGATTCGACTTGCCACGGCTGTTCAAAGATCAATTGATAGGAGCCATCCGCCTGCTTGTCGAAGATAAAGAAATCACCAAGATGTACCCCGCCATCGATACGGGCTAGCACCTCCGGCTCAATATCTTCATCAATATTTACCTCTTCAAAGGTCAAACCGTCTAGGTAAAAGTCCTTCCCCGCATTCCCTTGCTCTGTGATCCAGGCCGCAACTCTCTCCTTCGTAATTCCTGTCTGGGCAGAGAGCGAATGGTTCCCCTTGTCCAGGCTAACCTCCCCCTCCATCGCCTCTGCTACATCTATGATCGGAGCGATCAGGGCAGCATGTTTAGGCTTTGCTTCTTCAGAGCTCAGCACTTCTTCATTAACAAACAGAGCAATCGAATTGGTGGTCACCAAAGCTCCCACACCCACTGCGCATACAACCAGCATTTTGAGCGCAACACGCAAACCTCGTTTCCCTTTCATCGTACCCTCCCACTTACCTGCACTATTTTTACTATTAAGACGATGTACAGCAACCAAAAGTTTCCTAATAATAGAAAATATGAGTTCGAGAGTATATTGAATGGATTTCCCGTGTTGATCCAACCTGACTATACATCTATAATGGAGATAATTTACATGAAGGTGAGTGATTCTTATGTTAATCCCTACATCCGTCACATCCAATAATCAGGTACGGAAGGGATAAATCCCAACGATCCCTTTCCGTGTTATATCCAACCTACGGAGGGAACATGTATGTCTTATAGCTATTATGGAGAACTATGTACAGAGGTTTATGAGCTCACGAAGAAGACGGGCCAATCGATCGGCGGGGATATCGAATATTATCGTGACCGATTGAAGCATTGCAAGGGACGCGTTCTTGAAGTCATGGTCGGATCTGGACGTGTGCTGGTTCCGCTACTAGAATCCGGTCTGACTGTGGATGGCGTGGACTATTCGCCCGAAATGTTGGCTGCTTGCCGTCAACGTTGTGAAGAACGAGCGTTAGCCGCCGATCTGTACGAATCCAGTCTTCAAGACCTTTCTCTGCCCCATCAATATGAGGCGATCATCATTCCAAGCGGTTCATTCTTGTTGATCGAGAAGCGAGAAGAGTCGCTTCACGTCTTGCAACGTCTGTACGACCATCTTCAGCCAGGCGGACGCCTTGTGCTTGATCTGTTCCTGCCTGACACTCAGTTCGAGTGTGGTTCGTTCAGTGGAGCATCCTCATTCACCTTGCCTAATGGTGACCTCATCACCATGGAGGAGAAGCTTGTTGAGGCCGATTTCTACCATCAATACAAGGTTACCTTAATAAAATACGAGAAATGGCGTCATGGCGCACTGATTCAGACAGAGCTGCAGCGACTTGCACTACGTTGGTATGGGGTCGAGGAATTCAAGCTCGTGCTGGAAAGCATCGGCTTCTCAGATGTCGTTGTATCGGCTGACTTCGAATATGGCAAGTCACCTGCACATCGGAATCAGAATTATGTATACGAAGCCTATCGCAAGTAAGCAGCCTCAGGGGTTCTGGTTAATTAGCCAGGACCCCTGAGTTTGGTCATCGAGAAATTCTCGATGTATTCGAGCAAGGAAAGAGCACATGTAGACAAGAACAACGCCTGTAATGGAGTGTATGAGCGTAGTCTTAATGAGCGCTTGTATATTATTTAATTGAATTGGTTTCACCGATTATAAAATGACTTACTGTCTCTCTAAACAATTCGATCTGCTCCTTATGTGGCGTATGACCACAGTTATTGAATATCGCCATTTCACCTTGCGCGGTTTCACGATAAGCACGAATATGATGTTCACACGTCACGGGGTCATGGTCTCCTATTATTAATAATGAGGGAACGGTTAAACGGGATAATAGCGGAACGACTGACTCGAATATTTTCCCTTCCTCTATTAATCGTCTTAGATGAACATCTGTTCGATCTGCAAATTCATCCCACTCCTCATCTGAATATAACGAATAGTCGGATGGAATCTCCTCATTCGAGTAAATCCGTCCCTTGTTGTCCCCTAACTCCTCTCCTAAATGAAGGTACTCTCTAAATAGTTGGTCTGCAGGCAAATCTTCCTCTAGCCGTTCCAAACATTGCTGTGACTGTCCCGAATCCCCCATGAGCTCAAATAGATTAGCAGCCTTCTTCAACATGCTTCTGGCGGTCCATCCAAAATCGAATGTAGGACATTCAAAAATTACCCGATTAACAGACGCTGGATAGTGGACAGCATATATCAAGGCAAGGTACCCCCCAAATGAATGAACAATAACCGACCAGTCGTTGATACCAAGCTGACGACGAAGCTCCTCACAATCATCAATCAGATCTTGAAGCCCAAAAGACTCATGCTCCAAAATCCTCTCGGACCGACAAACTCCCCTCTGATCAATTGCAATGACATATAATTCGGCTGCGAGCCTCTTAGCTTGGTGTAGGACAAACTCATAACAGCTCTCACCCGGCCCACCATGCAAAAAAAGCACTGCAGGTGAGCTTTTCTTACCGAAAGCTTCGACATGTATCCCTTTTCCGCGAATTTGCATGGAATGGTTCATTCTTTTCTCTCCTTTGGCTCCTAAAATGAATGTTCGTATTATCGATCACCATCGTCTCCTGAGACAGCTTAGGGCTCCCGCAGGCCTTGCCTCTCTGAGTAGAAATCCGCTTGTGACAATATCGCATTCCTGCTACAATACTAAAAGTTATTCTCCCCCTATAATAATAAAAGGTTGTTGAGTTGAATGATGTCATTTTCCCGATTGTGCAAATGCAAGCCCCCTATCCCGTAATCTCAACAAACGAATAATGATTTGATTGAGATTTTGCAAGTATAGGGGGAAGCAACCATGTTAAGAAAAGTCTCAGTGCCATCATTATGGTTATTTATCGTATTAGTAGGTTTTCCACAAATAAGTGAAACGATCTATACACCATCATTACCTGATATTGCAGAGCAGCTCCAAGCAAGCGGCAATCGTATCCAATTAACATTAAGCATCTATTTTCTAGGCTTTGCTGCGGGGGTATTTTGCTGGGGCAGATTATCCGATTTCATTGGCCGCAGACCTTCCCTATTGTGGGGGATTGCTGTCTATGGAGTCGGCAGCCTTGGCTGTTATGTCGCGCCATCGGTTGAATGGCTGCTTGTTAGCCGTTTTGTTCAAGCCTTCGGAGCAAGTACAGGCTCTGTTGTGACACAGACCATTTTGCGGGAGAGCATCCCGGATGATCAGCGACATGGCATGTTTGCTCAAATTTCTGCCGCGCTCGCTTTTACTCCAGCTATCGGGCCATTGCTGGGTGGATGGATCGATCAGTGGCTTGGCTTCCGTGCTGTTTTTATGACCTTGATTGTGATGAGTATTGCCATCTTCGTCTATACGTGGACCTCTTTGCCGGAAACACGAGATGCTGCTACAATTACAAAGACTAGCTCCTTTGCTGTAGCTGGAAGAATGATTAAAGATAGCTATATCTGGACATTCAGTTTTTTGATTGGTGCAACGAACGGGATTTTATTTAGCTATTATGCCGAGGCTCCTTTTATTTTTATTGACTTCTTCGGACTGGAGCCTGGTTGGTTTGGATTGCTTGGCATCTGTGTGGCCGTGTCGTCTATTATGGGCGCTATACTGTCCAAGAAGCTTCTGCGCAGGCTGAGCGCTGAAACAATAATTTTCTATGGCTGCCTTACGACTGCTGTCGGGACTCTGATCTTCACGGCTTTCGCTTTGACGGGACTGCAGTCCAACGCAATGTCGATGGTCTTCATCCTTGTCTGTCTCTTTATTGTGCTCCTTGGCATCGGTATGACAATTCCGAATTGCTTAAGCCTGGCCTTAGTTCAGTATAAGGATGCGATCGGCACTGCAGGAGCGGTATTCGGACTGAGCTACTATTTGCTTGTTAGCTTGATAACGAGCGGTATGAGCTATTTCCATAATGAGTCTTTGCTTACGATGCCCCTTTACTTTCTCGGTCTAGCCATTGTAATGCTCTTAGTCAGCAAAGCTCTGGTTAACAGAAACAGGTGAGAACAAAGCCTTATAGCGAAGTGATCATACGATTGAGGAACGGGCTCATTGGGCCCGTTCCTGCAATCTGTTGAGAGGTCTCAACAGGCTTGGCGCATCTTAAAACTCTTCAGGAAGCGGGCAACTCCCTTTCACACGCTAGGGCATCCTTGCTCTTAATGGCTTAGAAGCCAACGACGGCCTTGCTCCTCTAATTGCGCCACGGTTTCCTCGAACGTTCTGACCGGACGGTAGCCCAAGTCGTCCTTTATCTTATGGGAGCTATACGCCATTCTTATGGGGTCACCGTCGGGTATGGTGAGCTTCTTGTCCATCGCACGCGCAATACGCAGAGTAAACTCATCTTCTGTATAGTTTCCGTCTATAGCATTGTAGACCTGATTGACGGCCACAGGATGTGTCGCCGCAAGCACACACATTTCTGCCAAATTCTCCGCATGCACCCATGGTGCCAGATCATCAGGATGAATCCATGTCACGCGATCTGCCTGGGCAAGCTTGGCGACTAGTCTATCGCCCCAGTGAGAGTTATGTTCGGCACAGATAATGCCAGGACGTAGAATCACACCTTGTAGCCCTCTAGCCATAGCATCTTGTACAATTCGTTCCGATTCGCATTTCGTTGCAATGTATACCTCGGAGTGACCATATGCCAAGCTACTTGCTTCATTCAACTCCACATCCCCATCAAGATGACCGTAGACCGATAAAGTGGAAATATGAACAAATCGTTCCACTCCTGCCGATATTGCCCCATCAATCAGACTTTGAACCCCTTGGATATTGGATGCCTCGGCAAGGGTTCGATCCTCTCCGAGATACGCGGCGGCGTGAATGATAAGGCTTACATCCTTGAGCGCTTCCATCATGGCATCTAAAGGAGTGACTCAAATTGAAATATTTTACTTATGAACTGTTATCTACTATGAATAATGAGAGTTTGACTGAGGAGCAGATCTTGGATGCTGAGGAAGCATGGAATACTAATAGTATATTATATAAAAATGAGTATAACAGTTTAATGGATCGATTGCCTACAAAGGTCTATTCTCGCTTTATAGCGCACGGTTTTCATGGGTATCTTTTAGAACATCTCAATTTCATCCACACTAGCTTGTATCACACTAGCATTGATTTTATACTTGCAACGGATCGAGAGCGCTGGAAATTATCCTTTAAAGACGTTTCACATTTTTCATTTACGCACTTATATGAGAGTGCTCCATATCGAATTTTTCATCCTGATCTAGACTCATGGGTACGAGAAGAATTCTGTTCCATAAACAACTCGAACCTTCGCTTTGAAGTATTATTTCAATCAGGCGCTACGATTCAACTGCAATTCGAAGATCAAAATGTTACGTTAGAAAAACTATAATTGCAAAAAGCCCCTCCCTTTATCGATAAAACACGGCATGAATCATCGAGTCCCTGCCAAGGGGTTACGTTATTCTGAGAAGGAAAGGAGGTGTGGGGATGGATTTTCTGGAGCGCTTTAATCGTGCAATTGAGTACATCGAGGATCATCTTGCAGATCAGCTAGATTATGAAGACGTAGCCAAAATCGCGTGCTGCTCTGTTTACAATTTTCAGAGAATGTTCTCCTATATGATGGACTTGCCCCTATCGGAGTACGTGAGACGTAGACGCTTAACTCTTGCTGCTGTGGAACTTCAACATCATCATATTAAAATCATGGACCTGGCCATAAAGTATGGCTATGAGTCCCATGACTCGTTCACCCGCGCATTCCACAAAATGCATGGGGTTACACCTTCTCAAGCCCGTAAACAGGGGGCGGTGCTCCTATCCTATCCACGTATCTCCTTTCATATTTCAGTAAAGGGAGCTGAGGAAATGCGTTATTCGATTGTGGATAAGGATGCATTTGAGATTTTTGGGATGGAGGAAATCTTCTCTCTGACTAATGATCCGACCAACAAGAGTGTGCCTGAGTTCTGGCAGGAATGTCATGCTAATGGATCATATGAGGCATTATTTGATGCGGCCAATCTTCATAAACGGGGAGAAACCTACACTGGTTTGTGCGCTATTCATGCTGCGCTTAATTATCGTGACACTGGTCGTTCCACCTACCCCTATATGCTTTTTGCATTTGTTACAGAGCAGAGTAATCCAACAGGATATACTCGAATCACTGTTCCTGCTCACAAATGGGCTGTTTTCACATCGGAAGAGCATGCAGACAGTCAGATTGGATACATGACACAACAGTTGTGGAAAAGAATCTATTCCGAATGGCTCCCAGCATCAGGCTATGACAAATTAGATGGGCCAGACATTGAAATCTACGGCAACGCTGGGAACGGGACATATTATAGTGAGGTTTGGATGCCTGTTGTGAAGAAATAGCACTTTTTTCTTGCCTTGTTCGACCAGGTGCCCGATAGTTCACTGACGTCATGATAGAAATAATGGCTCGCCGCGCTAGCTGTGTATGTAACAGCAGGTTTGGGGCCACCCTTAGCGGGATGGCCCACTCATCGAATCAAACATTATCAACAAAGATAAATACGTTTCCAAAGTATTGCATGAATCTTTTATACTCGGCATTCTCTTTCAATATGATGATGGAGGGGTAGGCATTTATTTTGCGTTGTTTTAACGAAGCCAGCAGCTCCTTCTGCATAGTACAATAAAATTTTCCTTCCGCATACTGAATAAGAAGAGGTGGAAGCGCAGACGAATCATCTTGTTCACCCGCAAGGCTCTCCCCAATACCCATTTCTTCGCGCTGAATGAGACGTAATGGAAACTTGATGACTCCGAAGTAGAGAGCTTCTCCCTCTATGAGATCATGTACATTGGGATCAGCTTTCCAGGTGAGCAGTAAAAAGCATTGGACCCATTCTTCGATCATCCCGGCAGTCGCATAGCGTGCAGCCGACTTTATGGTAGGAGAGTAGGTCAGCGACGTATCGTTATTCCTCGAATAGATAATTTTCTTAATGGAATCCAAAGATAAGAAGTATTCATCCGCAAGTTCGGATACTGTCAGCCCGTGAGCGTACTTGTTTCGAATCATTCGATTGCGTTTCTTCAGTTGAGCCCGGTAGCCAGACGCTTCGCCCCAAGCCCTCTTTTCCTCCCCAGAGGGAATATAGAGTAGCTTCCCCGCGGCATATTTCTGGATTTCCTTCAGCAGTTCCTCGGGGAGGATATGGCTGGCATTTTCATATTTCATCCTATCACCATCTATAAGGCGTATATTCGATCTTTCAGTTCGCTGATGGATGTCATGATGCTCGTGCAGGACTCCGTATCATCAATCGATGCATGCCAACGCAAGACATCGATCCCTTTATAATAAGCCATACATAGGAATCTCTCGTGGAAGTCTGGGATGACGATGTCCCTGTTCCTGCAGTACTCGAACAACAATTCCGGAATACGCAAGTATGGTTTATTCAGATCCATAATTACAAAATCGAGAAGGAAATCACAGATGCCGGATCTGCTCCAGTCAGGGAACCCAACCGCCGTCTTGCCATCCGTAATCATATTCACGAAGAAGGTATTATTATATACCAAATAACGTTTCCCTTCACAATACGGAATTCTGTCCTTCATTTCCTGCAAGTATGTTTCGAAGAATTCACGCTCAAGTACCGTTGTCTCGAACATCTCTGTCCAATTATACCAATACCCCTCTTTATGATCTGCGAATGTCTCGATCAGAAATTCCTTACAGCTTCTATATTCCAATTTACATTCGTCATTAAACTCGCCATAGCCTTCTATTCCCTTTAGATCGGATGCATGAATTTCCAGAATCTTATCAAAGAACAGCTCGTGGCAGCCTGCAAACTGTTCTGGGGTTAATTCATCAGCAATACATCCATTCGGCGTCATACTTACCTTCTCAGAGAGCAATGATTTAATAATATTATCCTTCCCCATACGATCTCTCCCTTTCGAAATCAGGATTCATCAGGTGCGCATCTGATATAAGAAAAGGATATCATTGTAAGTATGTGGGATATAGGCAATGAATATCTTAAATTAACTTTACATCATCCAAAAACTTGCCGTTATTTGTGATAACGTCTTCCGCGCTGTCTGTAACGGCAAGTTTTCAGCCAGCGTTGGAAGTGACCTTGTGATCTAGGGCTCGTATGGTTAACTCCCGAATCCGCTAACGCAGCCGCTAAGCATGAGCCAGCGTAGGTACACAGAACACGGGCAGCTCTCCCAAATCAGAAAGTGGTCGAACAAATAAGATATCTTCATGCTTACCCATTGGTTCTACATAAGCTTTGTTGAGGAGCTGATCGGGTGTGAAATGGAACCGGACTTTCCTTGTTTGTTCCGTTGCAATCCGGGAAACCAACGTTTCCAGGTTCACCTCTTTGTCGCTGATAACATCATATACATGCAACAGATCGCCTTCATGCTCAAGAACGATGATGGCATCGTCAGTTCGCGAATAATACAGGCATTCGGGAAATACGTTCAAAGCATAAAATTGAAATAAACCAGGGACGTTATAGACACCAAAATGTTCTGAAATGGGTCTGCGGGAACGAAGCTTTTGCTTAATGAAATCCCAATGCTCTTCCTTCGAAACATCCAGTTTATCGAGTAACATGGGCTGCTCTTGGAGCTGAACCGTTAGGTTTAAATGAAATTGATGTTCAGGTAAGATAGTAAACCCAAATTTAGGATAAAAATCAAGCACACTACTGTTCGCAAATAAGAAAAACAAATCGCATGTGTCTCCGTAGGTTTCCAATACATACTCCATCAGTTGTTTTGACAACCCTTTACCCCGATGCTCGGGATGAGTCATTACAGTTCCAATTTGCAGTGCCCTTTTGATTTCACCATTAATGACCACGTCCATCTTGCTAACGGAAACATTAGCAATTATTTCGTCATTGGCAACAATTGAATGGCAAATATAGCGATCGTCCCAGGCTCCCTTTTGGTACCATGCTTCGAAGTCCAATCCAAATACTAGCTTAGAAAGCCGATTGAAACTTGCTCTATATTCGTCTCGGTTTTTGAAGTCATAACTATGTATCATCATCGAAAGTGTTTCCTTTCTAAAATAAGAATAGTCTTTAATTGTGGTACGGTTCTCCACGCTGTATGAAACGGCAGGTTTTTGTCGACGCTCCTTTTTGCACAGAGTATGGCCCAACATTTGTTACTGTAACTGATTCAATCACGAAGATTTCGTCAGAAATATCTGGATGGGCTCCTTATTGCGGATAAAAAGAAGACATCCGCAAGCTCTACCTATTATGTAATATTTAGTTACACAACTATAATTTTATATATTATACAAATAAAATCTTGACTGCTGTATTCAACTCCTATAAACTCATGTCCAAGTAGAAATTGAAATTATTAACTATAGCACTATTATAAGTTAATCTCAAACTACTAGAGTTAGTAAAGCAAAAATTACATAGGAATAGGAGTTCGAATAAAATGAGACAACTATCTTTAGGAAAATCAGGACCACAGGTGAGCGCTCTATGTCTTGGTTGTCTAAACTTCGGCACGAATACCGACAAAAGCTTATCGTATCGACTACTGGATCAATATTTGGAGGCAGGAGGTAACTTTCTGGATACTTCCAACAACTATGCCTTCTGGAATGGAACCGGAGTAGGCGGACAAAGCGAGACCTTGCTGGGAGAATGGATGAAGGAAAGAGGAAACCGGAATCACATCTTTCTGGCAACCAAGGTTGGAGCGAACCCAACCATTCCCGGTGGCGGCTTTGCTTCTAAAGAAGGGTTATCCAAAAAGGCCATTCATAAAGCGGTCGATGAAAGCCTCAAGCGGCTGCAAACCGATTATATTGATTTGTATTACGCCCATATTGACGATATGGATGTCCCTCTGGAGGAAACGCTCGAGGCGTTCAATCAATTAGTACAATCCGGCAAAGTAGGGGCCATCGGATGCAGTAACCATTACACCTGGCGGCTTGAACAGGCAAGAAGTATTAGTCAATCCCGCGGCTTTGCTTCCTATCAATGTATTCAGCAGAGATATACCTATTTGCGCCCTAGACCAGGCGCCGACTTCGATGTACAGATCAGCGTTTCGGAGGAAATGCTCAAGTATATTGAGACCCATGAGGAAATCGCCTTACTTGCCTATTCACCTCTGTTGAACGGCGCGTACAGCCGCCAGGATCGTCCAATTCCTGTGCAATACGCTGGCCCAGACGCAGAGACAAGAATTGCCGTTTTACAGGAAATCTCCAAAGAAACGGGCGCAACGCATAATCAGGTAGTCCTCGCTTGGATGCTGAGTAGCTCCCCGGTTACCCTGCCGGTAATTGCAGCAAGCTCAACGGAACAGCTTCAGGAGAACCTACAGGCACTCGATGTAACGCTTACTCAGGAACAGATTAAAAGGTTAAATGAAGCAACATACTAAATTGGACGAAGCCTCTTTTACGTATATTGAGAGTTCACCATTGGAAGGGCCATTCCTCGGAGGAAGGCCCTTCCTTGCTCCTGTGCTGGAAGGAGGGAGAAGGCTTTTAACCCCAGCACTCAAGTGATTGACCGCTTTCTGACCTTACTCCTTTTTGCCGCGCTATGTTCATTCTTTTCCCCCTTTATTGAAACCCCAATTTAATTAAAGCTTGTTGTATTTCCTGGTCTGCTTTACTTTTGAGAGTCGCGAACTCTACTGAAGATAAAGATTGAGGAAGCTGCTGATGGATAAAGGAATCAAAGTCGATTGCCGTTTTGACTATGCGAAGCTTACGCAGAGAAGGCAATTGCTTCATTCCCGTCACACGGGTCAAGCCCTTGCAATTGGATATGGATAATTCATCTAGCATCTTCATCTCCAGGTCAAAGGCAATTTCGTTCAGTTGAATCTGGTCCTCAATGACGAGTCTCGTTAGAGACCGAAAGCTCGCAATGTTGGTCAGATCATGAAAGCCGCGGACTCTGCAAATCTCCAGATCGTCAATGTCATTGACCTCGATTTCCCTTATATCTTCTCGTCCTCCTAGCAAGATGCGAAGATGCTTCAGCTTCCTCAGTCGGTTAACAAAGTGTAGCGGCAGCTTGCTGATGGAATGAAGCGCGAGATAGTTTAAATTCTCCAGATTGCCTACAGCATCGAGATTTTTCACCTTGCCTCCGACATGCAGGTGCTCCAACTGCGTATAAGCATTGAAATGCTGCAAGTTGAGCGTTCTTTTCTCCGCCATAATCGTTAGCTCTTTTACAGATCGTAGTGTTTCAATGCCCAGAATTTCCGAATTCTCCAGCTCGAATATCCCTATATGTAAATTGCGCAAGTATTCCAGCTTGGCCAATGCCTCTATGTTATGCGCTTGGGTAAGACTATTGAGATGCAGCATTTTGACATGGGGAATCCGCAAGAGAGTATGGCAATCAAAAGACAGGGAATAGTGGGCGTAGAAGCGTACTCCGAAATCCTCATTATAACGCTCGCAAAGCTCGTCCACTTCCTCCAAGATGGAACCATAGAAGTCCGGGTGGGAGAACTGGACAATGACTTGGTTGCCTTCGTTCAAGTCCTGCTCGATCTGAATCCGGTCCAGCGCGACAGGATCATGGATCAGTATCTTCCTTTTCCACATTTTACGCATTCATAGTCCCTCCTTTGGCCATGAATCACAAGTCCGTCTTACCGAAAATCCACGGTCCCCTCAGTTAAATAGTCTCCTTAATACGTCTCATAAATGAGTTCAGGGTTCATTGCAAGCTTCTTATTAAACACAGCATAGATGTAAAGTCGTCCTGTAACGGCAACTTACTTTTGAGCATCAAGAACAAACATCGATGCATCTTGTCCCATGAATATTTTACTTCCCGTATAAAAAGTTTTGGACTTAATATTCTTATACCCAATTTTCGTCATCCTATCGGATAGCTCATCTTGATGGAATCCATTATGGACGATGTCTGAAACGATATTTTCATTTTTATCAAAATCCACGATGAGCAAATGTCCCCCTTCATTGAGAACATCAAATAATCTAGTTAAAACGGATTCATAATTATCGATATGAAGCAAAACCTGAGCCATAAAAATATAGTCGGCACGTAAATCGGATAATCCATCCTTTTCAAAATCGAAGCATATTGTATCTGCATTTCGAATTTTGGAATTAGTAATCTTTTGCTTGATTTGGTCAATCATACTTGGTGAAGTATCCAGAAAAAGCATGGAATGAAAGTCATTGATCAAGTTCATGCCGACTAGACCAGTTCCGCACCCAAAATCAATAGCATCCTTACTTTTGGTGTCAACTATATATCCCCGTATAGCCTCCGATGAAACCTTGGCGATATGGACTCTTTCTGGCGTATCGTATATGTTCGCAATCATTTCAAACTTTTCCGTATTCCCCATGTTCATCTCTCCACTCTGTCTTAATTTTGTTCTATTAATGTAGAATTATCGTATTCCTTAGGAAAACCGTTACTTCTTCTTTACTGGTATCCAGATCTCACCCTGTGTATGCCCTGGCATTCCATAATACATTTCGAATTGAGGACCCTCAACCTGCTCGTATCCAGATGTCGGGAACCACTCGCTGTATATCCGTTCCCATAATTTTTGCAATTCACATTGCGGCTCCGGGAAAATAGCCCAAGTTAAAGCCGGCACAGAAAGCTTTGTAAATCTCTCCGGAATTTCAAGTCCCCTTGGTAGATGATAGCATACCATGTACTTGAATGAATCTCCCGTATGGTCATACAAGGCAGCATGCAGCACGTTATTCCCAAACCGCCCTAGCAGTTCGTTCATTAGATCCACACTGCCGTCTTCATCACATTGTTTACGGAATTGAGGAACATCTGTAAATGCTGCTTGAAAATCCTGACTAACAAGGCCATAAACCCCGAACATGTCAAACGCCACTCTTTGTTCAATCCGGTAATTCATCTCGACATCTCCTTTTATTGAGATATGAAAGGACATTCGAGGATAGGCTTTTAAGGAAACGCCTTTATCGCGCGCAGATATCGGCATGATCCCATGGAGATTCTTGAACGCCCGTGCGAACGCTTCCGGCGATTGGTATCCATATTTCATGGCTACATCGATCACCCTTGCATCGGTTGTCTGCAGTTCAAAAGCCGCCAATGTCAATCGTCGACGTCGAATGTACTCGGATAACGTGATTCCGGTAATGAACGGAAACATTCGTTGAAAATGATACGTCGAGCAACAAGCGATCTGCGCTATGTCATCATATGAGATATTGTCCGCCAAGTTCGTTTCGATATAATCCATGGCGCTTTTCATCCTCTCCAACCAATCCATCGTTCTCCCTCCCTCCCGAGTTAAATACTATCGCAAATAAAAATGACTTGCCGTGCATTTCATGCACCAAATTGTCAGTATGTTCTGTGTCCCCAAAAAGCTCGGTTGCGCCTACTTTCCCCCAAGTATGGCTCAATCTGAACCCATGTCTGGTAAAGCGCCCAAAGCTCCTGCGGGGTTTTTCGAAAAACATGCCGTTATTTATGATACGGTTCAGCTTAACAGGTCTATCGGTGAAAAATGCGAAAGGAGCATGCCGCGGCAGCAAGAAATGAACTTACTTCCCCGGATTAAGTAGCTCAAAGAAACGCTATCATTTCATATGTTTAATAATCCAAAGTCCCCAAATAAAAAAGTTGGGCGGAAAAACGTAATGTTTTCCGTCCAATTTCTTGGTTCTTTTGCTTCTGTTGGAAAGTCGCGAAGCAGATGTCCCGTTAGGTTTTTCAGTCATTTTTGTTCTCTAATTTCAAAACATACATGCTCGATTCGAGGTTATAAATGCCGAGTATATCTGGGGTGACATGAAATGAATCCATATTGTCCACGATATCCTTCCGTTCACCAGACGCCAATAGCACACCCCAATTTGCATGAGACTTTCCATCGGCAGTGAAATTACTATCACTCATATCGGCGGTTAATACGGTAACAGTTGCGCTGGGATAGCAAACAAAAACACTGTATTCATGTGGATTACCTCCGTCATCGTTCATGCTTTCGGTTCGAACTTCGTAAACATTTGTTACCTCAAGTTTGAGTCCACCATAAATAAATGTTTTCGTTTCTCCGTTTTGTGTCGGACCTGGTGTCTTAGGAGGTGCTTGAGGTGACGTTGAAGTCGGTGTTGAACTCGAATCAGTGCTGGGAGTCATAGTTTCAGTAGGCACATTGTTGTTTTTGCAGCCGACTAGCAACATCAAGATAGTAATTGTCATGAATATTACCATAGTACGTATCATTTGATTGGAGTTATTCATTATAAATTTCCCTTCCCAAAAGAATGGTTTCACTTCCTTACCAGCATAATTTTTCCTTCTTATATTTAGACGTAAACATTTGGATATTGTTGCATTGTCCTATCCATTACTTCAATCGCAGCCCCAGATCCCGTTTCGTCTATAACCGCCAGCTAAACCTTTTCCACAGTTTATATTTATTTGCTTTATGCAAACAATCTATCCCGGAATAGATCAACTAGGCAATATATTGGCAAATAAATGTGTTAAACTAAAATGAGAATTAACGATCCATACTATAGAATGCTACACAACCGAATGCAGACAGATTATATTCCAAACATATTGAGAAAGGACTGCCATGAATAGTTCTCTGAAGCAACTGATGAGGCCCCTATTAATACCAGCGATTCCCGGTGGAATCATTACTATTCTTATATTTTATTTTGATTACTTCCATTTTGAACTTGTTGAAAAGTTTCTACTGTTTGCGGCTTTCGTCATTGTACCTCTTGTAATCTTACTTTTGAACTATGATGAAAAGAATATACAGCAACGAATGGTTTATGCCGCTATTAAATGGCTTCAATTCCCTGCAGCGCTTCTTGCCCTAATTTCCGTAATGAGCAGTAAGCTGTGGGGATTAGAAGGCACGGCAATACCAGGGATTCTCTCCCTTGGGTGGCTACTGTTCACGCTACTACTTGGCACCTATGGCTTGATCACTATTGTGATTTCTAAAGGAAAGGCAGCGGAAATAGCCATTGGCGCGGGACTCGTTTATTTTTTTGTCGGGGGCATTTGGTTTACCTTATATCAATATCAAACTGACCTCTACCAAGCCAATCTTACAACACACGCGTTAAGCTCGGTGCACTTTCATTTTTCATCTGCTATCGTTCCGATTTTTATTGGTGCACTGGGAAGGATCATGACGAAAAAAAGCTGGTATCCCTGGGTCGTTGCTATCGATATCATCGGACCACTATTGATTGCTGTAGGTATGATTTTCTCCAAGCCTATAGAGTACATTGGTGTCACGTTGTTCGCATGTAATATTGTCATTTACACCACGTATCTCCTTGCTTACTTGCGGAGGAACTCTTTACACAATAAATCAAGCTTCTTTTTAGGGCTTTCCTGTATTGCCTTTTACACGGTTATCGTCCTTTCCATTTTGTATCCGTTACTAAGAAATATATTTTCCTTAACCATACTCGATTTCATTCCCATTTACGGATCTCTGCATGCATTTGGTTTTGTTTTATGCGGACTCATTGGTTGGGTGTACATGGTAGACTCTATTAAAAAAACAGCTTACCTACGGGAATAGATGAGTGATCCACTTTTGTGGATGATGATGACATACAAAACCAAACGGCCTCAGTCCCATCAGGGACGAAGGCCGTTTTTGCACTGCTTGTATTCTTAACTATGGAGTATCTATTCAATTGACATACCTTTTTTCATTGCCTTTGGGCGCTCGTTCATTTTGCGTATGTCAGCTTTCGCCATATAAATTCCACGGGGCCGTTCTTAAACCATCTCAACCACAATGTACTGAAGATCATGAGCACTACGTACACGGCCAGACCGATCATGAACGTGCCGGAGGATTGAATCTGATCCGCAAGTCCGAATCCGTAACCAAGGAAGAGAACTGTTCCAATAATGCTGTGAAGCAGATAACAGGTCAATGACATCCGTCCGACTTTGGTAAAAATCATCAACACGCTTCGCAGCTGTGGGACGTGGACAAACAGCATTGCAAGAGTGCTCATATAGAACATGCTTCCGGTTAAGCCCCCACTTTGTCCAAGTATAGAGGAAATTTCCATCCACAGCATATTCTCAAAAGGCTTAATTAATTCGAGCAATATACTACTCTGTGTAATCAGAAAAGCGGTCGTGCTAATGACCCAGATTCGCTTCCATATGTTCTTCTTTTCCTCCATTTTTTCAAAAAAACCCATCTTGACAAAGTACACGCCCAGCAGAAACATGATAAACATGGAATAGACTGTAGGGAAAGAGCTTGAAGCCATCGTCGCCATATCTGCCCACCGAACGCCGATAGATTCCAGGTAGGTAAGGCCACTATTGTGGCTAGATAGAGTAAAATCCCCGAACTTCGACATGTCTGGTGATGCAGTATTTACGACATTGTATAACATCGTGAAAACAGGAGTCAGGCATTGTATCACGATGAGTGCGATAATCCAGCGCAGAATCATTTGGGGCGTGAGTTTATAGAAAGCGAGAAGCAGGAAGCCGATTACGGCGTAAAAGGCCAATATATCACCTACCCACACAAAGGTGATATGCAAAACGCCAAATCCCAACAGAATGGATAACCTGCGGGCAAACAGCTTAGTAGGATTCTCAACCCGCTGCGCGGCTCGATCCATAAAAATTATAAATCCGACACCGAATAGGAAGGAGAATAGCGTAACGAATTTCCCGTCGGCAAACCAAGAAACCAGATTACGAAATACGTCAACCGAGGCCATATCGAATCCCTTTACGGAATCCACAATCAGAAAATAATTGACAATAATGATGCCTAGCATAGCGAATCCACGAACGATGTCCAGAAAATGAACCCGTTCCTTCAGACTCATTGGTTGTCCTTGTCCTTCTTTTAGTACAATCATATTTAATGCTCCTTTCCCCTGATAACGAATAATAGCTTCCCTAAATAGCGTTATATTTTTTTGAATTTTATAGTAGATACCATTAGATAGGAGAAAATAAGCAAGGTAATTACGGATATAAGTGTTGAACTATTCGTGCCTGGTACAGTTAGCGAGTACGCGGCGAGAATAAAACCTGCTACGGTTATAGGAACCCCGCGGAAGCTCCCCTCTGCTTCTCTGATATTAAATTGCGCCAATCTATACGATCCGCTTATGATGTATAACAATAGAGCAACTATACCCACAAGCTTCAGCATGCCAAGATCATCAAAATTAAATTTAAAATAAATAAGTAAAGCTGGCGCAATACCAAATGAAACCAAATCAGCTAAGGAATCTAGCTCCTTGCCGAATTCACTGCAAACATTTAATCGTCTGGCAATTCTACCATCGTATCTATCTATAAAAGCTGCAATAATGATATACATCGCACTTACGAAGTAATTTTGATTAAAGATCTCAACGATTGAAAATACCCCGAATGACATATTTGTAAAGGTAAGCAGATTGGGAATATTTTTTATTAACATAGATGCTCCTCACTAAGGATGAAATTTAATTAAGACCCACTGTTACTTTTTTTGAAAAGGGATAGCTTGTTAATAAGCTTATCTTTGTATATCAATCCCAGAGCAAAAGCTAGGACTGAAACTCCTGATATGATTGCGGTTGATACGTAATTTTTGTGATAAATGTTAGATCCAATGCTCACTGAAGCTAGAAGCCACGGAAATCTGGCGATAATTAAAATCGAGAAAAACTTTAGTGGCTTTATAGTCGTTAGTCCCGCGGCATAAATGAATACATCCTTGGGAAATCCAGGAATAATAAATATGATGAACAAGAAGATAGAAAACTTTTTATTCTCCATCATACCTGCCATCCATTGAAATTTATTTTTCTTCAGTAAATTCTCAATAAATGACCCGCCTACAAACCTAGTGAAATAAAATGCCATAATAGCCCCTAGCAACATGCCTGCAGTAATAAACAGCATACCTACATAAGTCCCATAGATATATCCACCGGCAATCTGAATCACCTCGCCGGGTATTGGTGCAATAACCGTCTGGAGAACTTGGAAAAAAATAAGCATAACCGGCCCTAAATTCCCCGTTGAAAGAATATAATCTCGAAAACTATCCAGAGACACCATCAATTTAAGAATTTCTGGTGAATAACGAATGAATAAGACCATCATCAGAAGCCCCAGAGACGCAATGATAATCTTGTTAAATCGTTGCATATTAGATGACACCCCCGTATCTTTTAACCCACTCCCATTTGCTTATGATTTACAAGCTTATGTGAATTTTCTTAAGAACGGGGGCATCATAAATCTTAAGAATTCTTAAGTCACTTCGTATCTGTGGTTTATAAGTTGTTTACACTTTATAATGGAGGCACAGTCATTAGAGGAGGGATGTTCATGAATCATACAAAAAAAATTCTTGTGGCTGACGATAACGATGAGATTAGAGAGATTGTCCGGGTCCTGCTGGAGAGCGAACAATATAACGTGACCGAAGCTGTAGACGGCGAGGACGCTTTGAATAAAGTAGATGAAACTATAGATTTAATCATTCTGGATGTTATGATGCCCAGAAAATCTGGGTTTAAGGCCTGTGTAGAAATTCGCGAGAAAACAAGCGCTCCCATTTTGTTTTTGACTGCCAAAACCCAAGACTCCGATAAATATTTGGCTTTTTCTGCAGGATGTGATGATTATCTGTCAAAGCCGTTCTCCTATACAGAATTGGTTTCAAGAGTGAAAGCCTTGCTTAGAAGATATTATGTGTATAAAGGGAAAGATACTGTTGCGGAGTCTCCGGATATTATTAAAATTAATGAACTAAGTGTTAAAACGAAGAGCAATGAAGTATGGATGGGCGACGAAGAACTTACACTAACCGAAATTGAGTACAAGATTTTATCCTTGATGTCCAGCAATAGAAACAAGATATTTTCAGCACAAAATCTATATGAAAGCGTCTGGGGAGAACCGTATTTCTATAACTGTAACAATACAGTTATGGTTCATATCAGAAATCTCAGAATGAAATTAGAAAAAGATCCTCAGAACCCCAAGTTTATTAAAACCGTTTGGGGAAAGGGGTATCGAATTGAGTGAACTCTTTTCATGGGGAAAATTAAAATTAAAATTAATCCTGTGTCTTATTTTTTCGTTTACGTTTTCTCTAGTCTTATTTTTGTTATTGCAATCCACAGGAGAAGACATACTTGAGCGTTACTTAACTAAAACCTCGTTTATCGGAAAACAAGAGCAGCTAGCCATTTCTGAATTCGAAAAGTATGTTTCTCAGAAGAATCTATCACTTAAGGATCATGATAAAATAGCCCAATGGGTTCGGGAAACGAAATATGTAAATATTTATATTTATACAGACAATAAACTCATTTACGCTACAGATGGCTATACAACAACTACCGAGAATAGGGGTCTATCGGTAGATATGAATTTGAAAAGTACTTCTCAATTATTAAATATTCAATTTTCCGATGCTCGCGCCCAAATTTACCTGGAGTACTTCTTTGAATACAAGTACTATCATATGGTTACGATTTTGGGTGTGGTCATTTCGTTCATATTCTTTATATTCATCATGCTGTTCTTTATAAACAAGAAAACCTCCTATATTGGAACTCTTGAGAATGAAATTAAGATATTAGAAGGTGGAGACTTAACTTATACAATTACAATAAAAGGGAACGACGAATTGTCTTCACTGGCCCAAAGCATTAATGAGATGAGAAAGTCATTTATTGAACGATTGGACAATGAGAATCAAGCCAGATTTGCAAATAGTGAGCTGGTCACCGCGATGTCTCATGACTTAAGGACACCTCTCACAGCATTGGTCGGATACTTGGATATTATTGAGTTCAAGAAATATCAGACGGATGAAGACTTTAATAAATACATCCATAACAGCAGGGAAAAAGCATACCAAATTAAGCACCTTTCGGACAAACTATTTGAGTACTTTACTGTGTTTAATACTGAAGATAACAATCTAGATTTTGAACGATTTGATGGAAATCAATTGATGGAGCAACTCTTTGATGAGCAACTCTTTGTGCTAGAAAATAACGGATTTCATTTTGTGTTAGAGCCTTGCACCATACCTTTTCACTTCGATGTTCACTTAATTTCTTTTCGAAGAGTTTTTGACAACATCTTCTCAAATATTATCAAGTATGCCGATAAGTCTAAAATAGTCAAAATTAGTTATGAAATTAAAGACAACATGCTATTGATCGATATTGAAAATGATATAAAAAAAGAAGCACATGAAGTGAGTAGTACAGGAATCGGTATGAAAACTTGCAAAAAAATTATCGAACAACATAAAGGACAATTAACTGTTACAAGTAATAAGGAAACTTATTCCGTTCACATTAGCTTGACATTAGGGAGGCTTACTGATGCAAGAGATTAATACCGATCGTTTATTATTAAAAACTTTGCTAAGAAGGATGCCCTAGGCTTGGCGATCTAATAGGAGAGTTGTTTTGAATTTAATGAAAAATATGAAGGTAGAACACACCCTGCAATATGCAGGGCGTGTCTGAACACTCTCGTCAAGAAAAGGCAACGCAGCTTGGGGCGAACAGGCGGGGAGAGATGCCCTTTAATTTTTCTTATCAATTTCCACAGGTTCAATCACATCGAAAAGAAATGGACTATTGCTTAAATATGCTCTTATGTATGCTTGGGCATATTTTTGTTCATCGATTAGACTGGCTGTTTCTCTTGGATCAGAGGCGTGATGGCAGTAGTTCTCGATCATGAACATGATGAAAAAACATTCCAGATCCCGAATATAGTCCGTTTCCAACTTCTTAATACTCTCATAACCTTGGATAAGCATCCATCGATGCTTCGGCCACAGCTCCAATAGGGTGCCTGCTATATCGTAGAGATAATATCCGTACCCACATCTCCCAAAATCAATCGGATAGGGTTGATTGTCCTTAAAAACCATATTACCGGTATGTAAATCAGCATGAATGAGCCCATAGTTATGTTCACTTGGATGCATAGTGGTAAGTTGGGATACAACCTTCTCAGCTGCATCTTGATACAGCTTCCATCCCTCTTCGGATAAAAAACGTTCATAATAACGTTTCAACTTAGCCATTTCACGTTTAAAACTTTCTACTCCCCAAGTAGGTCTTACAAAATCAGAAGGTGGATTAAAATCCTTTGCTGCTGCATGGAGCCTGTTTATCATCACACCCATATGATATGCATGACTATCCGTAAATTCACCTGTTGCTTTTTCACCCTCTATCCACCGCATCATCGTTACATAAGGGCGCATATACCCTTTTTCAGTTTCGATGTCCAGTACATAAATACCATCACAACTTGCAATCCCTTCTGGTACATGTAGATCTTCTGATTGGTTTAGTGCTTGTAACAGTTGGAGTTCCGAACGAATTTCCTCTCTGCTCCATCGGTCCGAATGAATGCGAAGCAAATAATTGTTATCTGTACGGGTTTCAACTTTATACGTGATCGTATCGGATAGTTGAATAAACTGGATGCTATCCCATTCTAAATCGTACATTTTAATTGCTGATAAAGCGACTTTCCTTGCTCTATCCAGCAAAGAACGTCTTTTCTCATCCGTATCGTATTGAAAGAATTCATTCATATGCTGTCCTCCTTAAAACTATTATCTATCTAGCCTAAACCCGCTCGAGTTATCTAAAAAAGCGAAAGACAAGTTTCTCGCCATCTTCGTAATGATGACCTAATTCTGTATATTCGCCGTTCGTACATCTATTTAGTGTCTTTCGCCAAAAATTTTGCGCACGCTTATTTCGGTTCGTAGGATTCGTCTGTAACTCCCAGTAGCCCGGCATTCTGTCAATCAGTTGCCGAATTGCTTGTTCCCCTACTCCTTTCCCTCGATATGTGCGTAAAAGAAAGAATTCGTTTAAATAATAATTGATATAGGGCGGACTTGGGGTATAGGGTGGAGTGGCCACGAAGACAAAGCCAGCAGGGATATCATCCACCTTAATAAGGTAAGGGAATAGGACTCCTGGATGCTCCCACCATACATCAAAAACAAGATTTTGTTCTGCTAACGTCCGAATATCACTCTCTTCAAATATGCCATAACGATTAATTTGGTGCCCCCATATTTCGGATAAATCATGCAAATATAGAGGATAAATATTGTTAATAATAAATTTCTCTTCAATGCTACATAGCTGTAACTCCACCTTCATATGTAATCACTTCCTAGTCTTCAGTATTTAGTTAAAAGTATACAAACACTCTATCTCAAAAAGTAGGCAAACAATGTTTATAACATTCTTATACACATATGAAAAGGCTCGTATCAGATTTATCTCCAATACGAGCCCTTCACTATTTATCCTTTTTATAAACAATTTTTTTTATACTATCTTCAGATAAGCAGTAAGAGCACATGAGCTGATCAATACTGTGACCCATTCGAAATAACTGCTTAATCTCTAGATTTCTTTTCTGAAAATACTCTCTCTGTCCCGATGCTTCCCCCCACTTTTTTCTACTGCCTTCTGGAGAAGGAACATAGACAATACTGCCGTGTACATACTTTTGAAGTTCATGGAGTAAATACTCGGGTAAGATTTGGCTGGCTGATATATATTTCATTGACTTTGCCCCTTCCTCTGTAAATAGATGGATGGATTGCAAAGCCCCTATGACAAACTTACTAACTTCAAAGATCCGCTCGGTTAGATAATCTTGCTCCATGCAAATAACCGCTTGAGTTTGTCACTTAGACTTTGCATGGAGCGAATACTAAAACCTTGCATTGCGGATTTTTTCAAATACATACGGTGTTGGGTACTTATCATACAACTTCCTCTCTTTCTAACTATTGTCTTATAATTAATTCTGTATGACGGATGTTAATTCCTTGTTTTTTATAATTTCGCCCTACTTATGGTACGGTTCACCGTAACATTTATAAAGCGAAATGAAGGACACCCTGATTGGGTGCCCTTCATTGTAGAGACAAGGACTAAAAATGGCATTTCTACTGAGCAAGATCGACCAATCTGACAGTCTTAGGATCGTAAACTACATTAGTAATCAAGCCATCCAAAATATGTTTTACCGCTTCATCAATCACATGAATTGGCACAAGGAACCATTCTTGTGACCGTACAGGGTGGCCGAAATGTCATAAATAGTGAGGTCGTGCTAGCCCAAAATCGATACACTTCGTATCAAAAAAACATTCAGGTAAGTGGATAGCCCAATTCTCTGCCAAGTATCCCAGTCACGTTAGTGACCTTGCGGCTTTAGCCGTGGGAATGTCAAGTGAACCATTTTCTCATACATTGAGTTCGTACTAGTAACAAACACTAGGTCTAAGCATCATTGGCTGCAGTTACGGACTTAGTACCGTCATTGTTTACTATGCTTCTAGGCTCCACCAACATGATATGGCATTCCTTTTCGGCGGAAGGCTTCATCTCGATCCCCTTCGGGAGAACAATCATCTCACCCTTGGAGATTTTAACCTGACCATCACGAAAATCAATGATCATCTCCCCTTCGATCACCATAAATACCTTATCGGTCTCTTCATGACTATGCCATTCAAACTCCCCGGCAATCTTAATGAGTTTAAATTGATAATCATTCAATTCACCAATGACTTTCAGAGACCAAAGATCGTTAAGTTCAGATAGTTTCTCATTTAGATTAATGACTTGGTAATGGATAGTAATCACTCCTTATATTTTTGACCTTCAAGTTACTTACAGGCAAGAGCTAACCATTGTCTACTTACGCAAGGCAATTTACCTAAGCCTGATAATAATAGCATTGAGTCTAGCAGTCCTTTAATCTTGCGAGCGAGAGATCATGATCGTTTAGTTAAACATTATTATAGTAAAGTAATTTTTAGATTAGAATGGATGCATGTTGAAATTAGCATGGACTATTGATGAACTTCTCTCGATATTTAGTAGGAGAAATGCCACATTGTTTCTTGAACACTCTACTAAAATAAAAGGGGTCAGCCATTCCAACCGTTTGCGCAATTTGTTGTACAGGCGCATCACTTGTGAATAGCATTTCTTGCGCCGCATTTATACGATATTTTAATAAATATTCTGCTGGTCCCATACCTGCATGTCTTCTAAATATGTAAGAAAGTCGATTTCGATTAACGTTATGTTGTTCTGCAAGTGATGCGATTGTAAGGCTTTGATAATAATATTCATGAATATAATTAGTTACCCGTTCGAATAAAGTATGCGATTCACAACTATTTTGCCTATTATCAACACATACTAAGGCTTCATTCAGTACGTCACGAAATAGCATTTCGGTCTGAAACATCGAAATGCCTCCACGCTGATTATACACATGCCAAAGACGCATAATTAATTCAGTAAGACGAGGTGATGGTCCTGTTGATAATTCAAAATGCTGATGAGAAATACTTGGCTCTGCTATTTCTGAGTTACATATCCGGTATAGAACGAGAATGTATTCCCAGTCGGTTTTACCAAACATTTTTTGAGCTAGTTTCATTTTTGCACCACCATGCACAACTTTTCCTGGCGAAAAGATATAAGGCGTTCCGTTAAATTCAAATTGCACCTTACCTGTAAGTGGAAACACAAATCCAGGAAAAGAGTCTGTATAGTCAGCGTGAGGCACACCTGGATTTCTAGCATATCGATATACTCCTTCTACTTGAAAAGGAGTATGTGCAAGATGCTCTGCCAAGTGATTAACGTCAATTTTCACATTGTATACCTCATTTCAATAGTAGTTTACCGGTAATCCTGAGATTGATCGGAAAGGTGGGTATGAGGACTCTCGTCTATCTTTAGATTATTGATGACGATTATCATTGTCAATCTATATGAATAATAAAAAAGCCGCGCCTTGCTAATGTACTTATTAATGGTCTGTAACGGCAAGTTACGTGAACATAAGATAGAGAGAACCTCCGAATAGGTTCTCTCCGTTTGCCCAAGGTTTACTGAGCCAGACTTATTTTTTAATAATAGGTATCCAAATTTCACTACGGAGTGTGGGGGAGGAAAAATCCTTGCTCTCATGCCATACCATTTCCGGTCCGCTTGCCAACTCGTAACTCGCGGATGGGAACCATTCTGAATAAATCCGTCCCCAGATATTCTGCAACGTTTCCGGGAAGGGCCCTACCGCTTCGAATACAGCCCAAGTTGCCTCGGAAACCTCCAGTTTCGTAAAACGCTCTGGACATTCCTTCCTTGTCGCTACTCCGATATAATGATCAAAGGTCCCCTTCTCCTCCATACGCCCCTCCGAGAAATTCACGGAGGCTTGAACCATTCCCCGCGGTTCCCTATCTGAAAGTGCCTTCAGCTCTACAATGTCCTCCGGTGTTAAGCTGCCCGCCATGGACTCAATCTCCGGGTTCACACCTTCAAACTGGATGGGTACCCTTCTCATGATGCCTACGATACGAAAAGACTCCTTCTCAACGATACGGTAATTCATCGCGCTTCCTCCCTGAATAGTTAATTGAAAAGTCATTCGAGGATAGGCTTTAATGGACCCCGTTCGGGATTTTACCGAAGAAGGCGGGAACCCGTGTAAGCTTTGAAAAGCTCTGGAAAAGGCATCTGCAGAGCCATAGCCGTACTTCACCGCCACATCCAGTATTCGCACATTACCGGTTTGAAGCTCAAATGCCGCGAGCGTTAGTCGTCTTCGCCGGATATATTCCGATAACGGGATGCCTGCAAGGAACGAAAACATTCTTGAAAAATGGTATTCGGAGCAGCAAGCAAGTCTAGCCGCTTCCTTCAAATTCACATCCTCGGCAAGATTCTCTTCGATATATTGCAAAGCTCGATTCAGATTTGCAAGCCCACCCATAAGAATGACCTCCCTTCAGGTACAGATTAGCAAATTTAACAGCACACCATCCGACATCTCATGCACCATTTTGTCGGTATAAAAAACTTGCTGTTACTTGTGGTAGGGTTCACCGCGCTGTCTGTAACGGCAAGTTTTTCGTCCATCTTTCAAAGTGGAGAGGAACATACTTAACCCTTGTGCGAATAACTGCATTGAAAGAAGCTCATCCGCTAAAGGCCGTTTCTCTTAGGCCAAATAAGGCTGTCCTTTGGCAATAATAATGCCGCCCACACTTGATTCCTCCCATAGTCACATATTCTAAATTGAGACTTATTCCGATTCATCGCTTAGACCTTTTATAAAGTCGAGATGCTTAAATCCCCAGTTGCACATGTCTGTCAACACCGGAGCCAGCGTTTTTCCATGATCGGTCAAACTATATTCCACTTTTGGAGGGATCTCGTGATATACTCTGCGTTCGACGAGTCCATCCCGTTCCAGCTCCCGAAGCTGCTTCGTCAGCATACCCTGCGTAATAACCGGGAGCATCCTCCTCAGCTCCCCGAATCGCTTGCTTCCCTCATGCAGTAAAATAAACAGAATCAAAGGCTTCCACTTTCCGCCAATAATATCCAGTGTCGCTAATATGCCTTCCGTCTTATTGACGTGAGTTCTTAACCGCAATAACATCAACTCCCAAGTATTTCAAGATACTTGCACACTATCTCCTATAACATTATCAAAGTATCTCCAGTACCGATAGTACTCTTTATTCACGTACTTAGTACGTTCAAACGGACTACACCACAAGTACGGCGCCATCTATGGTATGGAATGATGGACTATGTACGAATAAAATGCGTACTTTTCAAGATTTCAAATATCTCGGATAATCATAGGTGTAAAGAGGAAGTATCCTGGCCGACCTTGGACAACCAAAATAACAGTAAGGGATGATGGTCATGAAAACGATGGTAATTGTAGCACATCCAAACCTGAACAAATCCGCATGGAATCATGCACTCCTGAGCGAACTGAAACAACAGCCGAATATACACATCCGTGATCTGTATCAAGAGTATCCGAATTGGAATATCAACGTCAAACGAGAACATCAATTATTGATCGAATTTGACCGGATTGTTTTCCAATTTCCATTCTATTGGTATAGCTGCCCGCCGCTATTAAAAAAGTGGTTTGACGATGTACTGACATTTGGTTGGGCTTTTGGACCCGGAGGCGAAAATTTGAGGGGCAAAGAATTTATGATCGCAACAACAACAGGTGGCTCGGAAAACGAATATCGTGCAGGCGGCCGTAACTGGTTCACCATAAGCGAATATCTTCGGCCGATTCAGAGCACCATTACCCGGTGTAATGGTACGTTCCTGCCAGCCTTTGTATCCTATAGCCCATCTGCTGAAGCTCTCAAGGATGAAGCCAAACGATATGCGGAATTTATCCAATATTCTCAGACGAAGCTCGCACAATGAAGAAGTGATTTGTAGCTCGCGCTACTTGTGGTATGGTTCACCGTATCACCTGTAGAGCGAAATTTTGGTTGACAAATAATCCTGACATAACCCTTGAACCTTCACTACCAATTTTTCAAATTTCGATTTTTTCGTAATTAATGCGCATGAGGAAGTCTAAATCCCACTGGAACGTGGTATAATTGAGATAATATCAAAAATAAATTGCGAGGATGATTTCCATGCTTGTTATGTTTCGCTTTAAAAACTTTTCATCCTTTCGGGATGAAGTCATTCTTGATCTTCGTGCTTCTTCCTATACGCAACATCCGTCTCATGTTATAAAGAATACACCATTCAGTTTGCTAAAGACACTAGCTATCTACGGGCCTAATGCAAGTGGCAAGTCAAACTTAATCAGTGCCATGCACTGGTTTGAACAGATCATATTCAGTCATTTATTTCAAGATACCTCAGGAGACGAGAATAACGAGGGAAGTGAGTCAATCAGAAAACTGCCGCCCATACGCCCCTTCCTTTTATCCGAACAGATCGACTCCCGTATTGAATTTGAAATGGTTTTTGTGCATCAGGATCAAGTATTCCAATATGGATTTTCTTTGAAAGAAAGCAACATCTTATCGGAATGGCTCAGTGTTAACGATCATTCGGTTTTTGAACGTGATCAGGCAGCGGGCATCACCCTCGGCCATAAGTTTAAGGCACAATTACGTTCTTTCACCAAATACCGTGAAGACCGTCTGTACCTTTCCGTTCTTGATTATTTTGCAACAGATGATGTTAAAAAGCTCATCGACTGTTTTAAAGACTTTTTCCGTAGCCGATTCAATGTCCATTTTGAGCTTATTTTTGAATCAAGTATTAAAGGAACTGTACATGCCATTCCGCACTCTCCACGGCTCTTGAAGGACGATGCATTTCGTTCCAAAGTGGCAGAGTACATTCGTTTCATTGATGTAGGAATCGAAAATATTGTGATTGAAACAGAAGAGGTATTTGACGAACAAAAAGGCAAAAAAATAAAGCGACCGCTTATTAAAACGATTCATCCCATCTTTAACTTAAATGGCGATCAAGTAGGTACTAAATCATTCGATCTGGCTCAGGAGTCATCGGGTACTTTGCGATTTCTTTCCTTTATACAGGAAGTTCTGATTTTGCTTGAGCGTGGGGGCGTTTTTGTTATTGACGAGCTTTCGGCACGGTTGCATCCTTTGCTGACAAAATTCATCGTGGATCTATTTCAGTCAGATCGAAACACGAATCATGCGCAACTGATCTTCACGACTCACGATACGTCGATATTAAATAAAGAGCAGTTCCGCCGCGATGAGATTTTATTTGTTGACAAGAATGAGCTCGGAGTCTCCTCCCTATATTCGCTAGCGGATCTAAAAATGGTCAGGCAAGATGCTACTTACCACAAAGATTACTTTAGTGGAAAGTACGGTGCAATCCCGATTCTCCAGACTTCGTTTCCAGAGAATCGGAGGTGATGGACATCGCTCGCTTGAACCCGTTTTCACCTAGACAAGTAGAGACACGACCAAGTAATTTAGGAAAAGTGTTGCTCTTTTGCGAAGGGCAGACTGAAGTTTGTTATTTTGAGTACTTTGCTGAAATTATTCGAAAAAACCGCAACAAGTACGCTCACTTGGATATCGAGTCCATTCCGGCAAACGGAAATGCACAACAGGTATTGAATTTTGCTGAGGACTTCCTTCGGGATGAAGATAACATGCAGAAATATCTATTACATGAAAAACACCTGGTATTCGATTGTGATGCACCACGTGAGATCGAAAAGGTCCTTCGCAACATGCTCGCATCAACTAATGACTTCGCGCTATCTCTAACAAACTTATTGTTTGAAACGTGGCTGTTAATGCATTTCGAGCAGGTAGAACCTGAGTACTCCAATTCGAAGAGAGTCATCGGGGAAAGGTTATCTTATGCATTAGGACGGGAATATACAAAAGCGGATTCAGGAGTCATCCGCCAAATCATTGGAAATGGCGACACCCTGAGAAATGCAATTAGTCATGCTCATGTCCTTGAAGAAAGATACTCTCAGAAAGAATTAGTTTATGAGACGGACATTCGCCAAATGAATCCATTCACAACTGTTCACCTATTAATGGAGCGAATATTATTGGAAATGAGCAGTAGTGAATAAATTAACTCACTATCAAATATAGGCATCTGAGCGGTTTAATTATTTGCTCCAGCATTCGCCCTACCAGCAACGAAAAAACTTGATGCATTTAGTCATTAAGCAAATCACGCTAAACGACAACCGGTAAGTTCAAGATGTTGAACTCATCTTTAATCAGGAGAATGAGAAGCATTTTTAAGCCTTGCCCCCTCCGCCAATACATCGGCGGAAGGGGCTCTTTCCTTACTTAAAGGAAGAGCAGAAACTGTACAACAAATAAAAATTCGCATTTGAACGGACGGTGCCATGGAATGTTCCACTTAAATTGCTTCTCAAGCTTCACTGTTCCACTGGCTGTAGCCATAGCTCGCGCTTACTGGCCATTCTTATTATTCCCATAGCGCTTTTTTAAACTGTTTTCTGATTTTTTGCATATGCCTCTTACTTACAAGGGCTACGGCTGGTTCATTTTTGAACACACGCTCAGCCCTTTTTGCATATGTAAGAAAGTTTCCATCCTTATGTGTCTTTCCTAAAAAGGCTCCCTTAATTGAGTAGATTGTATACAGATTTCTACAACTCAATCTTCTACCGTCTTTTGTAACACCCTTGCTCTTTACAACAGTTCGAATTTTGCGATACATCTTATTGTAATATCTGGAGACTGTCTTGGCTCGTATAGATACAGACTGACCGTCAAATGTAAATCCAAGGTAATTCATGAGATTGTGACTATTTGGGACACCATCCAAGACATCCTCGTTGCAGCTTCTGATGCTTCCACTATTATATTCAAATAACTGTGTTTTCTCCGGTTCCAGTTTAACTCCGGGGATTGAACTAATCTGTGAACCAATGTGTTGAAATTGCGTTTTGAAATGCTCCAAATTTGTTTTTGGCAAAACAACTATAAAATCATCGGAGTATCTCATGTATAATCCACTATTCCCTGTTACGTAATCATTAAGGGATTTATCAAAGGCCAACATGTATATATTTGAAAAAACTGCGCTTATTGCCGAACCCTGGGGGATTCCAAGCTTCTCTTTATGGGGCATGATAACCAGCTTCTTTAATTTTTTAAACTCTTCCACAGAGATTGCCCGATCAAGTTTATTAAAAGCGACAATATCTTTCTTCGTAGTTCCCATCTTATTGTGAGACAACAGATGTTCACGGCTCCATGTCGAATATTTCGTTATATTTTTATAGACTGCATAAAAGTCTTCGGGGAGTTTATCTTTACCAAGCAAATCGCAGAGCCTGATTTTTAAATAATTATGGTCCAAATTATCAAAAAACTTTGCAAAATCACCAATAATAACATAACATTCTGGCTTGGTCTTTATAAAAGAAATCGCTCGTTCGGCGAAATGAATGTTACTTTGATGCAACTCATCCCGATAGGCAATAGACGCCTCTTGAATGCCATCGACTTTGGCACGATTGTTATAGTGCTTGTTGAGTAAAAAACCATAGTACTGATAGATAAATCGATCAATATGAGCAGAATAACAGATTTCACGATCTTTTACTTTGGTCTTATTTTCGCTTTTTCCATCATATTTACGCATCGATAAGGTGTAGTTAATGAAGGGATAAAATCCATGCGTTGCTACCTTCTCTGGATCGGTAATATATTCCCAAACCTGAGCTAACGATACCTTCAAATCAAAATGAGCAAGGTTTCGACTAGCCTTATGTTTTTCTTTCCATTCATTAAGGTTGATAAAAATACCCCCTAAAATGGCGTAATGCCTGTAGGCATGGGGGGTAGCATCCCTAAGCCACAGGCATAACCGAGTCACAACCGAGTGTAACCCACTCGGATTCAATTAATTATAAATAGCATGAATCCAGCTACCCAAAATCGCTCAATACTTAATCATGGTATGATTAAAGATAAGGGAGGCTTCGTCATCATGCTTGAAAGCTGGATAGCTATAATCACGTTAACTCAGCAACTATCAACCGAGACAATAATCCTATTAGGAGTGCTTGTCCACCAGTTGACATTAATCCCTTTCCCTTATGCCTACACATAAGGCACTTCTAGTATAATCCAATTTCCAACTTCTTTCAACAGAGAATGACAGGTATATAGCTATACACAAGCAATCCCTGTTAGTGATCTAGGAAATTTCCTATCGACAAAAATTTCGCTCTATTTGTGATACGGCTCACCGTATCGGTTTTTAGGGTAAACTTGAATGAATCGGATTCACCCCTACAATAGCACACAACGGCTCTGGCAAGCACACGAAGTCACTTTTGCGTGTCTGCATTGTGTGTCTAAGAAGTAGTTAGCATGATATACTAAGAATATTATTTAGACCTCTACACAGGTAATAGGGGGGCTGACACTGAACACATTGGAGTTTCTCAAACTAAATGCCGAAGCCCGTAGATTGAAAGAGAACAGACAGAGGTATCTGCATGACAGAGCATCTCTAATTGAAGGAGCGTTAGCCGAGGCTCAAGCTCGCGGCGAGAAACACAAAGCCATTCAGATGGTTCTGGAGCTTCTCAGGCTTGGAGTGGACATATCTATAGTAGCCAAAGCATCCGGGATGGCTACGGCTGAACTTGTTACTCTAAGAGAACAAAACTGAATTTGTTGAATAAGGAGTCAGTCAGATGATGGCTGACTCTTCTTACTATTTTAAGAACGTGAGGTAACCTTTACATGAAGATCAGTGTGTATGCTGTCGGCGACAAGATGGAAAAATTCTACTTTGAGGCCATTAAAGAATATGAGAAGCGATTGAGCCGCTATTGTACTATTAAACTTGTTCACTTGAAAAAGGAAAGCGACCTGCAAAAGAAGTTAAGCTCCGGCACCTTTGTTATAACCATCATAACTTCCGGGAAGAGTATCTCTTCGGAAGAACTGGCGGTGAAACTTGACCATAACGCATCGACTGGTGTTTCTGATATCTCCATTGTTGTCGGTGCCTCTCCATCAGAATGCAATGAAACTCTGACACTGAGTCAAATGGAGATGAACTTCGGGTTACAGACAACCGTTCTGTTTGAGCAAATTTATCGGGCATATCGAATCATCAATAATCATCCTTATCACAAATAAACTAAAACATAGGACTCCCACTTGCCATTATAATCTGTTGAGCCACTAACTTAATTAACTCAATGTCATACGTTAAATACTCAGCTTGTTTTGAAAAAGGTAAGATCATTTCAACGTTTTGGTCTACGTCATTGGCTTTCGTATGGACAATTTTACAACGTATATCATATATTCGCTCTTTTAAGTTATTGATCAACTCGTCATCATCTTGATTTTGAGTAAGCGGAACAGCTGAAATCTGCTTACTGTGCTTTCCTTGCTCATTCTTCATAGAGAAAAAATCAATCTTCTTAGTACCCCTTAAAAAATCTCTGATCTCATCAGGGTTAACACACTCTCTTAAGGTTGATAATAATTGTGTTCTCTCGTTAGCGAATCCTCTGCCATTTAATCTTGGTCGAATCATAGTAATTAGTTTTGTTAAATCCTCATCCTTATCTTCATCGAAAACTGGATTTTTTAATATTTTTTTCAACATCTTTTTTGCATCAAGTTCGGTGTACATTGGAAAGTAAAACTCAATTGCTTGATAGAAAGCAAGATATTGTAACAAAGGCATCTTTGTAGCACTTCTAGCGTACCAATACAAGGAAATAGCATCATTGTTATATTTCATCTTTGGGAATTTCAACTCGGAAACATTGGCTTTTTTAGGCATGCCACCGCCCATCTCCATCAAGCTTCTCTTGGTAAGCATTAAAGGAAGTTTAAATCTCAAGTCAATTTGGAAAAAAAGTGAATCGCTAATTCTTTTTAATAGTTCTACTGCCTTGTCATGTTGATTTATATTTACTCCCCTGATTTTTATAGAAACTGGGGAGTTTCTTCTCATCTCTTTTTTTAAAAGCGAAGAAAGCTCTTTTGACCAGCCACTTAATTCAACGGTTACATATCCAATGTCACTTTCCTGACTTAAAACAATGGGCTCACTGGCTAATGTAGATTGAAATTCACCAAACAATCTTCGGTTGATTAAACCATTATTATGGTTAATGTATACATGTTCAATGCTGGCTTCTATCATTTTATTTTCATAAGAGCATATTGCTATATAATTTTTAAGGATGGTATATCTTTCAAAGTCAAATTCCAAGATATTTAGAGCAACTGACTCTTCATCTATTACAACGTCATACTTATCTCTTCCCGAATTCATATTTATTATAAATTCACTCGCACTAGTAAAATACTCAACCTCGGATGCAGTACAACGAGCAATTAGTTCGGCTTTTGTACTTTCACTAATATGCTTTTTGGACGTTTGTACCACTTCAGGCGTTGTCCCCTCATCCATCACCAAATCATACCTCTCCTTTGCAACTGAAAGTTAAAAAAGAAGAGGGGCTTCCCCCTCTCCCTAAATGTTGTCCATAAACTCTTCAAATGCTTTTGTCCAAACAGCGATATGTCGCCCGTCATCTTCTAATGGTGCTGTGCTGAATCTGGATTGTAACAACAGTTGGTTTGCTTCGGCAGATTGAAGCCATTCAAGGGTATGATCAAATCTTGCCTGCATGTCCGACAGATCAATAGTGGATAACTCGTTACTCGCCCTAACTAACCTTTCAATTTTATGAATTGTGGCTGTAGTAACGTTGTTTAAACTCTCCCGCCATAATGGTACATCATTGGCTGATAATCCATCTTTCAAAGCGTTCAATAAATCTTCACTTGCTTCAGTATGATCATTCCTTAATAGCCTTAATAGTTTGCCATCCCTTAACTTGGATAGATCACGATCTGTCAAAAGTTCAAGCAACAGTGTATGAGAATAGAATCTTGGGTAGGCTCCTCCTCCACCGTCTTCAAGGAAATCATCCAGATTCATTCTTCTAGTTTTATTCGTATAGCCACCTGCAAAACCTGTAGCACCTACGGCTAAGCAAGCATAGCCAAATGCGTCAGCAAAGTTCACCATAACAATCTTTTCATTTTGAGCACCTACAATATGACTAATATAAAGAAGGGTCTCAGCAACTCTCTTATGATTAATTCGAATAGAACCATTTCCCGTTTGTACAGGAAGTACATAGATTCCATCTAGTTCTTCTCTTGCTGAAAGGTTATCAATAATAGTTTGAATAACCTTGTTTTCGAGTGGATTTTGATGGAGTACAATGTTATCCGTGAAGGCAACTGTTGCTAACATACTGTGGTCATATTCTGCCTTTAGTTCTATCGCGGCGTCAATCCAATTTAGTTGAAGTGCAAATTCATCCTCGGAGTCTTCAACTAATGGTGTAGGAATTATTAAATGAGTCACACCAAGGTCTACTTGGAAATCGAAACAACTTCTCAAGCTGTCAAGTATGTCCTCTTTTATAACTGGTAAGGTGTATGGCCACGCCATAGATGTTTTATGGTCATCAAACCATTCTCTTTGAGTTTGAATTTGGCTATCAAACTCGTACTCACTTCCCCCAAACCAGGGATATGTCGACAATCTAGCACATGTATTATTGCAATTTTCAAAATTCAAACCAGATAAATATAACTGCGGATCAAAGAGCAAGCAATCAGGTGTGACTGACAAATTTCTCCTTTTGGCCTGTGCTTTATGTACACCGCTAGCATTAATCACCACACCATCAACACGATCATGATTAGTCCACTTGTAGCCAACATTGAGTAAAAACATCAAATCACCTCTTCGATAAGACTTAGAATTTGTTTACATGATGACGGCCTTCTTACTGGATTGGCCTGTAACATCCACCTAAGGGCTTGTTCAAACCTCGAGTCCACCTCTACAAATTCACTCAAGGGTAGTGGCTCCATGTTTCCAATATGGAACTGATTCTTATGGAATGGATGTACCCCTGCCAAAGCTTCATAAACAACAATCCCCAAAGCAAAGAGATCAACTCTTAACGTGAAATTCTTTCGTCCGCGAAGCTGTTCAGGAGCCATGTATCCCAGTGTACCCATAATCATCCCGGCCATTGTAATCGTCTGAGTATCAAGATGCTTGGCTAGACCTAAATCTATAAGTTGAAATTCACCTGAACTAGAATACATGATATTTGCCGGTTTAATATCACAGTGGACAATTCTTAACTCCCACATTTCTTCTATCGCATACAACATCTGCTTAAGGAGTTTAGCCGCTTCAGATTGATTAAGAGTGGCCTGTTCTAAATGCTTTTTGAGATCTGTTCCAGGCACATATTCTGTGGCAACAAAAAAGCATTCTCTTTCTCTCAGAGCGAAGCTCCCATGGTCAACTAATCTTGCCAAGTGCGGGGACTTAGTTTTTTCAAGTTTGGCAACTTCAAGCTCAGCACGTTTTATAAGCTGATCTGGTGAATACACCTTTACAGCTATCTCTTGAGAACCATGACTAAGCATTGCTTTAAATACCGTTCCCTGACCTCCATCACCAATCGGAGAAAGGAACAAAAATTGCTTTCCTATAGAAGTGTCGTTGAGTTCAGCAACTGTAATCTCGGGAGTAAATGGTTTGCTCATCAAAATTTCCCCTTGTTTATTGAATAAAGCCCCATTTAGAATTTTGGCATATTAAATCTCTACAGAGTCGAAGTCTTTGAAGTCTGAAATCAGAGTACTTATATGACTTGTTCTTTTTAGGCTCAAAAAGAATTGTGACTGTACTGTTAGCACTTACACTCATCAAACCAACATTTGCATCCATAAATTTCTGCACAATTTCCGGTTTGAAATGCATACCCTGATCCATAGCTACATAAGAGTAATCAGCAAAATTCAAGTTATATACTGCTTGATCTAATGCTTCTTGCCACTTAACTAGTTTGGCTTCTATAGCTACAACATATGTTGGAGAAACAGTGGACCAGCCGGTTGAAGAATAGGTATATTTGGATATCTGTTGAACCAATTCAAGTTCCAAAAAACGATTTAAGTAAGAATCCCTAATTCTTTCAGGTTTCATTCTCAGAATTTTGCTCAGCCGCTGTATTGATATCCCCTTTTGATGAGTCATAAAAATAGCTAAGACATCTAACTGAGACATGTTTAGCTTTTTTAAAGAGCGTTTGTAATCATTGTTGTTTAAAGTGTTTGTATCCGCATGTATCGGAGCAAACAAGAGGTCGACAATTCGATGATTCACTGGAAGCTCTTCTGCAACAGCAATTAAGCTGTCCACCTCTTTATTTAGTAAAGTCTCGTATTGGGATTTAATGATAGGGATCATTTCCATCTCTAAAGCGAATTCCATTTTAAGTACCTCTTTCCGTTGGATTGTATCCAGCTTAGTGGTTAATTTGCCCTACAAATCCTCCGGATATAGTCCATAGTACCCCATTAGGGAAAATGTGTAAATACCATCCTGTGATGGGATTATTGGGCTTTAAGTGAACGAAACCGTGAGCAACTCTCCGGCCACCCCCACTTTTCAGTGAATTATATATAAATTCAACATATACTGGCCCATTTCCTTGCTCACCCTCAGGCCTGAAACAATTATACTATTCATATATTCAGTTTTTAATTATTTTGTAACTAAGGAGAAAAGTAAAAATACCCGACCTCGCGGCAAAAGCCCATAAAATACAAACAGCGGAAAGGCCATCTGCATCCTCTCCGCTGTTTATGTTGTTCATCCTCATCACCGTATCCGCACCCTCACGCCGTCCTCTGTCTTGTAATCCTCTGGATGCGTTTCATACTTTGGTCTGTTGTCTATGGTGGCTCCGGCCTCTTCAAGCAGTTTCAGCATAACTGCTTTATAGGTCGTCCTCGCCAGCGGCACTCCCTTATTTGGATCAGCACCATGATTCAGCAACATACGTACAATTTCAACCTGATCGAACATCACCGCCGATTGAAGACCGCTGTCCACATCCGCACCGTATTGAGCAAGCAAATTCACAACCTCCAGATCACCCTTCTCTATAGCATCATGCATGGCAGGAAAGTCCTCTGAAGGATCAGCCCCCGCTTCCAGCAATATTTTCACCATCGGCACCGGGTCTTCATTGAAGTTGACCGCCAACGACAAGTTGCCTACAGGAATCGACTCCGCTCCAACTCCATAATCAGTCGCAATGTTGGGCGACGCTCCTTCATCCAGCAGTCGTTGTACCTCATTCAGATTGCCTTCTCTGATTGCCGTGTTTAGCTCCGTGAACATTCCATCCGTTTTTACCTGTTCAGACTGCTGGGAAGTCAGCACACGTTCTACGATAGAGCATCCTGTCAGAGCTATCAGGCAAATCAACAGGAGTCCAATTGCATATATCCTCCGCATCTTCATTGTAGTTCACCTCCAGACCAACTCTGGTTATCCGCAGAGTCATTTCATTAAACGCTTCTCCGGTTCATTATCCGCCGCGAAGACGGTCTTCCATGTGCGTTGCCTGATTCAGCAACAGGAATGCAATAACGAACAAAGCAATGCCGATCCAGATGTGTTTACGTTTCTTCTTCGCTATTGCGGTGATTGTGTAGGCAATGCTGGTAATTTGTATAATGGCTCCGACGATCTTCAGTAGTAAGGCAGTTGATTCCATGTAGTCTGTTCAGCCCTTTCTTCATTGGTATTGATGTCCTGCAAGTTATCTTTCACTTCGGATAGCAACATCGTCTTCGTCCGCATCGCTGTTAATACCGTTCCAATTCATCCTCAATAGATTTCTTAGCGGCATCGACAGCCAGTTCCTTCGCAATCTCACTGCCAAGCCCTGTGAACGCTGTGACGATCAAGGCATATTTCATCGGCGTGTTGATGAACAGATAGAAGAAGGCCAGTATGTAGATGCCTGTGACGATCAAAATGCCCTTCATGTTCGCCGCCGCAAAACCACCTACAACGAAATCCATGATGAGAAAGTAGGAGACGACAAATATTCCTGCGATGATGAAGCCGACAACGATCCGCAAAACAAACAATGCAATAACTCTTTTAATAAAGTTCATCCCGCTCCCCCCTCAGTGTCGTTCTAATGAAGCGAGCGAAGCCGATCAAGTAGCTTCGACTCCGCTCTCGGATTATTACAGGTTGATTCTGCGGATGGACTTACTGTTGTCATCATAGAAGATGACATTGCCGTTGTTATCGAAACCCATCTGCTTCATTTGTCGTATCTGCATTCCATTCTTGTAGATCAAGTCATTTTCGTTGATGAAGGTAGTCATGTTTCCGGCCTCACCCATTTCGTAGACGGTTCCTGCAATACTCATATACAGTTTCCCGTTGTAGGCAGATGCACTATCGAATCGGGTATTCTCATATTCAGCAACCTTATCGACCTTCACGGGAAACAGTTGAAGATTGTACATTTTGCTTCGACCAAACACATACATATTGTCCGCAGTTGCATGGGCGGCGGCGACAGGAGCATAGCCGTAGTAATCAGACAAGTCCAGAACGTTGTAGCTTGTACTGCTGGCGATACGCTCCACCTGAGATTGATTCAGCTTGCCTTCATAGACATGAGACTCATGACTGCCTGTAACGCCATACAGAATGCTTTCCGCATCAGGAAAAGCAATAAAGTCCACGAAGCGAGCTTCTTCATGGTCAAAGTCATAAGCCGCTACGCTGACTCCCCCTGTGATGTCGTAGACGATTGTTCTTGCAGATACTTTGGCCGCGAGGTATAGCTTGTTGCCAGCCGGATTGTACGCCAGCTTCAGCGGCGTGAGATTTTTGTAGTCATAGTGCTTTGCATTCCCAGCCGCATCCTTGTAATCCCAATTGAAGTCCTGATTAATCGTTTTGAATGTCTCTACTGTGCCATTGGAACTGTTGAATTTGCGTATCTTCATCTTCTGACTGTCGAGGAAGTAGACATTGTTGCTCTTGTCCACGACCATGCTATCCACTTGATTGATCTTCGCTGTCCGTACAGGGCCATCCACATCACCAGCACCAGAGCCGCCAACCAGTGTTTCCACCGTAAACTTTGCGGATGGTGTAGATGCAGATGGTTGATCTACAGGTGTGAATGGTGCAGATGAGTTCGGCGTAGCAGGTGCGGATGGAGTTGGTGTTGGATTCGTCGTAGTCTGTCCACCGCCAATCTCTTTGTTGTCATTCCCATACTGATAGGCACGCCAAAGCATAACCGTTGCTTCTGCACGGGTGATCGTCGCCTGCGGACGGAATGTCTCATCCTGAAATCCAGATACAAGCCGATTCTCTACTGCTAATGCAACATAGCTCTTTGCAGATTCAGATATGCCATTATAGTCCTTGAACATTGCCTCAATGGTGCTTTGATCGGGCAGACGATTGGTGTCATAGCCTTTGAGCTTGACGAGGGCAACAGCCACATCTTCACGGGTTGCTGGTGCGGATGGATTGAAGATGTACTTGCCATCTGCGGTACGATAGCCCGTCATGTAGTCCTTCACGGATTCCACGAATGGTGATGCCCAATTCGCTGTTGGGATGTCGGAGAAGGAAGAGTAGTTCACCTTCTTGGGCGTGATGCCTGATGCTGTAATCATGATCTTGGCGAACTCAGCCCGGGTAATGGTGTTGTTCGGTCTGAACTTACCATCGGGATAGCCACTGATGACTTTGCGGTTTACCATCTCGGCTATGTAGCTATAGGCCCAATGTGTGGATGGAAGATCGGTGAAACTGACGGTTAATTGCGTTGCTTCTGTATTCTTCCATTCTTCACCGTAGGTTGGCAGTGCGGCTGAGACAGTGGTAGTTACTATGAATCCTGTAGCTAATGCCGATACAGCCAGTCCAATAAAAAGCTTTTTAATCATGCTGTTGTACCCCCTCAACCAATGTTGAAATCTATTTTGATGAGTATCATTAGGCATATTTTACTATATACGGCCTAAAAGGTCACTTATAAATGTACTTAACATGAACTTTAATGGTGTTATGCTGTTCTGATATGTCCTCTACCCTTGATAGTAGAGGTGATGATATGTCGGAGTTTGTGAAGCTGGTAGGTGAGAAGATCAGGATTGTCCGCAAGGCACAGGGAATAACACAAGAGAGGCTTTCCGAAATGTCGGGATTGAGTGAGAAATATTTATCAGATACAGAACGAGGGGCACGCAACATCTCGTTGGAATCGCTTGAGAAGATTATGCAGGCATTAAAGCTCAAACCCCATGAACTTTTTCTCTATGAAGACACCAACACAATAAATGAAGATAAACACCAGTTAATCGAAATGTTTCAACCATTACTTGTTAATCGCGATATTCAGGAAATCAGATTTTTGCTTAAAATTGTTCAAGAGTTCGTGAATACCTTTGAAAAAGGTGATAGCCGCATATAGGTAAGAAAAATATACAAATTTCCCCGAGGTACCACGCCTTAAATAACAGAGGGGTGGGTCTACCGTTTCATGCCCTACCCCTCTCCATATGGACTGCTTCTGCTGTTGATACAGTAGTCGCAGTTCTTTTTTTGTTTTCATATGCATTTTTGTTGTTGGCTTTGATCGTTGGTAATCACTGAAGTGGATCATCGCCGGGAACAACAGCATACGCAAAGAAGCCCGCTCACATGCTGAATGGGCTATTTGTCGTTGCCTGACAGAGAAAATCATCGGCTGTGAGATAAAGCCGGACAAAGGAGATGTATGCAGATGGTTGTTAAAAAGGGGTTGTCTTTGGAGATGGAGGAGTTATTGAGGCAACTGGTCATGAACGGAGGCATCCGCATGGCTGGGACGGTGCTGTATGTGTATTGCCGTCGGATGTACCAAGTGGACGAGGACACCGCCGCTCGCTGGATGACAGCATATTTTCGTCGTGAGTTTCCACAACAGCTTCAACGGCATCAAGATCGCATCGTCAAGGCGTGACTTATTACATTTAGAAAGGAAGGTCAGATCATGAGCTATCAAGCTTTTAAGAACAACAACTCCAAGGAGTATTTAGGATTTTGCGAGCAGAAGGGATTCATCTACAGTGTGCAGTTGAATGAAGGTAGATTTGCAGTTGTTGCACTGAACAACGGACAAGTGTCCACGTTGATTCAATTCACTGCCCAGCCATATGGAACAGATGTGAAAAACATAAATAGAAGGTCAACGATTGCTGACCTTCTCAAGTTTAATTCAATTCTATAACTAGGGGCTGAGGAGAAGGCAGTGTTTTTCTAAGTTCGGTTCGAGCCTCTTCTAGTTCTGCCTTTAAATCATAAATCTCTTTTTCGTAACGAACTTCCTTAACGGCATTACTTATGGAGGATTGGTTAACTTTCATTAGCTTGGCAATATCTTTTTGTGAATAACCAAGTTCTTTATTTAGCACGTAGGCTGAAACCTTATGTTTTTTTGTTAATTTAGTCTTCATGTATAGCCTCCTTACAATCTGATAATATCTGTTATTATCGCATATTATCGCATAATTGACAACTGAAATAGAAAAAGAAGCCGCCCACAAATGAGGCGACTCAATAAAAACACCTTGTAGTCATCATACAAACAATAATACATTCACACAACAGGAGAAGTCGAATCTGGCCTCTCCTTTTTGCGTTTACAGGAGGAATTTTGAATGAACCCTATCAACGAACTATCTACAATCAAGTCACTGCTGGGTGATGCACTAGCTGAGAAGCCCGGCTCCTATATTGTTGACGAGATTTTTGACCGCTTTCCCACTATACAGGAACTGATGAACATCACTGAGTTTGAATTGTTGTCGATTAAAGGTGTGGGCAAGGTACGTGCAAAGCAGGTAATCGCTACATTGCAATTAGCACGCAGATTGGGCAGACCAGCCGTCAACACACCGCAGATCATCCGCAGGCCACAGGATGCAGTTGACCTGTTGATGCCGGAGATGCGGTATCTGCAACAGGAGCATTTCGTCGTATTGTTCCTGAATACAAAGAATCACCTTATTGGGCAACCACAAACTCTATCTATCGGTTCACTCAATGCCGCCATAGTCACACCACATATGGTATTTCGTGCCGCTGTAAAACGTTCTGCGACCTCTGTGCTGGTATGTCACAACCACCCGAGCGGGTGTTGCGATCCCTCGTCAGAAGACATCCAACTAACAAAACGCTTGGTGGAAAGCGGGAACATTGTTGGTGTAGATGTGCTGGATCATTTGGTGCTGGGTGATGGAACCTTTACAAGCTTGAAAGAGCAAGGGCTCATGTAAACCCGTATAGATCAGTTATTTGTACTGATTGAAGTACGATGAAGTGATGCTGGGCCGCTCGATATTGCTCACAGCCCAGCATCGTGCGTACAGTTTAAAACCACCCCACCGCCCCTGAGGGGCCCGCAGGACTACCGCCCTGCACCAGTCACTCGCCGCGTGGCGTCCCTTGGCTAACGCCAAGGACGGAATAAAGTGTTGGTGGAACGAGCCGCCAGTCAAGGCTGAAACAAGCTCGCAGTCGCTCGGCCTTGACTGGCTCTATCCGATGATAGGTATACAACTATAGGCAGTATCGTCACTCAGGTAGCTCCATTTTCCTAAGTAGCTACTCATTACTGCTCTCTGAGATGCTGTCAGCGTAACAGGATTAGATCGCAGATCGTCCCAGTCAAATTTAAGGCCCTGCTGAAGCTGGTACTTACTTTTGCCGCTCCAGCATTCTCTGAATTGGGCAAACGTCTTGAAGACAGGGTACAACGTTCGTGATAGTGACATCCATCTGTCAAGCTCGGTACGAAACAAGGAGCCAAGATCAACAGAAGGACATGCAAATACTTCATGACGCTTCAGCTTCCGCTTCTCGGCGGCATCAAGATTCATGAATGCTTCTTGGAAGTTTCCCTTTGCCCTGAGTAGCCGCTGTATTTTGGTTCTTCCATCAATCTTGTCGATATCAACAAGAACTGTATGCTTGAACGCATCCTGTCGTTCATTGTACAGGAAAGCCTTGAGCGAAGTTCTGCTGACTTTATCCCGAAGTCTTCGAGTCCGCTCAATTCGTGTCCATGCTTGTCCATCTGTACCCTGCTCCTCAGCTTTATCGTAGTTCTTGACCTGTTGCCCTGTCCGTCTGCCGTAATAGTAGGTCTGTCCAAGCTGTTCGTAGTCTTTAGGCGGCTTGCGTTGATAACCTACGTACAGTCTTTTCGCTGTTTCTTCGGCACTCATGCCTCGGAGCAGGTCTGTTTTTTCATCAAAGCTGGCTACCTTGATAAAATCTATGCCTCCCATGACCAGCTCCACCAGTTGCACAATATCATCTGGAGTAAGCTGATGCTTCCACGGGTTAAGCATGATTGACGTAGTCGCGGCGTCAGGATTCATCTGCCCCCAACGAACGCTGAACAAGGTATGTATGAACTTGTGTCTGTAGTAGGAATCATCGTCGTCAATCCAAATTCTTGCGGGCCGAACCAAGCTGATAAAGCTGGAATCCGGGTAACTGTCCGATACCAAGACCAGCTTGTCGTAAGGACAATAGAATGGCTGGACTTTTTGCCGTCCAAGGATTTCTTGAATGACAGGCCGTGTCTCCATAACGGTTTGAGTACGATTGTTCGGATAAATATACATGAATTCACCCCGTTATATTTTTCTGCCGGGAAGCCTTACAGGATAAGGATTTAAAGGAGATTGCGTGTCATTCTTGTAGACCAGTTGTTGGAGAACGACGATTATTGTGCATTTCCTTCTCGGATTCGAGCATTTTATTCAATGTACATGCAAGTTGTTTGACGAACTGCTCCTTCTTTGATTTCTTATTGAAGTACAAGGATAATGATTCATCATCTGGCGTATTCAAATCAAATCCGATGGATTCAATAAAGTTCATAGAAACCTCCTTTTAGTAATATATAATTATAAATACTTATTTACAGAGAATATATCATGGTTTATACTGGCTGTAAATAAGACAAATATCAGTCCCATGAAAGGAATGATCTAGTATATGCCTCGTCGGATGTTGACCCCAGAAGAATATGAGTTCTTGAAATCGGCTGATCTTGGCAACCGTCTCCGTCTCTTTCGCAGAGAGGTCGGCAAGCTCCATACCAATAAAACTTTTACAACCCTAGCAATGAGTGAACGAATGGAAATTAAACAACAGACCATTATTTCCATTGAACGTGGCGACTCCAAGAAGCCCGCTTATCAATTGATGTACAAAATCACGCAAGACCTCGGCTTGCCATTTGACGCCTTGACTGACGATTTCTATGAAGGTTTCTTCCGCCCCATCCCTATCGGTGAGCCATCAGGCAATCCTGAAAGTTTTATTGATGAAGGGGAACAGAATATACGAACTTCCATCATTGGTGCTGTGTTGTATGAGTGCCAAAATGATAATACTGTCAGACTCATTCATGACCTTCGCTCGTGCAAGTCCTTGGAGAAGGCAGAGTTTATCTCGGTACTAGCTCGACTTATAGGTGAACTTCAATCAACAGAAAAAGTTGAGCGACTTTTCACTGAACGGCACCCCGTTGTACAAGCATCCGAGTTGTACAACGCCTTGGATACTTCTCCCGAAGCTTTTCCTCCCATCAAGGAAGAAGTTTGGACAGAAGCACTAAATGCACTTATCACATCCCACCAACCTAAAGGAGACAATGAAAATGAATAACACAAAGACTGCACTGTATACTCGTACCAGCACCAACTTGCTCGATACCATTAACCAACTGGAAGAGAACAGAAGGTATGCAAACGAGAACTCACTAAAGATCATCCGTGAATACACTGACGATAACACCACAAATGGCTCACAGCTTGAACAAATGTTGCTTGATGTAGAACGAGGATTATTTGATACAATTATCGTTTACAGATTTGACCGCCTCTCCCGAACCCTGCAAAACCTCATCAAGATCGAATCTTTGCTTAATCAGCACAATATTGGATTGGTGAGTGTCATGGAGCATATTGATACCAGAACAGGTTTCGGACGTGCTTTGACCAATATCTTCTTTCAATTTCAGAAACGAGAAGAAGAGACCCTGATGAAGCGACAGCAATTTGAAGCCAAGGATTCAACTGTTTATGAGGAGTTCACACCACATGAGTAAGATAATCAGAACGGCGTTATACGCACGGGTAAGCACCGAAGAACAGGCTACGGAAGGATACAGTATTGAAGCTCAACTGGAAGAAATGAGAAGGTACGCTCAGATACACAATATGAACATTGCAGGCGAATATGTGGATGAGGGGGTGAGTGGTAAAAGTATCAAGGGTCGTCCGCAGATGGTTCGTCTGTTAAAAGACATTGAAAGGAAAAAGATTGACGCCGTCGTCGTGTATAAGCTCGACAGGTTAGCCCGTAAGGCCAAAGATGCCATTGAAATCAGTGACGTTCTCGAACGCAACAATGTATCTCTTAAAAGTCCAAAAGAGCCTATCGACATAACTACCGGGTTAGGCAAGCTTATCTACCAAATAGCCGCTTCCATTGCAGAGCATGAACGCAACTCTATCGTTGATCGTGTGAAAATGGGGATGGAACAACGGGCCAAGGAAGGACGTTACAACGGAGGAAAAACGCTAGGCTACAACAGCGTGGACAAGGCACTCGTCATCAACGAGAACGAAGCTATCATCGTCCGTAAAATCTTTGATTACGCCGATCAGGGAATGGGCTTCAAGGCCATCACCCGGCGTCTTAATGAAGAAGGATATCGCTCGAAGACAGGCAAGCCCTTCAGTACAAACAGCATTAAGACCCTCCTCAACAATCCTATGTACATCGGAAAGATCAGGTACAATCAGGTCGTCGATTGGGCGGAGAAACGTCGCAAGGGGAAGAACCCGGATTTCCTGCTGGTGGATGGCGTACACGAGCCATTGATTTCGCTGGAGTTATGGAACAACGTCCATAACAAGCTTGGTGAACGCTCCTATAAGCCCGCTCGCTCTCATCAGCCTTATATTCTCAGTGGGCTGCTGAAATGCCCGGTATGCGGTCATGGAATGGTTCCAGCTCGCTCCAAGGGAGCCAAAGGTCAATCTTACCGCTATTATACATGCGGGCAATTTCACAACAAGGGAAAAACAGTGTGTCGCTCCAACAGTATCCGGGCAGATGTAGCCGAGAAGCAGTTACTTGAGGAGCTTGTCCGTGTTGCTTCCAGACCGGATATCGCTGGGCAACTGGCTGACAACATCAACAAGCTTCGCTTGGGTGCAGAAGCCCCGTTACAGGCAGAGAAGAAGGTCATACTGGATGAGATGAACAGCGTGGGCAGGAAGCTACAAAAGCTCAAGGACAACCTTATGAATGATCCTGATCTTGTACCCATCCTGAAGCCTGAGCTTATGAAAGTTCATACGCAACATGAACAGCTTCAGGAGAGTCTCGAAGCCATTGAAGCAAAGATTGCGGAGGACAACACTACGCCAGTAGATGCGGACGCTTTGCATCATCTGCTGATACACATACAGGACAAGCTGATGGCGGTGGATGCAGATGAACAGAAGGCTCTGTTGCGGCTTATGGTCGAGAGCATCCAGATCACTCCAGAAGCACCACGAGGCAAGGGACGTCAGGTCACAGCCATCCATCTGCACTTCGACTTTACTATCGACCGCATCAACCACGATTCCTTTAATTTGCTTACTCGCCTTGACGCGAACCAGTCTTATGACTTTGTTGCTCCTGTTGAAGCGTGGATGCTGGATTCGGGCAATACATCGGGGGATTCCTTAATGGAGTCCCTTTCTATTTTACCCTTAAAGGCGATACGGTTCCCCCCGATTAATCTTCACCGCCCGGTACACCTGCTCCACCAGCACAAGCCGCATCAGTTGGTGCGGCAGCGTCATGCGGCCGAAGCTGAGCTTCTGCTGCGCGCGGCGCAGGATGGCGGGAGAGAGGCCGTTGCTGCCGCCGATCACGAATGTGATGTGGCTCTTGCCGTAGGTGGCCAGCTTATCCAGTTGCACGGCGAGATCCTCGCTCGACCACAGCTCGCCATCTATCGCCAGCGCAATCACATGCGCCTCCGGCTTGATCTGGGCGAGCAGTCGCTCGCCCTCGCGATCCCGTACCTGCGCTTCCTCCGCCGCGCTCATCGTTTCCGGTGCTTTCTCATCCGGCACCTCCGTTAACTGCAGCTTCACATAAGGCCCGAGCCGCTTCGCATACTCGGCAATCCCCAGCACCAGATACTTCTCCTTTAACTTCCCTACTGCCGCTATCTGAATCAACATCGCAACCTCGCCTCCACTTTCCCGCCATTTCCTTTTACTCAATCTACATGCATTACCCTACTATCTGAACTGCTATATGTATCAGAGCTTTCGTAAGATCGGAAGCATTTTCCTATCGCCCAGATAATCCGTCTACCCCTCGTTTCCCTACCGTCCCCTTGCTCCTCGTTCCCTACTCCCCGTCTCCTAGTCCTCCACAATATCCTGCCCATCCATATATCCCGTCTCCCCATCGTCAAGCTTCACCACATACCACCGCCTGCCTGTCATAACCTCCTGTGACACGCGGCCTGTCCACTCGATCTTATCGCCCATGTAGACAACAGCGACGACAGCACTGTCCTCGTTGCTCTGCTCCCACACATTCGCCTCATTGGCGACTACGGTCACATAGCTCACCTCGGGCTCCGGCTCCGGCTGAGGCGCAGGCGCGCCACTCTGAATCGTTTCCACAATCTCATATTCATAGACATCACGAGGCAACCACTCCATAATGACGATATATTCGTCACCCGGCTTAGCATCTGCTTCCCTGTACGTTACCTTCACTCTCCGAACATCGTCCCGACTGGGGACTACCTCCAGCACCTCGACAGGCTCTGTCGCCTTCAGCTCCTCCACCAATCGGATGGCTGCCTGCGACTCCCCGACCGTATCATTGAGCGAGCCTCGATGGTACCAGCTTTTGACCCCTGTCTCATATAGGATGGAATCTGAGATCTGATCCTCGTCATGAACCCATTGACGCCCCAGCCCCAAAGTCGTGTTCAACTCCGCATAGCTGGCAAAAAATCTGTCCCAACGCTCCTCCACCGCCGCATATGTCATGGACATCGTGCTCGTAACCACTTGCTCCTCCTCATAGGTCAGGCTTGCGGTTGACGCCGCGAACTCATCTGGCTCCACAAGCTCCTTCAGCTTGTCCATGCTCTCCTGAACAGTCGCTCGCCGCAGCTCCTCCTTGTCGAACACATAGGCGTCCATCTCCTGTACAACCTGCAAGCATAACTCACGAATCTCAGGACGAATCCCTCCGCCTGATCCTGTCGACGTCGCAGCCTGACTGCACCCCGCCAGCACGGAGCAGCACAACAATAGTATGTACCATCTTCCCATAAGCCGCATCATGATGTCGTCCCCGTTCCCCCAAGTCTATAAATGTGAAAATAGTTGAATCGTCTTGCCACTCTCCCCACAGCATCCCACGAACCAAAGCAGCACAGAAAATAGCTCCCCATGATCGGTCGTATAGAGCTAGGGCCATCAATGCCACGCGGCACAGCCATTCATCTTTTCACCCAGTATATACCACCCCGTCAAGGGTTGTCAGCCATCTTGCACAACACTTTACCCCCTTGTGTGTATAGCCTCCTGCTATATTGCTTCCCGACCTCAGCCTATACCACCCTTCTGATCCTACTATCCTGTTCTAGTCGGCATCCTGACCGTCCGTTCCTGCCCACGCCCCTGTCATTGTTCCTCTAACTGTCCTTCTCCTCAATCCTCCGTTCACACTGCCCCGAGCGATCTGTTCGTCCTCTATCCTAAAGTTCCGCGAACAATGGTAGATCGGCTACCGTCATAGAGCGAAGCACTGAGTGCTGGGAAGGAGCCGCACGCAGCTCCTCTCCAGTCTGCCTCATTCCTTCACCAGCAGCCCAATCATCCCCTTCGCCGGTGCCTGCGTCTTGCCCAGCCTCTCCACCGGAGTGGCGTCCACCGCGAGCGCCAGCTTCACGAAGGTCATAATCTGCTCATACATGAACTCCGCATCCAGCTTATCCAGCCCGCCCGCCGCTCCTGTCGCGCACAGATAATCTGGAGCCGGTATTAACGACACCGTCGGGATGCCCGCCATGTACAACGGTTGTCCCTCGCCAAAATAGATCGTGCTCTTCGGGCGCAGCGTAATGCTCCTGACCTTCGTCCGACCCTCCAGCGCCTCTCTATACAGCTCGTCCAGCATCGGATTACCCGTATAGACCAGCTCCATCTCTAATCGGCCTGTCGCTCGATAGGCCACCTTCGCGCCCTCCTGGTGATCCTTCCATTCCAGGCAGCCCAGATGCTCGAGCGTCAGGCCAGCGACAGCCCTGGCATGCCCCTCCTTGCCATCCCATAGCTCGGGGTGGTCATGCAGCCAGCGTGTGGTAGCCTGCCCGTGAATGCCGAACTGTGGAATCTGGAAATGTCCCGTCACAAATACAAACACCATACTGCGTCCCCGCTCCGCAAGCGGCAGAGACGAGAAATACCCGGCCATCGCCAGCAAGCCGACAGCCCCGTTCTCCTCGCAGGCATTCGGGCCATCTGTATGCGTGTTAATAATAACCGTCTCCTGCTCATTCCTTCCAGGCAATACCGCATACAGTGTATCGCTCTCTGCCCGCTCCTCTCTGTCTGCCTCCAGCAGCAGCCGCGCACGCGCGCCTTGCTCCGCCAGTTGCTTCAGCCTGCTGCCCGCCTCCTTGCCCACCCATAACGCGGGACACTGCTGCGGCCCCGTCGTGAACGGCAAGTATTGCGCCCGCGCATTCGCCTCCGACAGATCGCGCCAGATGCAGATGACGCCGAGTACCCCTGCTGCTGCCGCCTGCTCCAGCTTAGGCCCTCGCAGCACCGAGCTGATGACCGAATTGCTCAGTATGCGCGGGATACGCTCGTGTATCGGATCGGAGGCCCGCCGCTTGCAAAATAACGCGGACGGCAGACGGGGGCTGCTCACCTCGACAACCGCAATCTTGCCGGCCGCATCACGGAACCGCCCCGGCCCCTTCCCGCAGTACACCAGCTCGCCAGTAATACCCTCCGCGGGCGTGCTCCCCGAATACGGATAGTAGAACGAGACAGGTACCTCCTCCTCTCGGTCGCCCTCAGCCAGAACGGACAGCCTCCATTGCTTGGCCTCCCATTTCGTAAAGTGATGCCGATCTCTGTACGTTTGCAGCCCCATCTGCTTCAATTCTGCTTCCAGCTCGTCGATCATCTGTCGATGTGCCGCATTGCCGGTCAGCCTCGGCCCATACCCGTCGACTCTCCGCTGCCACGACCACACCTGCTCCCGGCTGGGCAGCTTGGTCGAATCAAACCTTCTATTCATTTCAGCCCCTCGCATTGCCATCCCCCTCTTCTTTCTGTTCTACGTGGCATTCCGCTTGAATACATGACAACTTAGCTTTCATTGACATTGCATTGCATTACATTACAGCTTGTTTGCCCCCTAATCAGCCGCTCCCCCCTCTGAGTCATCCATGCGAAATGCGTCCAGATATTCATGAATCCGTTCCTCCGACGTCTGCAGCAGGCCGCGCAGCATCTCCTGCATGTTTTGCAGCGCCGCAATCTTGTCATCAATCTCCACAATCTTATCCTGTACCAACCCCCGCAGCGTATCCGGCTGCATATCCCTGCCCAGCAGGTGCAGCACCTCTTGGATCTCCTTCAACGAATAGCCTAGCGCCTGGGCATCGCGAATGAACTTGATCTGGATCAGATAATGCTCGGCATACCTGCGGTAGCCGTTGGCCGCCCGTGGCGGCAGAGGCAGAATGCCACTGTCCTCGTAATAGCGGATCGTCGCCGCGCTGATTCCCGTCCGCCTCGCCAGTTCCCCGCGCGTCATGCTTGCCATCACCCTATTCCCTCCTTTGCGCCTAGCGCCAGCTAAGACACACCCATTATCCCCGTCTTCGTTGCCACACAGTAACCAACCTCCCCTATTACCAGTATAAACCTTGAAGTATACTTCAGAGTCAAGCCTATCCGCTCATCGTATCCTTTGTTCAACGTATGCCCGCAGGATAGAAGATCGAAGGATACACCATTCTGTTGTAAAATGAAAGCAAAGCGTAAATGGAGGAATACAACGATGATTACAGTCATAACCGAAATGGAGATCGACGCCCCGATTCAGAAATGCTTCGACTATGCGCGGGATATTGATCTGCACACCCGCACCGTATGGCCGCATACACGTGAGCGTGCGGTTGCCGGCGTGACCACCGGCCCCATCGGACCCGGACAGACGGTTACCTTTGAAGCGACCCACCTGTTGGTTCGCCAGCGCCTCACCTCCAAGATTACTGCATTCGAGCCTCCCTATCTGTTCGTCGACGAGATGCAGCGCGGCGCATTCAAGAGCTTGAGACACTACCATGAATTCGCAGAGCGCGGGGGGAGAACCTTCATGACTGATCGGCTCTATTTTGAGGCTCCACTCGGCGTACTCGGCATCATCGCGGAGCAGCTCGTACTGAAGCGGTATATGCGTAGGTTTCTGGAGCATCGCAATCTCGAATTGAAGCGACTGCTTGAAGAGCAGCGACCGCTCTCGCACCACTAACAGAGAGCGGCTGCTCCAGCAGACGCGGGCGGCCCGAGCGACATCAGCCCTCCTCTCAGATGCCGCACCACACGCACCACAGCCAATTGAACCATAACCGCTCGCTTGGGGTGAGCCAGATGCCCGCCCATTTTTTTCCGCCGAATCGGCTCACCTTCTTCTGAATCTAATGATACAATAACGATAGCCAGGCAAGGAAAAACATAGAAGCGGCTCTCCTCTCTACCTGCGTTACCCGCGGCGCCGCCTCGCCTGTCAGACCGTTCTACAGACGCCTTAACCGCCCGTTTTGACCGCTTGGGGGCAAACGCTATGCAGACCCGCCCTCCACCGTATAGAGTATGGGATATTCCCAAACCATGAAGCGGAAAGGCGGCTACCTAACTATGGTACTCATCCAATGCATTGTTCTCCCACTACTCCTGCTCCTCGGCGCAGCAGCGGGCCTGCTGGCCTACATGAACAGACCCCTATCCAGAGGTTCGGTCACAGCTCGCATTCAGGAGCATCTAACGAAGGTTGCTCACGGCAACAATGAGCTATCCAGCGTGCTGCTCACCATCTACTCCCCTTCGACCGGCTACCTGGAGCAATTCGCAGCAGGGACGAAGAATTTCGCCACCACTGAACCAGCGCGCGTGAATAGTCCCTACCACTCTGCCAGTATCGGCAAGATGCTATGCGCCACCATCTACGGCATGCTGGTCGACGAAGGCAAGCTGGGCTTCGATGATCCCATCCGAACGTGGCTGGGTGAAGAAGTGCTGGACGGCCTGTTCGTCGTCGATGGCATCGATTACTGTGGGCAGGTGACCGTGCGTCATCTGCTGACGCATACCTCGGGAGTGAACGATTATTTTGCAGGCCCGGTCGTCATCGGCTCTACAATGCTGGAGCGTATCAAGGCAGCGCCAGATGAGATTTTTACACCTATGCAGCTTGTCGCCTTCACCAGAGAGCGCCAGCAGCCTGTGGGTCGGCCGGGGGAACAATTTTACTACTCCGATACGGGCTATGTGTTGCTGGGACTGATTCTGGAGGCAATCGAGGAGCGGAGCTATGCGGATATTATGCAGGAACGCTTGTTTAAGCCACTCGGCATGCAAGATAGCTATGTGAAGGACCCATATGGCGTGCAGGCAGATGCGCTCGGGGTCTATGTGGATGGCATCGACTTCAACGGCAAGAAGGCGCTGTCGATCGATTGGGCAGGCGGCGGCATCATCACGACGATGGATGACCTGCTCGCATTTATGAAGTCGTTCACACAGGGGGCTCTGGTGTCCAGTGACGTATATCGACAGATGACGGATTTCAGCCAGCGCTACGATCAGAGCATTTACTATGGAATGGGCATGATGTATTTTGATTTTAGCAAGCTGTCCTTCCTGCTGAGAGGGATGACCGATGTGTATGGGGGAGTGGGATCGACGGGCACCTACGTCCTGTATGATCCAGCCAAGGAGACGTACTACATCGCCAACTTCGGGTCGCTGCACTATGCGCGGCAGGCTATACAACAACTGATTCGGATCAGAATGATCTATAATCGGATGATCGTCAAATGAAGGATCGTCGATGAAATATCGCAGACTCAGCGGTTAGGAGACGCACAATGGTTGAACTCGTATGCTCGCACAAGGTAATGGAAAAATTGCAGCCGCAGCTCGCAAAGCATCAGATCGAGATTCGCCCGGACAGTCCGCTTGCACTGGTGGAGCGCGGCTTCGAACTGCCTATTGACAAGCTGTGCATCGTATTTGAGGCGCTGGACTATATGGATGTCGTTCAACTGCTGGTCTCGGGCATCCATACGACTCCCCATTACCTGAGCGCCATCACTGGCCTGAGCAATAATCGCTTCGCGGTGCTGGAGCCTCACGATGTGCTGTATCTGGAGGCAGGTGCGGATGGCATTCAGGCATGCACGACAGCAGGCCGCTACAGTGTCAAGGAGACACTGCACTACTACGAGAGCCTGTGGGCATCGCGGGGATTTGTCCGCATCAATAAGTCTCAGCTCGTCAATCTGCTGCAGGTCAAGGAGATTATCCCGTGGTTCAACTCTCGCTACGTGCTGCGCATGGATCATGCTGTCGAGCTGGAGGTATCCAAGATGTACGCCAAGAAGCTGCGGCACACATTGAACTTATAGGAGCGGAAGACATGGAGACCGTTAATTTTACAAATGTGATCAAATCGTTCTTTCTCGGTATTGTTATCGGCGTGATGGTACAGCTTCAAGCTCCGCCTGGGCTGCTGCCGTCCTACAAGGTCATGTCCGTGCTGGCGAGCGGCAGCATCGGCTTCATCATCGGGCTGATTACGGAATGGATCACCTCGATGCTCCCGCTTCGCTTGGCACGGATGAGGACTTACTTTCTCATTAACGGCTTGATTGCCTTGAGTGTGACGTTCATTCTCCTGATCGGCATGAACCAGATCACTGTCAACGAGGGGCATAGCCAGGAGGGATTTCTCCCGGTCGTGGCGATCGTGCTGGGCATCGTCGGCGCAGCCAATCTGCTCGACTACATGTGGTATCGACGAACTCAGCACAAGCTGGATTCGTTCAAGGCATCGATGAAGGAGAGATGAGTCTGGAGCGAGGGCTACTGAAGGAGCTGTGTCCTTCAGGACAGAGAGGTGATTGCAGGAGACGGAGGTGAGTCTTCGGCAATCACCCTTCAATCTCGGCCAACGACTGGCCTAGCCGTGAATTAGAGAACCATCAGGCCCATTCATAAACCTCATTCTTCCATCAGCGCTCTAGCCGCGCCATCTTCTCGCAATCGCCTCGATATGCTCTGGCGAGGTCCTACAGCAGCCCCCGATGATGCGCGCTCCTGCCTCATACCACGCCTGCGCGTCCAGCTCCACGATGCCGCCGCATGCCTCATGCTCGCCGCTATGCCATGTCTTCGTCTGCGCGTCATAGACCTCACCCGAGTTCGGATAGACGATGATCGGCTTGCTCGTGCTCGCCCGCAGCGTCTTCACGGCCTCACCCGTGATCGCGGCAGGCGCGCAGTTCAGGCCGATCGCAGCAATCTGCGGGTAGCCCTCCAGCTCCGCCGCGCATTCCGCCAGCGGCGTGCCCTCGCTGATCGATTGTGCATCGCGCAGCGAGAACGACATCCACGCATAGGCGTCAGGCCACTCCTGCAGCAGCCGAGCCAGCACGCGCGCCTCCTGCAGCGAAGGAATCGTCTCCATCGCCAGCACATCGGCACCCGCCGCGATCAGCGCGGCAAGCCGCGGGCGGTGGAACTGCTCCAGCGCCTCATCCGTTACCCCATAGTGGCCGACATACTCCGAGCCATCCGCCAGGTACGCCCCGTAGGGGCCGACCGAGGCCGCCACCAGCGGACGGGGACGGGATGCGCGGGCCGCATCGACGCCCTGTCCTTCATCTAAGCCCGCCCTAGCTCCCGCTGCTTCCGACGCTTCCTCCATAGCAGCCATAGCGGCCATTCCTGCCGCCTGCTGCTGCCACTCCTGCCAGAAATCATCGCGCGCGCGCCTTGCCAGCTCGACCGTCTTCCCGATCAGCGCTAGCGCCTCCTGCTCCGACAGACCACGCTTCAGGAAGCCGTCCACCGTCGCCTGGTAGCTGGATGTAATCGAGCAATCCGCACCTGCCCGGTAATAGGCCAGATGCACCTTATAGATCATCTCCGGCTGCTCTAGCAGCACACGCGCCGACCAGAGCGGATCATCCAGATTGCAGCCATGCCGCTCCAGCTCCGTCGCCAACGCGCCATCAAGGATCATTAACGGGTAATCTGCCAATAGCTTCTCGATTGGATTCCCAACACCGTTCATTTCGGTCACTCTCCTGATCTGTTTTATTCGGATTCTATGCCGCCAAATTTAACGCGCCTTCTTCCGCACCGTCAGATGGTAGCTGATATAGCACAATATAATGAACGGCGCCCCGCAATACAGCGCCACGCGCTGCGCCGGGTCGAACGCGATGCCCACCAGCGAGGCCAGGCACAGCAGGAAGGAGGCAATCGGCACCAATGGATAGAGCGGTGTCCGGTATACGAGGTCCTTCACCGCGCCCCCGTTCCTCACATACTCCCTGCGGAACATCAACTGCGATGCGCTGATGCTCATCCAGACCACTACGACCGCAAGACCCGAGATGGACACAAGCACGATATAGACCGTATCCGGCGCTACGATACTGGAGAACAGGGCCAGACCGCCGCCCAGCATACTGAAGATAAGCGCATTGAGCGGGATACCCTTATCGGTCAGACGGCCGAACATAGGCGGGATCGTCTTCTTATCAGCGAGTGACCACAGCATCCGTGCAGACGCGTATAGACCCGAATTCGCCGCGGACAAGATGGCCGTCAAAATAACGAAGTTCATCACATCCGCAGCATACGGCACACCGACCCGATCAAGCACAGCAACGAATGGACTCTCCGTTACCCCCGCCACCTCCATTGGCAACAGCGCGGACAGCACCACGATGGTACCGATGAAGAAGATGACCAGCCGCCATAGCGTCGTATGGATGGCCTTCGGAATCGTCTTCTCCGGGTTATCCGCCTCGCCCGCTGCGATACCGATCAGCTCCGTGCCGGAGAAGGCGAAGTTTACCGCCAGCATCGTCATGACAATGGCGAAGGCGCCATTTGGAAACCAGCCTGCGCTTGTCAGATTGCTCAGCAGCGGAGCAGGCGCACCATCCGCCATCGGTACGAAGCCGAACACTGCACCCGCTCCGATGAGGATAAACAGTACAATCGTCAGCACCTTGACTGACGAGAACCAGAATTCCGACTCCGCGAAGAACCGAACGGTTATCGCATTGAGCACGAAGATCAGCACCGCGAACAGCGCGCTCCAGATCCACACACTAATATCCGGGAACCAGCGCTGCATAAGCAGCCCCGCTGCCGTGAATTCTGAGCCCAGCGCCACCGTCCAGGTTAGCCAGTATAGCCAGGCCACCGTATACCCGGTTGCCGGACCAATATATTTTGCAGCATAGCTGTGGAATGCCCCCGTCTCCGGCATATGAACCGACAGCTCCCCCAGACAGAGCATCACCAGATAGACAGCAATCGCGCCGACCATATACGATAAGATCGTTCCGATCGGCCCTGCCTGTTGAATGGTATAACCGGAGCTTAAGAACAGCCCGGTTCCGATGACGCCGCCCAGCGACAGCATCACGATATGCCGGGTCTGCATTTTACGTTGAAATTGCGGTTTTTCTTCGTTTCCCATCATGACGTGCTCCTCACCTATTGATTGCTGCTGCAACTGCCCGTGACACTTGTCCATCTCTCCGGAGATGGCATATAAGAAGAGCCCGGTCATCCACCGCTACTGGTGCATTCCGGGCTCAATCCGTCTCCTGCTATACAACGAGGAACGTTGCAGGCTCCTCGCACAGCTCGCACTTAACCGGAGGGTCCCAATTGGCAAAATGGGTCTCCTTCAGATCCACCACATCCGGCGCATCCTCGAATTCGTCTACAAACTTGTCAATTGCCAATTCAACATGCTCTTTGCAAATACAATACATAGTCGGGTATGCAGCTCCATCTCTGTCGGCTGTTCAGCCCTGATTGGTTATTCCTCTTCCGCCAGCTCTGCCAGGGTGAACGACACCTTGTTCAGCTCGCCATCACGGTAAAAGGCCAGTTCAATTGTATCACCAATTTGTTTTTTTGTGTACAGGTACTTGCGCAGCTCCATCATGCTGCCAATCTCTTGCCGATCCAGCCTGACGATCACATCATTAAATTTGATCCCCGCCTTCTTCGCCGGCCCGACAGCCTCCAGCACGATCACGCCGCGCTTCACATCCTTCGGCAGCTTCAGCTCCTCGCTGTCCGCCACATCGCTATCCTTGCCCTTGGTCTCGGCAGCATAGGCCTTCTGGGCATAATATTGCTCCAGATCGAGCGTGTAGACACCCAGATAAGGACGCTTCACCTTGCCATACTGGATCAGGCTCTCCACAATCGGCAACACATTATGCATCGGTATCGCAAAGCCCAGTCCCTCTACCCCGTAATCGGCCACCTTCATGCTGTTAATGCCGATCAGCCGCCCATTCAGGTCGATCAACGCACCACCGCTGTTGCCCTGATTGATCGAGGCATCAATCTGAATCACTTCCTGCTCCCAATCATAGATGCCGTCCTGGTTCAGCGAGACGGGAATGTAACGCCGCGTCTTGCTCACAATCCCCATCGTCAGCGAATCGCCCAGTCCCAGCGGGTTGCCGATCGCAATGACGGTTTCTCCGTCGCGCAGCGCCATCGAATCGCCGATATCAGCGATCGTGTCGATGCCCTTCCCGTCCATCTCCAGCACCGCCAGATCGGTGATCTGATCCTTCCCGAGCAGCCGTGCTGTCCGCACCTGCCCGCTTGCCAGCACCGCCTTGATCGATTCGGCGCCATCTACAACATGATAGTTCGTAATGATGCGAACCTTCCCGTCATCCTTCTGGAAGATGACACCGGAGCCCATACTGGCTGTCTGATAGACGGCCTCTGTGTCCGCGCTTTCCTCGCTTGCACCGCCTTCGCCCTTCGCAGTACCGCTGCCCGGACGGGCAGCCAGCTTCTGCTCATTCAGGATGCTCACAACAGCCGGCCCGATCTTGGCCGCTGCAACAATAGGCCGCTCATACGGGTCGAGTGCCTGCAGTGATCCTGCTGCCTCATGCCTGGCCGCCCCCGTATCAAACATCAGGCCGAACAGCAGTACAGCGGCGAGGGCGCTGATCAAGGAAGACGTAAAGGCGATGCGGACTGGCGTCCAGCGAATCTTCGAGCTGAACCGGGGCATCGATGTCCTCTGTTCCAAGCGAGCCTTGCGGGATACCTTCGTCGAAAAAAAATCGTCGTCGAACAAACTCATTGCACCGATCGCCCCTCCCGATGCCGCACGCATCAAGACTATATTTTAAGCTGCCGTTCTTTTCTCCCGCATCCTCGACTGCATTGTCACACGCCACAGCAACTTGCTGCAGCGGGAAATATGGCTGCGACAGGAATGTTTTTCGGATGAATCGACTACACTATTAATAGATTGCATAGATATAGATAGGCTTAGAGCTGTACACATCCCAGCTATCTACCATTATACCTTACTTCCCCACAAAAGGAGCGATAAAAAAATGTCAACGCGATCCACCTCTCCCGCCTGAGAGCACGTCCAGCTTGTCGGAGCCATCGCCGATCTCAAGGATGACCACTATCAGCTACTTCTTACGCTCAGTTCCATGATAGAACTGCTCATCGATAAAGGCATCCTGACGCGTGAGGAGCTTGCTGACAAGGCTGCGATTGTTGATCGGGAGCTCACAGCTACTATCTCCGCTTCACTTCGTCCCATTCGGTAGGGCGATCATGATAGGTATCCTTAATTGCGAATTCATCCCGCTTAAAAAAGAACCCGCGGTTCTCTAATATACTATTCACCGTGAGCTTGGCCAAATCCATCTGATTATGGTCGAGGCTCAGATGCGCCAGATACACCCGCTGCGTCCGATCGGCCATCAGCTCGCAGAGCGCCTCCCCAGCCGCTTCATTGGACAGATGGCCCAGATCGCCAAGAATCCGCCGCTTAATATTCCACGGATAACGTCCCACGCGGAGCATCTCTATATCATGATTAGATTCCAGCACGAGCACATCCGATCCGGCAACCTGCTCCTTGACTTTGTCGCTCATATAGCCAAGGTCCGTCACCAGACTCAGCTTGCTGTTCCCATTGTACAGGCAATAGCCGACCGGCTCTGCTGCATCATGAGAGATCGCGTAGGACTCTGCCCGCAAGCGACCCAGCGGGCCGCCGAACTCGACGGACCCGCCAGTAGGCAGCACCTTGCGCTTATCCTCTGCAATCTCGCCTACATGCTTATTCATTTCCTCCCAGGTCGCTTCGTTCGCATAGATGGGCAGCTCGTATTTGCGGGCGATCGCACCCAATCCCTTGATATGATCCGAATGCTCATGCGTAATTAGAATGGCATCGAGCGAGCTCGGCTCAACCTCCCGCGACTTCATTAGCTGCTCCAGCTTCCTCGCGCTCAAGCCGGCATCGATCAGAATCATCGCATCCTCCGACTGTACGATCGTTGCATTCCCCGTCGAGCCGCTCGCCAGCACTGTAAATCGTAATCCCATACCTCTCTTGCCTTCCCTCTCCCTACTGGCCGTCTTCCGCCTTCCCGGCAGCTTCATTCTCTATGACCACCTCAGCGGTGATCGCATTAATATAGTACACTTCCCCATCCTCAAGCAGCACCCGCCACGATGGCGAGGCCACCTGCATATCCGTATCAAAGAACAGCCCGTGATAACCTAGCCGAATATCCTTAATTCCCGATCCAGGCTGCAGATACTTCTCGATCAATCGACCGATCGCCTTGGATGCCGACAGCACCGCCTGATCACGCGGCTTGCCATTCTTCACCTGCTCCACAGTCAACTGCCTGTAGGCCATAATCTTCTGATTGCTGTAGCGCAGCTCCAGCCTTGCGTCAAACATCGGCAGATGGTCTACCATCCGGTATAGCACGAACAAGCCGTCCGTGCCATAGGTGCTGGCCTCGGAATCGAACGCATATTGATCCAGTGAGGGGATGATGCTGCCAAGCTCGTCTTGCAGCTCCTTCTCATTGAAGATAATTCTACTGTTAACCGGCGTCTCCAGCAGCTTCTCCTCCACACTGTCCGGAGCCTGCTCGAACCTGTACTCCAGATCCGGCAGCACCGGCGTGCCCGATGGAATCTTGCCGAGCAAGCGCACATTCTTCTCTTGCATAATGCGTTGCGTCTCCGGAGGCAGGTCCGTCATATCCATATTGGTGTCGATCCGCTCGCGTACATCCAGCCATAGCTGGTAGCCGAGCAGCACATTCAGCATAATAAAGGCGAAGATCAGCACGCTCTTCGCTCTGCCCCAATCCATAGACCCTCCCACCCCCGTTCCTAAATGATGCCTACTTATCCGATGTCTGCCCCGGCTGGGATGCTGCGTCGCCGTCTAACAGCTCGCGCCGAGCCGAGTTCGGCGCCTCCTGCTCCAGCACTGTGCCGGCAGGCAGCGCCTCGCCGAGTACCTCCGTTGTGCCGTCCTGCAGCCGCACTGCCCACACCGGAGTGAGCCGCAACTGCTTGCCCCCTGTTAGTGAAGGCCGCAGTGCCGGATAGACTGCTTCGACCTCGGCGCGTCGATCGTAGGCCGACACCAGTTGCTTCAACTGCTCGCCCCCTGGCAGGTAGCGAACCACCTTCTCGGCCTTGCCGCTGGCAATCGTCATGAGCGACCGCTCATATTCCGTGACAATCCCTTGCTGCACCGCCAGCTCCATCAGCCCGAAGCGGAAGCTCGGCAGGCTCAGGATCGGTAGCGATTGATAATATTGGCGGAACTCCAGCCGCCCGCTGTCCTCCGGCTCCGGGTTGACGAATCGATGCAGCCCGTCCCACCCGCCATGCTGATTGATGAACGAGATCGCCGAGTAGACATTGCTGCTCAGCACATCCTTCGTACTGGCGGCCGCGACAGGGTCCGTGAATTTGATCCACTGACCATCCTGCTCCACCTGCATGCCTCGTTTGCCGTCCGTATAGATCTGTGTGCCGCTCCGATCCTCGATCGTGCGGGTACTGCTCGGATCGAAGAACAGATTTTTTTGCATCTGCTCTGGTGAATACATCTCATAGTGGATGACCGATTCGATGGCCTCCAGCGGACGCAGCGGCAGATACAGCTCGCCATCCGCTGTGGCATAAGACGGCCAATACTCTCCGTAGCCCGCATACTCCTGGACATCGCTGATCGTCAGGTCAGCCCGGATCGATTCATACACCATGCTCGTCACTGAACTGAAGAAGTAGACTCGTACTTCCTCGCGATCCTTCATTCGATAGATCCAGATGCGATCAATCTGATCATTAAGGAACATCAGATCGCCGTCCAGCTTCATCATCTTCTGCAGCAGCTCGACCGGAACGCCGTAGCCGAAGCGAAGCTCAAGCCCTACCTCCTGGCTGCGGATGGTATCCCAGTCCTGCACATTGCGCAGATTGCGCTCGAAGCTCTTGAACTCGCGGCCGCGCAGCCTCTCCAGGATACGGTTATAGAATTCGGTGTCGGGATACAGTACCGTATGCTTATCCCCCCCGAGATGCAGCACGATGTCCTCAGGGAAGATCAGGTTCTCTACGCGCTCCTCCTGTCCGATCTTCTCGGTCTGCACATAATCCTGCTCGGTGGAGACGATCGTGCCCAGACTTGGGAAGCTATAAGCAAGAAAGTAGCTTTGCAGCAGGCTTAGCACGACGAGGAAGGCCAATACGCCGGTCTTGATTTTCTCGATCATGACACGCCGCCCCTTTCCTGCATCGTAGGTAAAGTAAAGGTAACGACCGTGCCTTCATTCCATTCAGAGTCGAGCGAGATGGTGCCCCCGTGCGCCTTGATAATTTCCCGGGCAATGGACAGACCAAGCCCTGTGCCGCCCATATTGCGCGACCGCGCCTTGTCCACACGGTAGAAACGGTCGAAGATACGGCTCAGATCCTTCTTAGGAATGCCAATCCCCGTATCCTTGACGCGGATCGAGATGGAATCAGCATCCGCCATAGCGGCAGAGATTTCGATATGACCGCCGTCCATCGTATACTTGATCGCATTGGACACCAGATTATCTAGCACCTGATCAATCTGATCACGATCCAGCCAGGCCGTTGTGACCGGATGCTTCACCTGCACATTCGCATGAATGGACTTCTGCCGCAGTTGGAAGGAGAAGCGGTCAGCCACCTCCTCCAGCATCTCGGCAATATCCGTCTCTTGACGGCGCAGCGGCGCCTGGTTCGAATCGAGTCGCGACAGATGGAGTAGATCTGTAACCAGCCGGATCATCCGCTCCACCTCGTTGCTGATGACGCCGACGAACCGACCGGCCAGCTCCTGCTCCTGCAACGCGCCATCCTCCAGCGCCTCGGCATAGCTCTTGATCGTCGTCAGCGGCGTGCGCAGCTCATGCGATACATTGGCCACGAACTCACGCCTGGATTGCTCCAGCTTCTCCTGCTCGGTCACATCCTGCAGCACGACGATCGTTCCCGACGCCGTCTTGTCACGCCGATGAATCGGAGTGAACGTCACCCGCATCGTATAGTCATGCTCATATTCCGGGCCCTCATTGCGAATCATGATCACCTGTTCTGCCGGGCCGCGCAACTGAGCCATTCGTTCTTCACCCAGCCCCAGCAGCTCTGTCAATGGCTTGCCCTCTCCCTGCTCGATCGCGAGCATCTCACGCGCTCTGCGGTTCGTCACGGCAACGACGCCCTGCTCGTCCGTAGCGATGACCCCATCACTCATATTCGTCAGAATCGATGCCAGCTTCTCCTTCTCCTCTTCATTGGCCGACAGCGCCTCCTGCAGCCGCGCAGTCATCTCATTGAAGGCCTCGCTTAGCTGTCCGATCTCATCATCTCCATGCACAGGCACCTGCTGATCGAATCGCCCCTCGGCGACTGCAGTCGCATGGCGAGTCAGCCCCTTGATCGGGTTCGTAATCGTATGTGCCAGCAGGACGCTCAGGATGCCTGTCAGCCCCAGCGCGATCAGCATCCCGGACATGAAGATGCCATTTACACGATTAATCGTCTCATACAGCCCGTTCATCGAAGCGACAATATAGACCGCACCGATGACCTTGCTATCATGGAATGCCGGCTTGGCGACGACCTTCTTGCGAACATTGTCCTCGCTAATAATGTCCTCTTCATTGTCCCGTATCCCCTGTAGCGCCCGACTGACCGCCAGCGTCGTGTTCTTGCGCCCGACGTAGGATTGATGGGACGGCATCGATGTTGTTAGCACCTTGCCGCTCGCATCGAGCACCTGAATCTCCGCTTCGTTAATACTGAACAGCGTGCTGACGATATCGCGCAGATCCCCGATCGTCTGCTCATCTGTCGTATTGGGACTTTGCGTCGACGGCGACAGCGTCTGCTCCACGAATTTGGTTAGAATATTGGCCTGCTCGTTCAGGTTGTTGGTGAACGACTCCATCAGCGATGTCTTCATCGTACTGATGAAATAAACGCCAATCAACTGCATGCCGATCAGAATCAGCAGCACATAGATAATAATCAGCTTGACCTGTATCGTACCGAAGATACGGGTGCCCTTCATCGATACCCGAAGCCTCCCGACTTTGGATTACGCATCAAATATCCCAAGCCTCTGCGCGTCAGAATATATTCCGGGCGGCTCGGATCATCCTCGATCTTCTCCCGCAGTCTGCGGATCGTCACATCAACCGTGCGCACATCGCCAAAATATTCGAATCCCCATACCGCCTGCAGCAGATGCTCACGGGTCATCACCTTGCCGCAATTGCGCGCCAAATAGTGCACCAGCTCATACTCGCGATGCGTCAAATCCAGCGGCTCATCGTCCTTATATACAACATACATGTCTGTATCAATGAACAGATTGAACAGCTCCAGCCCCTGGCGTTCCGGCTGCTTGCTCTTATCCTCCTGGGCATCGCCCCCGGCCGCCACCAGCTCGGCTGTCTTCTGCTGTCTGCGCAGATGCGCCTTGACCCGAGCCAGCAGCTCGCGTGTGCTGAACGGCTTGGTGACATAGTCATCCGCACCCATCTCCAGCCCCAGCACCTTGTCCAGCTCGGTATCCTTGGCTGTCAGCATAATAATCGGTGTCTGCAGACGGGTACGAATCTCCCGACATACATCCATCCCGTCCTTGACCGGCAGCATCAGATCGAGCAGGATCAGATCCGGCTCTTCCTCGAAGGCCAACTGCACGGCTGCTCCTCCGTCTGACGCACAGATGACCTGATGACCTTCCTTCTCCAGATTAAATTTGATGATATCTGCAATCGGCTGCTCATCGTCTACAACCAATATTTTTCCATGCATGACCTCACCGCCTGTCCCTGCTTCATTTTGCTCTTATTTTAACATACCTTCGTCCCGACACCCAATTAAAGTTCTATCAGCTACCTCGCACTTCGTCCCCAGGGGAGTATTCCCCGCACGCTAAAAACTCCCCCACAGCAGACGCTATGGGAGAGTTAAAGTGGACTTCACTGCCACATCGCAGCAGTGAAGATAATATTCAGATATAAGTGCTGTACGCTTATAAATAACTCAGCGGATTCTGTGCATCGCCTTCCTTGAGAATCTCAAAATGGAGATGAGTTCCGGTTGAACGCCCTGTATTGCCCATGACGCCGATCTGGTCGCCCTTCTCTACAATGTCGCCCTTGCTGACAGTATAGCTGCTCAGATGTCCGTACAAGGTCTTGAATCCGTTCTGATGGTTCAGGATCACCACATTGCCGTATCCATTCTTCTGTCCGACAAACTCCACAATCGCCTCATCGGACGCCAGGATTGATTTGCTGCCGGTAATGTCGATCCCCTTATGCTGACGCCCCCAGCGCTTGCCGAAGGAGCTGGATACCTTGGCGCTGCTCACTGGCCACGCGAACTTGCCGCTGCCCTCGCCACGAACCACCTTGGTTCCCTTGATGATAACCGACGGCACAGCCGGCTCCAGAATTTCCTCGCCGGTTACCTCCTCGCTCATCAGGTAGCCATTCTGCTTCACAAGCTTATACGTCACCAGCTTCTTGCCCGGCTTGCCCTCGGTCACTACCTTCGACTCGCCTTCGCGCATCTCATCATTCTTCTGGATCGTGATCGGCGGCTCGACCTTCTCCGTCTCCTTGACGATCTCCTCTGTCTGCACCGTCACCGCAGGCTGAATCACCGTCAGATCGAGCTCATCGCCTACCCGAATAATATCATCCTCGATCCACGGGTTGTTCTGGTAGATCACCTGACGGGAAATATCGAACTTGGAGGCGATGCAGCCTACACAGTCACCCTCCTGCACCGTATACTTGGTCGGCTTGTTCGTCCCCTGCGTCAGCCGCTTGTATAGCTCCTCCTCGTCGGTGACGCGCTCAGGCGAGATGCTGATCTCTCCAGTAGCGATGTCCTCGACGAACTCCACCTTCGTCACTTCCTTCGACTCCACCTGTGCCTGGCTGTCATCGAAGGCAAGCGCCTTCACCTTCATACCGCTCTTGCCAGCGCTCTGTGTACCATATTGCGCCTGTATCTTCTCCAGCACCCGATCGGCTGCCGCCTGGTCTGCGGCGATGCCGATCAGCTTGCCCTCCACTCGTACCTCGACGCCGACTGCATGGAAGTCCAGCAGACCTCCCAGCTTCTGCAGCGTCTGCTCGCTCTCAGGCTGTGCCTTGAATCCACTCTGCGGGACATAATCCAGCGTACCGGTCTCCATCACCATCTGCAGCCCCGGATGCTGCTGCTCAACCTCCTGCTTCCTGCTTGCGAGCAGTTCGTCCACCTGCTGCGGATTGTCGATCGTTCCAAGCTGCTCGCCATCTCTATATACAAGATAATAATCTATCGTATTAGCGGAAATGTATTGCTGTGTTGTAAAGCCCGCGATCGCCAACAAGGCCATTACGCCCGCTGCAATCAGATAGGGCTTGCGGCGGCCAGCAACAGTCAATACCTGTCCCTCCGCACCATCCTTGCCTGTCTTCCCCTTGATCTTCATATCCTTCATGCCTAGCTTGCGAAAGCTGGTCTGCAACCATTGTCCTACTTTCCGCAATGGATGTTTATCCCTGAAAACGGCCATGATCTGCTCCTTCTTAACGCATAATCTAGTAAAGTCTAAGGTTTCGACAAAATCAATAGGTTAAATTCACCATTTCTTGTCACCCTGTGCTCTACTTTATCACACGCCAAACAGGATGTTCAACCGCTTGAGGGAAAGAGAAAGATTAATATTTTTTTAGAATCTCCATTAAGGACTGATATTCCTCATCATTTAGGTGCTGCGCCACGATCTGCTGGATGTCCTGCAGCTCGCTCTCTGTGAGCCCGTCCTCCATGTATAGAGAGATGGTCTGCCATGCCTGCTGCGGCAGACGCTCGGCTATGATGGCGAACATCTTCTGCTTATCCTCAGCACTGATCTGCCCCTTAGTCTGCACTAATTCATCCGCCGACAGGACGAGCGGGTCCGATCCGTCAAGCTCCTGCTCTCCCACTCCCGGCACACCTTCGCCCCGGCTGCTGCTGGCTCCATCCGCTGCCGTTGCACCCGAATTAGCCTTCGTTCCACTGCCCACTCCGAACTCGATCGACAGCGGCGGCTCCTCCTCGCCAGCACTCTGCGCTGTCGCATCACCAGTCGACTCCGTGCCAATGCTGCTCTCGCCGCTCTCTTCATTCGTGGCGCCAGCGGCACCCGAATGAGCTTCCCGGGCACTCTCTCCTGCTGACGCTTGGTCCTCCACAGTCTCGTCAGCCCCGTCAGCTCCCCCAGCGTCGCTCCTCTGCCCTCCTGTGCTGCTCTTCTGCCCCCCTGTGCTGCCGCTCCGCCCTCCGTTAGCTGCTTCCTTGCTCGCAGCCCCTGCTCCCTCCTCGGCCGTCTCACTCGGCTGCTTGCCGCTTGCCGCGGGGCCACCCCACAGACTGCCCCATACACCCGAGAGTGCCAGCTTCGGCGGCTCCACAGGGAGATTGTACTGCTTAATAAAGCTGCCGACATAGCTATTAACAATATAAGCTGTCGTCCACACCGATAGCATACTGACCACCAGTGCTGCCAACGCCCATTTGCCGATCCACCAGACGATTCTCATCATCATTGCCGCTATCCTCCTCTGCCATTGGCGTCACTGCTCGAAGGGCTTCATCGCTTTATTAGCTTCATCGCTTCAACTTTCATCCCGATGAACCAACTGAAGCCGCCTGGCAGAGAGCCCCCTGCCCATGAAGACAGTCGGGCCCCCGCTTTCGTTCCTTGCTGAGCAGTCTAACCTATTAGCCAGTATAGGCAATCTCAGATGCGGCCAACCGTGCACATAGCAAAAAACAGCCTCGCTCACGCACCGCAGACAGCGCCGCCAGGATAGCTCGCCTGTGTACAGGCGAACCATCTGCAGCGCCGTCTTCCACTATGCGTGAGAGAGGCTGTTCTATTGGAATACGATTAATAGATGTTCACAACCGGGTTGGTCTGCTCGCGATTACGGCCTACGGAGAAGATCGCGATCGGAATGCCTGTCAGCTCGGATACGCGCTGTACATAGCGCTGTGTCGATTCCGGGAGATCCTCCAGCTTCTTCGCACCAGATATATCCTCGCTCCAGCCTGGCAGCTCCTCGTACACGGCCTCGCACTCTGCCAGCATCTTCAGGCTCGCAGGGTAGTGCTGAATGATCTCGCCACGATATTTGTAGCCCGTGCAGATCTTGACCGTCTCCAGTCCCGTAAGCACGTCCAGCGAGTTCAGAGATAGCCCTGTAATGCCGCTTACACGGCGCGCATGGCGCACCACGACGCTGTCAAACCAGCCAACGCGGCGAGGGCGTCCTGTAACGGTGCCATACTCATGTCCGGTCTCGCGGATCTGATCGCCGATCGCATCATGCAGCTCGGTCGGGAACGGGCCATCGCCAACACGGGTCGTGTATGCCTTCGCAACCCCGATGACCTGTTGGATTTTGGATGGTCCTACACCGGAGCCGATGCACACGCCGCCGGCTGTCGGGTTGGAGGAGGTCACGAACGGATAGGTGCCCTGGTCGATGTCCAGCATGACCCCTTGCGCGCCCTCGAACAGAATATGCTTGCCCTCGTCGATCGCATCATTCAGCACAACGGAGGTGTCCGTCACATAAGGACGAAGCTTCTCCGCGTAGCCCAGATACTCTTGAATGATCGCTTCGGCATCCACCGGCTCGCCGCCATATACCTGCTCGATAACCTGGTTTTTCTGCTCGACAAGCAAGCGCACCTTGCTCTCGAATTCTTCGGCGTCCATCAGGTCTGCGATCCGAATGCCCGCTCTAGCCGCCTTATCCATATAGCAGGGACCGATGCCCTTGCGTGTTGTTCCGATCTTGTTGTCGCCCTTACGGTCTTCCTCCAGCGCATCCAGCACCATATGATACGGCATAATAACATGCGCACGGTCGCTGATCTTGAGGTTGGCTGTCGAAAATCCGTTATCATGAATGTACTGAATCTCATCGATCAATGCCGCCGGGTTAATGACCATCCCATTGCCGATGACGCACGTCTTGTCGTTGTTGAAAATTCCGGATGGAATCATCGTCAGCTTATATTTTTTGTTGCCGATAAGAATGGTGTGGCCAGCGTTGTTTCCGCCTTGATAACGAGCGACGACATCGGCGCCATCCGCTAAATAATCCGTGATTTTGCCTTTTCCTTCGTCTCCCCACTGCGTTCCGACAACAACAACTGTTGACATTCCCATACCCCCGATTCAGTTATAAAACCCATTTGTTAGGTATTTATTGTAACGGCTGCCGCACTTCTGCACGGCGCACCTGCGTTACGCTACCGTAATAAAGCCCTTATGCCTTCCAATGTAAACGGCTTCGCTGATTCATTATTCTGCAAAGCAGCACTATAAGTGTATCAGCCTCAAATTTTAATGTCAATAAAAAACGAACAATTCCAAGAAAGTCCCCAGAATTGTTCGTAAACAATCAGGACGCTGCTCCAGGCTCCTGATGGGTGCGATCGAGCGACACAAACTTGTTGAAGTTCTTGAGAAAGGCGAGCTCTACCGTGCCTACAGGGCCATTCCGCTGCTTGGCTATGATGATCTCAATAATATTTTTTTTCTCCGATTCCTTATCATAGTAATCATCCCGGTAAAGAAATGCGACGATGTCGGCATCCTGCTCGATCGAGCCAGACTCCCGCAGGTCGGACATCATCGGACGCTTGTCCTGCCGCTGCTCCACGCCGCGGCTAAGCTGCGACAGCGCAATCACCGGTACTTCCAGCTCCCTGGCAATCTGCTTCAGCGTTCTGGAGATTTCCGATACCTCCTGCTGCCTGTTCTCGCCCGCTTTGCCACGACCCTGAATCAACTGCAGATAGTCGATCAGAATCATCCCAAGCCCCTTCTCCTTCTTCAGACGGCGGCACTTGGCGCGAATATCGGCCACGGTGATGCCGGGGGTGTCATCGATGTAGATTTCTGCCTCTGAGAGCGAGCCGATCGCCATCGTCAGCTTCTCCCAGTCATCTCCCTCCAGATACCCGGTGCGCATCCGTCCCGCATCTACATTGGACTCCGCGCAGATCATCCGCTGCACCAACTGTGCTGCCGACATCTCCAGACTGAAGATTGCCACGGTCTCTCTTGCGCGCACGCCGACATTCTGGGCAATATTGAGCGCGAACGCCGTCTTCCCTACCGACGGCCTGGCAGCAACGATAATCAGATCATTGCGCTGGAAGCCGGAGGTCATCTTATCCAGATCGGTGAAGCCGGACGGGATACCGGTGGCCCCGCCCTTGTTGGAGTACAGATGCTCCACCCGCTCGAACACTTCCATCAGCACATCGCGAATCGAGATAAAGCCGCTGGACGCCCTCCGGTTGGAGATCTCCATAATCTTCTGCTCGGCCTCGCTGAGCAGAAGCCCAATATCGTCCGTCGCAGCATAGCCATTGGTCACAATCTGCGTCGCGGTGCGGATCAGCCGCCGGTACATCGACTTCTCCTCGACGATCTGGGCATAATAGTCGATATTGGCAGCCGTCGGCACCCCGCCTGCCAGCTTCGCCAGATAGCTGACGCCGCCGACCTCCTCCAGTTGCTGACGATCCTGCAGATAGGCTGTCAGCGTCACCAGATCGATCGGCTGGTTGCCCTCCCCCAGCTCCACCATCGCTTCATAGATCAACTGATGCGGCGTACTATAGAAATCCTCACTGCGGATGCGCTCCATCGCGGTGATCAACGCTTCGCTTTGCAGCAAAATAGAGCCGAGCACGGCCTGCTCGGCTTCCATATTTTGCGGTGGTACACGTTCAAACATTAGATCCGGGTTCATGGTTCCAGCTCCTTGCCCGACTTCTTTATTCTTCTACAGTATGCACATGAAGCTTCGCCTTGACCTCATGATGCAGCTTGACTGCCACTTGGGTCACGCCGAGCGAACGAATCGGCTCCTCCAGCTCAATCTTGCGTTTGTCGATCTTGATGCCCGCCTGGCTCGCCAGCGCCTCAGCAACCTGCTTACTCGTAATCGCGCCGAACAGTCTGCCGCCTTCGCCCGCCTTCGTCTTCACGATGACCTTGAGCTCGCCCAGACGAGCTGCCAGCTTCTCGGCATCCTCCTTCTCCTTCTCCTTGCGCTTTTGCTCCGCTGCGTTCTGTACCTCCAGCGTCTTCAGGTTGCCATCCGAAGCCAGCTTGATCAGCCCTTTTGGCAGCAGAAAATTGCGCGCATAGCCCTCCGATACTTCCTTAACCTCGCCCTTCTTGCCTTGACCCTTTACATCCTGCAGGAAAATGACCTTCATTCAAATAACCCCTCTTCCTCCTCAATTTCTTGCAACACCTTCTTGAGCCGCCACGCAGCCTCCTTGACCGAGCATTCGAGCTGCGCCGCTGCATTTGTCAGATGTCCGCCTCCGCCCATACGCTCCATCACCACTTGCACATTCATATTCCCGAGCGAGCGGGCGCTAATGCCGATGGTGCCGTCCGGGCGTTCCCCGATAACAAATGAGGCGAGCACATCATTCATGTTCAGCAGCGTGTCTGCCACCTGTGCAATCAACAGTTGAGGATATGTCCGTCCTGGCTCTGTGACCGCAATCGCAATATGATCATACATTATTTCAGCATGCTTGATGATCTCTGCCTTGCGCACATACTCCTCAAGATCCTCCTGGAGCATCTTCAGGATCAGCGTTGAATCCGCTCCATGACGACGCAGGAATGACGCCGCCTCGAACGTTCTCGCCCCCGTCCTGAGCGCGAAGCTCTTCGTATCCACTATAATGCCGGCTAGCAGTGCAGTCGCTTCCGCCACATCCAGCGATACTCGCTCGTGAATATACTGCAGCAGCTCGGTGATCAGCTCGCATGTCGACGAGGCATACGGCTCCATATAGACGAGCAGCGGGTTGTGAATGAACTCCTCGCTGCGACGATGATGATCCAGCACGACGATCCGTTCCGTCATGGCTAGCAGCTTCGGCTCCTTCACCATGGACGCCCGGTGGGTATCGACGACTACAGCCAGCGACTTCGGGCCAATCAGCGTCATCGCCTGCTCCGGCGTGATGAACCATTTGAGCAGCTTCGACTCCTCCCGGATCATCTCCATCATCTTCTGAATCGCCGGATTAATGCCCTCAATGACGATATAGGCTTCCTTGTCGAACAACTGTGCCGCCTTGAGCACGCCGATCGCAGCCCCGACTGAGTCCATATCTGGCATCTTGTGACCCATGATGACTACATTGCTGCTCTCCTTAATCATGTCGCGCAGCGCATGCGCCACCACTCGAGCCCGGACGCGTGTCCGCTTCTCAACCGCTCCCGACTTCCCTCCGTAGAAGATCTGCTTCTCTCCGATCTTGATCGCCGCCTGGTCGCCGCCGCGACCGAGCGCTATATCCAAGCTCGTCTGCATCCATGAGCCGAGCTCGTTCACCTTGGAGGAGCCAGCGGCAAACCCGATGCTGAGCGTCATGGGAATCTTCAGCTCCTGGGTCATCTCGCGCACCTGGTCGAGAATAACGAACCTCGACTGCTCCAACTGCTTGAGCGTCGCCATATTGGTAATAATCAAATAACGGTCAGAGGTGAGGCGTTTCAGCAGCATCTGATAGCGATGACCCCACTCTGTAATCTCGCTGGTCACCTTGGATAGCAGTGCAGCCCGCTGCTGCTCATCCATCCCCTGAGTGACCTCCTCCAGATTATCCATCATGACGATTCCAATCGACAGCTTCTCGTCCTCATATTTGCGCTCGATTGTCCAGCGCTGTGTAATATCCCGGATATAGATCAGCCGTTCGTCAGACTTCAGGTGAAAGGAATACATCTTGGACCCGACAGCAACCTCGCTAAGCTGTTCCTTGCTCTCCTTGCTCTTGGAAGGCTGCCAGGAGGGGAATGCCTCCTTGAGCGGCTCGCCGATGAAGGAATCGCCCTGCAGCATCTCCGCCACGAATGGATTATGCCATTCGATCACCTTGTCCTCATTATACAGGATAATTCCGAATGGCAGCTCGCTGATGACTTCATTGCCCGCTTTTTTCACTCGGTAGGACAGCGTATTCAGATAGGATCTGAGCTCCTTGCGGAACGCGCGCTCGGCATAGAGCGTGAAAATCCCCGCCCCCAACACCAGCAGCAGACCGACTGCGCCAGCTACCCAATGAAACCATGCCAACGCCGCTGCCATTGCAATCATGATCACGAATGCTCCTAGCTGGTGCATTCCGTGCCAACGCTTTACCAAAAACTTCGGCATTCTTAATCCGCCCCTGTATTATGTTCTTTTGAACGATTTTCGGATCGGGAACGCTACATCGAGCACCCCGATCAGGCTAAGCGGCGGGAACAAGATCACGGGCACCGCCAGCAGTAGTGGAATAGCTTTATGCCACCCCTTCTGGTCAGCTAAGAAAAAGAAAAATCCAATCGCCTGTATTGCAAATACCAGCCGCAAAAGAGGAACCATATTTAAGAGTACAACATCCAGATAGGAATTATGATCCCCAGTCGCTACAAGTTGCAAAATAAGCGCTACCAAGTAGTACATGACCAGCGATTTCGGCATCATCCAATCTTTCGCAGGGGGCAGACCTGGCACCTCGCGCCCATACGATCGCCGCAGTAGCAATCTGGCCATCCAGTGGCCTCCGGCAGCAGCAACAAACGAAAAGACGATAAATACGAGCGGAATGGATTGGGTCATCAGACGAATCAAGCTCGTTGTTGTCTCATCCGTCCATTGTGGAGGCAGCAGGTTCTGAGCGGAAAACTCACTCACCAGCAGACGCACGATATTACCCAGCTCTCCAATTAGAGAGATCTGCATGACCCAGGAGAAGAGCAACAGCTCCAGCAGTAGCTGGCCTAATATGACGATCGTTACCACTGTAATCACTGTTCTGGCATTGGCCTGCCGCCGGTACATATGTCCGGCTGCCACGGCTGGCACCAGGAAGAACAAGCCGAACACCAGCGCAGCCGGCCCGGCGAGCACATAGCCAAGCGCGATAGAAGCCGCTGCATGCAGGAGGAACTGCCCCTTAGGCAACATCGTATACAGTATGGCAAACGGCACCGTCATAAAAGCGACAACCAGAACATTCATCATGGGAACTGACATTAGAACGAGCAGCATAGAGGCTGCAGCGCTCCACAGCACCGATTTCACACCGGTATTCAAACCGTTCACCTCTTGTTTCTCATCTGATTGCACACACGCTTTACTCCCCATTATACCATAAACCTATCCTCCACATAAATAAACCACGGGAGTCGCTATCTATTATTATGCCTCCTGCCTGAGCGAAATTTTCATCATCGCCTCCGAGCAGTAGTCAATAATATCGCTTCTACGCACAATTCCGATAAATCGGTTCATATCATCCACAACAGGTACAAAATTCTGCACCTTGGCCAGCGAGATCAGATCCTCCATCTTGGCGTCGATCTGTACCGCTTTGTTCTGAAGTCGTCTGGGAATATCAAGCAATCTCACTTTATGACATTGCTCGAAGCTGATTTCAGGATGGTTCTTCATGTACCAGAGGAGATCGCCCTCCGTCACGGTGCCTGCATAGCCGCCCTCCTCTGTCAGAATCGGTACGGCTGTGTAGCGATGGTACTCCATACGCTCCAACGTCTGGCGCAACGTTGCATCCTCTGTTACACAGACAACCTCTTGTTTGGGCAGCAAGAAAAAAGCAATATTCATAACGCCATAACACTCCATTCTATTATGGTAGGTTCATCACCTATTCTTGTTCTCCCTTCTATTTTAACGTGTTCCGTTGCCTGAACACAATGCGGCAGTGCCCGATAGACCGGACTGGGGCGCACCAACAGCAAAAAGAGCAGCCCGTAATGGACTGCTCTTCAGGTTCATCCGCAGCGCTGGCATAGCCCCGCTTGGCTGATGAATAGACTACTCCGTAGTGTAAGGCAGCAGAGCTACCTGACGGGAGCGCTTGATTGCAACGGTCAGCAGGCGCTGGTACTTCGCGCTTGTGCCCGTTACGCGACGAGGCAAGATTTTGCCGCGCTCGCTAATAAACTTGCGAAGCAAGTCGATGTCTTTATAGTCAATGTGAGTGATTTTGTTTACGGTGAAGAAACAAACCTTACGGCGTTTGTTACGTCCGCCTTTACGGCCACCGAACTTGCGTTCTGGACGCTCGTCGCCGCCTTCTCTTTGCTTAAAGCTCATTCGTCGTCATCCTTTCATCTAAAATGGCAAATCATCCTCTGATATATCGATCGGGCGACCGTCATCCGAGAACGGATCGTTGTTGTTATTCCGTGATGGGGAATTATTTCCAGGACGGCCTCCGCCATATGAGGAGTTGCCTCCACCTTGGCCACCGCCGCTGTAATTGCCTCCACCATAGTTGCTTCCGCCTTGACCTCCACCGCTATATCCGCCGCCACTACCGCCACCGCCGCTGAACTCCTCACGGGAGCCATTGTTGTCACGGTTAGACTCCAAGAAGCGCACATTGTCTGCAATCACCTCAGTGACGTAGACACGCTTGCCTTCATTGTTGTCATAGCTACGAACCTGGATACGGCCCTCGACCGCTGTCAGACGCCCCTTGCGAAGATAATTCGCGCAGGTTTCTGCCAACTGACGCCAAGTCACCACCGGGATAAAGTCTGCCTCACGCTCGCCCTGACTGGACGTGAACGGCCGATCCACAGCAAGAGTGAATTGGGTAACGGCTACACCCGCAGGGGTATAACGCATCTCCGGGTCTCTTGTGAGTCTGCCTATCAGAATAACACGGTTCAACATCGGTACATGCCTCCAATCGAAGAAACATCCTTGCGTAGATTAAGCTACATCTCTGACGATCAAGTAACGGATGATTTCATCCGTAATCTTCATGACGCGGTCAAGCTCATTAACAACTTCAGAAGTTGCATTGAAATGAACTAGTACGTAGATCCCGTCACGAATCTTGTTGATCTCATACGCAAGGCGGCGTTTTCCCATCAGATCGGACTTTGTAACCTCTCCGCCATTATTGATGATGCCTTCGAACTTCTCAACGAGAGCTTGTACAGCTTCCTGCTCAGCGTCTGGACGAATGATGTACATCACTTCATATTTGCGCATATTGTTTCACCTCCTCTTGGACTAGCGGCCCTCTGTAATAACTGACACAGAGAACAAGGAGCGAGTAGACTCGCATACCACAATACTATACCAGATCAGGCTAGCGATGGCAAGTTGTATATTGCAATCGAGCAGAAGCAGCACCCTTGCCCTAGCGTACAGGCTATTGGAGCATTCGCGACCTTAACGGCCAGATTTGAAAGCACTATGCACGAAACAGCACAAAACAAAAAAAGCCCCCTACTTGACCAGTAGAAGACTTAGCTATATTAGACAATAAAGTGGCGGAAAGGGTGGGATTCGAACCCACGCACGCCGTGAGACGCCTAGCTGATTTCGAGTCAGCCCCCTTGGACCACTTGGGTACCTTTCCATTTCCGCAACGAAGATTATTATACCACGGCTTGTAACGCTTGACAAGCATCAATCTGAAAAATTTCAGTGCAGCTTCCGTACTGAAGTGAAGGCAATCACCTACTGGACGTTCCGTTTCGGCACATTCTGTTTTTCACATCTACATGTCACCATAGCAAGTCTTGGTGCACCATAGAGCGCTCCCGGCATCGTTCGCACAGGATGGGGCAAGCACCGATTGCCTCCATTCGCTTTCAGCTTTCGGGGTCTTTGCACGGAGTCCTCTTACTCCAAAACGCCGCCTTGATCTGATTCTTCCTTGCTGCGGAGCACCTTTTTCATATTCTTCTCAAACTTCAAGCGGGGAATCAACACACTATGCTTGCAGCCTACACATTTAATGCGAATATCCATCCCCATGCGGATAATCTCCATCTCATTTGTTCCGCAAGGATGCGGTTTCTTCATCTGTACAATATCTCCAAGCTGAAATTGCTTGCGCTCCATTTGATTCCCTCCCCTGCTTCACTCACCTATTGGATTCTACAGCATCTGGCTATCGCTGCGCCTCTGATCAATTCCCAGCTTGATCTCACGGTTCAGTACACGCGACACGCTTCCATGTGTGTTGGGCTTGCATTCCGCAATCACTCGTATCGACATCTCCGATGCTGTCATCGACTGAATACCTAATACCTGCGGAGGCTTGATGATGTTAGAGTCTTCAATCTTCATGACAATATCGTTCATCATCGCCAATGTCTCTTCCGTATTTGCCTGAAGTGGAACCGAAATATCGACAACAGCCAATGTGTTATGAATGGAGTAATTTGTCACCTGATTAATCATGCCATTGGGAATAATATGTACCTCGCCCGTCCAGCTCTGAATGCGGGTAGACCGCATCCCGACCAGCTCTACCGTCCCCTTCATCGTCCCGGTCTGAATCACGTCGCCCACCGCAAATTGATCCTCGACCACAATAAAAAAACCGGCAATAACATCCTTGACCAGGCTCTGTGCTCCGAAGCCGATCGCCAGACCGATTACACCAGCACCAGCCAGCAACGGCCCCAGATTAATGTTGAATTCGGAGAGGATGAGCAGTACGCTGACAAAATGAATCGTATACGAGCCGACATTTTTAAGCAGCTTCGCGATGGTTCGAATTCGGCGTGTCTGATGCGACAGCCGCCGCAGCTCCTTGTTGGACACCAGATGGTCGATGAAGCGATTAAGCACGAGAATCAAGATTCTGCCTGCTAGTAAAATAAAGAGTATACGGATTGCCGACCAGGTGACATTCCGCCAGAGCGCCTCATCACTCAACTCGGCTGCAATCGTATCATAGACTGTTGTCAACCATCCCACCTCAGCCACCCTCCTTCGCTCTAGCTACTTAACAGCACTTCTTGGTAGCCTTCCTCCGCCTGGACGAAAATACCCCGAATCTCAACGTTCTCACTCGAAATAATCCGTGTTACCTGATCGAGCTCATCATCCGGGAAATGGATAGAAAGCGCGCAGCCGGCTGTTATTTCTTTGGGTGTCGGACAAATATCAATCTCTATCTCTGCGTACTCAAGCAGCATCTCTGCCCGCAACGCCTGCTGCGTAGAATCGAATGCAATCAGCATGTCATCCTCCCTCTGTCTCCACCCGAATTAGTGGCTAGGCGTATAAAACTTCAGCAATTTCCATATACTGAATACTACCAAAGCTATAATCAACTAAATTGTCGGAGGGATTCTATGAAGCTAGCAGCCTCAAACTCCTCATCTTTTAAAATAGCGTCATCTGAGCCAAACGTCAACGGCCAGCTTATTCAACGACTCAAATTGCTGCTCAAGCCAGCCGACCGCCGGATTGCTGTTGTCTGCATCGGCACCGATCGTTCCACAGGCGATGCTCTTGGACCGCTTGTCGGCACCTCACTGAGCAGACACCAGCATGAGCAATTTGATGTCTATGGCACACTGGAATCCCCTGTACACGCGATGAATCTGGAGGAGACGCTCCATCGAATTAACCAAGTGAGCCATCCCCCCTTTGTCATTGGAATCGACGCCTGTCTTGGTCAAGTGTCAAGCGTCGGCTGCATCCAGGTTGGCGAGGGTCCTGTCCGTCCTGGCGCCGGAGTGAACAAGCAGCTTCCGCCCGTAGGCGATATTCACATTACAGGGATCGTAAACGTAGGCGGATTTATGGAATATTTCGTCCTGCAGAACACCCGTCTTCATCTAGTCATGAGCATGTCGGACATCATTGCCTTCAGCCTATATCAGGCTATTGCAGCCTCTACTTCAGCGCATCTGCCTGCACTCGATGTGTAGCTTGCTCTTCGTCTATCGCCCTTGCTCCATTGCGATCTGAATTGCCTTCTTCTCCTCTGGCGACAGTGCATAAGACGACTCCCCTTGCTTGAGTGGCTTGGCATATACATAGGTCTCCTCACGACCGTGGATGCCGCTGAGCACAACACCGTCCTGACTGTCATTCACTATGGCCAGCGAGAAGCTTAGATCACTTCCTTGGCCGGTGAATGCATTATACCTGTGTATTCCAATCTTGCCCTTCTGCTCCGACAGAGCACGCTGGACAAGCTGCATTTGCTCCTCCTGCAACTGCAGCTTGCTGTGCTGCTGCTGGTCATTGTGCTGCAATTGCATGATTAATTGCTCCAGATTGTCGATCCCCGTATCCGCCATCATCTTACTGTACCGCTTGCGCAGCTTCCCGAATCGAATGCTTAATGTCAGCACCCATACATACAGCAGCACGATGCTGCCAAGCATCGCCGCGATGACCCATGCTTCCACTGTTATTGTTGTGCTACCGTCTGCCATACCCCTATTTCTCCTCTATATATATGAATTCACCCTCATGCCGTCCGAGCCGTCCGAGCTCTCATCTGTTAGCGGTATTGCTGAATGACTTCCTTTACAGCCTCAACCAGCGACCTCGCTTCATCCTCCGTTGTGAAGCAGCCTACACTGGCCCTGACCGCGCCTGTCCCTTCTGTCCCAGCCTGCATATGCGATAACGGCGTGCAATGAAACCCTGTGCGCACTGCGATCTTATAATGACGATCCAGGATGAACCCCATCTCCGAAGGATCGATCCCATCCACAACGAACGACACAATACCCGTCCTCGGCTTCCCTAACGCCGGCCCCAGCAAGCGCAAGCCGTCGACAGGCAGGAGCTGTTCCATAATGTATTGGGTCAACTGCCACTCCCGGTCGTGAATGCGAGCAGCGCCTTCCTGCAGTATATAGTTCACCCCGGCCTTCAGCCCTGCAAGCCCCGGCGTATTCTGCGTACCCGATTCGTAGCGATCAGGTCGCACCACTGGCTGCTCGACCGCCTCTGACTGACTGCCTGTCCCCCCATGGATCAACGGCTCCAGCTCTAGCTCAGGATGGATATACAGCCCTCCCGTCCCCTGAGGCCCCAGAAGACCCTTATGCCCAGGAAAGGCTAACATATCCACCCCCATCGCTCCAACGTCTATATCAAGCGCTCCAGCGGTCTGAGCAGCATCCACCAACAGCTTGACTCCATGTTTACGCGCAAGCTCCCCCAGATCTGCGATGGGTATTATGCTGCCCAGCAGATTCGAGCTATGTGTGGCGACAATCAACGTCGTGGAACTGTTTATTGCCTCCTCCACCTTTTTCGGCTCCAGATGCCCCATTTCGTCTGATTCCACATATGTGATATGAATACCGATTGTCCGTCTCAGATATTCCAGCGGCCGTCGAACCGAGTTATGCTCGACCGCTGTTGCAATGACATGATCTCCTGGCTTAACGAAGCCCTTAATCGCCTGATTCAAGGCCCCTGTTGTGTTGAGTGCGAACGATATATCATTCGGATTGTTTATTCGAAACAACTTGGCCAGAGCCTTGCGCGTATCGAACAGTATTCGACTAGCTCTTACAGCCATGGCATGGCTGCCCCGTCCGGGATTAGCCGCATCATGCTGCATGCATTCATACATCGCATCCAGCACCTGCTGCGGCTTAGGCCATGATGTCGCTGCATGATCGAGATAAATAACATCCTGACGTCCATGCTCTTTTTGCATTTGCCTCCCCCTCTCTCGATAAGCAAAGCACTGCTCCCTTGCTCCGCCTATATCCGGGATCATTAGTGTTCCCCGTAAACCGCCGCTCTTCCCTGCTTATATTTTCCGAATACCAACCACTCATAACAATAGCACACCTTGAACCTTCTCCTACGTCATCAGGAGCGGCTTCCGGCATGCTATTGCCCATCTATAAATCTATCCATATCCCTTGCAACTCAGACCTCTTAGGCCATGCGTTCAAGCAATTCGAGCAGACGCTCCAGGTCTTGCTTGTTATAGTACATGAGCTCGATTCGCCCACGATCCTTTTGCTGCTTCACCTTCACAGTCGTCTTGAACCGTTCTCTTAACGATTCCTCGATATGCTCTATATAAGGATCCTTTTTCTTCGTCTTCGGCTTCGACTTCTGTTCTTCCTTACCAGGCTGATCCAGCTTCTGAATCTCTTCCTCCAGCTCCCGGACACTCCATTCAAACTCGACGATCTTGCTTGCCAGATCCTTACGAACAGCTTCTTGCTTCACCCCTACCAATGCACGGGCATGTCCCATCGAGATTGTTCCACGTGAAACATCATCTTTGATTTCATCAGGCAATGTGAGCAAACGGAGGAAGTTTGCAATGTGAGAACGGGATTTGCCCACCTTGAGCGATAGCTCTTCTTGTGTTAACCCAAATTTCTCCATAATTGCCTGATACGCAATGGCGATTTCGATAGCATTTAGATCCTCCCGCTGCAAGTTTTCGATCAGAGCGATCTCCATCACTTGCTGGTCGGAGAATGAACGAACTACAGCCGGGATCGTTTGGGAGCCAATTAGACTGGAGGCTCGAAAACGTCTCTCCCCTGCAATAATCTCATAGCCTTTGAGCACACTACGTACAATGATTGGCTGAATGACACCATGCTGCTTGATCGATTCTGCCAGTTCTTTGATCGAGTCATCATCAAATGTTTTGCGCGGCTGATACGGGTTCGGTCGCAGTTGAGATAACGATACCTCTATTACCTTATCATCCTCACTAACAGATAACGACGGAATAAGCGCATCCAGCCCTCTACCTAGCCGCTTGCTCATATGTGATCACTTCCTTTGCCAATTCAAGATAAACCTCAGCACCCTTTGATCTCGGATCATACGTGATGATGGACTGACCATGCGATGGAGCCTCACTCAAACGGACATTACGTGGGATAATGGTCTGATATACCTTTTGCTGAAAGTACTTTTTCACTTCTTCAATCACCTGAATACCCAGATTCGTCCGCGCGTCAAACATCGTAAGCAATACCCCTTCTATCTGCAAGGTAGTATTCAGATGCTTCTGCACAAGGCGAACCGTATTCAATAACTGGCTCAACCCTTCCAGCGCATAGTATTCACATTGAATGGGGATGATGACGGAATCAGCCGCTGTTAGAGAATTGATCGTTAAGATACCAAGTGATGGAGGACAATCGATGAGAACATAATCAAACTTATCCTTCACTTGGTGGATCGCTTTTTTCAAGCGTACTTCACGAGAAATTGTAGGCACCAACTCTATCTCAGCTCCTGCAAGCTGAATTGTAGCGGGTATAACGGTCAGTCCAGGGATCTTGGTCTCAACCATTGCTTCCTGTGGATGAATTTCATTAATCAACACATCATAAATGCAGTTTTCTACATCAGCCTTGTTGATGCCAATCCCGCTCGTCGTATTGCCCTGCGGATCAATATCGATCAGAAGCACTTTTCTTCCTAACGAAGCCAGCGAAGCACCTAAATTCACAGAAGTTGTCGTCTTGCCGACTCCGCCCTTCTGGTTCGTAATCGCGATTATTTTGGACAAACCAGTTCACCTCAATATTATAAAACTAGCGTTCACACTTACAAATGATGATCGCCGTCCTATCATCAGGACGGCGTCTACTACACATAAGACGATCCATTCATCTACTAAGGAGAAGCGACACACACTTTACTGAGCGTTACAGCTTCACCTCTCGAATCCGTCTAGAATTTTGGTCACCGTTTTATTTTAACGCTTCGGGATACGAATAACAATTTCATAGTGGTCATCATTGTCCTTTTCATCGGTTTTAATTTTCAGACCGGAGCCGGACACCATCTCGATCGAATGGCGAATTGTATTAACTGCCAGGCGAACATCCTTGGTAAAGGATACACGTTTGGATTTTTTGATTTTCGATGTTTCTTTATAGAATGCTACCCGCGCTTCCGTCTGCTTGACGTTCAATTCCTTAGTAATAATGTCATCAAGCACCTTCTGTTGAAGCTCCTCCGTGTCCAGAGCAAGCAATGCTCGGGCGTGACGTTCGGTAATCTTCCGCTCGATCAATGCTGTCTTCACGACATCGCTTAGATTCAGCAGCCGAATCTTGTTAGCAATGGTGGACTGGCTCTTGCCGAGCCGCTGCGCCAGGCTTTCCTGTGTCAACTGATGAAGGTCAATCAGCTTCTGATACGCAATCGCTTCCTCAATTGCCGTCAGTCCCTCACGCTGTAGATTCTCGATTAGAGCAATCGACGCTGCCTGGGAATCGTTGAAATCACGAATAATCGCCGGTATGGTCTCCATACCGAGCTTCTTGACCGCCCGAAACCGCCGTTCTCCTGCGATAATCTCATACCTCTGATTACGCAAGCGAACAACAATCGGTTGAATAATGCCATGGGTTTTGATTGTCTGGCATAGCTCATCAATCTTGTCATCATCAAAAATAGTCCGTGGCTGGTAAGGACTGGGGTCAATATTGCCGACCGGCAGTTGCTTTACTTCATCTTGAACGATTTTTTCCCCCAGGCCGAACAAACGCGAGAATTGTTCTTTCATACTAATGCTAACCACCCAATTATCAAATTGCGCTACTCCCCGCCGTTAACAGCGATCGCTATCCGCAAGGACGGCCTGCTACTACTGCAGTTTCATTCACACAACGGCATGACGACGACAGCCTTCGTTCGCTTGCATCCTGGGCGCAAGCACAAACAAACTGCCAGCTAGCAATACAAGCCACTCTATTGTCGATGGCAGCATCTTACATCTGGACGACTAGCAGGAAGTAATTATTTTGCGCGAGCATAGTCTGTAACAGTCTGTATCTATTATGAACTAACTTTATTATTTCGCCAAGCTGATCGATTTTTCCTGCTTGTTCTTCCTATAAAATAAAAATAAGCTAATGTTTCACGTGAAACATTAGCTTATCCTTTGTAACCTATCTAGTTGTTACGCTGGCTGTCATCAGCCCACTTAAACTAATGGCAGCTTGATCGGAGTCCCTGCCTTACGAGGGTACTTCTTAGGTGTTGCATCCAACTTGCGAATACAAATAATATGACGCTCCGATTGTTCAAACGGCAGCTTCATCTCATAGGTCTCCTTCACCTTGGCACGCAGCTCCTTCAGGCTGCGGCCCGCCTCTGCGATCTCCTCCGCGGGAGAAGCTCCCTTCATCGAAGCAAATTGGCCGTTTTTCCTGGCAAATGGCAAGCATAGCTCATTCAAGGCAGCGAGTCGTGCTACCGCCCGCGCGGTCACCAGATCATAATGATCGCGATGCTCCGGCATTCTGGCTATATCCTCTGCTCGGCCATGAATACAACTAACCCCCTCTAACCCTAGCTGCTCCACGACATGCTGTAGAAACAGTATGCGCTTGTTCAGCGAATCGATGATCGTTACCTTCAGATGCGGATAAGCGATCTTGAGAGGCAGGCTAGGAAATCCCGCACCTGATCCAATATCAGCAATAGACTGAATCGAACTGAAATCGAGGAAGAACGAGAGCGACAGCGAATCGAAGAAATGCTTCTCATACACCGCCTCCTCCTCTGTGATCCCCGTCAGATTCATCTTCTCATTCCATTCAACGAGCAGCTTGAAATATAACTGGAACTGCTCCAGTTGCTTCTCCGTTAACACCAGCTTGCGTGCAGCCAGTTGCTCGGCAAACCAAGTTGGTCCCATGTTTACCCCCGAGCTGCGACAACGCGATTGTAGTGTTCCAGATAGACCAGCAATATGGAAATGTCTGCCGGGGTGACGCCAGAGATGCGCGATGCCTGCCCGATCGAGATTGGACGAATATCGGATAGCTTCTGCTTCGCTTCGGAAGCAATCCCATTCACATCTGCATAGTCAATATCGGCTGGAATACGCTTCTTCTCCATCTTCGCCAGACGCTCCACCTGGAGCAACTGCTTCTCGATGTACCCCGCATATTTCACCTGAATCTCAACCTGCTCCTTCATCTCCTCTGTCAGCTCAGAGGGTGCATCAATGAACGGCTCCAGATGCGCATAAGTAACCTCTGGACGGCGCAGCAGCGAGAGTGCGTCGGTCGAATGCTGTAGCAGCGCCGAGCCCAGCCCAGTCAGCACTTCTTGAATACCGCTGTCCGTCTTGACCTTCGTCTCCTTCAGACGTTCGATCTCCCGTTCTACATAGTGCTTCTTCGCCAGAAACTTCTCATATCGGGCTTCGCTAATCAAGCCAATCTCATGACCAATCGGTGTCAGGCGCAGATCCGCATTATCATGCCGCAGCAGCAGCCGATATTCCGCACGAGAAGTAAGCAGCCGATACGGGTCATTCGTCCCCTTCGTCACGAGGTCGTCAATCATGACACCGATATAGCCTTGTGAACGTCCAATAATCACTGCTTCCTTGCCCAACACCTTGCAGGCTGCATTAATACCGGCAATAATCCCCTGCCCCGCAGCTTCCTCATACCCTGAGGTACCATTAATTTGTCCCGCTGTGAACAGCCCCGGAACCACCTTCGTCTCCAGCGTTGGCCATAGCTGTGTAGGCACTACAGCATCATATTCGATCGCATAGCCGGTACGCATCATCTCCACTCGCTCCAGCCCTGGGACAGAGCGCAATATCTGCAGTTGCACATCCTCTGGCATACTCGTTGACAGACCCTGCACATAATACTCTGAGGTGTGCCTGCCCTCCGGCTCCAGGAAGATCTGATGCTTCGGCTTATCGGCAAAACGAACAATTTTGTCTTCTATAGATGGGCAATATCGCGGCCCTGTCCCTTCGATCGCTCCAGAAAACATCGGGGCACGATGGAGATTTTCATTAATAATCCGATGTGTATCCTCCGAAGTGTATGTCAGCCAGCATGGGATCTGCTCATTGTCGGAGTATTCCGTCTCATACGAGAAAAACTTAGGATTCTCATCTCCCGGCTGAATCTCTGTCTTGTCGAAGTCAATCGAATCCTTGTGCACACGCGGCGGTGTCCCTGTCTTGAAGCGCGCAAGCTGGAACCCTAGCTGACGCAAGCTCTCAGACAGCTTCACAGACGGCTGTTGATTGTTCGGGCCGCTCTCATAGATCAGCTCGCCCATAATGATCTTGCCACGCAGATACGTACCCGTTGTCAGCACAACGGTTTTGGAGCGATAGGTAGCACCGGTCTTGGTGATAGCTCCTACGCAGACACCATCCTCGACAATCAGTTCTTCCACCATGCCCTGCCGCAGCGTCAGCCGCTCCGTCTCTTCGATCGTTTTCTTCATCGTATGCTGATACAAGAATTTATCCGCCTGCGCCCTCAGCGCGTGGACGGCTGGTCCCTTCCCTGTATTGAGCATCCTCATCTGAATAAATGTCTTATCGATATTGCGTCCCATCTCTCCGCCCAAGGCGTCAATCTCCCGCACCACATGCCCTTTGGCAGGCCCACCGATTGATGGATTGCATGGCATGAAGGCCACCATATCCAGATTGATCGTCAGCAGCAACGTCTCACAGCCCATCCGGGCCGCAGCGAGTGCCGCTTCACAGCCTGCATGGCCTGCTCCGATGACAATAACGTCATATTGGCCCGCTTCATAGCTCATTGTGTACTCTCCCTCATTTCACGTCTTCATTTTGTCTTGCTACTTCATACACTTATCTAGCCCCACTACCCATTACCTCGGTAACCTACCTCTTACTTGCCTAGACAGAACTGCGAGAAGATCTGATCAATGAGCGAATCGCCTGCCGAGTCGCCGATAATCTCCCCGAGCTGCTCCCAGGCTGTTCTTACATCTATCTGTATAATATCGATCGGAATTCCCTGATATGTTGCTTCAATCGCATCCTCCAAGGATTGCTTCGACTGCTTCAGCAGCGCAATATGACGAGCATTGCTGACATACGTCAGATCAGCCGACTCCAGCTTGCCGCTGAAAAATAGCGACGAGATTGCCTGCTCTAGCTGCTCCAGCCCTTCCTCCTGCAGTACAGACATCGGTACGATAGCCTCTTGCGGGTATCGCTGCTGAAGCTCCTCCATCTCCAGATGCCCTTCCAGATCGGTCTTATTCACAATGACGATGACTTGCCGTCCAGCCAGCAGCTCCATCAGCTCCCGCTCATCCTCATGAAGCGACTCATGATGATTGAGCACCAGCAATATAAGATCGGCATCCTTCAACGCATTTCGCGACCGTTCAACACCCATCTGCTCGACAATATCCGACGTTTCTCGAATCCCTGCCGTATCCAGCAGCTTGAGCGGAATGCCGCCGACTGTGACAAATTCCTCGATCACATCGCGTGTCGTGCCAGGAATATCGGTCACAATCGCCTTATTATCTTGAGCCAATGCATTGAGCAGCGACGATTTACCCACATTTGGCCGTCCGACGATCGCTGTCGTTATGCCTTCTCTTAATATTTTGCCTTCATTTGCTGTTTTTAACAACTGGTCGAGCTGCCCAATCACGAGATGACATTGCTCACGAATATAACTGCTCGTCATCTCCTCCACATCATGCTCGGGGTAATCTATATTCACCTCTATATGCGCCAGCAGTTCAATTACTTCCTGGCGCAGCCCGCGAATCTGCCGCGACAGCTTGCCATCCACCTGCTTCAACGCGATCGCGAAGGCACGATCCGACTTCGAGCGGATCAGATCAATAACCGCTTCGGCCTGTGCCAGATCGATCCGTCCGTTCAGGAAGGCCCGCTTGGTGAATTCACCCGGCTCCGCCGCACGCACATCTGGCTGCTGCAGCACGACATCCAGCACCTTCTTCACGGAGATGTAGCCGCCATGCGTACTGATCTCCACCACATCCTCGGCCGTGAAGGAGCGTGGCCCGCGCATAACGGTCAACAGTACCTCCTCCACTGTCTCCCCGCTGCGCGGATCGGCTATATGGCCGTAATGTACGGTATGTGAAGCGGCGCTGCGGATGTCAGTACGGCTGCGGAATATGGCATGCGCCGCCTGAACGGCCTGAGGACCGCTCACTCGTATGACTGCTATACCGCCCTCCCCGACTGCCGTCGATATAGCGGCTATGGTATCCTGTATCATCCTTTGCACCTCTGCATTATTCATAATCATAATGGAACAAACTTGTCCCTAGAAAGGAAAAAGAGCAATGCCTTGTATAAGCATTGCTTGAGAGAAATTACCGTCTATGATTTCACGGAGATGACCACACGACGGTATGGCTCATCTCCTTTACTGAAGGTTCTCACTTTGGCGTGATTCTGAAGCTTCGAATGAATCACCTTGCGTTCCGATGGCGACATCGGCTCCAGCACAACCTCCTTGCGCGACCGGATGACCCGGGCTGCCAGGCGTTCTGCCAGCTCTTCCAGTGTCTTGCGCCTGCGTTCACGAAAATTCTCTGCATCAAGCACGATGCGCGTATGGCTGTCTGAATAACGGTTAGCCACAATGTTAGCCAGGTATTGCAATGCATCCAGCGTCTGCCCGCGGCGACCAATCAGCATACCCAGATCTTCTCCACCAGATAGCTCGTAGACCCAGCCTTCCCGGGTCTGGCGCCGCTCAATTGTAACTGACAATCCCATCGCCTGGGCAACGTCGAGGAAAAATTGCTCCGTCTCCTCCGCCGCATCGGGAATAAGCTCCAGTTCCACCTTCGCTTCCTTGGCTCCGATCCAACCGAACAGGCCCTTCGTGGGATGCTCCAATACAGTAATGCGAACACGATCCTCTGATACTTGCCATTGTGTCAAGCCTTTTTGTACAGCCTCGTTCACCGTCTTTCCCGATGCAGTCATTTTCTTCATTTTGCAGGAACCTCCTTGCCCTTGTCAGAGGAGCGAACATACAAGAAGTAGTTTTGTACAATCGTATAGATGTTGCTGTAAATCCAATACAGCGGCAGCGCAGCAGGGAAATTGATCGCCATAACAAAGATCAATACAGGGAAGATCAACAGGATCGACTGCATTGGATTGTTAGGCTGCTGCGGCATCATCTTGGATTGAACAAATGTCGTTATCGCGGCAATAATCGGCAGAACATAATACGGGTCCTTCGCCCCCAGCTCCAGCCACAGGAATGTATGCGACCTGATGTCGGGATTCATGTAGATGGCGTTGTACAGCGCGATAAAAATCGGCATCTGCACGATGAGCGGCAGACAGCCCGCCAGCGGATTGACCTGATGCTGCTGGAACAGCTTCATCGTCTCCTCCTGCTGCTTTTGCGGATTATCCTTGTACTTGTCCTTAATCTTCTTCATCTCTGGCTGCAGCGCTTGCATCGCCTTGGTGCTGCGGTACTGCTTCAAGGTCAGCGGCAGAATTGCCGTTCTGACGATAATGGTCAACAGCAGAATGGACAGGCCGTATGAGCCGCCGAACCAGTCAGCGAAGCTATCGAGCATCGTCGCAAAATAATACACGACATTGCGCTCCCAGAAGTTGCCCTTCAGCAGATCTTCCGTCGAGGTGGTATGATCCACCGGTGCGCATCCCGCCAGCAAGGCCATCATCATGACCATCGCAATCACAAGGAACCATTTTCTCTTGAACAATCGGGACAACATCAAAACTCCTCTCTAAAGAGCAACACATCTCTCGCAAGCGTGCACAACTTCTGTCGCTCGCGCCCACACCGTCATCCCGCTCATGCGGGCAGACCAGCTACAGCGCTACAACTAGAACGCTTGTCCCACATATGGACAACCGATGCCGCTGCGTATCAAAATACAGGCGCAGGCTGCCCCGGCTCAAATATTTCAAGTTAAACTATACCATATTCTTATACACAAGGAAACAGCGCATCCAGGCCGGCTTCGGCATCCTCTACGGCTTGTCTTCCTATATGATGTCGCACAGCTACCATTTGCCGAACCGCTCCTTTAGCAGCCGTTAGCCTTCATCCTTTAGCTTCTTGCAGCAGGCGTGTTCTGTTTCAATAGCTTAGCTTTGCGGAGCAGGTGGAGCACACTCTTCTCCAGCTCCTTGCTGGTCATCGAGACGGAGGGCATGCGCGCAATAAGGATGAAATCGATATGCGGCACAATCTTATCCTTATTATGCCTCACGATCTCCTTCAGCACACGCCTCATCCGGTTGCGCACGACGGCATTGCCCAGCTTCTTGCTGACCGACACGCCCATGCGAAACTGCTCCACCTCGGGCTTGCGCGACCAGTAGATCACGAGCTGGCTATTCGCAAACGATCTTCCGCCTCTATAGATTCGGTTAAAATCCTGTCTTTTACGCAGACGAAGCTTTCTATGCACGAGCTTGTATACACCGGCCTTTCCTTATTGCCTGTCCTCATGGCAGCTTCGGCTGACTTCCCCCAGATTTGAAAAAAAGACCACCCGATGTGGTCTTTATCTTCATGCTAAGCGCTCAGCGCTTTTCTGCCTTTTTGGCGGCGTGCACTCAGTACCTTGCGTCCGTTCTTCGTGCTCATCCGCTTGCGGAAGCCGTGAACTTTCTTGCGTTTGCTTACGTTCGGTCTAAAAGTCGGTCTCATCTTTCGCACCTCCTTACACAAGGAATCGGCATCTTCATCTATGCATTACAATTCCTTGAACATTCAAGCTACATCCAACAATGCATCACATGAGATTGAAGTACTGTATGTCAACAAGCACACCTCACCCATAAACGCAAAAACACCTTTTTAGATTAAACCACGACGACGCTCAAAAGTCAACCTCGACAGCCCTGCGACTTTCTCATTTGGAGCCTTGCCCAAATCTATGTCCAAGTCTGCTGTGGATAATTGTAACTTGTCACGAAATTTTGTCCACATCGGGCTAATCCGCAAGAAAATTAGTAACATGTGCATAATTTTTTCGCGAATCTCTGCCAAACTGTCGAATCCACACAGGATATAAACAATATCTAGTGTTGTAGATAACAATTATACACAAGCAGTTGAATATGTGGATAAAATCGAGGAATTCGTTGAAATCAAAGGCTTATTTTGCTATGATAGATTTGTTTTCTGTGTGGATGAACTTATGCACATCAAATAGTTATTAACAGGCTGTGGATAAGATTGTGAACAATTTTCATCCCCTTGTGATAACTTCATCATACATTGATCTTGATACTGTGGATATATTCTGCACGTTTTTTTGTTTTTTCGACATTTCCTCATCTTGGCGCCGCCAATCTGGAGTCGGAAACACTTGGATAAGGAGTGACAGTCTGTGGATAGCCATACCCAAGAAATATGGCAACAAGTGTTGTCGATTATCCAAACCAAATTGAGCAAGCCCAGCTTTGACACCTGGTTTAAAGCAACCAAGGCATCTTTTCTCAATGAAGACCTGCTAATTATTACGGCTCCGACAACTTTTGCGGCGGAATGGCTGGAGAGCAGGTACACCAAGCTGGTGCGAACGACTCTTTTTGAATATTTGGGTAGACAGATCGACATTAAATTTGCAATTGAAGAGAATAAGCCCCCTGAACCGGCAGCGCCTTACCCACCGATTGCTCCAGCGGCAACGGTCGTCCAAGAGGAAACCTTCTCTCATATGTTGAATCCGAAGTACACCTTTGATACGTTCGTCATCGGTGCGAACAACCGCTTTGCCCATGCCGCCTCGCTCGCAGTCGCCGAAGCACCGGCCAAAGCCTATAACCCGCTGTTTCTCTACGGGGGGGTAGGTCTGGGAAAAACGCATCTCATGCATGCCATCGGCCATTATATATTGGAGCATAACCCCGGCACCCGCGTGCTCTATATTTCATCAGAGAAATTCACGAATGAATTCATCAATGCGATCCGCGACAACCGCGGCGAGAGCTTCCGCATGAAGTACCGCAACATAGACATTCTGCTCATTGATGACATTCAATTTCTGGCGGGCAAGGAACAGACACAGGAGGAGTTCTTCCATACGTTCAATGCGCTGCATGAGGAACGCAAGCAGATCATTATCTCCAGTGACCGACCTCCCAAGGAGATTCCAACGCTGGAGGAGCGGCTGCGCTCGCGCTTTGAGTGGGGCTTGATTACAGATATTCAGCCTCCTGATCTGGAGACGCGGATCGCGATCTTGCGGAAGAAGGCCAAGGCGGAGAATCTAGACATCCCGAACGAAGCGATGGTCTACATCGCTAACCAGATCGATACCAACATCCGCGAGCTGGAAGGGGCACTGATCCGGGTCGTCGCCTATTCCTCGCTCATCAATGAGGATATATCGTCGCATCTGGCCGCCGAAGCGCTCAAGGATATTATCCCGACCAGCCGGCCGAAGATGATTACGATTCACGATATTCAGCAAAAGGTAGGCGAATTCTACGGCTTGAAGCTCGAAGACTTCAAGGCACGCAAACGGACGAAGGCTGTTGCCTTCCCGCGGCAAATCGCCATGTATATCGCGCGCGAGCTGACCGATTATTCGCTGCCTAAGATTGGCGAGGCGTTCGGCGGGCGGGATCACACAACGGTTATCCATGCGCATGAGAAAATCACCCAGCAATTGAAGACGGACTCGGAATTATATAAGATCGTTCAGAATTTGACGGATAAAGTAAAAAATCATACGTGAACAACAAGCAAGCCTGTACACATTGTATGCACATGTGGATAAGCTTGCTTGATCACCTTTTAGACCACTTATCCACATATCCAGCGCCCCTACTACGACTACTAATAAAATATGTTAAAATAACTTCATATATTCGCGCTAAGCGCAATTTGCGCCTACGGCTTGCAAGAGACGACCTGCAGCAACTTTCGCGCATTGCCCAAATCGATTTTTTCCTATAGGAGTGAAACCATGAAACTGATGATTGTTAAGGATCAGCTTAACGATGCCATACAACAAGTAGCCAAGGCGGCTTCCACAAGACCGGCGATCCCGATTCTTGGCGGAATCAAGATGGATGTGACACATCAGGGCATTACATTGACAGCAAGCGACACCGACATTTCGATTCAAAGCTTCATCGAGGCAGAGAACGGCGACAAGGTGAATGCAAGAATCGACAAGCCGGGCAGCGTCGTTCTTCCTGCCAAATTCATTGTCGAGATTGTGAAGAAGCTGCCGTCTGATGAAGTCGAAATTGAGGTTGGGGATAACTTCTTGACCAAAATCCGCAGCGGCTCCTCCGACATCCAGATGGTCGGGCTTGATCCAGAAGAATTCCCGGTACTGCCATCAATCGAAGAGAACGAGAGCTTCCAGATGCCAGGCGATCTGCTGAAGGCGATGATCCGACAAACCTCGTTTGCCGCCTCAACCAGCGAGCAGACGCCAACCTTGACAGGCGTGCTCTTGAACCTGGCGGACAATCAGTTGAAATTTGTCGCTACTGACCGCCATCGGCTAGCGAGCCGCAGCTCACATGTAGAGACGAGACCTGGCTATCGTTTTGCGAATATTGTCATCTCCAGCAAAACGCTGAATGAGCTTTCCAAGGTGGTGCCGGACAACCAGACTCCCGTTGACATCGTCGTCACGGAGAACCAAGTGCTGTTCAGACTGGATCATGTGCTATTCTATTCCAGGCTGCTGGAGGGAACCTACCCGGATACTTCCAAGATTATTCCGCAGGTATTCAAAACAGAACTCGTCCTGAATACAAAAAAATTGACGGATGCCATCGACCGCGCCTATCTGATGTCCAGGGAGGAGCGTACCAATATTGTTCGCCTGCAAACACTCGATAACGGGGTGATCGAGATTTCCTCCAGCTCAGCAGAGCTTGGGCGGGTAACAGAGCATCTGGATGCGCAGGACTTCAACGGCGATCCGCTGCGTGTGGCGTTCAACTCCAAATATATGCTCGATTCGCTCAAGGTTATCGACAGCGAGAATATCTTTATTGGCTTTAACGGCGCGATGAGCCCGATCATCATCAAGCCGACGGATCATGCACACAGCCTGCATATCATATTGCCTTACCGGACGACCGGTTAGAAGGAAGGTGTATCGATGAAGGAGATCCAGATTTCGACGGAATACATTACACTCGGGCAGTTCCTCAAGCTCGCGGATTGCATTGATTCAGGCGGACAGGCCAAGCTGTTTCTTGCAGAAGCGAAGGTGCTGATCAACGGAGAGCCTGACAACCGCCGTGGGCGCAAGCTCTACAAGGACGACCGTGTTGAGGTGGAGGGCAAGGGAGCCTTCCTTGTTGGGCGTAAATAAGCGAAGCGAATATGCCCCCATACCCTCTTCTTGGGTATACCGGTCTTCTATTTCTACGCGAAACGTTGCTTTGCCAGTTCAGGACGGTGTCAGCCGTTTACGCTTGTGGGAGGCTTCCAGGTGCTGTTAAAACAAATTGCATTGCAGAATTACCGGAATTATGACCGAATTGAACTGAATACAGACAGCCAGGTTAATCTGTTCGTAGGGGAAAATGCCCAGGGCAAGACGAATCTGCTGGAGGCCATCTTCGTGCTGGCGCTAACCAAGTCGCATCGGACAAGCAAAGACAAGGAACTGATCGGCTGGGAGGCGCCGCAAGCGCATATTCATGGGGAAGTGGAGAAGCGGTATGGAACGGTCAAGCTTGATCTCCAATTTTCCGCCCAAGGCAAGAAGGCCAAGGTCAATGGTCTGGAGCAGCGCAAGCTCAGCGGCTTTATCGGCGCGCTGAATGTGGTCATGTTCGCTCCGGAGGATCTCGAAATTGTGAAAGGCACGCCGGGCATACGCAGGCGGTTTCTGGATATGGAAATCGGCCAGGTGCAGCCCGGTTATTTGCATTCTCTCCAGCAATATGGCAAGGTGCTGGTGCAGCGCAACAATTATCTGAAAAGCGCAAGCCCCAGCTCCATCAAGCAGGAGCTGCTCGATGTGTGGAATATGCAATTGGCAGATTTTGGTGTTAAAATGATGAAAAAGAGGCAAAGCTTTATTCATAAACTGCAACGCTGGGCAAAAGAGATTCACGCCGGCATTACAGCCGGGGCGGAGGAGCTTAGAATTGTGTACCGTCCCTCGCTGGATGTGGACCCAGAGCAAGATGAAACTATTTTATTTGAACAATTTATGATAAAGTTAACTCAGGTGAAAGAGCAGGAACTTCGCAGAGGCGTAACCTTGGTCGGCCCGCACCGGGACGATCTCGCCTTTTATATTAATGGCAAGGAAGCGCAAGTGTACGGTTCTCAGGGACAGCAGCGTACAACAGCCCTGTCGCTCAAATTGGCGGAGATTGAGCTGATTCATGAGGAGATTGGGGAATACCCATTGCTGCTGCTGGATGATGTGCTGTCGGAGCTGGATCAGAACCGCCAGACGCAGCTCATCGAGACCTTCCAGTCCAAGGTGCAGACCTTCATCACCACGACAGGGCTGGAGAGTGTCAATCTAAGCAAACTTCATGATGCGCGCGTCTATCAGGTGAGTAAGGGCCAGGTGGATCGTGTGAGCAGCAGATCATAAATAGTTACGAATGATAGGTAACGGGCGACTTGAATTTTAAACAACGTCTACGCGATACGCGGCGGCGCCTGCTTCACGGGTGATCGTCCGTTTACGCTTGCGGAGAAAGGACGGGTGGCAATGTATATTCATTTGGGTGGAGAGAAGATCATTCGCGCCAGGGAACTGGTGGCTATCTTTGATATTTCGATTGAGCAGTCCTCCAAGCTGTCCAAGCAGTTCGTCGCTGGCGCGCTCAAGCGCAAGGATGTGGAGGTCATCGGCGAGGAAGAATCCAAATCCATTGTCATCACCAAGCAAAAGGTGTATTACTCTCCCATCTCGTCCTCGACGTTGAAGAAACGGGCGCACAGCTTTGTGGCCAATTAGCGCCGGGAGAACTTCGCAGCATTCAGTAGCAAGCAGTTGAGAGGAGCAGTGAAACAGGCATGTCTTTGAATCAGCAGCATACGTATGATGAGAACCAGATTCAGGTTCTTGAGGGGCTGGAAGCCGTTCGCAAACGGCCGGGGATGTATATTGGCTCCACCAGCGGCAAAGGGCTGCACCATTTGGTATGGGAAGTTGTAGACAATAGCATCGACGAGGCGCTTGCCGGCTTTTGTACGAAGATCGATGTCATCATCCATGAAGACAACAGCATCACCGTTATCGATAATGGCCGCGGTATCCCGGTGGGCGAGAATGCCAAGCTGAAAAAGTCGACCCTGGAGGTCGTTATGACGGTGCTGCATGCCGGCGGCAAGTTCGGCGGCGAGGGCTACAAGGTATCCGGGGGCTTGCACGGTGTCGGCGTATCGGTCGTGAATGCATTGTCGGAGCATCTGATTGTCCAGGTGAAGCGGGATGGGCTGATCCACCAGCAGGAATACCGCCGCGGCGCAGCGCAGTATGATCTGAAAGTGGTCGGAGAAGCGAGTGACACCGGTACCGAGATCCGCTTCAAGCCGGACCCGGAGATTTTCACAGAGACGACGGTATACGAATACGAGATTCTGCAATCCCGCATACGTGAGCTTGCATTTCTGAACAAAGGCATTGAAATTACACTGCTTGATGAACGGACAGGCTCAAGCAAATCCTACAAGTATGACGGCGGGCTTATTGAGTTTGTTAAGTATCTCAACCGTACTCGTGAAGCGCTTCACGAGCAGCCGATCTATGTTGAGGGCTCCAAGGATCACATCCATGTAGAGATCTCGCTGCAGTACAATGACAGCTACACGGAGAATATTCACTCCTTCGCCAATAATATCAATACCCACGAAGGCGGCACGCATGAGTCGGGCTTCAAGAGCGCGCTGACACGCATCATTAACGATTATGCGCGCAAGACAGGTATCATTAAGGACAACACGTCCAATCTGTCTGGGGATGATGTCCGTGAAGGCCTGACAGCGATTATCTCTGTCAAGATACCTGAGCCGCAGTTTGAGGGGCAGACGAAGACGAAGCTGGGCAACAGCGAGGTGCGCGGTATCGTTGAATCGTTCTTTGCAGAGAAGCTGCAGGAGTTCCTCGATGAGAACCCGTCCGTCTCCAAGCGGATTCTGGAGAAGGGGCTGCAGGCGGCCAGAGCGCGCGAGGCTGCGCGCAAGGCACGCGAGCTGACACGCCGTAAGAGCGCGCTGGAGGTCAGTTCATTGCCTGGGAAATTAGCGGACTGCTCATCCAAGGATGCATCGATCAGCGAGCTGTATATCGTCGAAGGCGATTCGGCGGGCGGGTCGGCGAAGCAGGGGCGTGACCGGCATTTTCAGGCGATTTTGCCGCTGCGCGGCAAAATCCTCAATGTGGAGAAGGCGCGTCTTGACCGGATTCTAGGCAATGCCGAGATTCGCGCGATTATTACGGCGCTGGGGACGGGCATCGGCGACGACTTCGATATTGCGAAGGCGCGGTATCACAAGATTATTATTATGACGGACGCAGACGTTGACGGCGCGCATATCCGCACGCTGCTCCTCACTTTCTTTTATCGCTACATGCGCAAAATTATCGAGGCGGGCTTTATCTACATCGCTCAGCCGCCGCTGTTCAAGATTGAGCGCAATAAGACGGTTCGCTATGCGCAGAGCGAGCGCGAGCGCGACCAGATCATCGCTGAGTTTGGCGAAGGCGCCAAGGTCAATGTTCAGCGGTACAAGGGCTTGGGCGAGATGAACGCGACCCAGTTGTGGGAGACGACGATGGACCCTGAGAGCCGGACGATGCTGCAGGTGACGATAGAAGAAGCGATTGAGGCGGATGTTGTGTTTGATACGCTAATGGGCGACAATGTCGAGCCGCGGCGTGATTTCATCCAAACCTACGCGAAGACCGTTAAGAATCTGGATATCTAGCAAGACGAGCAGCCTCCACGATCATCGTGGAGGCTGCCGCTTTATAATTTATAAACAGTATGATGCAGCTCTAACGCGACGCTCGCTTGGACTTGAATCGACCATAGGCAGCAGCATAGCGATAGACTTTGCGGAAGACGCTCCGGTCCTTCAACCTGCGGAACAGGTAGGGGTCTGGCATCGTATTGACTTCCAAGATCCATGGCTCCAGCTTGGTATCTACTGCAACATCGATCCCGATCTCCTTCAACTGTGGATAAGCGCTTTGAAGCTGCTGTGCAACCTGCACGCCCATCTTGCGCAGTCTGGTTAGATAGCTCGCCTGGCCGGACGAAGACAGATGTGTCGACATGAGACGCTCGAATGGCAGTGGAGTGCCGCCGCTATGATAGTTGGTGACGATCTTCTTGGGATGAGCCAGCCGTCCAATGATGCCGGTCGTCTCCCATTTGCCGCTGGGACTCATCTGTACCATGACGCGAAAATCGAAGCGCCGATTGCGATGTTTCAACAGGTGAATGCCACGCTGAATGAGATAGAGGCGGCGGCCTGTTGACTGCTTGAGTGCAGCATACAGTGCATCCACACTGGAATAGGTGCGTGCCGTCGTCCCGGTCTGGGAGGTGTAGCGACCCTCCTGCTTCTCGATCCGAATGACCCCTTGGCCAAAGGTGCCGCGATTGGGCTTCAAGTAAACCATGCCGTAGCGTCCCAGCATTTCCTCCAGACGTTCCTTATTCAGCTTTGCCGTATGCGGAATGAGACTTTGTGTGGCTGTGTTGCGTAGGAGAACATTCGTTTTTTCCCATTTGCTTGTCACACGCTGAATCGCCAATGTTATTCTTCCACCCTTCGAAGAGGAGATATGAAAATAAGTTCAATCATTTGTGCACACATCACATCGAATGAATGGTATAATGGAGGTTGTATGTTTGACATCGTGTCCGCACGTTCGGGCCGTTAGCCTGCGCACTTTCTGCTATAGTATGAGCGTGGCTGTCAGAAGCCACGGCAAGTGCCTAGCTAGGTTGCAACGTTTAATTGTGCTGGGTTTGTGAAAGTAATATAATAACAATAGTGTAGTTTTTAGATACGTCAGGAGGTAAAGCATGGCGGAAGAGCAACGTTCCCAAATACGAGATCGTGATATTGGCGTCGAGATGCGAGAATCGTTCATGGATTATGCCATGAGCATTATCGTCAGCCGTGCACTGCCCGATGTCAGAGACGGGCTGAAGCCGGTTCACCGCCGTATCCTGTATGCGATGTCGGAGCTGGGCATGTCACCGGATAAGCCATACAAGAAATCCGCCAGAATCGTGGGCGAAGTCATCGGCAAATACCACCCGCACGGCGATTCAGCCGTCTATGAATCTATGGTCAGGATGGCGCAGGATTTCTCGCTGCGCTATATGCTGATTGATGGACACGGGAACTTTGGTTCCATTGACGGCGATATGGCGGCTGCGATGCGGTATACAGAGGCGCGGCTATCGAAGATTGCGATGGAGATGCTGCGCGACATCAACAAGGAGACGATCGATTTCGCTCCGAACTATGACGGCGAGGAGCAGGAGCCGACGGTGCTGCCTGCCCGGTTCCCGAATCTGCTCGTCAACGGCGTGTCTGGTATTGCGGTCGGCATGGCGACCAATATCCCGCCGCATAACCTGGTGGAGATCATCGATGGCGTGCAGGCTCTGATAGACAATCCGGATATTACGCCGATTGAGCTGATGGAGTTTGTGAAGGGACCGGACTTCCCGACAGCGGGGATTGTTATGGGACGGGAGGGCATCCGTCAGGCGTACACAACTGGTCGTGGCTCGGTAACGATGCGCTCCAGAGCAAGCATTGAGGATAACGGCGGCAAAGCGCGAATCATCGTGCACGAAATTCCATACCAAGTGAACAAGGCCAGATTGGTGGAGAAGATCGCTGAGCTGGTTCGGGAGAAGAAGATTGACGGCATTACCGATCTGCGCGATGAATCCGATCGCAACGGGATGCGGATTGTCATCGAGCTTAGGCGGGATGTTAATCCTAATATCGTGCTGAACAATCTCTACAAGCATACACAGATGCAGTCCAATTTCGGCTTCAATATGCTGGCACTGGTGAACGGCGAGCCGAAGCTGCTGAATCTGAAGGATGTGCTGTATCACTATCTGCAGCACCAGATTGAGGTTATCCGTAGACGGACAGAGTTTGATCTGAAGAAGGCGCGTGCCCGCGCACACATTCTGGAGGGCTTGCGGATTGCGCTTGATCATCTGGATGAGGTGATCGCGCTCATTCGCTCCTCGCAGACTGCTGACGAGGCGCGTGAGGGTCTGATTAATCGATTCGAGCTCAGCTATGAACAGGCTCAGGCGATTCTGGATATGCGTCTGCAGCGTCTGACTGGACTGGAGCGCGACAAGATCGAGGCAGAGTATGCGGAGCTGCTGCGCAAGATTGCCGAATATGAAGCGATCCTGGCCGATGAGAAGCTTGTGCTGGCGATTATTAGCGAAGAGCTGATCGAGGTGAAGGAGCGCTTTGGCGATGAGCGACGCACCGAGATTGCAGTTGGCGAGAATGAGATTCTTGACGAGGATCTGATCCCGCAGGAGGATGTGATCATCTCGATCACGCATACGGGATATGTGAAGCGTCTGCCCGTTACAACCTACCGCAGCCAGAAGCGCGGCGGCCGCGGCGTAATGGGTATGGATACGAAGGAAGATGACTTCGTAGAGCATCTGTTTGTATCCAACACGCATCAGTTCCTGCTGTTCTTCACCGACAAGGGCAAGGTTTACCGGTTGAAGGCTTATGAGATTCCGGAGCTGAGCCGGACGGCAAGAGGAACGCCGATCATTAACCTGATCCAGATTGAACAGGGGGAGACGGTTAATGCGGTTATCCCTGTTCAGTCTTTCGATTCCGATCAATATCTATTCTTCGGGACGCGTCAAGGGGTAGTGAAGAAGACATCGCTTGATGATTATATCAATATCCGCAAGGTCGGTCTGATCGCTATCTCGCTGCGCGAGGATGATGACCTGATAAGCGTCAAGCTGACCGATGGCAAGCAGGAGATCATTATGGGAACCGCACAGGGCATGTCGATCCGATATTCGGAGTCGGATGTCCGGCCGATGGGTCGTTCGGCCACCGGTGTGAAGGGCATCCAGCTTGATGAGAACGATTATGTAATCGATATGGATGTCATTACCCCAGGCAATGATGTGCTGATCGTCACCTCTAAGGGCTATGGCAAGCGTACCCCTGTTGAGGAGTACCGCAGCCAGACTCGCGGCGGCAAGGGGATCAAGACGATGAATGTGACGGATCGCAATGGCCCGATCGTCGGGCTGAAGGTGGTAAACAATGAAGAGGATCTGATGATTATGACCTCATCGGGCACACTGATTCGCACAAGCATCGCCGGCATCTCAACCATGGGCCGCAATACGCAGGGCGTGAAGCTGATCAATATCCGTGAGGATGATATGGTGGCTACCGTATCCCGCGTAGATCGCAATGAGGATACAGAAAACAGCGATGCCGATGAGCAAGCTATTAGTGAAGAAAGCAACGAAACACCGTCCGAGGAATAGGATGGTTGCCAAGCTGCAGTACCGTTGTCAGGCGTCGAAGCTCTCCTGTAATTGAGGGGGGCTTTGACAGCCCTGACGCCGGGCACCAGCTTCGCGGCAGCCGTCCTGAGGGCGGTGTTTCCCCATTCCCGGTTAAGTAAGGAGAAGAGGCGGCGAGTTGAAGCTGGCGGCCGTGCAAGGCGTAGACAGGCAATATCATCTTGCTGTTCAGGGGGAACAGGAAATGCCGACAGTATTGCTTCATCAAGTTAAAGTAGGAGATAAGCTGATTGAGGATGTTCAAACCAAGCTGGGGGGGACATTGTTTCATAAAGGGAAAATCATCATGCCTAGAGAGCTGGAGATTTTGCAAGCCTTTATGATCACTTCGGTAACAATCGAAGAACGGGAGGGGGCTGCAGATCAGGCACCAGGCGCGCCAACAGTTGCAGTCAAGGAGGAGGCGGCAGTGAAAAAGTCGTTCTCGCCTCCAACCTCACCTCCAACAAGCTTTCATCACGAGTATACAAGCTGCGTCGAATTATTAAAAAAAGTGCATCATCAATACTCCCCTGGGCAAGCTTTTCCGATCCTTGAGATCAGGAAGCAGCTAGAGGCCCTGATTGGCTACATTGACGAGTATAATGTGCTGACCTTTAGTCCGCCTAATATGAAGATAGAAGATTATTTGTTTCATAATAGTGTCCTGTCCGCCTTGAGCTGCTATCTTCTGGCTCAATGGGGAGGATTCCCCCAGCGGGACTGGATTCCAGCGGCCATGTCAGGGCTATTCCATGACATCGGCAATGTAAAGGTAGACCGGGAGCTGCTCTACAAGCCTTCCTCTCTCACGGCTGAGGAGTGGGAGGAGATCAGGCAGCACACGGTATATGGCTACCAACTCCTCAAGGGCGTGCCCGCGATTAATGAGGGCGTCAAGCTGGCTTCTCTGCAGCATCATGAGCGGGTTGACGGGAGTGGCTACCCACTAGGGATGGGGGGCGACAAGATTCATCCCTATGCCAAGATTGTTGCCGTCGCTGATATTTTCCATGCCATGACATTGAAACGCTTCTACAGAGAGCCTACATCTCCTTACCTCGTGCTGGAAGAAATCGAGAAGGAATCATTCGGCAGGCTTGATCCTGCTCTGGTACGAGTGTTCATAGAGAAGGTGACACAGTTCCATAATGGTGTCGTGGTGAGGCTGAATGATGGCAGAGTAGGCGAGATTGTCTTCTCCGACCGCAATCATCTGACGCGGCCATGGGTATCGGTGAATGGAACCATCATTAATCTAACGCTAGAAAGACAGTATTACATTCAGGAAATTATAAAGCTATAACTGCTCTTAAGATAAACGCTCTATTAATTTCAAAAAGATGTTGACTTCATATTGAGAACTGTGATATATTATTTCTTGCCGCTTCTGAGGCGGTGGAATGAAACACAGTTCTTTTTTATAGCTCTGGCTTGAAAGAGAGAGTAAGAAAAAGATTTTAAAAAAAAGCTTGCCAAAGCATAGCGAACTGTGATATATTATAAAAGTCGCCGCTGAGAGATGCGGAGATGAAGAAAGCAAGACAATTTGTTCTTTGAAAACTGAACAACGAGCGAAAAGCCCTGTG
>NZ_JBUEDD010000014.1:0-154892 GCF_054955055.1 Paenibacillus sp. J5 | reverse complement strand
ACATGCTCTCATAGCTCAGTAGGTAGAGTGCATCCATGGTAAGGATGAGGTCACCGGTTCGATCCCGGTTGAGAGCTCCATATCATCAAGGCCCGTTGGTCAAGGGGTTAAGACACCTCCCTTTCACGGAGGTAACAGGGGTTCGAATCCCCTACGGGTCACCACTAGGACGCTTAGCTCAGCTGGGAGAGCATCTGCCTTACAAGCAGAGGGTCGGCGGTTCGATCCCGTCAGCGTCCACCATTATTGGGGATTAGCCAAGCGGTAAGGCAACGGACTTTGACTCCGTCACTCCCAGGTTCGAATCCTGGATCCCCAGCCATTTTATTATGAGCCATTAGCTCAGTTGGTAGAGCACCTGACTTTTAATCAGGGTGTCGAAGGTTCGAGTCCTTCATGGCTCACTTTGTTTCACGCGCATGTGGCGGAATTGGCAGACGCACTAGACTTAGGATCTAGCGCCTTTGGCGTGGGGGTTCAAGTCCCTCCATGCGCATACGAATAGCGGGAACCCTTGATGATCAAGGGTTTTTTGCTTTTTATGGCGTGGCAATGGATTCCCATTGTTTAGAAATGCTCACGGATTTGCTTGCGGAATCTCTTTCTTTTTTGTGAACTTCAGCATATTCGACAAACTTCAACATAATTTGTAAAATTTAAGTAGTTTGTACCTATTACTATTATTGTAAAATTAATATAATATTATCATATGATCGCTGGCCGGCATCAAATAATCTAGCTGGAGGATTATTATGAAGCTGAAACAAATATGTATTGCTGTTCTGATTATTGCCTTGTTAAGCATTCCACAGTCCGCCTTTGCACTCAGAACCGTCGGCGATACTCAAGCCGATGCTGTTTACTTTCTAACAGATCAATACACTGATCTGATTCTTTCAGATTCTGCAGATGTCGATTGGTTTAAATGGGACAATTTTACAGGTGAAGATCGTAGGGTGACGACTTTCCTTGCCATGCTGAGTGGAACTGGTATATACAAGATGGGGATTAAAATTAAATACAGCAATGGTATCGAAAGCAGCCTCATGTATTCCGACCTTTATATGTTTGGAAGCTCATCGTTTAGTAATATTTATGTACCAGCCGGTGCTACTATATATCTAAAAATCGATGCCGTCAATTTTGTTTCGATGTATGATTATTATCGGATGTTTTTTACCCATTCCAGCATTTAAATGAAAGCACATTCAAAGCACCCTCGGGTGCTTTTTTTCATTTGTAAGCGTGCAGCGCTGCTCCTCCCTATACACTATCTTTATCGCGCAACGCATCTTTGCTTGCCAAGGAAGGCAAGGGAGGCGTAGGCGAAATTGTTTTGATTGGAAATTATTTCATATTATTATATAATAAGAGTATGACACGATGTAGTCGAAAGATGTCTATGGGGGTTGAAGAATGGAAGGTTGTTGTCTAACAGCAGAGGGACGGATGACACAGTTAGCCGAGGAGTATTTTCATGAGCCCGCACTGAGGCAGCTTGCAAGCGAATTCATCGTCTATAAGTCGACAGAGAGCAGGGTGTTCGGCACACTGGCATCACTACACTGTCAGATGCATGGCGGAACTGCCGACCAGGCGGTCTACGCTGCGGCTGCTGCAGAGCTCATGATGCTGGCACTGGACATTTACGACGATCTGCAGGATGGGGACAATGATGCAGTGCCGTGGGCACAGTGTCCGCCGCCGCTGGCATTGAACTCGGCGATCGGGTTCCAGGCATTGGCGCTGGAGGCGTTGAGACGAGGTGGCGAAGGATGTCCTGCACGGCATGCTGAACTCGCGATTCAGAAGCTCAATGAGGGCGTACTGCGGGCGGTTAATGGCCAGCATGCGGACTTGCGCAGCGAATGGCAGACGGAGGAGGCTTGCCTGCAGATGATAGCTGATAAATCAGGGGCTCTCGTGGCTGCGGTGTGCATGGCGGGTACGGCTCTAGCTGCAGGGGAACGAGGCTGCTATGAAGCGATCGCAGCGTATGGACAGGCGATCGGCATCGCTGCACAGCTACGCAACGATGTGGATGGTCTGGAGCGCTGGGATAAGCGCAATGACCTGCTGCATCGCAAGCGGACACTGCCGCTGCTTTTTATCATGGAGGATCAGACGGAGGAGGCGGAGCGACTTCGCGCATACTATAGCCACAGAATCGGGCTAGAGGAGATATTGACTGACAAGCTTGGTGTAATGGAGTATATCAGGCGTTGTGGCTGTCTGGAATATGCACAGGTGCATCGGCATATCCAGAAGGGAGTAGCGGAGCAAATTATAGCGGGGCTGGAGCTGGAGGAGCATTGGAAGGAAGCTTTATTGGAATATACCTGATCTATCAGCCACCGCAACACCACGCAACCAAACTGCGGGATACCACAATACATTTAGCGATGCATGGTTGGATAACGCATGCTATAGTAGAGAAGCAAGTAATTACAAGTAAAGGTGGAATTAACATGTTGAAACAAGTTATTGCGCAATTAAAGCAAAGCCCTGAACTGTTGAGCCAACTGCAGCAAGGACGCTTGTCATTTGCGGGTGTAAGTCCTGAAGAGCACAGAGCGTTGGCGGAAGTAATGAAAGCGCAATCCGGAGAGCCGCGCAAAAACGCGAAATTTTGGATGTAGTCGAACTGTTATTTTTAATGGGTTTGAATGGGTTTGAAAGGAATGAAGGGCATTTGAAGGCGACGGCAAGCAAGTGTTGGACATATTTGACAATAGCCTTAATGATGGCCATCTATTTTATTTGGGTTCAATTTAATGTGGCTTACATAGGAATTACTGTAGCCAAGAGCGCTGAAGGATTTATTGTTGATGTTGTCGAACAGGAGGCCTGGTCTGCCAAGAGCGGTATCCGAACAGGTGACCGTATTCTCTTATTGGACGGCCTGCCTCCTGAGGAACATCCAGAGCTAATGCTCACCGGTGATATTAAGGATGCGGCGAGCATCCTGATTGAACGCCAAGAGGAGCGGTTGTTTTTTGACTTCAGCGACATCAAGCAGCAGCCGCTCTCCTTTAACTTGACTGTTGTACCGATGCTGCTGTTTACTCTGTTTTATTTATTCTCGATATTTATTGCCTATAAGAAATCTGACGACCGATCCGCGGTGTTTTTAATTTTGTTTTTTATGTCCGTGCCGCTAGGCTTCTTAGCCGCAGGAGCGGGAGTACGAGGAGATCTTCCCTCTTACGTATTCATGAAGCTGTGTATCATTACGGTTCCGCTCATGTTTCTACAGTTTCTGGGGGCTTACTTTGAATCCTGGGGCATACGGGTGCTTCCTCTTAGGATGAGGTACATTTTTTCTTCGCTTTTGCTGATATGGCTGGGCATAGAATGGATGAATGCAATGGCGACAGGGCAGCAATTTTTGACTGGCAGCAACTTTAGAGTTGTCGTCCTTTTTGCGTTGGAGATGCTCTGTGTCTGGATGGTATCGTTTAAATTGTATTTTGACTATCGTAATACTCAGCACTCATCGCTGTTAAAATATATGATTATCGGCAATGTAGGAGCGTTTGCCCCTTTTATCATCTTATATACTCTTCCACTGCTGCTGCTAAAGGTTGAGCTTGTGGCTGCTGCGGTAGCTGCATCCTTCTTTCTTGTACTGCCGCTAGTGTATATGTATCTGGTCGCATCCAATCAACTGCTGGATATCGAGTTTATCATTGGGCGGTTGAGATATTACTGTCTTATTGCCGTCATCCCAGCATTGCTGCTAGTTCCCATCATCGGCGCGCTACTGCGTCAAGAGCCGTTCCATCTCGTACAATGGCTGCAAGCTTTCCTGGTGATCTATGTCGGAATTATCGTATTTCTATACTTGAAGGAGCTTATGGATCTCAAGCTTCGGACAAGACTGATCAAGGGTGCGCACCGCTACGAGCAGAGTCTGGAGGCTTTCTCGCGCAAGATGGCGAATGTGATGACGATCAAGGAGCTGGAGCAGTGCCTCGCGCATGAAGCATTGTCGCTGCTGCCGATTCATTCGGTCAGCTTTTTGGAACGGGATATGGCAACATCCTACGTCTCATTAAAAAAGAATCATGGTCTGATTCCACCTCCACATATTGTGCCGCAAATCCAGCATGCCGCGGAACGGCTAAGAGTAGGCGAATATGTCAAGCTCGTCGGAGGCTGCTGCTACATGATCGGTCAGAGCCAGCAGGAGCAGCATCTGATGTGGATTAGTGATAAGGATAACCGGATGGAATTCAATCATGATGAGCGCGTCTGGTTGCGTACTATGATTACCTATGTAGGCTTTGTCTACGAAAATCTGCAATTGATAGAAGGACTTGTCCAGAATCTCAATACCAAGGGAACGGAGAAGGCACCGCCATGGGTGCTTCGTTTGCTTTTTCGCTTGTCGGAGCAAGAGCGGCGCAAGCTCGCTAGCGATCTGCATGACTCTGCCTTGCAAGATCAGCTGCTGTGGTACCGCAGGCTGGAGTCATTGTCCAATGATAACATAGAGCTGTCAGCGGCTACGAAGATGGAGCTTCTTAATGTGCAGGAGGGACTGCTCGATGTCATCCATCAGATCCGGGAAACCTGTAATGAGCTAAGGCCGCCGTTTTTGAAGGAGATGGGTGTTGTCGGGGCATTGAACGATCTATGTCTTCGGGCACAATTGAATGCCAATTATACGGTGACGTTCAAGCATAGCGAGTTCCGCAATATGCTCGATGATGAGCATGTATTGACGATTTACAGAATCACGCAGGAGCTGCTGCGCAACAGCATGAAGCATTCCAGGGCAACGAAGGTTGATGTGGAGCTGTTTCATGATCATCGGTACATACAATATCGTTTCCGAGATAATGGCATTGGGATGGAGCAGGAGCGGTTGCAGTCGTCTTTTCAACATATGGGCTTGTCTGGCATTCGTGAGCGGGTGTGGAGTCTTGAGGGCGAGGTGGCCTTTCAGACGGCGCCTGGGGAAGGACTCGAGGTGGATATTCGTCTTCCCTTCCCGCAGCATGCGGCAGCCCCTATATCCGAGCATCTGTCAGGCTGATGAGCCTCAATGTCAGGCATAGTTGGAGGGGGAGCTAAATGATTCGTGTGTTATTGGTGGATGACCATCCTTCCGTTGGGGAAGGGACGAAGCATATGATCGAGCATGATTCCGATATGCTGGTATCGATTGTATTCTCCGGGGCGGAGGCGCTCCAGCTTATTGATCAGGAAGAATTTGATGTGATGCTCTTCGATCTGAACATGCCGGTCATTAGCGGATTGGAGCTGACCAAGCGAGTGGCGATCTCACGGCCCGATACGGTAGTGCTGATCTACACGGGGTATGATATTGCGGCGCACTACAACATGCTCATTGAAGCAGGGGCGTCTGGCTTTATTAGCAAGGCGTCCACCAGGGAGCAATTAATTACTGCGATTCGCTGCTCTCTGCGAGGAGAGGCGGTCATCCCGATTACGCTGCTCAGGCAACTGCGTCGCAGTGAGGTGCGGTTCCATCAACAGGCAGATGGACAGGTAATCGCCGAGGTATCGATCAGTACAAAGGAGCAGCAAATATTGCGTGAAGTAGCGACGGGCAGCAGCAATCGCGAGATTGCTACCAAGCTCTATATGAGTCAACGAACGGTGGAGTATAATCTTACGCGCATCTTCGAGAAGCTGAAGGTGCGTTCCCGTTCAGAAGCGATCAGCGAGGCAAACCGACTCGGCTTGATCCATGACCAGGAGATGTATAACCCGTAACTGAACAGACGCCCTCAGTCCATGCACAGTGGAGCTGGGGGCGTCTTGCTGCATCCCGCAAAATATATTGCGCGATTTCATTACGGTAACCCTATAAATATGCGTTGATTTGCGTGATATATTTCGGTGAACAAACTCCGTTTCTAGTCTATCATTAAGTCAAGGTTTTGAAAGAGTGGGGGCAAGGCAACATGTTGGCGAAATCAGAATGTGAAGATGTGGCAGCAGTAGGAATCTCCACTTGTTAGTTTAGCATCGAAGCGCTGGTTCCAACATTTCAAGGAAGGAGATGCAGCAAAAAGTGAAGCCTAAACTTAAAGCGCTAGTATACTATGCTCCTACTTCGGACGGTGTTGTGATCCGTTCATGGTCGGATGAGTTTGTGTTAAAGGGCAAGAACATGTATGACTGGATGGAGCGCCTGGTTCCCTATCTCAATGGCGAACAGACAGTCGAACAACTGACGGCAGCGCTGTCGGAGGCTCACAAGCAAACGATAGAGCAATTGCTACAGGAGCTTGTTAGTAGAAGCGTTGTTGTGGATGCGGCCGCAGATGCCCAGGTGAAGCTGTCGCCAAGAGAATTGGAGTTGTACAAGCAAACCTTGCTGTTTCTGGAGTGCCAGTGTGATGAGGGGAGAGAAAAGTTCAGGTTCTTTCGCAAGTCGCGTGTCCTTCTGCTTGGCCGGGGCGCCGTTCATGCCTCGCTTGTGCGCTCTCTGCTCCGAATGGGGCTTCGCTCCCCGATCTTCTGCGATGGCGCAGATCCAGAGGTTCGGAAAATTGTGGAGGAATGGAAGGCCCAGGATGAGGACTTTCTTCCCTTATGGAGCTATGGCAAAAGCGGCTTATATGCAAGGCCGAATCTGGTCGTATGGGCGGGCGACAGCAATATGGAGGGGGAAGCGATCCCCTGGATGGAGCGATGCTCCCGGGAGAAGATTCCGCTGCTTGTGACCAGCATGCTGCCTGGTTGCGGGGCAGTAGGGCCTGTGATGGATGAGGATTCGAGGTCAAGCTGGCTATGTCTTCAGCATCGATGGGGAATTGAAGCCAAACAATCTCTGACAGACCAGGAGAAGGCGGAATGCGGCAAGCTTCTTGGCAATGTTGCAGCTATGGAGGTTCTGAAGTATGTATGCCGGATGAAGCAGTCGAATGTGAGAGAACAGGTCGTAACCGTGGGGCCGGGCAAGCTGGAGATTCAACGCCGTCTGTTGCTCCCATCACCGCTTAAAACAGGAGAGCGATACAATGAGCAGGAGGCGCTTGCCTTGTTCCGCATGAGGCGAGAGGAAACGGCTAGTGTAGCGTTGATGGCCTCGATTCGGGCGGCAGTGGATGCGCGCACAGGTATCCTTTGTTCGCTGCAAGCGTGTGAGCTGCATTCTTCAGATCTGCACATCTCGCCGCTTCATCATGTAGAGGCGCAGATGAGACTGCCAGGAGCCGGCCACGATCCCCAGCCGTTCATTGGCTGGGGGACGACGCCAGAGATAGCCGCGGAGCAAGCCGCACGCCAAGCGATGATGGCTTATGCGCAGTCAGTAAGCCTGCAGATGCGCAAGCTGGGGCTGGAGGCGATCCACCGGGCTGACAGGTGCACAACAACAGCAGATGTTGTATGGGCTTGCGGCCGCAGTTATGCAGAGTGGCGTGGGAGGGGCATATTGGCGAGTATAGCGGGAGAACAGCTAGCCAACGAGAGGCAAGAGGCGCGGCGGATGAAGGTGCAGTTGATACCGTGGGATACTGCGCTTGCCCATGTACAATGGCTGCAACAGCGGCTTACGCAGCCTGTCGAGCTGACGGCACGGAGGCTCGCCTATGGCATCGGCGTGGAGGTGGCCGTCTGGAGTGATGGTGTGCTGCTGGGGCAGTCCATAGGCCGCTGTGAGGAGGAAGCGTTGCTAGGTGCGCTTCAAGAGGCGATCAGCAACCAACAGCGAGGGATAGCTCCGACTCAGGCAAGAGGAGAGCAGGCGCAGCCATGCACACCTGGAATGGAGACGGTGCAGGAGCAAGGATACCAGTCGAATGATTGGGATTGCAGTCGTGATAGCCGTAATCTGCTGCCATGGACGGAGTGGACAGCGGATGCGGAGCGTCGCCTGGCTGAAGCTGGACTGGAATTAATCATGAGGCCTTGGCTTGGAGATGCGGCGTTATATGACTGGGGTTTGCTCATTGGTAGATTTTATCTGCAAGCCCGTGTAGGTGAAGGAAGTCACTGAAGGTAAATGTTCTGTTCAAGATGAGCTGGTGCTCGTTCTCTAAAGCTAATTTCCCCCTGCGGCGTTGCTTTTCGCAGGCATACCCCCTGGTACGCCTGCGAAAAAGCGCCTGGCATGGAACGGAATTTCGGCAACATCTGCTCCTTGCGGGGAGCTTGCAAACACCCTAGTGATACTCAGGATATAAAAATGTGTCTAACAGAAGGGGGGGTGAATGATGCATGTCATGCTAGCCCATGCAAGAATGGAATTAAAGCTGTTCTTCCGTGAAGCCATTGGGTTATTCTTTGTATTTGTAATGCCTGCCATCTGCTGCTATATTTTCGGACAGCTTTATGGTACACAGCAGCCTGACGGGCTAAGCTCATTTGACGAGTTTATTCCCGGCATGCTCGGAATTATCGTGTTTACCTCAGGGTTTTTCATTATCGGCTTGCAGATTGTGAGTGATCGTGAGAAGGGAGTATATAAGAGGTTCAAAGGAACGGCGGTTAAGCCGTCCTATATGTTTCAGGCTATTATGGCCAAAGGATTTTTCGCAGTCTATGCCGGCTCGCTCCAGATTGTGCTGCTTGCCAAATATATGTTTGATGCGCCGGTTACGAGCTATAGGCTGCAATTCTGGTTAGCGTTAAGCTTTGCAGGGGCAGTATTTATGATATTCGGCTTTGTCATGGCAAGCATCGCCAAGCGATTGCAAGGAGCGATGGCGCTCAGCTTTATCGCGATGTATCCGATGCTGTTTCTATCCGGTGCAACGATTCCTGTGGCTCAACTTCCTCCATTCCTGCAAGCGCTCTCGACTGTCATCCCGCTCAAGTATGCCATTGAGCTGATGCAGAGTGCGTGGAGGGGGGAACTGTTCAGCGCTTCCAGCCTCTCTGATGCGATCGTGCTATGGAGCCTGCTGCTCGTTGGGATCGCGGTTGTCGTCCGATATTTTCGGTGGGATCATGAATCATAATTATGACCTCCAGGCAGCTTTCTGAAGCCATAAACCATATAAATTGAACGACATTTTCAACACATCAGGGCAAGCTTAGGGCTCCTCCTCAAGCCGGATGGAGCGGTTGAGAGTTTCGTTCAGTTTATAGGGCGGCAGCGGAGCTGCCTGTTCTCGTTATGTAATAGAGAAGGTCAGTGCACCTATCTTATCCTAAGCTGCTGCTGCTGAGCGAAAACGGAAGGAAAGGCGTCAGTCTTCTAGACGCTTGGGAATAGAAGCAAGTAGATGGGACGATGCTTGAGAAGAGGGGGGCTGTGCTACCAGTAATAAATTTAAGTTGCATTTTATTGTGAGAACGATTATCATTGACAGTATAAACAATGACAGTCCTGTTCTATGTTCCCATAGGAAGTGGAGCGAATAAGGCCGATAACTTGATGAGGAGTGGATGTAACGGATGACTCGTTTGACGACAACGAACCTGGACATTGCTTATGAGAAAAGATTGATTGTTGAGGACTTGAATATTGCCATCCCTCAAGGCAAAATTACAGCGCTTGTTGGTGCGAATGGTTCCGGGAAATCCACAATTCTGAAGACGCTGGCGCGCCTGATGTCTCCAAAGAACGGGAGTGTCCTATTGGACGGCAAGTCGATTCATAAACAATCGACCAAGGAGGTAGCCAAGCAATTGGCGATTCTGCCGCAGAATCCGACCGCTCCAGATGGCTTGACGGTATCGGAGCTCGTCTCGTATGGTCGATTCCCTTACCAGAAAGGGTTCGGCTCATTGTCTGCTGAAGACCGGAGAATCGTCAACTGGGCGCTGGAAGCGACAGGCATGTCCATGTTTGCAGACCGCCCTGTGGATCAATTGTCTGGTGGGCAACGGCAGCGCGCCTGGATCGCAATGACGCTCACTCAGGGCACAGATATGATCTTCCTTGATGAACCAACAACCTTCCTGGACATGGCACATCAACTGGAGGTGCTGCAGCTCCTGGAGAGGCTCAATATGAAAGAGAAGCGGACGATTGTTATGGTCGTGCACGATCTGAATCATGCCTCCCGTTACGCGCAACATATGATCGCCATCAAGAGCGGTCGTGTATCCGGCGTAGGTGAACCGGCACAGGTGATGACGCCGGAAATTCTGCGCGAAGTGTTTAACATTGAAGCGGATATTGTTCCTGATCCTCGGACCGGTGTGCCACTCTGCTTGCCTTATGCGCTTGTACAATCCCATCCGGTGGAGTCATCCCCAAGCCTGGAGCACCAGAAGGTGGAGCGCCGTGAGCTTGCGGCAGCGGGAGCCTAGAGGAGCGAAGAGGGGGAACGGACGGTCAGCATACTGACCGTCCGTTCTTGCGAGTTCTCGTATGAATGAATGTGCAGCGAAGGTAGCAACTACAGTCGGGCAAGAAATTTTGAAAAAATAATAAAAACCTCTTGCATTGTGTTTTAATCCATGGTATATTATTTCTTGTCGCCGCTGATAACAGTTGGTGATAAGGTGAAGTAATTAATGTGCGGAAGTGGCTCAGCGGTAGAGCATCGCCTTGCCAAGGCGAGGGTCGCGGGTTCGATTCCCGTCTTCCGCTCCATAAGTGCCCTTAGCTCAGCTGGATAGAGCGTTTGACTACGAATCAAAAGGTCGGGAGTTCGAATCTCTCAGGGCACGCCATTCCTTATTGAATGGTGCATATAGGTTAACGGGACGTAGCTCAGCTTGGTAGAGCACCTGGTTTGGGACCAGGGGGTCGCATGTTCAAATCGTGTCGTCCCGACCATCACACATGCGGGTGTAGTTCAATGGTAGAACTTTAGCCTTCCAAGCTAATAGCGTGGGTTCGATTCCCATCACCCGCTCCAGCATAATAATCGACGAGAAGCCTTGATTTATAAGGCTTCTTTTTTGTTTTTGGATTCGACAAAGAAGCACTTTCTAGGGGGCTATGTGGCAGATTGCAAAAAGTGTGGCTTCAAGTTCTCAAAGCGGTTGTCAGCATTCCGACTAACCAGTTTGGATTCCTCCATGTAAATGTCTGCAGTGTCGAAAGTTTGGTATGCCTCAATCGTTCCTGAATTGTTTTCAGGTCAGCCCTGCTTTCCAGCAGCACCATGGCTGTTGTGTGTCTCAAATCGTGAAGGCGAACACCTTTACATAATAGCTGGTCTTAGTGAGGGTAAACACAATGTTAGTATTAAAGGCAAGGGTGTTGAAAAAAGCAAGTTTGGAGAACAAATCAAAGAATACAATTTTAAAAAACGAACTGCTAAAAAAATTCAATATTCAGTAAAAAAGCCCGCTATCCGTTAGGAAGGCGGGCTTGATAGCTATTATCTGACTCTTTAAAAATCAATACTTCTGGTACCTAATGCTACTTGATAAAAATCTGAAGAGCTATTAAAGGTTGTTGCTTTTACCATGAAAAATATCTCACAGTTTGCTGGCAAATACACACTACTGACAAACTTACCAAAGCCCACATCAAGAGCTTGAACTGGAGTGCTACTTATCCCGGTAGGATATTTAATGAAAAACTCGAAGTCATAGACTGCTGTTGTGGGTGATTTTAATGAGAAATCTATGAAAATAGGGGAGTTAGAAGTGTTTTTCCATTTAAAATAATCAACATCTGCTTGATTCGAGAGAAATAGAGTTACGTACCCTGAGTTAGGTGCAATTGGAATTGCCGTTGCAGGAGTGTCCCCGATTCCAATGGCAGTGGGTTGGATAGATTCGGCATAAGCAGATTGAGCAAACGTCAACATACATACGGCAATAATAACTGCGAACATTTTTCTAATCTTCATCAGTTCCTCCGAATGTGATTTATTTTAGAAGCTGGCCAGCTATCTCACCTCTTTTATACCATAATAATGCGTATTGGGATAATGAGTCCTTAGTCCTTATTTTGTAAAATCATGTAACTTTTATTGTAGAATTATGACGTAAAAACCTGCTAATTAGTAACAGGCGGGCTCTTTATCATGATCTCGTTCGTAAACCTAGCATGAAAATATCCACTTTACGGTGGTGTAACCCCGACAAATAAACTGTTGAGAATGAGTTATGTGCACAAACCTATGCTGGCTCTGAATACCCATAAGAGAACCGCGAACAGAAAAATGCTCACACTCGAATTGATCCGCCGTCATATACTTCAGTTATGGAGGTCAGGGCATTCATTACTCATGTCGCGATGGAGAGCACGGGTATCTACTGGAAACCCGTCTACAACATTCTTGAGGGATACTTTACCGTCGTGCTGGCCAATACCCAACGAATCAAGAATGTTCCCGGTCGCAAGACGGATGTTTGCGATGCGGAGTGGATTGCAAAATTGCTTCGCTTCGGGTGGATCTGATTGAACCAAGCTTTGTTCCATCAGAGGATCTTAGAGGGGCAAGGTATGTCCGTCTGCGGTATCAGGGGAAGATGGTGCACCCGATCAGCATGAGCTGAATAGGTGTTTGCGCTTTTTAGTTCTGCGAGGGCGGAGCACTAAGCGGCACAATGAGCCCCTTCAGAAGAACCAGTCAACGGCCCATTTCCTCAGTTTATTCAGCTTACACTGGTTCAAATAGAAACCTTTCATGTCTGCGTTCATTGCCGAGTTGCTGGTGGTGAGACTTGGAGAATCGCAGAAGAATCTTGTTGTTGTGGTCATCTTTCGGCTACGGGGCAGGGTGTCTGATTCAGCTCAGTAGATGCTTTATTCTACTCGGGCTGTTTCTCAATATGATGATAAGTTATTCGTCTATTGCATCCAGCGCCTCTGGAGGAGGGGGCAAGCTAATCGAATAGCCGTCTGAACAGCCGGATCAGCAAGCGTGGAAGATAGATGACCAGTTCACCTACCAGCTCCCACAAGAAGGAATGTATATGTGTCCGTCGGTTGGTTCTTCGTTTCACTTGCTATCTCCTCCCCTGATTAAGTTGCATATAGGAATATACGAGCGGCTTCGTTTAATGTTTCAATTAGCCCGCTATTTTAACATATAAAGGATGCACCCCAGTTATCATTACCTCATATCGAGGGCATTAGTGCGCTTTCAAGCAGAGAATGACAGCGAATATAAGCTAATGATTATTGTTGTTATTTATGAAAGCGCTTATCATAAGGCGGGATGCAGTGGCGTTAACACAGATGAAGCTCTGTCTGGCAGACTCCTAGGCAGGAGCAGTAATGAAAGGGTGATGAGGCATTGAGTAGGATTCGAAGCTGGAGAACCTCTCTGACGGCTCTGCTGTCGGTGCTGGTATTTCTGTCCTCCCTGCCGCTGGCAGCGGCAGAGGAGACAGGACAGCCGGAGGAGGAGCCATTCATTCGCATCGGAAGCGAATGGCAGGGAAGCGTATTTGGTGACGTTGGCGGTCAGGACAAGATTACATTGAACAATTTCAGCATCATGGAGCAAGAGGACGGATTAGTAACGATACGCAGCGTCGGCGATCGCGGTAAAATCGCTGGTGGCTCAGAGGGACTGGCTTATTATTATCAGGCGGTACAGCCGGAGGATAATTATGAACTTACGGCAACTGCGCATGTAGACCATTGGGGAGCTGCGAACAATCAGGTATCATTTGGTCTGATGCTGCGCAGCAATATACTGGAGAATGAACACGCCGGCGGCTCCTTCACAGGGAACTACGCAGCGGCGGGAGCATTGGATCAAAAAATGAAAGCGTTCTATAAAAGCGCAGGCACGCTTGTCAAGAATGGTATGGAGTTCGAGGCCGCTAGCCCGCAGACGGGTGAAAGCTACCAACTGCGTATTAAGAAGTCTGGCAGCCTGATCGTCCTGTCTGTGAACGGGGAAGTTCAGACGATCAGCGAGCTGACAGACGAATACCGGTATGCCGGCTTATATACGGCTCGCAATGCAGTAGTTACATATACAGATGTAGAGCTGAAGCGGGAGGGCGAGGAACCGGAGGTAGTGCTGGGGGAATGGGAATTCAGCGCATTCGGCGGCAATACTAGCCTGGATAAAAACCCTGCCCCGACAGTTGTGGATCATGGTGCGCTGCGGCTGACTGCGACGGGTGGCAAGATAGCAGCGGGCGACGAAGGGATGTCCTACGTCTATAAGAAGATTCCGCAGGGGGTCAACTTTGAGCTGGAGGCGCAGGTTACGGTTCATGAGTTCAATCAGACCGCTACAATCAGTACTCCAAATCAGAAATCGTTCGGGCTGATGCTCAGAGAGTCTGTTGGGACGAACGGCGATGCCTCCACACAGACGACAAGCTATGCGGCTGTAGGCGCTCTGGATCAAGTGATGAAGGGCTACTACAAGCAGCATGGTTCACAGACGAAGCTGGAGCCATATGAGGGGAGCCGAGCGCCGGCTGCAGGCGAGAGCTACACACTGCGTATTCGCAAGATGGGCGATACGGTCATCCTTAGCAATGGCGAGCAGAGTGAGGTTGTGACCCTCGATGGGGCGTTGCAAGGTGAACTGTATGCAGGCTTGTATGTAGCTCGTGATGCCGATGTTACATTTACTGGCTATGAGATTCGTATAGATAACCGCAAGGTGCAGCATATCGAGGTGGATGCATCGGCCATGAAGACGGTCTATCGGGTGGGCGAGCCGCTTCAATTGGACGGCTTGCAGGTCAAGGCGATCTATGCTGATCAGAGCGCCCAATTGCTAGCTCAAGGCGACTATATCGTCACCGGCTTCGATAGCAGTCAGCCAGGCTCATCGGAGGTAACGGTTCACTATAATGGTCTGGCGGCCAAGATCGCAATCACGATCTCTGCGTTATCGGCTACAAGCCTGCGGGTCAAGTATTACCCGGCCAAGACTGTGTACTATCCAGGTGATCAGCTTGATCTGGCGGGATTAATCGTAGAGGCGAGCTATGATGATGGCTATCTGATCGCGGAGTTGCCGGAGGAAGATTATATCGTGTCTGTGAACGGACAAGCGGTGACGTCCGAGTCTCCATATCTGTTCGGACAGCATAGCGGCGAGTCAGTCGTTGAGATTACCGCCGCAGGCGCGCCGCAGGTGAAGACAAGCTTCACGGTAGCCGTCAAGGAGGCCGCTCTCTTGGAGCTGGTCATCGGCCAACAGCCGGAGCGGTTGGTGTATTATCTGGGGGATGAGCTTGACCTGGATGGGTTGGTGCTCTACGCGGTCTACAGTGATGGCAGCCGAGTCAGGCTGATGCGTGGGGAATATGAGGTGGAGGCGTTCCATACCGATGTCCCGGGTACACGCGACATCCGGTTGACCCATAAAGGGAAGTCGGTGGCGCTTCCAGTTACAGTCAAAGCAAGGGAACTGGCAGGCATCGAGATTACGCGCTACCCGCAGACAACGTACCAGGTGGGGGAGAGCTTCAATGCAGAGGGGCTAATGGTAGCCAAGCGTTATGACAACGGTGATCTTGAACCGTATACAGACTTCGAGCTGGATACATCCCGCTATGACAACGCGCTTGCAGGCATCTATGAGCTGGCGATTCGCCCCGCCGACCAGCAGATAGAGCCGATCGCACTTCGGGTTGCGGTCAGGGAAGCGAAGGAGTACACATGGCGGTCGATTCGCTTTGGGCAGTCTACCTCGAATGCCAACAATAAGGTGAATGTGCAGGACAACGGCGTGATTGAGCTGATTGCCCTGGAAGGCGGCGGCAAGGTAACCGGTGATCATGATGGCATCGCATATTATTATACGGAGCTGGACGCAATGCAGGATAATTTCGAATTATCTGCTGATATTCGCGTCAAGGCATATGCCAAATCGCCGCATGATGGCCAGGAATCCTTCGGCATTATGGCGCGCGATGTGATCGGCGAGCCTAATACGTCGAGTGTATTCGCCTCGAACATTGCAGCGATTGGCGGCTACAGCGGGGGGACGCGTGATGCGAATGGCACGCAGTTGTTCGTGCGTACCGGCGTGGAATCACCGGACGGTGCAGGCAGTCAGGGGATTCAGCCGATTATGATTCGCAATGAGCTGCCAGGGCCAGGCAATACATATCCTGCTGCGGCCTACCGTCTGAGCTTATCCAAGACGAACAGCGGTTTTGTCGGCAGATTGAATGATGGACGGGAAGAGCTGATCTTTGAGCCGGACATCCTGAAGATACAGGACAGCGGCAAAATGTATGTCGGCTTCTATGCTGCCCGGCTGGCGACCATCGAGGTGAGCCATATCGAGCTGCGGGTTACAGCTTCCGAGACGGATCCGCCCAAGGTGTTGCCAGAGGCAGACCCCGTAGTGCCGCAGTTGGAAATATTGTCGCGTGAGAAAACCTCGGAGAGCGATTATCGCCTCATTATGCGCTCCAATGTGAGCGGTGTAGCACGGGTCAAGCAAGGGCAGCATGTGATCGCCGAGGAGCTGGAGATGGCGGCTGGAGAACGAGTCGAGGTAGCGGCGAAGCTGCCGGCACAGACTGCGACCAGCTTCAGCATCAGCTATTTGCCGGGTGATACACAGCGACTGACTTCGTATGAGCAGATCGTTCGTAATTTCTCTGTGCGGATGACGAGCTATCGCGAAGGAGCCGACATCTACGTATCGCCAGCGGGAACGCCGACTGGGGATGGCAGCGAGCAGCAGCCGCTGGATCTGGATACGGCAGTCGAATTTGTCCAGCCCGGGCAACGGATCATCGTGCTGGAGGGCCGGTATGTCCGAAGCAAGAAGCTGGAGATTGGCAAGTACAATGACGGGCGCGAAGGAGCGATGAAGACACTCACGGCAGCTCCAGGCACGAGGCCTGTCATCGATTTTGACAAGAAAACAGAGGGTGTCGTATTAAGCGGCAGCTACTGGCATGTGTACGGCCTGGATTTCACACGATCTGCTGGCAATATGAAGGGCTTCACCGTCGGGGGAAGTCATAATATTGTCGAGAACAGTCGTTTCTATGAGAATGGAGACACCGGATTGCAGATCAGCAGAACGGATACGACGGAGAATGATCGGTCGCAGTGGCCGTCTTACAATCTGATTCTGAACAGCACGGCTTTCGATAATCGTGATCCGTCTGACAATAATGCGGATGGCTTCGCGGCCAAGCTGACGGTCGGGGTAGGCAATATATTCCGCGGCTGTATCGCGCATAACAACATCGATGATGGCTGGGATTTGTACACGAAGGCAGGTACAGGTGCGATTGGGCCTGTCATTATCGAGAACAGCATTGCGTACAATAATGGATTTTTGCAAAATGGTACAGTCGGAGCGGGCGATAAGAACGGGTTCAAGCTAGGCGGTGAGGGCATTCATGTGCCGCATATCATTCGCAATAGTCTGGCCTTCGGCAATGGCGCCTATGGCTTTACGAGCAATAGCAATCCAGGTGTCATCGCTCTTCATAATATTGCCTTCAATAATGCAAGGGGCAATCTGAGCTTTACGACGTACCCGGCGATCACGCCAGATTTCAAGCTGGAGGGCTTCGTCTCCTTCCAGATGGAGAGTGCGGCGAAGGATAATTATCCGACCAAGCTACAGTCGCCGAGCAACTACCTGTTCGACGGCAGCACGGCAGTGAATAGTAAGGGCGTACAATTGACGGCGGCGAACTTCGTGAGCCTGGAGCCGGTAACGGTCTATGAGCGTGATGAGCAGGGCGACATTCAATGGGGCGACTTCCTGCGCTTTATCGCTCCAAGCTCTGGTGAAACACCGGGTAGCTACTATCCGAGTGCTGGCCCGGCAGCCATGGCGGCTGAGGGCAACAAGCAGAATGAGGATGGCAGTGTAACGATCCTGACCAAGACTGATCGGGCAAGCGCGACCCACAGCACTGTAAAGGTGGGAGTCACTAGTCTGAGAGAGGCGGTTGCACAGGCAAAGGCAGATCATACAGGTCGCAAAACGGTACACGTGGCCGCAGATGGCGGATATGATAGTGAAGCGACGGATGGTATGGCCTATGAGTTCAGCCTCCCGGCAGCCAGTCTGCGCGAAGATGCGGAAGTCCGCCTGGAGCTGAAGCTGCATGCGCCAGGTGTGACGGTGACGGTGCCAGCGGCGGCGTTACAGCAATCGTTACAGGCCGATACGCAGCACATCAGCATCGTGGTGCGTACAACGGACAAGGCGGCGGGTATGCAGCCTCAGAGCCAAGGTCTGCCTGCCGGTTCAGCAGGTCGGGCGGTCACCGTCGATTGGCTGGTAGATGGTATAGCTGGAGCTCGGCAGCTTGCAGAGCCGGTACAGATTACGTTGCGTCATGCGGCACAGGGAACCAAAGCGGAACGGCTGTCTGTCTACAAGCTGGAGGATAGCACGGCTACCGATGAAGGAACGGGGTCAGAGTCTTCGACCGCAGTAGAGCTGGCGAGCCTCTATCATCAAGCGGATGGAACGATTCAGTTCGAGACGGCTGCACCAGGCATGTACGTGATCTGGCAGGGAGCGAAAAGCTTCACAGATGTACCCGATACGCACTGGGCATATCGGGAAATCCATGAGCTGGCAGCTCTGGGCATCATTCAAGGCGTGACGGCTGATGGGTTCGAGCCGGGCCGACCGGTGAGTCGTGCGGATTATGCGTTGCTGCTGGTGCGTGCTCTGGAGAAATTAACTTTGCTGGAGGAGCAGTCAAGCAACGCTGCCGTAACGGATTCAGCGGCTGGAGCTGCGAGCACCAGCATCGAGCCCGCAGAAGCAGGTACTAAGGATGCTAACGTCGGTTCTGTAGCATCCGAAGAGACGGCTGCTCAGACAGAGCCGTTCCGTGATGTTCCTCAGGGAGCCTACTACTACGAGGAACTGAAGGCAGCGCAGCGCTACGGCCTGATCCGGGGCGGGGCAGATGGCAACTTCTATCCGCAGCAGAGCATTAGCCGCCAGGAGATGTTCGTGATGACCGCCAGAGCGTTACTGCTGGCAGGCTTCACGGTGCCGGAGATGGAGGGCAGTACCGAGCAGACGCTGAGCACTGTCGGCGATAGGCTGGCTCTCGCCGAATATGCCAAGCAGGATACGGCACTGCTTATCGAGACAGGGCTTGTACGGGGCAACCGGGCAGGGCGGGTACTGCCGCAGGCAGGCGCTTCGCGGGCTGAAGCAGCAACTCTTATATTCCGTCTGATAGAGCTGTTGAGCCAGACGGAGACGGAGACCGAGTAAATGCATGGCTTGGTTTGACCATCCCTGCTACAGCATGTGATTAACGAAGGAACAGACAGCACTCTCCCTCTGAGCAGTAACCAGCGTATGCTGCCTGCTTGCGAGGGGGAGTGTCTGCCGTTGCAGGCGGTGCGGTAGCTCTGCAGGGGCACTAGCAAGAGCAGCAGAACAGCAGAATAGCACGTGCAGCAAGAGCAGCAAGAACAGGAGAGCAGCACATGCAGCACATGCAGCAAGAGCAGCAAGAGCAGAAGAGGGAGGCAGCCGGGCAGTCGCACCTTACAACTGTATGAGATTGACACAACATCCGTATCCAAGTAAGATAAGTGAAACGTATTAGCCGGCGATGCCTGACGAAGTATCGTATGGGCAGGCCGCTATGGAGAACGGGGGAGGAAGATGTCTAGCATTAAAGAAATCGCCCGGCTGGCCAATGTCTCGCAGGGAACGGCCTCCCTGGTGATGAATGGGAAGGGAGATCAGTACCGCATATCGGCTGCCACACAGCAAAAGGTGCTGGAGGCCGCCAGAGCGTTGAATTATCAGCCGAACATTTCGGCTCGACGCCTCCGCAGCGGCGGGGAGAAGGTGCTGCCCATAATCGCATTATTCTGGACGCTGGATACGCGCACGGTGTTGATCAGCCGTTTTCTGCGCGGGCTGCAGCAGGAGCTGGCAGAGATCGAGGGCGAATACGAGCTGCTAATTCAACCGTTTGTCGGATCGAAGCTAAGCGAAACCCGCAGTCTTGTGACCGGCACGCGCTTCAACGGGGCGATTATCGCCAACCCGACGGAGGAAGATGAGCGTTATCTGGAGCAGTCGCAGCTTAATGTGCCCATTGTGCTGTATCAGCGCAGCTCTGAGCGGTATGCCTCGGTAAATGTAGACAGCTATGCCAGTGGCCGGGCGGTAGCTGAGCTATTCGCTTCCCGCGGACATCAACGAGTCGGTGTGCTGGTGCCGGATGTTTCTTCGGCTGCCATCCGTCTGCGCAAGGAGGGCTTCTTGGAACGTGCAGCGGAGCTCGGTCTGGAGGTGAGGGACGAGCATGTGGTGTATGGTGATTTTTCCGAGCGCGGCGGCTACGAGGCGGCATGTAAGCTGGTGAAGACAAGCTTGCCCTCGGCTCTATTTGTCATTAGCGATCAGATGGCGGTAGGCGCATTATCCGGCTTGCATGACAGCGGTAAGCGGGTGCCAGACGACATTGAGCTGGTCGGACATGATGATGATGAGATTGCCCGCTTCACGATCCCTTCCTTGTCCACGGTCCATCTCCCTGTAGAGGAGATGGCGCGAGAATGCTTGCGCATGCTTGTTGACCTTATTCATCATCGTTCGCCAGAGCCTGTCGCCCGCTTGATGGATACGAGCATCGTCCTTCGCACCTCCTGCGGAATCGACAGCTCGAATGCGGATGACGCTTGAATGAAGCAACTGCCACGCACTTTTATTATCTTCATCCCACTTCTATTGCTTAGCGGCAATAAAGTGGGATTTTTTTGATGCTCTAAGCCAGGCCGTCTACCCAAGGGCGTCCTTCACCGCCTTTTCGCCCCGTACTGCGTTGCTTTCTCGTGACGTGACCCGGTATTCCTGAGAGCAAGCGCCTTGCCTGAGACGAAAATTCGGCTCCCGTCGGAGCTTGAAGACACATCCTATACCTTTTGCTAAAACGTATTAATCATTTCTATTGACATGAAAGCGTTTTTAAAATACAATAAAAACGTATTAGCAATACGTTTTAGCAAAAGTTCTAAGTCGTAGTTGAAACCGCTTCAATCCATTATTCATGAATGACAAGGCGAGGTGAAGCATGTCCGGTATAAAAGAGATTGCCGAGCTAGCCCAGGTCTCGCGAGGGACAGTTTCCCTTGTTCTGAATGGCAAGGGCGACCAGTACCGCATATCTTCGGCTACCCAGGAGAAAATATGGAATACGGCGCGGCTGCTGAACTATCAGCCGAATATATCGGCGAGACGGCTTCGAAGCAGCGGTGAAAGTGTGCTGCCAATCATTGCCTTGTTCTGGTCGCTGGATACGCGGGCGGTGCTGATCAATCGTTTTCTCAAGGGACTTCAGCAGTCGCTTCGCTCCAATGGTCAAGAATACGAGGTGCTGATTCAGCCCTATGTCGGCAACCAACTGCATGAAGTGCGCAGTCTGTTGACCGGAACACGCTTCAACGGGGCGATCATCGCCAACCCGACAGAGAAGGATGAGCGTTATCTGAAGGAAGTGAATCCGCTAGTACCGCTTGTGATGTATCAACGAGAATCGGATAAATACGCGTCCGTTAACGTGGACAGCTATGCGTCAGGAGAGCAGGTGGCTCGCTTATTCGCTAGCCGTGGCCACCGCAGAGCTGGCATCATCATTCCTCACGTCTCCTCACGAGCGATCCACCTGCGCCGATTGGGCTTTATCGACAAGGGGAGGGAGCTTGGGTTGGAGCTGGAACCGCGCCTGCAGGTGCGCGAGGATTTCTCCGAGCAGGGCGGTTATCAGGCCATTCGGCGGATGCTGCAGGAGAGGGAGCAATGGCCGACCGCGATATTCGCCATCAGCGATCAGATGTCGGTAGGGGCGCTCAAGGCTCTGCATGAAGCAGGCATCTGCGTTCCTGATGATATAGAGTTGGTCGGGCACGATGACGATGAGGTAACCAGATATACCGTTCCCAGCTTGACAACGGTTCATCTGCCAGTCGAGCAGATGGCAGAGGCTTGCTTTGGACTGCTGACGGAGATGATGCAGCATAGACTGCAGGAGCCAGTAAGCCGCATATTCGATACGCACCTTGTCTTTCGTCAATCCTGCGGGCCATTTCGCAACGAATTTCGCGATGCTTAAATGCGGACAAGGGTACAGGCAGATAAACTGGCCCATCCGCTTTAAGAATAGATTTTAAGAGTAGATATGACAATTGGGGAGGGTATACACGTATGAAATTCAACAAGCTTACCACTGCACTTGCCTCTACTGCGTTGCTCGTCGTCTGTGCCGCTTGCTCCGGACAGACCACTCCGGAGTCGACTGGCTCTACCTCCGGTACAGATACGGCAACCAAGGGGCCGATCAACATCGATTATTGGGGGGGCTGGACAGGCCCTGACCTGGAGACGATGAAAGGGCTGGTCGATCAATTCAACAAGGAGCAGAGCAACATTCATGTCGAGTTTACCTCGATGCAATGGACACCGTTGTTCACCAAGTTTTTGACCGAGATGAAGGTGGGCAACCCGCCAGATGTGCTGGCGATGCATCCATTTGAGATTGGACAGTTCTCGGAGATGGGCGTGCTCGACGATTCCCTTATCGGGCAGGTGCAACTGGACAAGTCGAATTATTCTGATTTTGCATGGGGCGGAACGATGTATAAGGGCACGCAATATGCGGTGCCGCTCGACGTGCATATGCATGGTCTATTGTATAACAAAGAGATGTTCTCCAAAGCAGGTGTAAGCGCTCCCTCGACAGGTGAGGAGTGGATCGCCGCAGCACAGAAGCTGACTATTGATAAAAACGGCAAGCACCCGAATGAAGAGGGCTTCGATGAGAACAATGTCGTGCAATATGGACTGGGCTTCAGCATGAACCACCACGTCTTCTATCAGTTCTACGCGCTTGTGAATCAACAGGGAGCGAACCCGTTCACAGAGGATATGAGCAAGCTGGAGCTGGATGAACAGCAAGCGGCCAAGGCGCTGGGCTTCCTGCAGGATCTGGTATTCAAATACAAGGTGGTGCCTAAGGGGCAAAAATCTCCGGTGGACGACTTCACAGCTGGCAAGGTGGCGATGATCGTCGACGGTCCATGGCAGATGCCGAAGCTGGAGGCTTCGACGATCGACTGGGCGAGCGCGCCGTATCCGAAGGTGTTCGACAAGGCGGCGGCTTGGGGAGCGGCTGAGGTGCTGACATTCCCGGTAAACAAGAAGGCGACAGAGGAAGAAAAGGCAGCGGCTGTAGAGTTCGTGAAGTGGCTGGATCGCAACTCCGGCGCATGGGCGAAGTCAGGCCAGCTCCCTTCCAGCAATGCGGGCATGGAAGCGGCCAAGGCGCTGCCAGGTCGTGAGGCGTTCATTAGCAGTCTGGATAACGCGGTACTGCTGCCGGCGCATCCGAAGGCGACCCAACTGTTCTCCAGCACGGCGCCAAGCCCGATATTGACTGCTGCGCAGGATGCTGTATTGAACAACAAAGATCCGCTTGAAGTTGCACGCGAGCTGAAAAAGAGCATGGATGCTATATTGGCAGAATAATGCCGGATAAGGTTACAGGCACGGACTAGAACTCGCTGTATGCATATTCCGTATGACGGCACTGCCGTCATACGGATGGCATGCAGCCGACAGGATGCAGGATATTTTGGGATAGAAGGGTTGTCGAGGGGATGAAAAACCAAGGCAAGGTTGCCGCTATGTTTCTGTTGCCGTACTTGCTGGTCTTTCTCGTATTCAGGTTCGGCCCTAGTGTGGCCGGCTTGTTCATCGGTTTTATGAAATGGAATATTATAGGGGACGCGAGCTTTGCCGGACTGAGCAACTTCAAGAAGCTGTTTGCCGATCCTATTTTCTTTACATCACTAAAAAATACGTTGTTGTTTCTCGTCATGGCGCTGCCGCCGCTGATCATCTTCAGCCTGCTGCTGGCCGTGCTGCTCAATCAGAAGCTGAAATTTCGCAATGCGGTGCGCACCATCTCCATCATGCCCTACGTGTTAATCCCGGCGGTCGTGGGCATCATCTGGAACTGGCTGTATGACAATAATTTCGGCATTTTGAACTATTACCTCAAGCTGCTCGGCCTTAGCCCCGTGGAATGGCTGACCAATGAGAAGTATGCGCTGTTCTCTGTAGCGATCGTCACGGTCTGGTCGTTCCTTGGTTATAACATGATTCTGTATCTGGCGGGGCTGCAGGATATATCCAAGGATTTGTACGAGGCCTCCGAAATTGACGGAGCTACCAAGCTTCAGACCTTCATGAAAATAACGCTGCCGCTGCTGAAGCCGATCACCTCTATGATTGTAACGCTTACGCTGATTAATACGATTCAAGTGTTCGACCAGATCTTCGTCATGACCAACGGCGGGCCGGGGACGGCGACACTGACGCTTGTACAGTATTTGTACGGCACAGCCTTCCAGAACTATAACCTCGGATATGGTTCCACGCTGGGCATCGCTATTCTGGTCATACTGATCGTCATGGTACAGATTCAATCTAGGCTGCTCAGGCTGGACGAGTAGGGAGGAAACCACATGCATACCAAAAAAGTGATCGCATACCCTGTCATGGCGCTTGTAGCCGTCGTATTTCTGTTCCCGCTGCTCTGGTCGCTAATCTCATCTCTAAAGCCGGAGGCGCAGATCATCAGCTACCCGCCAAAGTGGATTCCGGAGACGTTTACGCTCTCCAACTATACTGCCGTGCTGAATAATTTTCCGTATATGAGCTGGATGGGCAACAGTGTCGGTATGACCGTAGCGTCTACGCTATTTGTGCTCGTCATCACAACACTGGCTGCGTATGCGTTCGGACGGCTGCATTTCAGAGGCAAAAAACTGCTGTTCATGCTGATTGTGTCCATGCTGCTGATCCCGATTCAGGCTTATATTGTCCCACTGTTCCTGCTCGTCTCCAAGCTGAACCTGTTGAATAGCTACTATGCGATTGTGCTGGTCGCCGGGGCCAATGTCACGAGCGTATTTATCCTGACCAGCTTCTTCAAGACGATTCCGCGGGAGCTGGAGGAGGCCGCGCGGATCGACGGCTGCAAGGACTTCGGCATCTTCAGCAAAATCATGCTGCCGCTGGCAAAGCCGGCGTTGTCGACTGTGACGATCCTCATGTTCATCTCCAACTGGAACAATTTCCTGTGGCCGCTCATCGCGATTCGTGAAAATTCTCTGAAGCCGCTGGCTGTAGGGATTGCACAGTTCATGGGCGGAGCGAACTCTACTGCACAGTTCCAATACGGCACCTCGCTGGCCGGGGCGTGCATGGCCATTATTCCATCGCTGATCGTCTTTCTGTCGTTGCAGCGCTATTTTGTGGAAGGAGTGGCCAACACAGGAATTAAGGGCTAGGACGTGACTTCAACCCCGGCTCAAGGGCATCGATCACCGTCTTCACGTTCTGTTCTGCGTTACTTTTCTCTTGCTGTCCCGCGGTGCAATTGTGAGAACGTGTCCCGACCTGAATGAGAAGTCGGTCATGCTCCTGTCGAGTTGAAGTACATTCCGTAGTTGGCACCCAAATAATTAGCATGGCAGCGTCCTAGGGCGTGTATGCAAACCCGTATAAGGGCATCTATCCCCGCCTTTTCGCCCCCTGCTGCGTTGCTTTCCCTTGACGTACCCCGGTACGCCTGCGAAAAAGCGCCTGGCATGGAACGAAAATTCGGCAACATCTGCCCCTTGCGGAGTTTGCATACACACCCTAATGACGACATGTTACCGACAGGAGGAATGCAAGGATGAAGGATGTATTGGGATCAGACCCGTATCGCCCGCTGGCTAATGAGCGGGTGGCCGGGGGGAATCCACCGTTTGCCAGTTGTCACGCCTCGCATCTGGCCGTGCTGTCAGAGGATGAGGTGATGGCGGTCTGGTTCGCCGGTGCTCACGAAGGGGATGACGATGTCGCCATATGGAGTGCACGCCGTAGTGAGGGAGCGTGGTCGCAGCCCCAACTGCTGGCTCATGACACGGAGGAGCCGCATTGGAACCCGGTGCTGCACCGCAAGGAGGACGGGGAGCTCGTCCTGTTCTACAAGATCGGTCGCCACATTAAGAGCTGGCGCACCATCATGCGTACATCTGCCGATAGCGGCCGCACCTGGTCAGCACCTAGGGAGCTGGTGCCGGGCGATGAGGGCGGTCGCGGGCCTGTCCGCAATAAGCTGATCGTGCTGCATGATGGCGCCTGGCTGGCGCCCGCCTCAACCGAGGAGGGAATCTGGCGTTCATTCGCTGATCGATCCGATGATGAAGGTCGCACCTGGAGCCGCAGCGCCGATGTATCGATCCGCGAGCTGGAGGGCATTCAGCCCGCGATGGTGACAGGCAGCGATATTCCGGTGTCGCCGCAGTCCTTCATCGGGCGCGGCGTCATCCAGCCGACACTATGGGAGTCGGCACCAGAGCAGGTGCATATGTTGATGCGCAGCAGCGAGGGCGCGATCTATCGCAGCGACTCCCGCGACGGAGGCCGCACCTGGAGTGAGGCTTATCGGACGGAGCTGCCCAACAATAATAGCGGCATCGACCTCGCCCGGCTGCAGGATGGCTTACTTGCGCTCGTGTTCAACCCGGTCGGGCAGAACTGGGGGCCGCGCACTCCGCTCGTCGTGCGTCTGTCCCGCGACAACGGTCAGACCTGGGGCGAGGAATACGTTCTGGAGGATGACGAGGGCGAATATTCGTACCCTGCAATGGTGGCTGTGGGGAATCGGCTGTATGTGACGTACACAGATAAGCGACGGGACATTGCATTCCGCATGCTGGAGCTTCAAGGCTGCTGTAAGTAGCGGTAATCGGGTAAACACAACGATGAACATGGCGTGGCATGAATAGGGCACGGATGAACATGGTGTGGCATGAATAGCATGGCAAAGAGAGAGGAAAAGAGGAGAGCAGCGATGAGCAAGGAGAGAGAAGCGATCGGCGGACAACGGATGCCAGGTGGCGTATGGCCGACGATGATTACGCCATTTACCGAAAATAATGAGATTGATTATGCGGCATTGGAGCGGCTAATTGACTGGTATATCGATAAAGGGGTAGATGGCTTGTTCGCGGTCTGCCAATCGAGCGAAATGTTCTATCTCAGCCTGGAGGAGCGTGTGCAGCTTGCCGCCTTCGTGAAGGAGAAGGCAAACGGGCGGGTACCGGTCATCGCCTCCGGGCATATCTCAGACCGCTTCGAGGATCAGGTGGCTGAGCTGCAGGCGATGGCTGCCACGGGCATCGATGCGTTGGTGCTGATCACGAATCGTCTGGCTTCGGCCGAGGAATCGGAGGAGGTGTGGCTGGGCAGGCTCCGCCAATTGCTGGACGAGCTGCCGGAGCAGTTGCCGCTCGGGTTCTACGAGTGTCCGCATCCGTACAAGCGGCTCATCTCGCCGGAGGCGCTGCGCTGGTGCGCCGAGTCGGGACGCTTCCTGTTCCTGAAGGATACGAGCTGCGATGTGGACAACATGCGCGCGAAGCTGGCTGCTGTAGCAGGAACCGGCCTGCAGCTCTACAACGCGAACTCGGCTACGCTGCTGGAGACATGGAAGCTCGGAGCAACAGGCTATAGCGGTGTGATGGCGAACTTCCATCCCGAGCTGTATGTCTGGCTGCATCGGCAGTGGCAGCAGCAGCCGGTGGAAGCGGAGCGGCTGGCTGATTTCTTGAGCCTGGCTTCGCTCATTGAACGACAACTGTATCCGACGAATGCCAAGTACGATCTGATGCAGCAGGGCGTGCTGACCAATTATCGGTGCCGCTCCAAAAATCATGATGAATTCACGGCGACCCAACGCCTTGAGGTCGAGCAACTGCGACGCTTGACGATGGAGTTGGCGAATACGTACTCAAATTAAGGGGGAAGCGCTATGAACACAACAGCATTTGTAAATCGGCTGCAAGGAGATATGCCCAAGATCGGCATCCGTCCGATTGTGGATGGACGTCGCGGGGGCATCCGTGAATCGCTGGAGGAGCCGACGATGAAGATGGCGCAGGCTTGCGCCGAATTTTTGAGCGCGAATCTGCGTCATTCCAACGGCCTGCCCGTCGAGTGTGTCATTGCTGACTCCACGATTGGCGGTGTCGGCGAAGCGGCACGCGCTGCGGAGAAATTCCGCAAGGAGGGGGTCGGGCTGACGATCTCGGTGACGCCTTCCTGGTGCTACCCGCTAGAGACGATCGATACCGATCCGCTCATGCCCAAGGCAATCTGGGGCTTCAATGGCACAGAGCGCCCCGGCGCGGTCTACCTGGCCTCGGCACTGGGGGCGCATAACCAGAAGGGACTCCCGGCGTTCAGCATCTATGGCAAGGATGTCCAGGACATGGGCGACACGGTCATCCCGGAGGATGTCCAGGCCAAGCTGCTCCAGTTTGCCAAGGCGGGGCTGGCTGTAGCCACGATGCGCGGCAAGTCATACCTGGCGCTGGGCACGGTGTCGATGGGGATTGCGGGCTGTATCGTAGATGAGACGTTCTTCCAGGACTATCTGGGCATGCGCAATGAGTATGTGGACATGACCGAATTCATCCGCCGCATGGAGCGCGGCATCTACGACCAGGAGGAGTATGAGCGTGCGCTCGCATGGACGAAGGCGAACTGCCAGCTTGGCGCTGATGTCAACCCGCCTGGTCTTGTGCGTACTGCAGAGCAGAAGGAGCAGGATTGGGAGACCGTGGTCAAAATGACGCTGATCGCCCGCGACCTGATGATCGGCAATCCCAAGCTCGGCGAGATGGGCTATGAGGAAGAGGCGGTCGGTCATAATGCGATTGCAGCGGGATTCCAGGGTCAGCGCGCCTGGACGGATCATTTCCCGAACGGCGACTTCATGGAAGCGATCCTGACCAGCTCCTTCGATTGGAATGGCATCCGCGAGCCGTATATGATGGCGACGGAAAATGACAATCTGAACGCGGTGACGATGCTGATGGGGCATCTGCTGACGAACAGCGCCCAAATCTTCGCGGATGTGCGCACCTATTGGAGCCCGGAGGCAGTGGAGCGGGTGACCGGACGGAAGCTGGAGGGCGCGGCAGCAGGCGGCGTCATTCATCTGATCAACTCCGGCCCGGCAGCGCTGGACGGCACTGGCGAGCAGCAGATCGACGGCAAGCCGGCGATGAAGCCGTTCTGGGACATCTCGTCAGAGGAGGCGCAGGCTTGTCTTGATGCGACAAAGTGGTGCCCGGCGGTGGATTTCTTCCGTGGTGGCGGCTACTCGACAGACTTCACGACCCGCGGCGGCATGCCGATGACGATGGCTCGTATTAACCTGATCAAGGGGCTGGGGCCGGTGCTGCAAATTGCCGAGGGCTATTCTGTGGAGCTGCCGGAGGAGATTCACGATGTGCTGGATCAGCGCTCCAATCCGACATGGCCGACAACCTGGTTCGTACCGCGGCTGTCCGGCAGCGGTGTGTTCCAGGATGTCTATACCGTCATGAACCATTGGGGCTCGAACCATTGCGCGGTGAGCTACGGGCATGTGGGTGGCGACCTGATCACGCTCGCCTCGATGCTGCGCATCCCGGTCAGCATGCACAATGTTTCGGAGGATCGTCTGTTCCGTCCGAGCGTCTGGCCGGCCTTCGGCGCGAATGACCCGACAGGCGCAGATTACCGCGCGTGCTCAGCCTTCGGGCCGTTGTATGGCTAGTCCAGGATGAGACGGGGAGTGCAGGGGATTCAGGGGATGCAGGAACCTTCAGTGCATGAGCTTTACATGCCATGAGTTGTCTATGTGCTAAACCATTCATGTCCTCAACGTTCAATGTCCTGAACCTTCAACCTCATGAACCTTCAATGTCCTGAACGATTAACGGGGTGGATGAGGTATGGCTATATCGTGACGTAGTGATTTGATCATCTGACGTTGCTTCGGTTATATTGTTAATAAGTGCCCTGGCGGCGCTATAGAACATTGGCTGGAGGCTAACTATGGCAATTCACTACAATGCAACAGACCAGACCTTCCATTTGCAAGGCAAACATACAAGCTATGTGATCCAAATGATTCAGACGGGCGTTCCTGCCCATGTGTATTGGGGACCGCGCCTGCGCGAGCAGCAGTTGGGACGAATATTGCAGTTGCAGGAGCGCTGCTCATTCTCGCCGAGCTCGTTCCCTGATGATATGCGTATCTCGCTGGATACATTGCCACAGGAGTATCCTGCCTATGGAGCTGGAGACCTGCGCCATCCGGCATATCAGATTCAGCGTCCTGACGGCTCTACGGTATCCGAGGCACTCTATGTTGGTCATCGGATCATAGCAGGCAAGCCTGTGCTGGAGGGGCTGCCCGCCACCTATACAGAGCAAGATGAGGAAGCATGGACACTGGAGGTGGAGCTGCTGGATCAGGTAGCAGCGCTCAAGATCGTGCTGTCTTATACAGTGTTCCGCGATCTGGATGCGATCGCCCGCTCTGTCCGCTTCGAGAATACAGGGGATGCTCCGTTGAAGCTGCTGCGCGCGCTCAGCATGAGTGTTGATCTGAATCATAGCGAATATGATCTGCTGCATCTGTCAGGTACATGGGCGCGCGAGCGCAGCATTGAGCGTCGCCCGCTTGCCTCGGGAATGCAGGGGGTAGAGAGCCGCAGAGGTGCAAGCAGTCATCAACATAATCCGTTTCTGGCGCTGTTGTCGAAGGATGCCTCCGAGCGCCATGGCGAGGTGTATGGCTTCAGTCTGGTCTACAGCGGCAGCTTCGCCGCTCAGGCAGAGGTCGAGCCGTACAGGACGACGCGCGTCACGATGGGAATCAACCCGTTCAACTTCAGTTGGCTGCTGGAGCCGGGGCAGTCGTTCCAGACGCCTGAGGTTGTCATGGTCTACTCCGCGGAGGGACTGGGCGGCATGTCGCGCACCTATCACAAGCTGTACCGCACCCGTCTGTGCCGCGGACGCTTCCGCGATGAGGCGCGCCCGGTGCTGGTGAATAACTGGGAGGCGACCTACTTCGACTTCACCGCAGACAAGATCGAGCAGATCGCCAAGGCCGGACAGGAGCTGGGCATCGAGCTGTTCGTGCTCGATGACGGCTGGTTCGGAAAGCGCGACAGCGACAACAGCTCGCTTGGCGACTGGATCGTGGACAAGCGCAAGCTGCCGGGAGGGCTTGAGGATCTGGTGCAGCGAGTGCGCAGCCTGGATATGCAATTCGGCCTCTGGTTCGAGCCGGAGATGATCTCGCCAGATAGCGAGCTGTATCGGCAGCACCCGGATTGGTGCCTGCATGTCGAGGGTCGGCGCAGGACGCAGGCGCGCCAGCAGCTTATTCTCGATTTCTCCCGCGAGGAGGTATGCGACGCGATTGCGGAGCAACTGGAGGCGATACTGGGCAGCGCGCCGATTACGTATGTCAAGTGGGACATGAACCGCAACATGACCGAGATTGGCTCGGCGGGTCGCAGTCCAGAACGTCAGCAGGAGACAGCACATCGTTACATGCTCGGCCTGTATCGCGTGCTGGAGCGGCTGACGCAGGCTTTCCCGCATATTCTGTTCGAGAGCTGCTCGGGTGGAGGCGGACGGTTCGACCCTGGCATGCTGTATTATATGCCTCAGACGTGGACGAGCGATAATACCGATGCGGTTAGCCGCCTCAAGATTCAATACGGGACGAGCCTGGTCTACCCGATCAGCTCGATGGGCGCGCATGTATCTGCTGTGCCGAACCATCAGGTACACCGAATCACTTCGCTGGAGATGCGCGGCAATGTGGCGATGTCGGGCAATTTCGGCTACGAGCTCGATCTGACACGCTTCACCGATGAGGAGAAGGAGCTGGTGAAGCATCAGGTGGAGCAATACAAGCAGCTTCGGCCGCTCATTCAGTTCGGCAACCTGTACCGGCTGCTCAGTCCATTCGATGGCAATGAGACGGCATGGATCATCGTCTCGGAGGATCAGAGCGAGGCGGTGGCCTTTTATTTCAGCGTGTTGGCAGAGCCGAATGCGCCATTGCAGCGTCTAAGGCTGCAGGGTCTGAACCCGGAAGCGGATTATGAGACGGCAACGGGCTTATATGGCGGAGATTACCTGATGCATGCGGGCTTGCCGATCGAAGGGCTGCATGGCGATTTCCAAAGCTTGATGTGGCATTTTAAGCGCGTGTAGTCTCGTCATGAGAGGTGCCAGAGGGTGGGCGCATGCCCCTAGCTGGCTAGGCGTTCGCCCCTTGACAAATGCTGCTGTTTAGCCGTATAGTCAGGGTAGGTTATTTATGTGAGGAGACATGAGGAGAACACATCCAACCTGTTTAACGGGTGAGGTGTGTTCTTTTTTGTGCTTCAATGAACACTCATTACTTATAAAGTTTACGAATGTATACGATACATCCCCATCATACTAAGAGCAGCTAGGTAGGCTGAAGGAGGCTAACATGATGACACAGCAATTTGCGGCACAGCGGCGATTGGAGTTATTGCGGAGCATGGAGGAGGAAGTGCTTGATGTGCTGGTGATCGGCGGCGGGATTACCGGAGCGGGCATATTGTTGGATGCACAGACACGTGGCATGAAGGCGGGACTGGTGGAGATGCAGGATTTTGCGGCAGGCACCTCCAGCCGTTCGACGAAGCTGGTGCATGGCGGGCTGCGGTACTTGAAGCAATTCGAGATCAAGATGGTGGCAGAGGTTGGCAAGGAGCGGGAGATTGTATATGAGAATGGGCCTCATGTGACAACACCGGAGTGGATGCTGCTGCCGTTTCACAAGGGGGGGACCTTCGGCGCATTCTCGACCTCGTTTGGTCTGCGGCTGTATGATTTCTTGGCCGGGGTGAAGCGGAGCGAGCGCCGCAAGATGCTTAGCAAGGAGGAGACTGCGCATCGCGAGCCGCTGCTCAAGCAGCAAGGGCTGCTGGGGGGCGGATATTATGTGGAATACCGCACAGATGATGCCAGGCTTACGATCGAAGTGATGAAGAAGGCCATCGAGCATGGCGGGCGAGCTGTCAACTATGCGATGGCTAATCAGCTACACTATGAGAATGGACGTCTGGCAGCCGTCACTGTGCTGGATCAGATCAGCGGGCAATCCTTCCTCCTCCGCGCACGCAAGATTGTCAATGCGACTGGCCCATGGGTCGATCTGTTGCGGGAGAAGGATCAGTCCAAGAAAGGAAAAATGCTGCGCCTGACCAAGGGTGTCCATCTGGTGTTCGATTCGAGCCGATTCCCGCTAAGGCAGGCGGTCTACTTCGATACGCCGGACGGGCGGATGGTATTCGCAATTCCGCGTGAGGGCAAAACCTATGTCGGCACGACAGATACCGATTATCAGGCTGAACGCGCCACGCCGCGTATGACCTTGAACGATCGGAATTATATTCTTGAAGCGGCCAACTACATGTTCCCCGAGCTGAACCTGACGGCGAAGGATGTGGAGTCGAGCTGGGCAGGCTTGCGGCCATTGATCTATCAGGAGGGCAAGTCGCCATCGGAGATTTCCCGGCGCGACGAGGTTCTGCGCTCTGAATCGGGCATGTTCACGATTGCCGGGGGCAAGCTGACGGGCTACCGCAAGATGGCGGAGCACGTCACCGATATGCTGCAGCGCGAGCTGGAGGCCGAGGGCGCCGGCTCCTATCGGAGCTGTGTCACCAAGAAGCTGCCGATCGCCGGTGGCGAGACAGGCGGCTCGGAGGGCTTCGAGCGGCTGCTGCGGGAGCAGATTCAAGCAGGCAACGCGCTCGGCTTGGATGCGGCAACTGCCGAGCAGTTGACCCGGCGCTATGGGGCGAATGTGCCCGTTGTGTACGGCCTGATCGGCGAGGCGCGGCAGGAGGCGGCAGACAGCAGGCTGCCAGCCGAGGTGTATGCCGCTCTGGAATACGCGCTGCGCCATGAGATGGCGACGAAGCCGGTGGACTTCTTCATCCGCCGCACCGGCGCACTGTTCTTCGATATTGAGTGGGTAAGGCGCTATAAGGATGCGGTCATTGCGCATATGGCATCGAGGTTGAGCTACACGCCTGAGCAGCTTGCCAGCTATACCGCTGAGCTGGAGCAGCAGTTAACGGAGGCAGTTACGCCCGCGCCGGACAGTGCTGACCGCTAGTAGCATCGGCGGCTGGAGCAGGGGACGGCTCGCGTAGGAATCGGCGCCACTTGTAATCAGGTCGCGGCGCCCTGAGCTGCACCGGATGAATATCGGGAGCATCATGAAGCCTTCATTGGAAATAGGAACAACGTTGCTCCCTAGCATGTCCAGAGTATAGGATATAGATGGCAACCATCGCAGGCTGCGTCGTAGATACGCCCCCACCAGTAGTGACAGGCTTGGGGGCGCATGCGGCACAGCCGTTTTCTTTTTCCAGGTGAATTTGAAGCAAAACTGCGGCAATTCCCTTATAATGAAGTCTATATGGTGATTGGTCTGCTGGGGCAGGGAGCGGAGTGTGGCAGGATGCTGCTGGCCATATAACTTCGCGCCGACCTGCGGCGGGTTATACCTTTAGATGACCCTTGGGGGGGGAACAGGATGTATCCGATCGTTGATCTAGTGGAGCATCAGGTGATTGCGGCTGTGGAGAAGGAGGATGGGCTGGAGGAAGCGCTGCAGAGCAAGTGCAACGTTATTTTTCTGCTATGCGGTACGATCTTCACGGTGCAAGCGTTGGTGGAGCGAATCAAGCAGGCGGGCAAGCATGTATTTGTCCATATGGAGTTTGTGGAGGGCATTGCCGCTGACCGCAGCGGCGTGACCTATATAGCGCACACGGTGCGGCCAACAGGTATCATCTCAACCAAAAGCGCTGTTATCCGGCTCGCCAGGGAGCAGGGACTGATGACGATTCAGCGCATCTTCCTGATCGATCGCAGTGCACTTGAGCGTGGGGTGAAGAGCGCGGAGACGAGCAAGCCGGATGCGATCGAAGCGATGCCGGGCATTATGCCGCGGATTATTGGTGAGCTGACGCAGATGACCGAGCTGCCGATTGTTGCCGGTGGTCTGATCAGTACAGGGAGAGAGATCGATGACACGCTCCAGGCCGGGGCGCTCGCTGTATCGGCAGGCAGCCCGGTGCTGTGGAATCATGAGGTGAAGGCAGCGGCGGTGTATGAGGAGGACGGTCGTTAATACGAGAGGAGGCGCGATGTGGAGAGTGTATGGCATATATCGGAATGGGACTTGACGATCCGGGTGTTAATCTCTGCTGCGCTTGGGGGATTGATCGGACTGGAGCGTGAGTGGAGCAATCATGCGGCAGGGCTGCGCACACATATTCTGGTATGTATCGGCTCGACGGTCATTATGCTGCTGTCGGCATATGGCTTCAGCGCATTCGTCGATGAGGCCAATGTGCGGATGGACCCGGCTCGTCTGGCGGCACAGGTGGTCAGCGGGATCGGATTTTTGGGCGCGGGAGCGATCCTCCGAACAGGCTCGACGATCTCCGGCCTGACGACCGCCGCTTCGATCTGGGTGGTGGCGGCAATTGGTCTGTGTGTTGGAGCGGGCTTTCTGTATACCGCTGTGCTGGCGACGGTCATCGTGCTCGTCAGCCTGTTCCTGCTGAACAAGATTGAGACGCAGATGCTTCGGCATCGCAGACATCATGAACTGGTGATTCGCATCATCGATCACCCTGGTGTAACGGATGAGATCTTCACGAGTCTCGAGCTGGAGAAAATCAGGATCGTACATGTCAAATTCAGTTCAGAGAAGGAACGCAAGGCGGATCAGTCGACAGTTATTATTACGGAGATGAGGCTGAACGTGAAGACGCGCAATCAGAAGCAGCTCGCTACTGCGATCGAGCACATTACTTCTATGGAGCATGTGTTGTCGACAGAGACGGGATTCCTGAAGGTGGCAGGCAACCCGAAGCGGATGCGGCTGAACAAGTATGAGGAGGAGACGCTGCATCAGTAGGCTGTGCAGGGACCCAATTTCATTTACAAGTTCCGGTTATGACGAGGCTGCATCTACTAATCCTAAAACAAAAGATAAAAAGGTAGACCTGACCCCACTGAGGGTCTATCTTTATTTAAGGGAGTGTTGAAATGACAAAGAAATGGATTATGGGTATTGTGTTATTTATTATTGGAACATTATCTATAATGTATTTTTTGAGTTTGAATTCACCCCAAACCCGGACGACGATTGGGTTGTTTACTATCATAAATAAAGGGCATGATTCAGATAAATGGATCTCTGCTACTTCTGAAAGTGATGTACTCACAAGAATAACAGTAACAGATGAAAACACATGGAATGAAATTATTGTGGGAAAAAAATATAGCTGATACTTCAGAGAAACTAAGGGAATAATTAAACTCGTATCGATTTATCCTGAGGGCTATTCAGGTAGAATAGAATAATGTATTTTTTTACGATTGCCAACTATATGTAAGGGATCAATACGTTCTATAATCTGAAACAGCCGTGAAAGAATGCATCCTGCAAATGGAGCTACGCCGTGCATGGGCTCTATGGAGGACTTCGGTAAAAAAGCAGTGGTTCTGATTAAGAGCCGTTGCTTTTTTGCATGTCTGTCAGGCGTTGGCTGTTATGTATGTAAGGAATTCGATGAGTATGCCGAACAGGTCACAGCCGAACATAAAGTTAAGGAAGGGCGGGCGTGAGATTGAAGTTTGCCCTAAGGCCGCTCATGGCGGTTATGCGAATGGCCTGGCGTAGCGGCATGAGTGTTCTTCCAGTTCAGGAAGAAGATAATCTCTGCCTGGTCAAGGCTTTTTGCTCGCTGTTCTTTACGGTTCTGCGCTCGCTGTAGTATGATGGTAAGAGTGAAAAAGCGTCGGTGCAAGTGATGCAAACAGGAGGAACGTTATGTCGGAACAAACTACCGTAACGGCAAACCGCTCGCAGCCGAGCAATCTGCTGCGCCGGGATGTTCGCTTTCTAGGAAACATTCTGGGCGAGGTACTCGTCCACCAGGGCGGCGAGGGGCTGCTGGAGATCGTCGAGAAGATTCGCGAGATGAGCAAGACGCTGCGAGCCGAGTTCATGCCAGAGCTCTACGAGGAATTCAAGAAGGTTACCGGCAGCTTGAGCCCCGAGATTCGCCATCAGGTGGTTCGGGCGTTTGCTATTTATTTTCAATTAGTGAATATCGCTGAGCAGAACCACCGTATTCGTCGTAAGCGGGATTATGAGCGTTCAGCCGGAGAGGCTGTACAGCCTGGCTCTATCGAGAGCGCAATCCAGAAGCTGAAGGAACAGAATGTCGCTGTGGAGGACGTGGAGGAGATGCTGGCGGGGATTTCGCTGGAGCTGATTATGACAGCGCATCCGACCGAAGCGACCCGCCGCGCGGTGATGGATATTCATAAGCGGATGGCAGCAGATGTGATGGAGCTGGACAACCCTACGCTGACGTATCGCGAGCGTGAGAAGCTGCGCGAGAAGCTGTTGAATGAAGTGCTGACCCTGTGGCAGACAGATGAGCTGCGCGACCGTAAGCCTACGGTGCTGGATGAGGTCCGCAACGGCATGTATTATTTCGAGGAGACACTGTTCGAGGTGCTGCCGAATGTATATGAGGAGCTGGAGCGCTGTCTGCACAAATATTATCCAGGCCGCGACTGGCATGTGCCAACTTATCTGAAGTTTGGTTCGTGGATCGGCGGTGACCGTGATGGCAATCCGTCTGTGACGGCGGATGTAACATGGGAGACACTGACGATGCAGCGCCAGCTCGTGCTGGAGAAGTACGAATCTATATTGAAGGAACTGATGAACGTGCTGTCTTTCAGCGCGAATATCGTCAAAATTCCGCAGGAGCTGTTCGACTCGATCCGCAAGGATGAGGAGATGGTTGGCGAGGTGCAGTGCGTGGCGTTGCGGCGCGACGGCAAGGAGCCATACCGTGTGAAGGTCGCCTTCATGCTGGAGAAGCTGGTGAACACTCGGGACGAGTCGCTGAAGGGCTCAGGCAAGCGCTATAATTCGCCTGAGGAATTGAAGCAGGATCTGTACATCATCGACCGTAGCCTGCGCCACCACTATGCTGATTACGTCGCGGACACCTATATCCGCAAGCTGATTCGCCAGGTTGAGCTGTTCGGCTTCCACCTGTCTGCGCTGGACATCCGTCAGCATAGCAAAGAACATGAGAACGCTATGGCAGAGATACTGGCGAAGATGGACATCACGGCAGATTATGCGGCGCTTCATGAGGATGAGAAGATCGAGCTGCTGCACCGTCTGCTGCAGGACCCTCGTCCATTAACCTCGCCATATCTGACGTATTCGGAAGGTACGCGCGAATGTCTGGATGTGTATCACACCGTGTATCGTGCGCAGCAGGAGTTCGGCGTGAATTGCATCTCCAGCTATCTGATCAGCATGACACAGGGCGCGAGCGACCTGCTTGAGGTGATGGTATTCGCCAAGGAGGTGGGGCTGTTCCGTCAGGAGGCCGATGGCACGACGATCTGCACGCTCCAATCCGTTCCGCTATTCGAGACCATCGATGACCTGCATGCGGCACCTGCCATTATGTCGCGCTTATTCGAGTTGCCGATCTACCGTAGCGCCGTAACGGCTCGTGGCGATCTGCAAGAAATTATGCTCGGCTACTCGGACAGCAACAAGGATGGCGGCGTAGTGACAGCGAACTGGGAGCTGCGTGTAGCGTTGAAGGAGATTACGGCTGCAGCAGGCGCCTATGATGTCAAGCTCAAGTTCTTCCATGGGCGCGGCGGAGCGCTTGGCCGCGGGGGTATGCCGCTTAACCGCAGTATCCTGGCGCAGCCACCTCATACAGTGGGCGGCGGCATCAAGATCACGGAGCAGGGCGAAGTGCTCTCATCCCGCTATTCGATGCAGGGTATTGCTTACCGGAGCCTGGAGCAGGCGACATGGGCGCTGATTACCTCTGCTCGGCTGGCCAAGTTCCCTTCGCAACAGCTCGAGGATGGAACGAAGGAGCAGTGGGAGCAGATTGCCAAGTCGATCTCTGAGACGGCACAAGACAAATATCAGGATCTGATTTTCCGCGACCCGGACTTCCTGACCTTCTTCCGCGAATCGACGCCGCTTGCTGAGATTGGTGAATTGAACATCGGTTCACGCCCATCCAAGCGCAAGAACAGCGACCGATTTGAGGATCTGCGGGCGATTCCTTGGGTATTCGCCTGGACGCAGAGCCGCTATCTGCTGCCAGCATGGTATGCGGCCGGTACAGCGCTGCAGCAATATGTGGATGGGAAGGACGAGAATCTGAATACGCTCAAGCAAATGTATGAGCATTTCCCATTCTTCCGTTCGCTGATCGATAATCTGCAGATGGCGCTCGCCAAGGCTGATCTGACAATCGCCAGAGAATACGCGTCGATGATTAAGGATGACGAGATTCGTGGACGGATCTTCGGGCTGATCGAGCAGGAATATCAATTGACCTCGGATATGATCTTGAAGATCTCAGGTCAGCAAGAAATTTTGGATAATGTGCCTGTCATTCAGGAATCGATCCGTCTGCGGAATCCGTATGTGGATCCGCTCAGCTACCTTCAGGTGCTGCTGCTTCAAGAGCTGCGCGCACTTCGTGCCAGAGACGAGGATGACGCCGAGCTGCTACGCGAGGTGTTGTTGACCATCAATGGCATCGCAGCAGGTTTGCGTAATACAGGATAGAATTAGCCAGCAAGCATACTGTTGTATGAGCGCAGCAGGCTGGGCGTGGACGCCGCTATAGGGGTGTCCGGCGCCCAGCCTTCTCCTGCACATATACAATGTATGATTCCGTTCACTGACTACCACCACTACCATCGAAACACGCTCCGGCCAAACTGGCTCGTTTGGAGGAATATTCGTGATATCTATAGAAGCGCATTTAGTGCGATTATCTCTCAAGGGCGACCAGCAGGCGTTCGCCGAAATTGTCAGACTGTACCAAGAAAAGCTGTACCATATGGCGTACCGAATGCTTGGCAACCGTCAGGAGGCCGAGGATGTCGTGCAGGACGCTTTCTTGCGTGTGCATCATCATATGGAACGCTACGATGAGAAGTTGAAATTTTCGACATGGATTTACCGCATTGCGACGAACTTATGCATTGACCGACTCCGCAAGCGCAAACCAAGCTATTCACTCGACGCCCAGCCTACCGATCACGAGGGACTGGATGGCTATTCGATGATCCCCAGTGACAACCGGACTCCAGAGAGCGAGGTGCTGCTCTCGGAGACACAGCGTATTATCCATGAAGCGATCGCGACGTTGCCGGTGAAGTACAAGACAGTTATGGTACTGCGCTATTTGCAGGAGATGTCACTGCAGGAGATTGGTGATGTGCTTGGCATGCCTGTTACGACAGTCAAGACGCGAGTGCATCGGGGCAGGGAATTTCTGAGGAAAAAATTAGAACGTGTTCTTTGATGTTTATAGATCGAGATTTGGGCAAAAATTTTAGGAAATCTTTAGATTCGCAAAAAAAATGAAACCTTCTATTTGACTGCCACGTATCGTATACGAGTATCATCTTACGAATTATAAGAGTGCAAGGCGGCAATGCCACGTAACCACTCTTGTATGTTCATGTGCCATGCGTTGCCGGGACGAGATTCGGCTAATGTGTGGCATGCCAGCATTTTACAGAAAGGATTGGCTGCCATGGAATGCAACGTCGCCATCGTCATGATGCATGATTATTTAGACGACGAACTGCCAAGGGAAGATAAGATTAAGCTGAAAGAGCATATGAACATCTGCCCAAGCTGCGCCAAGCGGTTTGAACAGTTGCAGCGCACGGAAGCATTCACGCACACTGCCATGATCTGCGGCCTTTCGGAGAGCCGCTTGGATGGCAAGGGGCGTTCAGAGCAGGCCGTTGCTGCGCTGACGAGCCGCATCATGCAGCAGTTGCCGGAGCGGAAGCGTACCTATAGCTGGGTGCAGTGGGTACATCGGCATCCCGCGATTACGGCGGCGGCTGTTTTTTTGCTCGTCATGATGACAAGCTTTTTTGCAATGTGGGATCAAGGCACCGAGTTGATCGTGCGGGGCGCCGGAGAGGATCTGCAACGCATCATTATTGAGGGCGATACAGTGATTGTGCCGCCTGGCGTTCAGATTAGCGGCGATCTGACGATAGAGAACGGCACCGCGGATATTCAAGGTGAAGTGAAGGGAAATCTGACCGTCATCGACGGCTCTCTCAAGCTGGCCTCCACGGCCAAGATCGTCGGTGAGAACCGTGAGATTAATCAGGCGCTCGATTGGCTCTGGTACAAGGTGTCAAAGACAGTCAGCGGTCTGACCTACTGAGCAATAACCGCCTCTCTGGTGACAGAGAGGCTTTTTTTTGATAAGCTTGGCGTGCCAAGTGCGCTCAGCTGTTAACGCTTGATATATAAGGGAAATAAGCGGTATTGCTGATCCTGATCTTCTATATCTACGCGGAACGAAGCTTGGCATGCCAAGTACGCCAAGCCGTTAACGCTTGAAATAGAGGATTTCCGGGCGTAATATAGAAGATAATTAGGTCGTGTCTGAACACCCGTTCAAGGGCATCTCGCCCCGCCTTTTCGCCCCATGCTGCGTTGCCTTTTCTTGACGTACCCCGGTACGCCTGCGAAAAAGCGCCTTGCCTGGAACGAAAATTCGGCCAGATCTGATCCGTTCAGAGTTTTCAGACACGCCCTAGGTTAGAATATAATTATTCGGATAAGCTGGAACATTACAGAGATAATTGTGAACATTATAAATTGAACAGCTTCGGCGGGTCGATGGAGGTTGGCTGTTGATGGGCTATTTAGCGGAACTGACCTGGATAGACTGGATCAAAAATCTGATTGATGTGAGCGTCGTCAGTTTTATAATATATAAATTGTTCTTGCTGGTGCGCGGAACACGTGCGGTACAATTGTTAAAGGGGATCTTCGTGCTCGCCGCGGCCTGGGCGCTAAGCACATGGTTCAATCTGTATACGCTCAAGTGGTTGATGAGCCAGCTATTTACCTTCGGTATTATTACGGTCATCTTGATCCTGTTCCAGCCAGAGGTGCGGCGTGCGCTGGAGCAGCTTGGCCGGGGGAAATTATTCGTTCGCTCGAGCGGGGGCGACCGGGATATTAACGATCGTATTAATCATATTATTAAGTCCGTCAATTATCTGTCGGCCCGAAAGATCGGTGCGCTCATCGTCTTCGAGCGGGAGACCGGGCTTAATGAATATATTGAGTCGGGCATCCGTATGGAATCTCTCATCAGCTCGGAGCTGATGATTAATCTGTTCATACCCAATACACCGCTGCATGATGGAGCGGTTATTATTCGAGGCAATCAGATTATGGCGGCGGGCTGCTATCTTCCGTTATCTGAGAACCCATTCATCAGCAAGGAGCTAGGCACACGTCACCGCGCGGCGATTGGAATCAGTGAGGTGTGCGATGCGATCTCCGTCGTCGTCTCCGAGGAGACCGGTCAGGTATCGCTGGCGCTGGGAGGAATGGTTGTGCGCGACATTAAGCAGGAGTCGCTCATTTCTAAGCTGTTCGAGGAGCTGTCTCCGAAATCGATGCCTGCCAAGGGAGCGTCCAAGGTTGCCTTCTGGAAGAGGAAGGGGGGGCAAGATGGATAAGTGGCTGAACAACCCCAATATTTTGAAGGTGGTCTCGGTGCTGCTCGCGCTGCTGCTGTGGGCAACGGTTCATTTTGATCCACAGACGCCAGGTGCTTCGAAGACTACGTTGGATACAAAGGAATACGGTGCGGTGAAGATTCAGGTGGAGGGTCTGGATGAAAATAAACATGACCTTCGCTTACTTGAGCCAAGCGTTGTGCGTATGATGGCTAAAGGGACGTTCGCTGATCTATTATCGGCTTCCGAGGATGACTACAAGGTATATGTAGATGTGACAGGTATAGGCGATGGGCAGCATATCTTACCGATTAAGGTAAAGACGCCTAAGCGCGTGGATATTATCGAGCTGTCGCCGGCACGCGTGACGGTGCTGCTGGAGCCGATGGAGACGAAGGCGTATAATGTCCAGGTGAAGACAACAGGTACACCGGCCAATGATTATAAGGCGGGCACCCCTGTCGTCAGGCCAAGCGGGACAGTGCAGGTCACCTTGCCGACGGATTATATGTCGCAGGTGGGCTCTGTCGTCGCGGCCATATCGATCGACAAGCAGGAGAATACAGTGACTGCCAAGAAGGTGAAGCTGGCCGTCTATGACAAGTCGGGAGCTGAAATACCGGACGCGGTCGTTAAACCGGAGACTGTCGAGGTTGAAGTGCCGATCACGAAGCCGTCCAAGATATTGCCGCTGAGAGTGAGCTATACGGGCACGCTGCCGAGCGGGCTGAGTCTGGTCTCCGTAAAGCCGGATATCCAGCAGGTCACCGTATACGGCCCGCAGACAGAGCTGGACAAATACAGTTACTTCGACAATGTGGTTGTCAATCTGTCCTCCATTAAGGAGAGCGGGGCGCTGACGGTCGAGTTGAAGCCCATGAATGGGCTGGCAGCGGTCAGCCCTGACAAGGCGACGCTAAGCATTGAGGTGACACCGCATGAGACGCGGACGCTGCCGCAGGTTCCGATTACAGTTACCGGGCTGTCTGAAGGGCTGGATAGCCGATTCGTGACGCCAGAGAGCGGGAGCATGGACATTCAGGTGCGCGGTGCGCCGAGCAATCTGGCGGAGATCGGTGCGGGGGATATTCGGCTGTCTGCTGAACTGAGCGGCCTCGCCCCTGGTCGGCATACGGTCGAGCTGGAGGTGACGCTGCCTGCATATGTCGAGCTGGAGGAGCCGAGGCTGACGGCGGTCGTAGACATCATCGAGAGCCGTGAGACGGTCGCGCCGCCTGATGAACGCGCTGAAGACTCGCCAACGCAGGAGGCTGGTCCTGATAACAATGCTTCCAATTCGGGAGGAACCGGAACAAGCAGCGGAGGCAAGTCCGGGAATAGCAGTAATGGTTCATCAAACAGCGGAGCCACTAATAGCGGAAGTAGTAATAATAGCGGCTCCAGCCACAGCGGCTCGAACAGTCATGGCGCTACGGATAGCGACGAGGAGGCTGGAGGCAGCGATGCGACCGGGGAGTCTACCGGGGCTAACAATGCTGGCAATGGCACAGCAAGCAATGTGACCAGGAGGATCGGCGGCTAGCTGCGATCACTGAACGATGAGTGAAAGCAGGTGGATATTGGGCGGGATAAGGAAGAGGAAGTTCGCCTGATTGCTGTGGCATGGAATGGGAAAGATGCAACTTAGTTGTGATATAACGTTCAAAGGGGATAGTACGACATGGGGAAATATTTCGGAACTGACGGTGTAAGAGGCGTGGCGAATCGGGAGCTTACACCTGAACTGGCTTACAAAATCGGACGCTGCGGCGGGTATGTGCTTGCCGGGCAAGCGGAGAAGCCTAAGGTGGTCATTGGCCTCGATACACGTATCTCAGGCCCAATGCTGGAGGCGGCGCTGATCGCGGGATTGCTGTCGATCGGGGCGAGCGTTATTCGGCTTGGTGTCGTGTCTACGCCGGCGGTTGCGTACTTGACCCGCAAGCTGGGTGCGGATGCCGGGGTAATGATCTCGGCTTCCCATAACCCGGTAGAGGATAATGGCATTAAGTTCTTCGGGGGCGATGGCTTCAAGCTGTCTGACGACACAGAGCTTGCGATTGAGCAGTTAATGGATGCGGTGCAAGATGAGCTACCTCGTCCAGAAGGGGGAGCCATCGGTACGGTGACGGTGCTGGAGGATGCCAAGGAGCAGTATGTCCAGTTTCTCAAGACGACTGTGAAGCATTCATTCGGCGGCGTCAAGATCGTGCTGGATTGCGCGCACGGCTCGGCCTATGAGCTTGCACCAGCAGTGTTCCGTCAATTGGGCGCGGAAGTGATAACGGTAGGCGCGGAGCCGAATGGTCTGAATATCAATGATGGCGTCGGTTCGACGCATCCAGAATATTTGCGGGAGCAGGTGCTGGCGCATCAGGCCGATCTTGGCTTGTCGTTTGATGGTGATGCCGACAGGCTGATCGCCATCGACGAGACGGGTGAAGAGGTGGACGGCGATTATATCCTGACCATCTGTGGCGATGCGATGAAGCGTGCAGGCACATTAAAGGATGATACCATCGTCACGACGGTCATGGCGAATATCGGCTTCTTCAAGGGAGCAGAAGCACTTGGTTTAAATACAGCACAGACGGCTGTTGGAGACCGTTATGTAATGGAGGAAATGCGGCGCGGCGGGTTTAATCTGGGCGGGGAGCAATCGGGGCATGTCATTTTCCTTGATTATAATACGACAGGCGACGGTATCTTGACGGCGCTGCAGTTGGTTGATACTCTGGTTGCTGCCGGACGCAAGCTGAGTGAGGCGAAGCAACTGATGCGCAAGTACCCGCAGGTGCTGGTGAATGTGCGTGTAGCTGACAAGAGCCTATATGAAGGCAATGTGGCCATCCAAGCGGCAGCGACGGCGGTTGAGCAGGAGCTAGGCGATAATGGTCGCGTGCTTGTGCGGCCATCCGGTACAGAATCCCTGATCCGCGTCATGGCTGAAGGCCCTGACAAGGAGCTGGTGCAGCGTTATGTCGATCAGATCGTCGATGTGGTGCGTGCCGAGCTAGGCTAATGTCACTTGATGTTAGGCGGGAAGAGCGGGTTATCCGGTTGGACGGAGGCCCCTCATTCCTGCGGCGGCGCAAGAACCCAAGGTATGGGTCGTTTAGTGTGAATTAAGATGGAGCCCATGCAGTTAAGAAATACTTACAGCAAGGCTCTCACAGCAAAGGTTGCAACTGGAGAAGAAATTGAATATGATATGTAGTATGACTCAAGCAGGAAAGGCAGGGTAGAGGTTAGATAGCAATACAAGCGCCAGAGCTTGCATCAGACAATCGCCACGGGAGAGAAACAGGGATTGCAGCGAGCTGACGAGGTAAGGGTGTTCGGATTCATTCGGCGGGGACCCTTCGGTTATTCATCCAGACCGCAAGCCGAAACGCAAAACGATCGGGTAACTGATCGGACAAAGGTTCGGCAGGATGCTTATTTAAGTAACACTGAGATAACCATTCCTTAATGGTTCTGGTTCGTGATGGACAATGCCAAGATATGAGATGCGCAGTGGGCAGTGATAGTTGTGTTCCGCAAGCTTGGCTAGGAGTAGGGGCGTAGGGTCATCCTACAGATCCCAAGGATTGATTGTTGCTGGGGAACCGGTCTTATATGTCTAATTCGAATTTGTACGTGTGCGTGTTGAATCGAATGGAATGAGCTTCGACTCTGGCTTTGATTCGGAAGGAATACGTCTTACAGTCTGTAGGGTAGCAGAAGGGTAGCAGGATATCACCTACATGAATAGGCTGCATACAGGACGATAGACCGCAGGACGTCTGCTGCGTTGACAGCAGCGATGCGGTAGCTTATGCGTTCACGGTGCCGATCTCATCGGCTTCAGGAGAACGTGACAATTGCATATTTGGAAGATGCATTCTCTTGCCGCATGAGCATCAGGCATCCGTGTCGCCACTAATAGATGATACGGAGGTCTGTTACACGATGTGTGGAATTGTTGGATATATTGGGACGAGAGATTCGCAGGGGATTTTGGTGGAAGGTCTGAAGAAGCTGGAATACCGTGGCTATGATTCGGCTGGTATTGCTGTGTTTACCGAGAGGGGACTGGAGATCAGTAAATCCAAGGGCCGTCTGGCTGTGCTGGAGGAGAAGCTGCAGGGGCAGCCGCTGCACGGCACGATTGGCATCGGGCATACACGCTGGGCAACTCACGGCAAGCCTTCGGATGTTAACTCGCATCCGCATACAGATAACTCGACGAAATTTTCTGTCGTTCATAATGGAATTATTGAGAACTATCTGGAGCTGCGCGAGGAGTTAAGCCTGCAGGGAAGACATTTCGTATCGGAGACCGATACGGAGGTTATCTCGCATCTCATCGCTTCCGAATATGATGGGAATATTGTGACCGCAGTACAGCGTGCGGTAAAAAGAATGCGCGGCGCCTTCGCCTTGGGCGTGCTGACCGAATATGAGCCAGATCGACTCATCGCCGTGCGCTACGCTAGTCCGCTGGTTATCGGGATTGGCGAAGGGGAGAACTTCATTGGCTCGGACATCCCGGCTATATTAGAGCATACGCGTGATGTCTATATTCTGGACGACGGCGAAATGGCGATCCTGACACGCGATGGCGTCGAATTGCTGTCGATTGCCGGTGAGAATATTTCCAAGGAAATATTTCATGTCGATTGGGATTTGATCACGGCAGAAAAGGCCGGATTCGATCATTTCATGCTGAAGGAAATCTACGAGCAGCCTAAAGCGTACCGTGAGACGATGCTGGGACGGATCTCGGAGGATGGTCAGACGATCTCGCTCAAGGAGATCGGCATGACTGTCGATCAATTGAAGGCGATCCGCAAGATTCATATTGTCGCTTGCGGCACAGCTTATCATGCTGGATTGGTTGGCAAGACAGTGATCGAGCAGTTGGCTCGTATTCCGGTAGAAACGGATGTGGCATCGGAGTACCGATACCGCAGTCCGATCATTACGGAGGATACGCTGGTCATTGTAGTTAGCCAATCGGGTGAAACGGCAGATACGCTGGCGGCACTACGTGAAGCGAAGCGCTGTGGCGCACGTGTCTGGGCGATTACGAATGTAGTGGGCAGCTCGGTGGCTCGTGAAGCGGATGATGTGGTGACCACCTGGGCAGGGCCGGAGATTGCGGTAGCGTCGACGAAGGCTTATTCGTCCCAACTGATTGCATTTTATCTGGTGGGTCTGTATCTGGCCCAATCGCTGGAGACGCGTGACCAGGCGTTCATCAGTAATGTAGCTGGCGAGCTGCTGGCGTTGCCGGAGAAGGTCGAGACCTTGCTGGAGCAGGCGGAGGAGCTGAAGCGGATCGCTGAGTCTGTGACGAAGCACAGCAGCCTGTTCTTCATTGGCCGCGGTCTGGACTATGCGGTGGCGCAGGAAGGCTCGCTGAAGCTGAAGGAGATCTCCTATATTCACTCCGAGGCATATGCAGCGGGCGAGCTGAAGCATGGCACACTGGCGCTGATTGAGGAAGGGACTCCGGTTATTGCGCTGGTGACACAGGAAGAGCTGGCCGAGAAGACGCTGAGCAACATTAAGGAAGTGAAGGCACGCGGCGCTCGCGTACTGGGTGTCACGAACGACAGCAATGCTGCCGAGGTGACGAAATCAGTCGACGAGGTGTTCGCGATTCCGAACACGCTGGCGCTGCTTACACCGGCACTGTCGGTCGTGCCGCTGCAATTGCTGTCCTACTACGCGTCCCTGGCGCTCGGTCACGACGTCGACAAGCCGCGGAATTTGGCGAAGAGTGTGACGGTGGAGTAGAATAAAGTGTCTGTATTATCAATATGTCCCAGTATAAAAAAGTCATGAATCAGTAAAAGATGTCGTTGATCCAACCTGGTAACGAGTGTGAAAGAGACCCTGAACCATTTCGCCGTGGGTGGGGCTCTGATCACTCGTTTTTTTTTGTTTACTTGCCCATAATGCGTAGGACAACAACATTTCCGTCGCAAATAATAGCTCCATATGTGCGTGCTGATTGCCTCTGATGTGGAGTAGCACTTCCTCGAAGCCAGGCTCTTGGCGGTTCGAAAAAACAATTTCATATAGATGTCGGACAGCGCAATAGCGGAAAGACCGCTGCCGGCAATGAGTCGCTTGTTGTTTTCATCGGCGTGTTTACTTCAGACACCGGGAGCTGCAATGATTTCATTTAGAGCTGGGCTATTTCCAGTTTCCGATTTTCCCAGAGAAGGGGGTGAAATAGCCGTTCTAAAGCTGCATTGCCTAATGAGCTAGCGTCTTCATATCGGGCTGCAATTTGTTCCGTAGAGCGAAGAGCATAAGGGCTCCCACGAGGAAAGCGACGACGTCGGCAATGACCAATGCCCAGATGACGCCGTGAAAGCCGCTTAGACGACTGGCGACAAAGAGAGCAGGGATGAGGGTGACTCCTTGCACGATTGACATGACAAACGCCGCAGTACCTTGCGCGGTCGCTTGGAAGATGCCGGTGAACAGCACAGTGATGCCGGAGATGAACAAGGACAAGAACGTTACTTGCAGAATGTATGTGCCCATCTCGATTAACTGGGCGTCCTGCGTGAATAATCCGATTAAGTGATCCGATACGAAGTAGACGATAATGCCGAAGATAACCGCCAATACAACAATCGTCTTGATCGTAAACCCGATGGTATGCTTCATACGGAGCTTGTTGGCTGTGAAGGAAAAAGCAATCAGCGGCACGACACCCTCGCATAACCCCATCAGAATGAATTCAGGAAACTGCAAGAGGCGTGATGAAATGCCGTAAGCCGCAACTGACGAATCTCCATATGCGACCAGATAATGATTGACGATGAGGGACATGGCTCCAAGGAAAATGCTCATAATAAAGACAGGTACGCCGATTTTGGACACTTGGCTGACTATTTGCCGGGTAGCCCGAAACCAATGCATCGAGATGGTCAAAAACGTGCTCTTCCAGCCAATATGATAACCGTAATATGCGCTGGCAATGAGATTGGCAAGAACCGTAGCCGCTGCTACGCCAATCACGTCCAGGTCAAGCGCGAAGATGGCGATTACGTCAAGAATAATATTGATCACCACACTAAGCAGCATTCCGATCATCGATGTAATCGCCGCTCCTTCGGCGCGCACGATATTTTCCAGCGTGAAAAAAAGGATGACGAAGGGAGAGCCGATCAGCATTATCGTCACATAGTCCTTTGTAAATTCAAACGCATCAGGCGTGGCTCCCAGGCCATAAACAATAGGATCAACCAATGGCAGGCCGACGGCCATAACAAGCAGCCCCAGACCCAGGCTGCTGTAGAATGCGAACGAGGATACATGCTTGACCAAAGGATACTGCTGCTCCCCCAGCAGACGGGAGATGAACGTGCCGCCGCCGATGCCTAGCAGATTGCCCAGAGCCATCAGGATAGAGAACAGCGGCAGGGTGAGCGCAAGCGCGGTCAGCATTGCCGTATTGTGGAGCGTGCCCAGGAAATAAGCGTTCAAGATAGAATAGATCACGCTCATGGACGTACCCAGCATCATCGGAATGGCGAAGTGGGCTACCGCTTTGCTGATAGGAGCTTTCTCAAAATAATGAAGATGTTCTGCATTCATGAATACCGCCTCTTTCATAAAGTGATGACTGGCCCAATCTAACAGTGTTAGTTTGAACCTTACAGTGTTAGATGATATCATGTGTTTATGGACCTGTAAAGCACAAACTTACACTGTTAGGTAAAGAGGTGGATAAGTTGAAAAAACAACAGCCGCAAATCTCAGAGGATAAAATATTGGCCATGTCGTGGGCGCTTCTGGGGGAGGCGGGGATAGAGAAGTTTAGTATGAGGCGATTGGCTGACCGATTGGGGATACAGGCGCCTTCGTTGTACTGGCACTTCAAAAGCAAGCAGGCGATTTACTTGCGCCTGGCCAATCAAGTATCGAGGATAATTCTGGAATCGCACCGCCCGCATGGGGATTGGAAAGAGCAATTACAGGGGATGGCCGTTGCGATACGAAACGTCCTCAGTCAGTACCCCTGCTCCACTCAGCTCATGATGTCGACGTTGCCGCATGAGCCTGATATTATCCGGTTCAACAACCGGATGCTGCTCTGTGTCGAGTCCACGCCGTTACAGCAGGTGCAAAAGCTGCAAGTCGTGCTGACGCTGATGAACTATGTGTTTAACTTTATACTCGACGATTACGAGCACCAGCGCAATGTCGCCGCGATCATGCAGGAGGAAGGGGAGACGGCGCTGCCTGGCGGCCGCGTTTCGCGTCTCCTCGATTCGATGGACGAGGAAGAAGCGGGACTGTTCCGTAGCATGTACAAGAACAAATTATTCGAGATGATGGGGACAGACGCGGCGTTCGAGTTCGGCTTGCAGGTGATTCTGCTAGGTGTAGAGCAAATGATCCAGCAGCAGATGAAGCAGTATCAGGAAGGATAAACCGCAGAGTCTTGCCTGTCCCGAATCTAACTGTGCACTTGTCCAGCTAATCCTTAACCACTTTTAGTTGGGGGCTAAGGCACTGAAATCTCTCTGGATGCAAAAACAGGATTCTCACGCGTTCGGGAGAATCCTGTTTTTATAAGCATCTGTCTGTCCTTTCCCGCTGACGCTTCAGAGTTACGTGACCAGGACTTTGGTTCATTGCTGCTGACAGTCCTTATCTCAACCGCCTTTAATCATTCATAAATGTTGCCTAGCATCAGGAAGTAATTGGCATCCGTAGTGATACTTCCTCCAATATTACTGACCAAGATGTAATAAGTGGTGTAGGATTGAAGGGGAACCCGGTAGCTGGAGAAGTTACTTGATCCATCATCGAGCTGGTATTTTTGTACATATCCTCCGCTATATGTTGTGATAATTGGGGAGCCATAATTATACCTACTCGGAGATAGCAGACTGACATCAATGAATTTTCCATTGCCCACATAACCTGTTGTAAATTTGTAATAGTCTCGGTCTTGATCACTTGAGAGAATCGTAGCAATAGCTTGGTTAGGATAGATCGTGTAAGCTGTGTCGTAGGTGTTGTTAGGTTCGTAGTAGTCTGGAAGCGCTGCGGATGCAGGTACAATCGACAGCGACAACAATAGCATGGCAATTAGAGATAGAAACATCAACTTTTTCTTCATATTTCTTTCATCCTCTCAAGCTATGATAAGCTGGCCAGCTTTCATATATTAAAACGTCTAACAATCCAAATAGTTATAAAAAATGGTTTGAATTATCTTAAGATAGGTGAACAGCTCCGAAGGTGTTTTTTTGTGACCCAAGACGACAAATAAATCCTACCTCCCATAATTTCCCTATAATGTGTAATGTGGTATATTGTATTGAAATCAATTAGGTTAGGGGTGGGAAGATTGATCCTCGATATAGTACCATATCGTGATGTCGTTGCAGGCAGAGATTGTTTTCAGGATTTTAGCGTTTGTGTATTTAAGTGGTGGGAGCGTGATTTTCAGCTTTTCTTTTCGGAGTCTTATCACCTTAATTACAACAAGGACATTGAAGGGAATAAGTATTCGGATAAGGTGATCGTTCGTAGACATAATTCCTTCGATTTATTAGAAGCTGTGCATGGAATAAAGATAGCCCGTGAACAGGTGAATCACTCAAGAGAATGCTTAGAGATCATTAAAAAAGAAATTCAGCAAGGAAGCCCCCTTGCCATCTATCTGAATAATTATTGGACACCATGGGGCAATGGCTACCAACAGGAGAATGCTCTCCATTACTGTCTGGCTATAGGTTATGATGAGAACAGCGAGGAGCTGGTCTGTATCGATCCTGTATTCTCCACTAAGGTAGAGAGACTCCCGATCGACCATTTCATTAATGGGAACAATGGGCAGTATTTCACCTTTCGTATCGTTAATTCGCCAGCTATACCTGTATCGCCAGATATTCCAAGAAGAATCTTCGAGAAAGTCATTGAAGGAAATAGCATTCAAGCTCTACAAGATTTTTATCAAGATTTTGGTGCTAACTTTGATTTTGAGGCGGAAAGTTCTGGTGTCGAAGACGTCTGGAAGACCCCCATACTTATGAAGCTTAATGACATTACATTTGGTCGGCATGGCCTTCAGGAGGCACTTCGATTTCTATCGAAATATCACCCGCAGTATGAAGTGTTAATCCGCATGGTAGAATCCGTATTTCAGAATTGGCATGTTCTCAAGTCACTGCTAACCAAGGCGTATTTAATTGGAAATTTCGACGATGGCCTAAGGCTAAGGGTTAGTAAGCGGATCGAAGTGATTATCGAGCATGAATGTCTATTCATGGAGCAGTTAAGAAGACTTATGAGTGATGAGTTTGTAAATGAGGACAACATCGCTTTGAGCAGCAGCGAGTTGAGCAGTAGCGCATCAGAAGAGGCCATACCATTTAATACAGTTTGTATCGTGGAACACTATAATAATATCGGGTTTTCAGGCAGCGGAGCAAGGGCAGATTTCACAGGGTTGAACCAGTATTATGTTGGGAACAATCCATTTGGCCAAGGTAATCTATCTTCAGGAGAGGGATTCGATAATATAGTATGCGCAGGGCAATATATTCGCATTACACCCGGCAACTATCGCGCTATGAAGATTGTGGCGGCGAGCGAATGGGGAGATGCTTTTGCAGAACTTACCCTCAATTACGAAGATTGCAAGAGAGTTGTAGCCTTCAATGTTTCCGAATGGGGCGGGAAGCCTCAATTTGATGAACAGATTGTTTGGCAAGGCCAAAGTAATGATCATAACGCAGTCTGTATATTTGAGCAGACCATCACGCTCGATGACCAGCTTGAACTGCAAGGACTTGGTTTGCCTGACTACCCCAACCTTCATATTTTCCGTATAGCTATAGCTCTGTAAATCCTCGACACACATGCCGCTGTATCACCCACCTATCCACCTACCTACTCGCCGCTCCCTCCAACAAAGCTGTACCGCAACTAGGGAGAGCATGGTGGGTTTTTCCTATTCCAATACAGAATTATATGTTCTCCGCCGCGGCCTCGTTATACGTATTTCCATCTACGTATCCCTCTCTCTGAATGATCAATAAAAGCACAATAGCAATTATTTTTGAATCTGAAGCCAAATTATGACACACTTCGACGACTCGGATATGGTATAAGTAAATATGGTTAAATAAGTTAATTATCTAAAATATATAAATTAAATCAATTTGTTCCAATTAAAATTGGTCAAGCCACTACGCTATTGCCATAAAAGGGTCCAAGAAGATAGGGTGAATAATGATGGGAATTTCCAATAAGGTTGGTGATCATATACTGACTGGACGTTTGCTCGAACAACCGAGTGACTACATTCATGATGAGATTCTGTATCCTCAGTTCAACTATGAGGTGCAGCATCTGCTGCCGTACTATATACAAATCGAAAAAGTCATTTCAATGGAATATGCCCGTATGGGCTTGCTGGATGACGAGGCCTTGCAGCAGATTTTGCAGCAATTGGCACGAATTAATAGCGACACATTAGTAGGGAATCCCAAGGAAAACATGACGGATATATTATTCGCCATCGAACGATATGTAGAACAGCATACTAGCCACTCTATAGCGGCTTGGCATATGGATCGAAGCCGTAATGATGTACAGGCGACTGCGCAGCTCATGCTCGCTAGAGATAAACTGCTCGAGATGATGGAAAGCTTCCTCCTGCTTGCCGATACGATTCATCCTCTGGCCCTGAAGCATATTCATAGCAAAATGCCGGGCTATACGCATTACCAATCCGCTCAAATTATTAGCGTAGGCTTTTATCTAGGGGCAATGCTGGAGCAGATTGGACAAACAGTGGAGCGCTTGCAGGCCTTATGGAGCAGCATGGACGAGTGTCCACTCGGCTCAGGAGCGATGTCTGGACTGGAGCTGCCATGGGATCGCTTGCAGATGGCGCGAATGCTTGGCTTTGACAGGTACTGCCGTCATGCGTTAATGGGCGTTGCTTCCAAGGAGTTCATGCTATGGATCGGAGCAGAGTTGTCCAATGTTAGTGTAACGCTGACTCGATTTTTGACAGATTTCATGAACTGGGGGAGCAGCGAATACAGGTTCTTGCAGTTGCCTGATTCTCTGTGCGGTATTTCTTCAGCCATGCCACAAAAGAAAAATCTAACCATTTTAGAGCGAATTAGAGGGAAATTAACACATATTCCTGCTTATTATATGGATCTTGCCATAGGTCAGCAGCGGACCCCTTATACCAATTTGATCGAGACAGCGAAAGAGGGAGCAAGCAGCTTTTTGACGATGCTTACAACGGTGAAGGGAGCCCTTCATTTGTTGACTCATGTCATCTCGCATATGAGGTTTGACCAGGAACAAATGGAGCGGATATGCAATGAGCAGTTCTTCGGAGGATTTTCTCTTGCGAATCAGTTGACCTTGCAGTGTGGTATTCCGTATCGCAAAGCGCAAATCGTGGCTGGACAATACATCACGGCCATGATTGACCAAGGGAGAATGCCTCTCGACGTGGATGCGTCATTGCTCCAATCGTTATGCGAGGAGAACGGCTACTCAGTGGAAATTGAGGAATCAATGATGCTTCGATGTTTTTCCGCTGAATCGGGCTTGTATGAGAAGCGGTCACCCGGTTCAACTCACCCGGACCAAGTGGGTGAGCTGCTATCCATACTGGAACGGGAACGAGTCTTGAATTGGAAAAAAGTGCGCGAGGCAAGAGAGCGGAGCAGCACTTATCTACTTTACTGATCCAGGGGGTTGCCTGATGAGCTCGCATATCAAGGAGAAGCGTAAAGGGAAAACGATAGGGATTGGCAAATCATTCGGGACATTTGGCGAGCTGCTTCAAGGCGTCGGAACCGATGAACTTAACTACCTGATTACGCTGCCGATCACCAGATATTCACAAGTAACGTTTCAGTCTAGACCAGACTTTCCTGACCTTATTGTATCACCCAGCCATAGAATGAAGTCGCGGCAGATTGCGCGACTCATTCTGGAACGACACGGCCTTCCTATGGGCGGTATGATCGAGATCAACAGCAATATTCCAGTCGGCAAGGGATTGGCCAGCTCCTCGGCTGATATTGTTGCGACTGCTCGGGCTATTGACCAATGCTTCGACTTGAATCTGTCAGCAAGGGAGATGGAAGAGCTCATTCAGGAAATCGAACCGACTGATGGAGTCATGTATGAAGGGATCGTCTCTTATTACCACCGAGTTGTCAGGCTGCGCGAGTGCCTGGGCCCTGTTCCAAGCCTGTCTATCGTAAGTATTGATGAAGGCGGTGAAGTGGATACGGAAGAGTTCAACAAAGTATCCCGGTTCTACAGTACAGAAGAGAAGATGGAGTACGATGAATTACTCGCGGGAATTTCGACCGCTATCAAACAAAACGACCTGAAGACTATGGGGGCGATTGCCACCCGAAGCGCGTTATTGAATCAGCGGCTGCTGAAAAAAAGACAAATGGAGTATGTACTTGATATTTGCAACCAAGTGAATGCACTGGGCATCGTTATTACGCATAGTGGTACGTGCATCGGGATTTTGCTAGATCAGAACGATACGGAATACGGTCATCAGCTACATAAGGCCTACCATCTAATGACGGAGCTGCAGGGTGAGGTAACGATATTTCATACTCGCCTGTGACGGCGCACATCTTGCTTCAAAGGAAGGAGAATCTTGAATGGAAGCGAGTACTCGCAAATCTGCAATCTCAGAATCCAGAAAAAAGCTGCTCCAAAAGCTGCTGCAGCAAAAAGGGGGAGACGGGGCGGTTCAAACCATTGTACGCCCTGTACCGCGGGCCGGATGTTCTCCCGTTTCCTCTGCTCAAAAACGGCTCTGGTTTCTCGATCAGCTTTATCCGCAGCATCCATTTTACAATATCCCGTTTCTGTTTCGTATTCAAGGAAAGCTGGATACGAATGCACTAAGCAAAAGTCTGGAACAGATCGTGGTCAGGCACGAGTCGCTTCGAACCACATTTGCCATGCAGGATGGCGAGCCCGTTCAGATCATTAACGATCAGCCGCAATTCGGCTGGAGCGTCAGGGATGTAACGAATTTGCCCGAGGAAGAGCGGGAGCCGGCAGCTATGGTGCTGTTCCAGGAGGAAGCACAGATGCCCTTTGACTTGTCGAAGGGGCCGCTCATGCGTGCAGGACTTGTACGTGCTCAACCCGATGAATATTTCTTCATCATCAATATTCATCATATCGTATTCGATGGCTGGTCTACTGGCGTTCTGTGTCGTGAGCTGGAGCTCCTGTACCGTGCCAACCGAAATGGCGAGGATGCGTCCCTGGCTCCGCTGGAGATCCAGTATGCGGATTATGCACACTGGCAGAATGAGCATCTGAAGGGAAGCGATGTTCAGGGGCAGTTGGCATATTGGGAGAAGAAGCTAGGCGGGAGCACGACGGTAATGCAGCTTCCGTATGACTTCCCGAGCCCTTCCCATCAGACATTTAGAGGTGAATATTGTTCCTTTCGCATTCCGACCGAAGTAGCGACGGCTTTGAAGCAGATCAGTCGAGCACAGGGCGCCACGCCATTTATGGCATTTCTCGCTGTCTACAACATTCTTCTGTATCGGTATACGAGACAGACGGATCTGATGGTAGGCGTTCCGATCTCAGGACGCAATATAGAAGAACTGGAATCCTTGATGGGTTTTTTCGTCAATACATTAGTGATTCGTACATCCTTATCCGGGGATATATCTTTTGTGGAACTGCTGCAGCAGGTTCAGCAAGAAACACTGGATGCTTACGCGAACCAGGATGTGCCGTTCGATAGGATTGTTGAAGCTGTGCAGCCTGAACGAAATTTGAGCGGAACTCCGTTATTCCAGGTGCTATTCAATCTAGTCGATGATGTCAGGCTCAATCTGGATGAGCTGCAAGTATCGTCTCTGGAAATCAACAACAAGACGTCGAAGTTTGATATGGAACTGATCTTGATCGAGCAAGCAGAAGGCATGTCCGGGGGGGTCGAATACAGTACAGATCGGTTCAAGCAGGATACGATTATCCGCCTGATTCAGCACTATCTTCTACTGCTGGAGGCGGTTACCCTCTACCCGGAGCGGCCGATTTCTCAGCTTCCCTGTCTGTTGGAGCAGGAGCAGCTTCTCCTTGAGCAGTGGAATCAGACCGCTGTTCCCTATCCTGACGACCTCTGCATGCACCATTACGTTGAACGGCAGGCCAAGCAAACGCCCGATCGAAGCGCGGTCATCTTCAAGGATACGCGTCTGAGCTATCAGGAGCTGGATCGCTTGTCCAACGGGCTAGCTGTCAGGCTGCAGAAGTATGGGGTAGGCCCGGATGTGTGCGTCGGAATTTGTATGGATCGCTCATTGGAAATGATGGTCGCCGTACTAGGTATCTTAAAAGCAGGCGGGGCTTACGTGCCGCTCGATCCGCACTATCCGCAGGAACGTCTGACTTACATTTTGGAGGATACATCGGTTCCGGTCGTCATTACGCAGTCCTCTCTCCTGTCGTTGATTGAGAAGTCTGATACGAATCTGCTCGTACTGGATCATATCAACGAGCTGGAGCCGGTGGATGAGACCCCGGAGTCTGGTGTATGTCCAGATCATATCTTATATCTATTGTACACCTCAGGATCGACGGGTAAGCCCAAAGGCATCGTGATGAACCATCGGCCTATCGTGAACCTCATGGCCTGGCAGTTGAAGCATCTCAAGACCCCGCATAAGGCGACTGTGCTTCAGTTTTCGACCCTGAATTTCGATATGTCATGCCAGGAGATGTTTTCCGCCTTCGGAAGCGGAGGAACGATAGTTCTAGTGGATGAGTTAACCCGCAAAAATCCAGAACGCTTGCTTGAGGTCATTGTTGAGCATAAGATTCAACGCTTGCATTTGCCTTATATCAGCTTTCAGCAATTGGCCGAGGTCGCTGAGCTTCATCAGGATAACCAATACGAGATAACGGATATTACAGTTTCGGGAGAACAGATGCGTGTAACTCCGCAGATTAGAAACTGGTGCAGCATGCTGGGCGATTGCAAGATTCAGAATCACTACGGACCGACGGAAACCCATGTCGTTACTGCATTCATGATAGATGACATGGCTGCCGTTGATCCGCTGCCGCCGATCGGAAGACCGATAGATAACTGTGAGATATACATACTGGACAGCAATCTTCAGCCTGTGCCTGTTGGCATTTATGGCGAGCTTTATATAGGTGGAGTCTGTCTGGCAAGGGGATATTTAAATCGGGAGGAGCTGACCGCTGATCGATTTGTTCCTAATCCCTTCGCGAAGGAACCGGGTCAGCGTATGTATAAATCAGGTGATCTGGCTCGTTTTCTGTCCAATGGCGATGTCGAATATCTAGGCAGAATAGACGAGCAAGTCAAAATTCGCGGCTTCCGTGTGGAGCCAGGAGAGGTAGAATCGGTCATCAGCACGTATCCCGGCGTTCGGGAGACGGTGGTTGTAGGCTATAGAGAGCAGCAAGCATCGCAGGAGCTGGTGGCTTACATCGTCGCGGAGCAGGGCATTCCTATCGCTGAGCTTGGCTTAAGAGACCACTTGAGCAAGAAGCTCCCGAATTATATGATTCCTACCATTCTCATGGAGATTGAACAGATGCCATTGACGCCAAGCGGCAAGGTCAGTCGTGCTGCTCTTCCCAAGCCCAGACGCAACATGGGCAGCCTGGACAAGATTGCTCCTGCTACCGCGACGGAGGCAGCGATTGCTGCGATCTGGGGGGATATTCTCGGACGGGAGGGCATCGGGCAGGAAGACTCATTTTTCGAGCTGGGCGGCCATTCCTTGTTGGCAATCAAGGTTATTTCCCGTGTGCGCGACTTGTTCCACACGGATCTTCCGCTCTATACGATGTTTGAATTCCCGCAGTTGAGAGACTTTGCAGCACACCTGGAGCAGTACGTGGCACAGCATACGCCTCTCTCATCCGAGAGCGACAGGATTGTTCCTGTTCCTCGGGAGCCTTATATGCCGCTCTCTTATGCTCAAGGGAGAATTTGGTTTTTTGAGCAGTGGCATCAAGGGACATCGATGTATAACATTTCCAAAGCCTCGCGCATCAGGGGAGAGCTCTGTGTTGCTGCTCTGGAGCAGAGCTACCAGCAACTGATTGCGCGTCATGAGAACTTGCGAACCAATTATATCGATCAGGACGGATTGCCGATGCAAGTGATTCATCCTGCTCGGTCTTGCACGATTCGACAGTTAGATTTACGCGATGAGCAGGGAGAACACAGGACTGCAAAACTGCAAGCTCTGATCGCCGCAGAAGAGCGGACGCCGTTCGATCTGGCGAATGACCCGCTAATCCGGGCCGTCTTATACCGTGTGGACCATGAAGAGTGGGTTCTGCTTCTGGTTGTGCATCATATTATATTCGACGCCTGGTCCATGTCGCTGCTTGAAGAAGAATGGTGGGGAAATTACGCCCGCTGCAAGGATGATCCTGCTTATCGAAGAGAGGCCCTGCACCTTCAATATGCGGACTATGCGATATGGCAACGCAACATGCTTCAAGGCAAGCGCTGGGAAGAACAGCTATCCTATTGGACCAGGCAGCTTCAAGGCACGCTTCCTATCCTGCAATTACCTACTGATCGAGTGCGTCCTAGTCAGCAATCGTATAGGGGGGCGAGCGTTAGCTTTACCATGGATCAGCAGCTTGCTACGAAGGCAAGACAATTCAGTAATCAAGAAAACGTCTCATTGTATATGACCCTGCTCACGGCATTCAAGGCACTCATCTACCGGTACACGGGGGAGCAAGACCTGCTGGTGGGATCGCCCGTGACGAATCGCTCTCGGCAGGAATGGGAGCACATTATCGGATTTTTCGTAAATACATTGGTTATTCGAACGGGCGTTACGGCGGAGACGACGTGGAAGGGGATGCTGGCCGATGTGAAAAGGGTCGTGCTGGAGGCCTTCTCTCATCAGGATATTCCTTTTGAAGCACTGGTACAGGAGATACAGCCGGAACGAACTCAGGGCGCGTCCCCCGTGTTCCAGGTAATGTTCTCGCTGCAAAATACACCGCACACGCACACTCATCACGAGAGTTTCTTGCATATCAGCCCGTATGCGCTGGACAATGTGCATTCGCAGTTTGAGATCAGCATGTTTATCGAGGAGGAGGAAGAGCTTCAAGTAACGATCGAATATGCGACCGATGTGTTCGAACGAGGGATGATCGAGCGGTTCGCCCGGCATTATGTGCATATTGTGGAGATGATGCTTCAGCAGCCAGAGGCGACGATCTCCAGTGCTCCCCTGTTGACTGAAGCAGAGAGAGAGCAATTGCTTGTGAACTGGAACCTTACGGAGAGATGCTGCTCCGATCACGAGCTTCACGATCAGGACCTGTATCGGCGCTTCGAGGAGGTGGCCCGTGTTCATCCACAAGCCACCGCTATTGAGGACGGCGAGCGGGCCATATCTTATCAAGAGCTTCAGGAACAGGCACAGCGTATTGCGTCTATGCTGCGGGCCACGCAAGCAGGGCCAGGTACGGTCATCGGCATTTATTTGGAGCGTTCGATGGAGATGATTGCCTCTATGCTCGGGACATTAAAGGCAGGAGCTTGTTTTGTGCCGATGGACCCTGAATATTCGATGGAACGAATTCGCTGGATGGTGGAGAACAGCCGGATGACGGTTATGCTGACCAGCTCCCAGCTTAGGGATCGATTGCCGGTTACACCAGGTCATGTGATTCCTGTGGATCAGCTTCTTGAGAGCGAGGATAACGAGGAGGCGGTGGCTTCGCAATCGGTGCCGATATGGATGGAACATCCGGCTTATGTCATCTATACCTCGGGGTCTACAGGCAAACCCAAGGGAGTCATCATCTCGCAGCGTTCGCTCGCGGATCATATCCAGACGGTCATAGAGGCGAACCGGCTGCATAAAAGTGACCGAATCGTGCAATTTTCAGCGATCAGCTTCGACTTCTCGATTCATGAGATATTCCCTGCGCTTCTGAGTGGGGCAACACTTGTACTGCGTCCCAAGTCAGTGCTGGATACGCACGAGTTCGTGAACTGGTTACACTCGAGGGCGATTAGCGTGCTATATTTGCCTACAGCCTACTGGCATCTACTCGTTAGCGAGTGGGACGAAACGGATCGCGTGCCTGCAGCCTTGAAGCTGGTATCTGTGGGGGGGGAGAAGGCATCCAGAGCAATCTACAGGAAATGGAAGCGTATTACGCAAGGACGGATTCGCTGGAGCAATGCCTACGGTCCGACAGAGGCAACGGTAGCCGCAACGGCGTTCTATGATGATCTGGATGAGCTGCATGAGGACGATAGGGACATTCCGATCGGCAGGGCGTTACCGAATACACAACTGTATATTTTGGATTCCTTCCTGCAGCCCGTTCCCATAGGGGTTGTGGGGGAGTTGTATATAGGTGGAGTCAGGTTAGCCCAAGGGTATCTTCACCAGCCGGAGTTAACGGACAAGGTGTTTATTCCCCATCCCTTCCGTCAGGGCGAGCGTTTGTATCGGACTGGAGATTACGTTCGTTATCGCGAGGATGGTCAGATTGAATATATGGGCAGGAAGGATTCGCAAGTCAAAATCAGAGGTTACCGTGTAGAGCTTGGAGAAATTGAAGCCACCCTGGAGCAGCTTACGGAGGTTGAGCAGGCTTTGGCGATGGTCAGAGCTGACCTGGATGCTTCTGGACAGCAGCTCATCGTTTACGTGAAGTGTAAACATGGAGAAGCTTCGCTAGATACGATCCGTCAGCATGTGACACAGCTTCCCTCCTACATGCAGCCTTCCTTCTACGTCGTGATGGATCTTTTTCCACTTACGGCGGGAGGAAAGATTAATCGCGAGCTTCTTCCCAAACCCGATATGCTCCATACAGTGAGTACAACTCCGGGAACACCTGCGAATGAAACCGAGCACATCTTATCCCGGATCTGGTGCCAGCTCCTTCTCCGGGGGGAGGTGGGAAGGACAGATGATTTCTTCCAGATCGGTGGTCATTCCTTACTTGCCACCCAGATGGTTTCGCTAGCTCGCAAGGCGTTTTCCAAATATATACCGATTCAAGCGGTATTTGAAGCCCCGACGATCATCGAGCTGGCAAGGTATATTGATAGCATTGAAGTGGAAACCAGCGTGTCCCTTCCGAAGATAACCAGGCTCCCCAGGGGGACGAAAACCTGAAGCCCTCAGTAAAGAAAGGGGACGAATCATTTGAGTACAACTATTAACAGCAGCCACTACTCGTTTCCGGCATCTTTTGCCCAAAGACGGATATGGTTTGTACAGGAGACCCTGTCTGATCCCTCCGTGTATCATGTGCCGCTGCTGTTCAAGCTTTACGGATCTGTTCAGCTTGCAATGCTGCAGCACGCCATCGACAAGCTGGTGGAGCGGCACGAATCCCTGCGCACGTATTTTGCGGTAGAAGGCCATGATATTGTCCAGGTCATTGTACCCGAACTGGACAGTCCCATTAGCCATGTCCGTGTGTCGGAAGAAGCTGCCGTTCGCATCCAGGAACGCATCATGCAGGATATTCGAACTTCATTCTCATTGGATCAGGCTCCGCTGTTCCGAATCGCACTGTACTCGTTGAATGAGCACGAACATTACTTCCTGATCAATATGCACCATATCATTACAGACGGTTGGTCCAGTTCCGTGTTCCTGCGGGAATTAAGCTTGATCTATTCTGCCGGGCTTCAAGGCAAGGAGGCTGCCTTGCCGGAATTGCCCATTCAGGTGGCAGATTTCTCCCAATGGCAAAGAGACAGCCTGCAAGGCGAGGAGCTGGAGAGGCAGATGCTCTTTTGGGAGAGACATCTGGAGGGGGAGCTGCCTGTCCTGGATTTGCCTGTTGATCCGTTGAGGCCGCCAGTGATCGACAATATAGGCGAGTCCTTCGCATTTCACATTCCTTTGGAGCTCTCGGAACGATTTGCCCGCCTGTGCGGCCAGAGCTCGACGACATTATATATTGGGTTGCTAGCGATCTATCAGTTGCTGCTGGCTCGATATTCGGGTCAAGACGATATTATCATCGGTACGCCGGTTGCTAATCGACATTATAGCGAACTGGAGCATGTGATCGGAATGTTCGTCAATACGATGGCATTGCGCACACGTCTTCAGCACAATCCAACGTTTCGAGAGATGCTGCAGCAGCTCCGAGCCAGCGCACTCCAGGCCTACGAGCATCAGGATGTTCCCTTCGATATGCTCGTTGAACGGCTCGCCCCGGAGCGGAATTTGGGGCAAACCCCTATCTTTCAGGCCATGTTTTCGTTTCAGAATCATCCGAAGCTGGAGCTGGAGCTGCCTTACATCGACATTCAGCCTGTCGAGCTTGAGCTGGGTACGGCCAAGTTTGAGCTGTACCTGGATATTGCCCAGACGCAGGATGGCCTGTATGGCATATTTGAATATCAAAAGCATCTATACAGTCGCGAGCTGATCGAAAGGCTGTCTGCGCACTTCGTGAGCCTTATGGAGAGTGTTCTGAAGGATATAGAGCAGCGAGTGTGGCACATTCCTTTTATCAGCGGGCAAGAAATGCAATGGAACATAGAGCCGCCGCACCATCCAGAGCCAATCGAGGCTCTGAAGCAGCAATGGGCGTGCTCCCATCATCCTTTTGAACATTTCGCTTCGACCAGCCCGGATGCAATTGCCGTTCGCTGCAGCGATGAAGAGTTGACATACGCTGAACTCAATCGACGGGCTAATCGGATTGCATGGCGTTTGCGTGAGAAGGGGATGGGCCCCGATACGTCCATAGGGCTGTGGCTCGTTCCCTCCGTCGACTTCATCACGGTCATGTTAGCCATATGGAAGGCAGGGGGCTGCTGCGTTGCATTGAATCGCAATCACCCTGCACCATGGAACGCCTCGCTGATACAAAAAGCGAAAGTGTCGTGCATCGTGACGAACGAAGATAACCTGCGCCATGTTCCTCAGGGGGACATCGAGGTGCTCTGCATCGAGCGGCTAGATGTAGGCACAGCTCCTGCTGTCAATCCCGAGGTGACGATACGTGCCCATCACGGGGCATGTTTACTCCGAGCATCGGACGAAGCCTGTCGTTTTCAGATGGTTGCTGTGCCCCATTACAGACTTTTGCAGCTATGCGAATCAGCAGGCCAAATGTTTGGCTTCGATCACAATGACGCGTGGGCATGGCAGCATGCCGTGGACAGCGAGCTGGCTCTATGGGAAATAGGCGGAGCCCTGTTCTATGGAGGAACCGTCGTCATCGTACCTGACTGGATCACGGATCAGCCCAAATATATGCATGAGCTTCTCCTCAAGGAGAAGGTCACGCGGCTTACATTGACCCAGGCAGCCTTCTCTGCCTGGATCAGGCTGGATGGAGCAGAAGCACAAGGCAAGCTGGGACTTCGTACTATTTTTATTAAAGGAAGAACGGTGTCCGTCCCCCCGATGGACGAATGGTTGGCCCGTCACACCAGGCAGCACCCGCAGCTCATTCAACTAAACAGTCTGAGCGATGTGGGAGGAGCATTCAGCTATCGTGTTATTCCGAGCAGCGGCAATGCATACGGAAGAGCCGACAGAAGCATCGGGGCTCCACTGGCGGGACAGACCCTGTATATCCTTGATGCCAGCGGTCAGATCATGCCTACGGGTGTGGCAGGGATCATGCATGTAAGCGAACAAGATTCGGACAATGCAAGAGCGTATCATGACAGGCAGGGCGATGAGCGCTGGACGTATCGCTCGCTTGATGGCGGAGCCGGCGTATGGCTATACCGCACGGACGACATCTGCCGTTACTTGCCCAATGGAGCATTGGAACGACTGCGCTGCCTGGGGAATCAGGTGGAACGGGGCGAGTATATCGTCCAGTTGGAGGAGGTACGAGCAGCCTGTCTTCAACATCCGGCTATCCAGGAAGCGGCGATACAGATATGGAGAGACGAGCATGGCATTGCCTATATGACGGCTTACCTGGTAGCTGTGGCGGGGCAGACGGTTCCTGTACAGCAGGTTCAGCATGCTATGCGGGATCAGTTGCCTGAATACATGATTCCAGAGACGATGCTTTGGGTGGATCAGCTCCCTCGTCTGGCTAGCGGCGACATGGATTATGGACGTCTTCAGCGTCATAAGGATCATGCGGCCAGGCAGTCCGCGTATGTAGCACCGGCTAACCGGATAGAGGAGGAGCTCGCTAGAATTTGGGAAGCTGTACTCGAAGCTCCTAGAATTGGTGTCGAGGATAATTACTTTGTATGCGGTGGAGATTCCATTCGTATGCTGTCGATCATAGCTTTGGCCAAGGAGTCCCATCTGTTTTTCGGTATTATGGACCTGGTATCCCATCAAACGATCCGCCAGCTTGCCCCGCATGTTCGGACGAGCCAGGAGGCTGTCAAGGTGAGGGACGAGAAATTTGATCTGGTGCCTGAAGCGGATCGTGCCCGTCTGCCGGGAGGTATAGAGGACGCTTATCCGCTTGCCCAGCTCCAGAGGGGCATGCTGTTTCAGAGCGAGCTGCACCCGGAATCCAGACTGTATCATGACCTTCTGCAGTATTCGATACGGGGGCCCTTCCGTAAGGAAGCATGGGATGCAGCCTTTAACGTATTACTCGACCGTCATCCGATGCTGCGTACATCGTTTGATTTGTCGAATTACAGCCTTCCGCTGCAAATCGTGCACACCGCTGGGCAGGTGTCGATCCACTATGTCGACTTAACCGCTATACAGCCCGAGGTGCAGCCACACTCCCTTCAGGAATGGGTAGATCGTGTTATGAATACGCCTTTTGACTGGAGTCAATCGCTGCTGCGCATCCATATTCTGCAACGTGCGGATAACTGGATTCAACTGATACTGTCGTTTCATCATTCGCTGCTGGACGGCTGGAGCGTGCAGCTATTCATGGCAGAGCTATTCGAAACCGTCGATCGCTTGCTTCAAGATCAGACATTGAAGCAAGCTGCGCCCTTGCAATCGACGTTCAAGCAATATATCAGAGAAGAGCTGAGTGCACTGCAGTCCCCGGAGCACAAGGCATACTGGCAGCAGCAACTGCACGGATTCTCCCGAACCAGGCTTCCTCAGTGGGAGCAGACCTCTGCACCTGCTCCGAATATGCACCTTGAGGAGGTAGAGATATCCCTGGCTCTATCGCGCGGGGTGCAGGCGCTGTCGAAGAGGACGCTAATTCCAATCAAGAGCTGGCTGCTGGCCGTTCATATGCACCTCTTAAAATTGCTGACCAATCAGCGGGACATCACGACGGGGGTACTGTTCCATGGTCGGCTCGAACAGATGGACGGCGACCGTGCGCTAGGTTTATTTCTCAACACCCTTCCCTTCCGCATGCAGCTCGGCAGATGGAGCTGGAATGCGCTAGCGGAGCAAGCGTGGGAAACGGAAAAGCAAATGCTCCAGTATCATAGGTATCCAATGGCCCAAATTCAGCAGGATGCCGGAGGCGACAAGCTATTCGAGACGTTCTTTAACTTCACGCATTTCTATGTATCCGAACAGAAGCTGGATTCGTATGCAAAGCTGCAGATTGTTGAGGAGCCAGGGCACGCGGACAACAGCTTTCCGTTTGGAGCCGAGTTTTCGCTGGATGGAAAGACCGGTGAATTAAGGCTGGCGCTTCGGTGGGATCAATCGCAGTTCAGCAGCGAGCAGATGAGACGGGTTGCGGGATATTATCAAAGGGCGTTGCATGCGATCGTCCACCGTACAGATGAAGTCGCCGATGATGACTGCCTGTTATCCACCGAGGAGCTTCAGGAGCTGGAACGCTGGAATCAAACGTCCTGCGATTTTCCGCGGGTGCATCTCCTGCACAGACTGTTCGAGGAGCAGGTGGAGAGTACGCCTGACCAACTGGCTCTGGCGTATCGGGATCGGCGGTTAAGCTACCGAGATTGCAATGAGCAATCGAATCAGTTGGCCCATTATATGCTTAAGTATGGACTTGGGCCGGACGTGAAGGTAGGCGTATGTCTGGAGAGATCCATCGAGTTGGTGACCGGCCTGATGGGCATCTTGAAGGCGGGCGCAGCTTACGTCCCGATTTCACCCCATCTTCCAGCACAGCTTGTGCATGAGCTCGTGCAGGATGCCGAGCCGGGGCTGATCGTGACAAGTGAGAACTGGGCTTCGCTCTTCGCAGGATACGAGGGAACCGTTCTATACATGGAGCGGATTCGAGACGAATTGGCGCTCGAGCCTGTCACGAACCCGGATGTCCCATGCCAGCCGGAACACCTTGCCTATATGATCTATACTTCGGGCTCCACTGGGAAACCCAAGGGTGTCCTCATCGAGCATAGGGCGATTGCCAACCGCCTGCTCTGGATGCAGCGCGAATATCGCTTGACCGCAATGGATCGGGTGCTCCAAAAAACGCCGTTTACATTCGATGTTTCGGTGTGGGAATTTTTCTGGCCGTTGATGACTGGAGCCGGACTGGTCATCGCAGAGCCCGAAGGACACAAAGACCCGGAATATCTCATCAAGGTAATTCAGGAAGAACGGATTACAACGATTCATTTTGTGCCTTCGATGCTTCATGCATTTTTATCTCAGCCGGGAGTCGGACAATGCACGACACTGACCAGGGTCATTTGCAGCGGAGAAGCGTTGCCGCCTGTGCTAACGCGATTATTTTTCGACAAGCTCTCTTGTGAATTGCACAATCTGTACGGACCAACGGAGGCTGCAATTGATGTAACCAGTTGGCCATGCCTAAAGGAGGGGATTAGCGTACCGATCGGTTATCCGATCGCTAATGTCTACATGCGGATACTCGATGAACAGAGGAGGCCGCTGCCAGTTGGTGTAGCTGGCGAGCTGTACATTGGAGGCCTATGCCTTGCCCGCGGCTATCATAACCGCCCGGAGCTGGATGCGGAGAGGTTTATACCTGATTCGTTTAGTCACGACCCGAATGCACGCTTGTACAAAACAGGCGATGAGGCCAGGTATCTTCCGAGCGGCGCTATCGAATACATAGGGCGCCTGGATCAGCAGGTGAAAATACGTGGTCATCGCATCGAGATTGGCGAGGTCGAAGCCAGGCTGTCAGAGCATCCTGTAATTGGGGAATGTGCGGTGTATGCAGCCAAGGACAGCAATGCGCATCTGCAGCTTGTGGCGTGTATCGTCAAAGTAAAACCGGACGATCCGCTGACCTTGCAGGAACTGTACAATTTCTCCAAAACGCGCATGCCTGAATATATGATCCCTGCTCGCTGGATGTTCATAGATGAAATGCCGTTAACGACGAGCGGGAAGATCGATCGGAAGGCTCTCCAGCAGCTCGATATGAACCACATGGAAGGGCGAGCTGACGCATACCAGCCGCCATGCAATCCGCGCGAGCGCCTGTTGGCGAGCATCTGGGAGCAGGTTCTTCACGTCACTGCCCCTAGTGTCAAGGATTCGTTCTTTCATCTGGGTGGCAATTCATTGCTCGCTATTCAACTGATGGCCAGAGTGGAGCAGGAGTTTGCCCGGAAGATGCCGCTATCGCGTATTTTGGAGCACGATACGATCGAACGATTGGCAAGGCTGCTGAGTGATGAGCCAGATGAGGAATCCCTATCATCTTCGCTTGTCGTCTTGAACGCTTCGGGCGGCAGGGAACCGCTGTTCTGTATTCATCCTGTAGGCGGAAGTGTCGTATGCTACACCGCCTTGCCGCAGGCGCTTGGAGAGGACTGGCCTGTCTATGCCATTCAGGATGAGCGGCTGAACGACAGGCGGGAGCCCCCCTTCTCATCGATCACCGAGCTGGCTCGCCAGTACATCGCGGAGATCAGACATGTACAGCCGAAGGGACCGTATTTCTTATTAGGCTGGTCGTTTGGCGGTATTGTGGCGCATGAGATGGCGTGCCAGCTAGAGCAGGCAGGAGAGACGATCGGGATACTGGCATTGCTGGACGCCAGACTGAGAATGCAGGACGGCGGGGAGCAGGAGATTCGAGAGGAGGAATGGAAGGAGCACTTTCTACAGGACTTTACAAGCGTGCGCGAGCTAGGAGGGGACACGGGAGCATCGGGAACCGGCTCGAGTCGGGAGGATGAGCTTCTACAGCACTTGTATACTCTGTTCAAATCCAATTGGCGAGCGATGCGCGAGCATGTTCCCCAGTGGTTTGGCGGGACGGTAACGTGGTTTAGGGCCCAAGAGGAGGAAGGAGGGCTAAATGGGGAGAGAAGCTGGAACGACTATGCCAGGCAGGTCGATAGCATCATGCTGGACGGTGACCACTACTCCATGATGAACGCTCTGAATGTCGGACGGGTGGCAGCCTATCTGAAATCTATTAATCATGAAGTGAAGGAGTCGGTCTAATGCTAGACCCATTACGATATAAGACGGTTAAAAATAGCGAAGGACACTATTCTGTCTGGCCCGCGGAAAAACCCAACGCCTTCGGATGGGAGAGTGCGGGTATTGAGGGAACGCTTGAGGAATGCCTGAAGGAGATTGCGGCCGTCTGGAAGGACGTGAGGGAGATGGGGAAGCGCAGTTCCGTCTCTGCTGCGGAGCCAGCGCCTACGGCTAACATCCCGGCTAGCCTGGAACCGTGGGCGCATGACCGATCCTGGAATGGGAGCGTCGTTCCTGTGCATCCTCCCGCCTGCATCCACCACCTGTTCGAACGCCATGCAAGGCTGCATCCCGATCGCGTTGCCCTTACCTATGATTCGCAGCATATGACATACCGTGAGTTGGATGAAGCAGCCGAGGCGCTTGCGAACAAGCTCGCACAGTTTCAGGTGGCTCCTGACAGCGTGGTTACGGTTCTGGTCGAGCGTTCTTTGGAGCTTGTCATATCGCTGCTGGCGATTCTGAAGGCTGGAGGATGCTACCTGTCATTGGAGACGACGGTTCCGCAGGCACGGCTGGATTTCATTCTGGAGGATGCTTCACCGTGTCTCGTCATCACACAACGCTGCTTCAGCGAGCGCTTCGAGAATCATTCGCTCCCTGTGCTGCTGCTCGATGGGGACGTGCAGACTTTTGCGGCGGCTCCTCAGCGGAGGCGGGTAGAGGCGATGCCGGAGAACTTGATATATATCAGCTACACCTCAGGCTCGACAGGTACGCCGAAGGGCGTATGTGTACCGCATCGGGCGGTTGCTCGTCTGGTTGATAATACCAAGGACTTCTCGTTTACGCCGGAGGATGTATTTTTGCTCATTTCACCGGTTGCCTTTGACGCCTCGACGCTCGAGATCTGGGCGCCTCTTACGAATGGCGGTCGGTTAGTCATCTATAATTGCGGGACGCTTCGTCCAGATACGCTGTCTGAGACCATCCAGTCGGAAGGGATAACGACGGTATGGCTCACGGCAGGGCTATTTCAATTGATGGTGAACTCCTATCTGGATGCATTTAAGGGGGTTAAGCATGTGTTGGCAGGTGGCGATATTATATCCCCTGCACATCTTGAGCGCCTGCTTACCGTTCATCCCCATCTGATATTCACTAACGGATACGGCCCGACCGAAAATACGACGTTTTCGACCTGCTGGACGACCACGACGATGACCACTCATCCTACTGTTCCGATCGGTTCGCCCATCAACGGAACGTGGGCGATGATCTGCGATGGCGATCACAATCCGGTGCTCCCGGGGCAGGAGGGAGAACTGTACGTTGCGGGAGCGGGGTTAGCCAGAGGTTACCTCAACAACCCGATCGAAACCGCAAGCCGATTCGTGCCGAACCCATGGAGCGACACGCCCGGCGCGCGGATGTTTAGGACGGGAGACCTTGTTCGCTGGCTGGAAGACGGAAGGATGGAGTTTATCGGTCGTTCCGACAGGCAGATTAAAATTCAAGGCTATCGGGTAGAGCCGGATGAGATTGAAGCCGTGATTGTCAAGCATGCGGACATTCAGACTGCCGTTGTTACGACCCAGGAGGACAGCTTCGGCAATAAACGTCTGCTTGCCTATGTCATAACCACAGGCTCCGCGGATGAGGAGCAGGAGACGGTTGCGCGCTTGCATGCCGAGCTGCTGCGACACTTGCCCCCTTACATGGTTCCATGGGCCATCATGCCCTTGCAGGAGATGCCATTGACGCCCAATGGGAAGGTGGATCGGAAGCAATTGCCTGCGGCGACCCGTGCGCCTCGCAGATTGGGAACTCCTTTTACTGCACCGCGTAATGCGATGGAATCGAAAATTTGCGCATTGTGGGGGGAGAAATTGGCGATCGAGCCCATCGGCATCCATGACAACTTCTTCTCGCTTGGCGGCGACTCCCTTATTTTGTCTGAGTTGATCGTAACCATGGAGGATGTGACTGAAACGGTTATATCGGCCCGCTCCATTTATCTGAAGCCTACGGTGGCGGAAATTGCGGCAATGATCGAGGAAAGCAGACAAATTGTACAAGGTTAACTTAAGGAGGAGACAAATGCCAACGAATGCCATGAAATCATCTCATATCAATTTAGCGGAAGTGGATTTGCTGGACCCTCAGTTATACAGCCATGGCGAGCCTTACGCCGTATGGGATGTCATGCGCAGAGATGCGCCTGTTCATTGGCAGAAGGTTAGCGAGGAGCTGGGGTTCTGGTCGGTCACCAGATATAAGGATGCCGTCAAGGTGTTGAAGGACTATAACACATTCACCTCCGAGCAGGGAAGCCTGCTTAATCTGCTCGGTATGAAGGACCCGGCGGGCGGGAAACAGATGGCGGTCACAGACCCGCCGCGGCATACCCAGATTCGCCGCCCGCTTCAGCGCGGCTTCCATAACAATTCGATCGACAAGCATGAGGAGCAATTGCGTGAAGCGATTCGCACCTTGGTAGCTCCTTGTCTGGAGCCCGGCGGTGTTGATTTTGCTCAGGCGATGTTTGAGATGTCCATAGCGGTGAGCGGGTGCATTATGCAATTGCCTGAGGATGATTGGCCGCTGCTGACCCGGCTTACGATGATGGCGATTGCTCCTGATGATGCAGAGTACATGCTGCCTGAGGGGAGTGAAGCGACCCTGCAGCGGGCGCATCGCGAGCTGTTCGGCTACTTCATGGACATGGTGGAGCAGCGGCGCCGTTCTCCAGGGCAAGATTTGATCAGCATTCTGATGAATGTAGAAGTGGATGGAGCCCGGATGGATATGGGGACTGTGATTTCCAATTGCTACAGCATTTTGCTTGGAGCGACGGTTACGACGCCGCATGCTGCCAGCTTGTCGTTCCTGGAGCTGGTCAGGAAGGACTTGTACCGTGAATTTGCAGCACACCCGGAATGCATGGACAGCGGGATCGCAGAGGTGTTCCGCTGGTCGTCTCCGGCGAGTCATTTCATGAGACATGCAACCCGCGATACGGAGATCAACGGGACACCAATCAAGCAAGGCGACGCAGTGGTGGTGTGGCTCGGGTCAGCCAATCGCGATGAGGAGGTCTTCGCCGACCCGTATACGTTCGACATTCGGCGAACCCCCAATCCCCATATTGCGTTTGGCAGCGGTTGTCATCATTGCATCGGTCACACAACGGCGAAGCAGACGATGACAATGCTGTATGAGGAGCTGTTCGCGAATTACGAGGGATTCGAAATCATTGGTCCCGTCGAATATCTGGGCTCCAACTTTATTAGCGGCATCAAACATATGCCTGTCCGCGGGTATGCACGAAAATTGCAAGGGGTGGAGTAAAGTGGAATACGTAATTGAAGGAACGGAAGTAAGTGACAATGCCTGGCTTCTCAGAGAACCCTCTCCATTTGCCAAGGCGCGTTTGTTTTGCATTCCCTACTCCGGGTGCGGTGCGAGCATGTACCGCCACTGGCCCGAATATATCGGCAAGATCGAGGTGTGCCCGATCCAGCCGCCCGGTCGCGAGAACAGGTTCCATGAACCGACCTATACCTCGTATGAGCAGCTTGCCGAGAATCTTAATGAAGCCCTGCTGCCGTATATGGATCGGCCCTTTGCATTCTTTGGTCATTGCGGCTCGGCGCTGCCGAGCTACGAGGCCTCCGTCCAGTTGATGCAAAATGGCGGGCCTTTGCCTTCACACTTATTTATCTCCTCTCAGGTTGCTCCGCACGAAGGACCCTATGGCAGGTTCCTGGAGCTGGACGATCAGGGGCTGGCTGCAGAGATTGAGCTGTTGATTAACAAGATGGGCGGGAAGCCCTTGCCAGACATTATTGAACTGAACACAGGAATTATGCGCTCCGATCTTGAAGCGAATCGCCGTTATATACGGAGCGGGCCACAAGCCCTCGATTTCCCGCTCACGGCCATCGGTTGGAATGGAGACCAAGAGGTAGACCCGTCCTTATTAGCCGGATGGAGCGAATATGGACAAGCCTCCTTCAAGGTGCTGGATGGGGATCATCATCAATTTTTGCAGGCTCCGATGGAACTGCTCGGCACGATTGCGGAAGCGATGCGGCCCCATATCTAACAGTTGAACGGAGGAGATCGTATGCAGGCTGACGCCAAAATTGAACTTCGCAGCGATACGTTTACGTTGCCTACTGCCGCAATGCTGGAAGCCATGATGCAGGCCGAGCTTGGAGATGATGTGTATGGGGAAGATCCAACCGTGAACAGGCTGGAGGCCAAGGCAGCGGACATGCTCGGGAAGGAAGCCGCCATTTTTATGCCTAGCGGAACGATGGCTAATCTGGCCGCCATCCTGGCCCACTGTCCGCGCGGGTCCAAGGTGCTCGTCGGCGACGAGACGGATATCTACATCTATGAAGCGGCGGGAGCGAGTGTATGCGGAGGAATTATGTACGAGCCGATCAGAACCCATGCAGACGGCAGGCTTGATCTGGAGCACTTGCACAGCGCTATTCCGCGTAATCCGGCAGATCCGCAATTTGCCCTGCCGGGGCTGCTCTGTCTGGAGAACCCCCATAATCGCATGGGCGGTCGGATACTCCCGCTGTCTTACTTGGAGGAGATTCGGGGGATAGCCAACGAGCACAGGATTCCTGTGCATATGGATGGCGCCCGTCTATGGAATGCTTCCGTCGCCATGGGCGTACCGGCAGCCGTTATCGCCGATTATGCCGACTCGCTCCAGTTCTGTCTCTCCAAGGGCTTGTCTGCCCCTATAGGCTCCATGGTGGTAGGCAGCGAGGCGTTCATTCACAAGGTCTACCGAATTCGAAAAATGCTCGGAGGGGGGATGCGACAGGCGGGAGTCATCGCAGCCGCGGGACTCGTTGCTCTAGACCACATGATAGAGCGATTGGGGGAGGATCATTCGAATGCCAAGCGGCTGGCAGAGGGACTGTCAGCCATACCAGGGATTTCATGCGATCCTGGGACGGTCGAGACCAATATTGTGTTTTTTCGAGTTACTGATCCCCGGTTCACATGGGAGAGCTTCGTACAGAAGCTAGGTCAACAGCACGTATATGTCGATGAGCTTGGACATGGCCGCATTCGTGCAGTGACCCACGCTGGAGTTAGCTCCCGACAGATCGAGCAGGCTCTGCATATCATTCAGGACACGCTGGTATGAACGGAAAGGAGTGGATGGCTTGAATTTTCCGAATCTGTGCCTTCATGAGCTCTTCGAGCAGCAGGTTGAACGGACTCCGCAGCAGGTTGCGGTTATCATGAACGATTCACGCCTCACATATGAGGAGCTGCACAAGCAGTCGAGCCAGCTTGGACATTACCTCATCCATAAGGGCGTAGTGCCTGATACACCGGTAGGGGTTTGCATGAAGCGTTCACCCGCCATGATTGTGGCACTGCTTGGGATATTAAAGGCAGGCGGCGCTTACGTTCCCCTTGACCCCGAAGCGCCATATGCCAGGAACCACCACATGCTGACCGAAGCAGGAGCACGCTATTGTATTGCTGATCCAGAGGGGATGGCGGACTCTTCCTGTATTGCCGAGGAGATGCTTGTATATCCGGCCTTGTACGGTGAGCTTGAGAAGCTGTCTGCCTGTTCGCCGCGCACCGAGGTACAGCCCGAGCATCTCGTTTCTATCTATTATACATCAGGCTCTACTGGCAAGCCCAAGGGGGTTATGAACAGGCATCAAGGCTGGGTGACGGCTCTATTGTCCCTGCAGAGTGCTCTGCGCCTGCAACCCGGTGAGACCGTCCTACATAAAACGACACTTACCTTCGACGATGCGGCTATGGAGATTTTTTGGCCGCTTCTTACCGGTGGCACTGTTGCGCTTCTCGAATCGGGGCTGCACCAGGACCCAGAAGCGATCGTTGAGGCGGTCATCCGGTATGACGTCTCCTTCCTTGTGCTCGTCTCCAGTGTTCTGGGCAGGGTGATGGATGTTGTGAAGCCGCAGCAGATCCAGCAGATGACGCATTTAAGAGGCTGCTTCGGAGGTGGAGAGGCACTGCCTGTCCAGATGGGGAGGCGGTACATGCAGCTTGGCATGCCAGGGAATTTATACAATCTATGGGGGGCGACGGAATTATCGATCGGAACGACCTTGCATCTCTGTACGCCGAAGGACTTTGTGGGAGAAGGGCAGATATCCATTGGAACTCCCTTGCCTAACAGCCGAGTGTATATTTTGGATCACAATCTTCGCAAGGTAGCTGTGGGTGTTGCCGGAGATGTGTACGTCGCGGGCAACGGTCTGTCAAGAGGCTACCTCCATGACCCTGAGCGCACAAGCGCCGTGTTCCTCGATGATCCATTTGTGAAGGGGGAACGAATGTATCGAACGGGGGATCAAGCCTATGCTCAAGAGGATGGGAGCCTGTACTTTGTAGGGCGATCTGATCACCAGGTCAAAATTCGGGGCATCCGCGTTGAGCTTGGCGAGATCGAGGCCGCGTTATTGGCTGATGCCGATGTTAGAGAAGCTGTTGTGATGCTTCGCGAGGATATTCCCGATCATCAGCGCCTGACGGCCTACGTTGTCCTATACCCCGGCCGATCCAGGTCGGCAGTGCAGATCAGGGAGTCACTAAAGATCAGACTGCCAGCCTTCATGATTCCGCACTTTATGATGGTGATGGAGGAGCTTCCGCTCAACCCTAATGGCAAGATAGATCGTCATGCTTTACCGATCCCCTCTCCCGACAGCGCCGGTTCTCCTATGATTACCGAACCTCAAACGCTGATGGAGGCATTTCTGGCGAGAACGTTCTCGGATATATTGCGACTTGAGGAAGTGGGACGAACAGACGATTTTTTTGAGATAGGGGGGGACTCTATCTCTGCCTCCAGGGTCATCAGCACTCTTCGTTCATATACAGAGCTGACTTTGCCGCTTGCACTGATCTTCGAGCATCGAAACGTCAAGGATTTGGCGCAGCATCTGGAGGAAAGGGGATACCGGGGCGAGGCCCTGATTGAGCAGGCTATATTTCCATCCGGCAGGTCGGACGCGCGGGCGATGTCTTTTGCCCAGGAGCGCATGTGGTTTCTACAGCAGGTCGATCCCCTAGACCCGGTGTACAATGAGCCATTAGCCTTTCGAATCGAAGGCAAGCTCGATACTAGCGCGCTGCAAGCCGCGCTGAACGAATTGGTTCAGCGGCACGAGGTGCTCAGGACGACGTTCGCGATTGCAAATGACCAGCCTTTACCGATCATTGCAGGGGAGGGCGAGCTTCAACTGGAGATCATCCAAGTGGACGCGAGTATCGAGGGGCATTTGGAATCGCTGCTACAGCACAAATTAACGGAGGAAGCGCGGAAGCCCTTCGATCTGGAGAAGGGGCCACTTATTCGAATGGCTTTATTGAAGCTTGGCGAGGAGAGCAGCGTTCTCTTTATCAACATGCATCATATCATTACAGACGCATGGTCGAATGTGATGTTCCTGAATGAACTCAATATTCTATACACAGCTTACCTCGATAACAAGCCTAGTCCTCTGCGGGATCTGCCGTTCCAATATAGCGATTATGCTGCATGGCATAAGGAATGGGTTCAGAATCATGTCCTTCGGACGCAGCTTGATTTCTGGAAGAACGAGCTTTCGGGGGAGCTGCCGGTTCTGCAATTGCCGACAGATGAACCGAGGCTGCCTGTACAAACCTTTGAAGGGGATAAAGTCTACTTTTCATTGTCCAAGCAGTGGATGTCGCGTATTCAGGCGCTGAGCAGGCAGACGGAAGCCTCTGCATATATGATCTTACAGGCGGTCTTCAGCATCATGCTCCATCGTTATTCCGGTCAAAAGGATATGATCATCGGCTCCCCCCTGGCTAATAGGAACCAGCGAGAATTCGAGCAAATGCTGGGGTTTTTCGTAAATACGGTAGCCATTCGCAGCCACTTCAAGGGTGAAGACGGTTTTCGTGTTTATTTGCAGCAAGTCAAGGAACGATGCCTTAACATCTACGAGCATCAGGATGTCCCGTTCGAACTGTTGGTAAGGGAGCTGCAGCCCGAACGAAATCCAGCGTACTCCCCCATCGTTCAGGTCATGTTCGCTTATCAAAACAAACTGGAGGAAATGCTGGAGCTTGGCAGTTTAGGTGTCACCTCCATTGAGGTTAATAGCAAGACGGCACGCTATGACTTGACTCTGTATCTGAAGGAGACGGCTGGCGGTCAGTTAGCGGGTACGTTCGAATACAATACGCATTTGTTCAGGAGGGCAACGATCGATCGGCTGGTCGCAAGCTTCACCTCCCTGCTGGAAGCCATCTTAAGCGATCCTGAACAGAATATCTCGCAGCTTCCTCTGTTATCAAGAGACGAGCGCCAGCGTATGCTGTATGCGTGGAACGATACCTTTGCTGCGTTTCCTTCCGAGCTATGTCTGCATGAGCTTATTGAACGTCAGGCGCGAGAGACACCGAAGCTTATAGCGGCCATCTATCAGGATCAGGAGCTGACCTATGAGGAGCTGGAGAAGCAATCCAATCAGCTTGCTCATGAGATTCTGCTGCACGATCTGGGTGAAAAGAAGGTTGTGGGTGTTGTCGTGGAACGTTCATTGGAGCTCGTCATCAGCCTGATGGCGATCTTGAAGGCTGGCGCTGCTTTCGTCCCGATTGACATCGAGCTGCCCACGAGCAGGATTCGGCTCTTACTACAAGATGCGGATGTGCTCGTATGCCTGGCCCAGGAGCATGTGAGACAAAAGCTGAATGTGGACGGCATCACCATCATATGTCCCGATTCGGAGTGGGAGCGTATCGAGCGGCAGCCAACGACCCGGCCCGAACGAAGGGCAACGGCAGATTCTCCTGTGTCGATTTACTATACGTCAGGATCTACCGGCAAGCCGAAGGGGGTCATTAATGTTCACCGAGGCTGGGTCAATCGAATGTGCTGGATGCAGAAGCAGTTTCAACTGCGGCACGGGGAGAGCGTGCTTCAGAAAACCACGCTCACATTCGATGACGCTGCCGTGGAGTTATTCTGGCCGCTAATGTGCGGCGGGCGTGTCGTGCTGCTGGAGCCCGGCTTGCACCGTGATCCCCGTTCAATCATTGATGCGTGCATTCAACATGAGATCGTTCACGTCCAGTTTGTTCCAAGCATGCTGAATCTGGTGCTGGATGAGGTTACGCCTGAAGATCGGGAGCGATTATATAAGCTACGCAGTACGATTTCATCCGGTGAAGCGCTGGCTGCGAACACGGTCAAACGTTTCTTCGTCAAGCTGCCTGGCACACTTAACAATACGTGGGGAGCTACTGAGGTCTCCATAGATTCTACGCTGCACGTAGCGACAATGGAGGATGCGCAAGCGGAGGGAGCCGTATGTATCGGCAAACCGTTCGATAATAACAGATGCTATGTGCTTGATGAATATCTGCAGCCGGTCCCTCCAGGAGTTACGGGTCATCTGTATCTTGCCGGCGCAGGTCTGGCTCATGGTTATCTGAATATGCCGGAGCGGACAGCTCAGTCCTTCCAGCCGGACCCGTTCTTCCAGGGAGAGCGGATGTATCATACAGGCGATCTCGGCTTCTATCGGCCTGACGGTTCACTCCAGTTTGTAGGAAGGGCCGATAATCAAGTGAAAATACGTGGCATGCGGGTGGAGCTGGGCGAGATCGAAGCCGTGTTGCTGCAGCATGCAAACGCCAAAGAAGCTGTTGTGATCGTTGAGGAGGGGACGCCAGGTATCAAACGACTTGTGGCCTACGTCGTGTCCTTGAACAGCACCATCGACATATGCGAGGAGCTCCGACAACTGACGAAGGATATGCTGCCGGATTATATGGTGCCTTCATTTATTATACAGCTTGATCGGATGCCGCTGAATGCGAATGGCAAGGTGGATCGCAGCCAGCTTGTCCAGCCGGAGCGAATGCAGCATTATGCTGCGGCAGTCTTCATCGAGCCTCGAACAGAGATGGAGGAATACCTCGCTGGCATATGGAGCGAGCTGCTCCATATGAACACTATCGGTGTTCAGGATCATTTCTTCGATCTGGGCGGGCACTCCTTGCTGGCGACACAGGTCGTATCGCGGATTCGCCGCCAGTTGATGCTTGAGATTCCGTTGCGTGAAGTGCTGCTCAATCCGACCATAGAGCAGCTCGCGTCCAGGCTCGAGATGCTTCTCTATGAACAGATCGAGCAGATGAGCGAGGAAGAAGTAGAGATGTGGATGAATCGCTGACCAACTGTCCGATCCATGGAGCGAATATTGAAACTTAAAAGAGGGTGGCCGCTTGATTTGTACAAATATAATCGAGTCGATAGGAAATACGCCTTTGGTGCAATTAAACCCGATTCAGGGCAAGGGGAACGTGTTTGCCAAGATGGAATTAATGAACCCGTTCGGGATGAAGGATCGTGTAGCCAAGCAGATTATTCTGGAAGCGAAGCGTACTGGAGAATTGAGAGAAGGCGCCCCCATTATCGAGAGCTCGTCTGGCACGATGGCTTGCGGCGTTGCGATGGTAGGAGCATGTCTGGGGCATCAGGTGCATATCGTTACCGATCCGCGGATCGACTCGATTACGCTCGCAAAATTGACTTCGCTAGGCTGCAACATTGAGATCGTAGAGCGAATGGGGACGAACGGATGGCAGAGCGCACGTCTGCAACGGCTTCACGAGATGATGGATAGGCTCCCGGGGGCGTATTGGCCCAGACAATATGAAAATCCTAACAACCCCGTCGCGTATAGCGCACTTGCCGAGGAGGTCATGAGCGGTCTTGGACACGTAGACTTCCTCATCGCCGCAGTTGGAAGCGGAGGGTCTATGACAGGAACGGCTCGGGCTCTCAAGCGATATAATCCGAACCTCAAAGTGATTGCGGTCGATTGCACAGGGAGCGTAATCTTCGGACAGCCTGACCGTTCCGGCCGATTGCAGGGCGGGCTGGGCAATTCGATTATCGCTCCGAACGTAGATCATTCGCTTGTTGACGAGGTACACTGGCTGAATGACGAAGAAGCATTTGCCGCGACGCTCGCCCTGGCGCGAGAACAGCAGATTTTTGCCGGCAACTCATCCGGCTCAGTCTACGTTGTAGCCAGATGGCTCCAATCCTGTGTTCCCCAACATACGAATATATTGGCCATCTTTCCAGATCGCGGCGACCGGTATGTAGATACCATCTATAGCCACCAGTATAGAGTGGGCAAGCAGATCGATGGCTTGGTCCTGCCAGAGGAGCCGCAGTTGGTTCCTTATCGGACTGTCGTCCATTCGTGGTCCTACGCAAGGCTGGAGGGAGTGGCTCAACGTGTCTAAGCTGGTGTTCATTGAAGCCAATACGACCGGTACAGGTATGCTTGCCTTGACCCGTGCTTCAGCGTGGGGCTTGGAGCCTGTATTGTATACGAACCATCCGGCAAGGTATTCGGGCCTGGCAGAAACGGGATGTGCGGTACACGTTTGCGATACGAATGATCTGGAGCAATTGCGGCGACAGCTTGCAGATACGGTGAGCGCAGGGGAAATTCGGGGGGTGACGACAACAAGTGAGTTCTACCTTGAGCAGGTAGCAGCGTTAACAGCAGCGTATCGCCTCCCCGGCAATTCTATCGAGGTCATCCGCAAGGTTCGTAACAAAGCGGAAACACGCAGCACTCTCGCACAGGCAGGCCTTCTTCAGCCGCGCTTCAAGGTGGTGCGGCATGAATCGGAGCTGGATGCCGCCATTCGCAGCGTTGGCCTGCCGTGCATCGTCAAGCCGACGCAGGACAGCGGCTCGAATGGAGTTCGTCTCTGCTCAAGCCTGGAGATCGCTCAAGAGCATATGTCGAGCATTCTTAGCGTCAAGTTCAATGTGCGCGGTCAAGCGGCGCCGGAGGAGGTGCTGATTGAGGAGTATGTCGAAGCACCGGAGTATAGCGTCGAGACGATCAGTTGGCAGGGGCAGACCAGGGTCGTCGGTATCACTCAGAAATCACTTGCCGGGTTTCCTTATTTCATTGAAGCGGGCCATCTGTTTCCTGCACAGCTACCTCCCCAGCAGGCCGATGCTATGAATCAAACCGTGCTTCAGGCACTTGAGGTCGTCGGTTTTAGTCATGGAGCAGCGCATACGGAGGTCAAATGGACGGAGGACGGATGCTCGATCATTGAGATCAATGGTCGTCTGGCGGGGGGGATGATTCCCGAGTTGATTCGCTTGACTACAGGATGGGATATGTTGGAGCAGCATCTACTATGCGCCTATCGCGGTCCCGACATTCGACAGGTGACCTACCAGGGGACAGCGGGAATCCGATTCCTGATGTCCAAGCTGGAAGGACAACTCGCGCAAGTCACAGGGGTAGAACAAGCTGCCAGGATGAGCAAGGTGAAGGATGTGAAGGTGAATATTGCGCCGGGGGAATATGTAGCGCCTCCGCAAAACGCCTATCAACGCTTGGGATATGTCATTGCTCACGGAGAGAGCCTGGAGGAGACGGCTCGGACGCTTGACGATGCAACAGAGCTTATTCAATTTATTACAATGCAGCAGGACAGGCAGGGGATATCATGAGGAAGCTTTCACTTGGTTTATTGAAACAGCATGATTTCAGAAATTTTTGGTTGGGGCACACGGTGTCGTCATTTGGTGTTCAAATAACGACCGTGGCCATTCCGCTTATTGCGGCATTGATGCTGGACGCAACGCCGCTTGAGATGGGGATTTTATCTGCGGTCGAATTTTTACCTTTTCTGCTGATTAGTATGTTTGTTGGTGTCTGGGTAGACCGCAAGCCGAAGCGTCCGATGATGATTGTATCCGATATTATCCGAGCGGTCGTATTACTCGGTATTCCCATTGGCATATTTATAGACGCTTTGACGATGGCTACACTCTATGTCATCGCAGCCATTGTGGGCATCAATACCGTAATTTTCGAGATTGCACACACCTCTTATTTGCCCACCGTTGTCAAGAACGATGAACTGGTCGAAGGCAATAGCAAACTGGAATTCAGCAGCTCGAGCGCCACCGTGGTTGGCCAGAGCATCGGGGGAGTGCTGATTCAGGTGTTTTCCGCCCCCTTGTCGATTCTGTTTAATATCGGCACCTACTTGTTGTCGGCGATGTATCTTGCCTTCATTAAGAAGCAGGAGGAGCCGATCGAGGTACCTGAAGGCACGAAGCAAGATATGTGGGCCGAGATTCGGGAGGGGGCGACATTTGTTTTTCAGAATAATGTCCTGCGAGCCATTCTGTTCGGAACGGTCATCTTCAACCTGTTTACCTATGTGATCGAGCCTATTTTTATTTTGTATATTACCCGCACCTTGGAGTTAACCCCTGTCTATATCGGACTAATATTTTCGATGTCCGGTGTGGGCGCGCTGTTAGGGGCTCTTATTGCCGAGCCTATCGCAGACAAATTGGGAGTAGGCAAGACGCTGGTATGCTCGTTGGTTCTCGCCGGCCTCGTTTCTCTGATCATCCCTGTCGCGACCTTATTGCCTACCGTACCGGCGGTCATCCTCATCATGGCTATGTACATGATTGATGCCGCGATGGTTATTGTCTATAACATCAACCAGCGCAGTCTGAGGCAAAGCATTACCCCACCCACATTGCAGGGAAGAATGAATGCTTGCATGCGGACGTTCGGCTGGGGCGTCATCCCGATTGGCGCAGTGCTGGGCGGATGGCTTGGCGGCTTTATAGGCACCACGCCGACATTGATTATAGGAGCGATCGGCTTAATGTGCTCCTCCATCTTCATTATCTTTTCTTCGGTGCATAACATCTCCAAGCTCTCAGAGCTGGATATTACCTAGCAGAAGAAGAGAAAGCAACATTAATTCATGTGCTGAGGAGGAAAGGATATGCGTGAAGATTGGGACCGACAGGATTGGAAGGCGCAATTCCGCAATCGAATTCAGACCGTCGAGGCTTTAAAGGAGTACATTCACTTAAGTCCAGAGGAGGAACAGGTGATAAAAAAAAGTGAGGGGCTTTACCGTTGGGCCATTACTCCTTATTATGCATCGCTAATGGATCCGACAGACCCGAATTGTCCAATACGCTTGCAATCTTTGCCTACAGCCGACGAATTCGTACCTAATCTGTATTCCGATGTCGATCCGGTAGGGGATATGAAATATCGGGTTACCAATCGCATCATTCACAAATACCCGGATCGGGTTGTGATGCTGGTAACAGAGCAGTGCTCCGTCTATTGCAGGCATTGCACACGCAAATATCATACGACGGATGTGAACGGAACCTACTTTGAAAGGCGGGAAGGGGAATCCTTCGAGGAGGATATCCGCTATATAGCGGCGCATCCCGAGATCCGTGACGTTCTATTAACCGGTGGCGATCCGCTAACCTATTCGGATAATCGGCTTGAGGATGTTATCTCCAAGCTTAGAAGCATTCCGCACGTTGAGATTATCCGGATCGGCACAAGATACCCGGTATTGCTCCCGCAGCGCATTACGAAAGAATTTTGCGAGATGCTGGAGAAGTATCATCCGATCTGGCTCAATACACATTTTAACCATCCCAAAGAAATTACAGAGGAATCTGCACGGGCGTGCGACCTGCTATTGAAGCATGGTATCCCCGTACAGAATCAATCGGTGCTTCTCAAAGGCATCAATGACGATTTGGAGACGATGAAGGCGTTGCTTCATGGTCTGTTGAAAATCCGGGTGCGCCCTTATTATCTCTACCATTGCGATAATGTAACAGGCGTCTCTCATTTTATGACTTCACTGGAGACTGGAATTGAATTAATGCAAGGACTTGTCGGGCATACGACCGGATTTGCTATTCCGACCTATGTGCTGACAACAATCAACGGGAAAATTCCAGTTTCAAGCGATACGATCGTCGATTACTCCGAGAAAGGATTGACTCTTAAAAGCTATGAGGGCAAAGAAACGTTCATCCCGTATCTGCGGAAGCAGGAGGTTCTGCATTCCTGAGGACAGATGTTGAGACAAGTATTTCGCGAATGACTGGAGGAAGTTATTAAAATATGATATATTTTGGGGAGATGGTATAATATGGAGTTAACAACTGAACAAGTGAAGAGCTATAACGAAAAAGGGTATGTGTTTCTCGAATCTGCCATTCCAGATAACATCGTATCCAAGCTGAATGAGGAGTTTTCCATCGTCTCTGCCGAAGACTCTCCAAGAAGAGTGCTCGAAAATGATAAACGAACCGTCCGCTCCATATACGCTCCTCATCTGACAAACAAAACCTTCGATCAGCTCAAGTCCTACGCTCGCTTGCTTGAGCCTGTGATGCAGCTTCTGGGGAGCGGGGTATATCTGCATCAATACAAAATCAATGTCAAAGCGGGATTGGCGGGAGAGATGTGGAACTGGCATCAGGATTATGTATATTGGGAGCAGGAAGATGGCATCGCTACCCCTCAATTAATTAACGCCAGCATATATATGGACGAAGTGACCGAATTTAACGGGCCATTGGCCATCATTCCGGGCTCTCATAAATATGAGAACATAGACACGGTGATCAATGATGACCATTCAGAGTCAGGGGCGTCATGGCGCAATCATTTGAGCGTGGATCTAAAGTATACGCTGGATACTCCGCTGCTTCGCAAGCTGGTGAACGCATACGGGATCGAGGCGCCTAAAGGACCGGCCGGTTCCGTGTTAATCTTTGATCCGCTGGTCGCCCATGCCTCGGCGCCCAATATCTCTCCATTTGATCGCAGGCTGTTAATTATGACCTATAACTCGGTAGATAACCTGCCTCGGAAGCCTTTGACACGCCCGGATTTTCTTGCTGGCCGTGACTTTAATGCGATAAAGGTTCTGGAGGACAAGGCATGGCAAGAGGAACTGTCTATAGAGGGGAGTACTGTGGTCTGAGGGAAGACGTTGTTTTTGTAGAGGATATTCCTTACATTCCGTTATAGGCTCTGCACACAAATACTAATAGGGTATTGGGGGTATCTTTGGTGCTGTTAATTAAACCGTATGAACTTAATTTCATACATAAACAACTTAATTATTTGATTCAGACGGTTTATTTCGTAGGAGACTACCGGACATTAAGGGCTATTGAAGAGGAAGTTGAATACAAGATTGGGGAAGTCATCAGACACTTGGACCCGGAGATCAAGCAGCTATTTAAGAATCTTAGGGGATTTCGTGGACAGGATGACGTCATTGATCTGTTAAGATCATTGTCGCCTTACGTTGAGAGGTTTCCGAGTCTAACCAATCGGCAGGTGCGCAAGCTGTTTCCTAAGGCCAAATCATTCTGTATTCCCGATTTCGACAACCTGGAGGACATGAAGCAGGATTATGTAGGCTGGAAGGATATCTCGACCAATTCCCTCTATCTTATCTATCATGCAGACGGGGCATTGTATACACTCGAATGCCGATACACGCCGCTCGAAGGAAGAAAAACGTGCTATTGTATCCTGTGTAATCAATGCCGTACAGGTGGACATATCGGGATGGTGACAACCAAGCGGAGGAATGATCTTGTGACGGGCAATTACATGTGTCTGGATAGCGAGCAATGCAATCACGATATGACAGATACGAGCAAACTCAGGGAATTCATAATGTATGATCGAAGGTAATAGGAAGTGCCGCGAGTCTATGCTATCACCCACCGCCCCCTCCATTAAGCTGTACCGTAACTATGGAGAGGGCGGTGGGTTTTACCTATTTCATTACAGGATTACAGGATTACAGGTTGAATGCCGTTAATCCTGACGAGCCTGGTATTGAAAGGGAGCCTCGCACGAGTAGAGTTCATGGAAAAATCCATGATACGGCAGATCGTCCTCCACGCACCTAACGAGGTACATGAGTTCTTCGTCGTCCTCCGCCGCGGCCTCGTTATGCTGCATCTCCAACGAAGCTTCCTTCAATCGCTCCAATATAAACTCCATGAGTGTCACGCGAGTGAATAAAGGCAGCAGCTCCAGCATGGTGTCCTCCAGTTCAGTTTCGGAGCGGTAGCCGTCCAGAACGGCTGCGAAATAGTCGTCCATGAACGCCCTGCGCTTGTTCCCATCCGGTTCGAATTGTACCCAGCCTACACCATGCACCCATAGCGTCGCCAAGTCATACATGTACCAGCAATAGCAGCAATTATCAAAGTCAAATACAGTGATGGCGCCGTCTTCAAAATCGATGTGATAATTTCCGTCACTGTAATCAAAATGAACCATACCATAGTGATCCTCATGTTGGCTCAAGCCCTGCAACGTCTCTACAAGCTGCAACAGCTTCTCCTTCACAACCGGCATGGATTCGGGAACGATGCGCTCGATCGTGGTGCGATGGTAGTTGTCGAAGAAATCATATCTGCGGGTTGTGGGTGTATAGTTTTTGGACAATTGGTGCAGCTTGCCTAGTGTCTGACCGCAGTTGTAGAAGTATTCTGCAAGGGGGGCGCCGTCCCGATAGCGATAGTGGTTATCCGCTAGCAGCTTCCCTGGAGCCCGTTCGAACAGGCTGATGAAATAGGTATGCTCGCCCTGCCGGAGCTCCTCCAGCAGCCGACCATGTCGCGAGTCGATGACATTGGAGACTCTTCCTCCGTGCTCATACAAATACCGGACATATTCAAGCTCGCTCTCAAAATCCTCCCTGCTGCGATCGTCCAGAAAAGCGATTCGGATGATCCGCTCGGGAGCTCCTTCTTTATGGCAGGTGTACACCAGATTTCTGCCGCCATGGGGCTGAATCTGGGTGAAGGAATAGCCCTCCAGATCATATAGTTCGGCAATAGCAGGCAATAACAGGCTTGGGGCAGCACTGGCTGCCGCATCGTAGGTCGTACTCATCTATGCTTTCCTCCCCTCTGTTTCTGCCTTTCCCCGACTTTCAGAGCGACGTGTTGAGCCGTTTTGTTGCGCAGATAGGCGGCTTTGTTCTCTACGAATGCCGTTTCCCTACGCAGAGCCACGTAGCTGTCCCAACGCTCCTGAGGCAATTCCCCGCTCTCCAGGGCAGCTCTGACCACACATCCCGGCTCACGGGTATGCGCGCAGTCAGAGAATTTGCAACTGCCGAGATAACGCTCGACATCCGAGAAGCCCTCGCGAATCCCTGCGGAGCTCTCCCACATGCCTAGCTCCCGCATCCCCGGTGTATCAATCACCATCACGCCGCTGCTGAGGAGAATAAGTTGGCGGTGGGTTGTCGTATGCTTGCCCTTGCTGTCCTCCTCGCGAATCGTGCTGACCGCCATTATGTCCTCGCCCGCTAATGCATTGACAAGGCTTGATTTCCCTACGCCGGAAGAGCCGAGAAATACAATGGTATGGCCTCTCTTCAGGTAGGTGGACAGCCTGTCGAGGCCCTCTCCTGTTTTGGCGCTAATCGCATGAACCTTGGCGCCGTTGGCAAGATGTTGAACCTTGGCGAGATATTCTGAAGGATCGTCGATCAGATCGGCCTTGGTGAGCAGGATAACAGGAATCGCGCCGGACTGCCACGACAGCGCAAGGTAGCGTTCGATTCGACGTGGATTGAAGTCATGGTTCAGCGATTGCATAATAAAGACATAATCGAAATTTGCAGCCACCGTCTGCTCTTTGACGGTCTTGGCATAGCCTGCTGCATGACCGGAAAAATCATTTCTGGAAAACTTGGATCTGCGCGGCAGCGTTCGGACAATCAGGCTATCCCCACCCGGATTGTACTGAATCTGCACATAATCCCCGGTGGTCGGGAATTCCTCCGTGCCATTGTTGAAATATATTCCTGCCTTGAGACGAGCCAGGCATTCCCCCTGGTCCGTCATGAGGCTATAATGCTGCTTATGCACAGCGGTAACTCTTGCATACGTACCCTCTGTGTGTAAGGGATCAAGCTGCTGCGTGAAGCCGTAGTCTTGTAGTGTAAAGGTGTTCATGAATGCCTCCCTGTTAAGCGTTAATGGCTTGCTTGTTCTGTGCATGCTCAGGTCGCAACGCCAAAAAACCGCAGCAAGCAGCCGTTCATGGCTGTCTGCTGCGGTCAAAATGTAGAGAAAAAGAGCATAAAAATAACACACCTGAAGTGTGCTACCGTTGCTTGTGACCCAAGCCTCACGATTCACGAAAGGTTACTTGTTGGCATGACCAAATAAGGGGATACAACCCCTGTTAAAAATCAATCATGAGAAATGAATCATGAACGTTTGATCATGCGCCCGTATTCGGTTTTAAGTAGGGAATACCTCTAGTGTTTTTGCTTTTGCCATTCTGAACAGCTCCTTTCCACATCGAAGAAATTACGGTACAGCAATGATAATATACCATATCCAACATTTGAATGTCTATATTTGGATAAAATTCAATGGCGTAAGCTGTTATTGACAGGATTTCAATCTCAGGGTGAGAAGATGGATATTTCCATTAAAATAAAAAAATAGTATTCTGATATTAGGAAGGGGAGTGGCGACCACTGACAGACTGATTTCAGGCTTTCCGTCAAGTACTGCAGGAGCAACTATGAACGAAGTTTATATTTCGAGAGAGCCCTTCAATTTCAACAAAGAAGCGGTAGCCTCGAACTTGATGATCATAGGATTTAAACCTGCCGATGAGGAGTACCTGGATAGCTTCATTCAAAGAGAGCTGGAGGGGAGTCGCCTCATTCGTGAGACAACAGAGCGGGTGGCTGACACCGAGGCTCAGAAAATGGAGCTTCTTATAGATAAGGAGGAACTCCAAGAGGAGCGTACAGTCGTCATATACCGATTCAAGCTTGAGGGAAAATCTCTAGTTGTGCGCTACGAGTGCATACCACAAGGTTTTGAAGAAGACTTGACATTAATGGAGAATATGATAAAGAGTCTGAGGCTGGACGATTAGCCTGTCAGGTTCCATTTCTATACGGGACATTCCATAGACGATTTATTGACAGCGCTTTAACCGCTTGGGTAAGATGGGGGAAAGCAAGATATGGAAAGTAAAGAGAGGATGGCGACCCGATGTCAGGACTGCTAGGCAACAATGTTATTACACAGATTGGAATTCTTGTACATAATCTGGACAAGGTGAGCCAGGCCTATGCTGATTTTTTCGGTGTAGCCAAGCCGGAGTCCTTCTGGACGGATACGTTGGACAAGACGCAAGCCGTATACCATGGCGAGCCGTGTCAGGCACGCGCGCGGCTTGCTTTCTTCGATATGGGCTCGCTGCATCTGGAGCTTATTCAGCCAGACGAGCATCCCAGCACCTGGCGCGAGTATCTGGATCGCCATGGGGAAGGCGTGCATCATATCGCCTTTGTGATCGAAGGCATGCAGGAGAAGGTCACGCTGCTAGAGAGCAAGGGCTTTCCGCTGCAGCAAAAAGGCGAGTATACAGGCGGGCGTTATGCATACATGGACACGTTCCCGCAATTGAAGGTGCTGGTGGAGCTGCTGGAGAACGATAAGGGATAATATAGACAACAACCAGAGCCTGACAGGTCTGCTTTCGTATGAAGAAGACACCGTTCTGGCATCACCGCGCAACCTACGGCGGCATGGAACAGAAGCGGAAATCTACCAAAGGAGTGTTCATATGCCTAACGTAACCGTCTATCATTATGATGCATTCAGTTCTATTCCGAATAAGGGGAACCCGGCGGGTGTCGTGCTGGATGGCGGACATCTGAGCGAGGAGCAGATGCTGGAGGCAGCGGCCAAGGTTGGATTTAACGAGACAGCGTTCCCTCTTCCCTCTGAACACGCCGACCTCCGAATTCGTTACTTTACGCCAGGACATGAGATCAATCTGTGCGGTCATGCGACGATGGCGACCCTCTACGCACTGCATACCAAGGGGCTGCTTGGGGGGAAGAACGATCTCACCATCGAGACCAAGGCAGGTATTCTGCCGATCAGCATTCGCTCTGAGGAGGAGCGAATTCACATTACGATGAGACAAGCTGCGCCACAGTTTCAACCATTCAGCGGCTCTCTGCGGGAGCTGGCACATTCGATGGGCCTTGAAGAAGGAGATATAGAGACGACATGGCCGACCGTATATGGCAGCACAGGCACATGGACCTTATTAATTCCGATTAAGCATCTGGATGCCTTTCATAGAATGAAGCCCAACAATCATCTGTTTCCAGAGATACTGAAGGAAATGCCGCGGGCGTCGCTGCATCCATTCTGTCTGGCGGCTCACGATTCCCAAGCGGACATGCATGCCCGTCATTTCTCCTCTCCATTCTCAGGAACCGTGGAAGATCCCGTTACAGGCACAGCCTCAGGGGTGATGGGGGCTTATTTTGCAAGATTTGTACGACAAGAACCCGAGGCTTCCTTCAATCTGACGATTGAGCAAGGACAGGAGGTCGGACGGGATGGGAGAGTCAGCGTAAGCGTCACAGATGGCCAAAGGATCGAGGTGACAGGTACCGCGGTCTATGTGGATGAGTTCGTGGTGTCCATCTGAATCGCAGAGAGTTGATAGTTGATACGAAACAAAGGAGAAGCAGCTTCATGTCCAATTCGTGGCAAAAGACATTTGCCCTGATCTTCAGCGGGCAGATTTTCTCGATCCTAACGTCCTCGATGGTGCAGTTTGCGATCATATGGCATTTGACAGAGACGACAGGCTCGGCCTCCGTTCTGATGATAGCCGGACTGGCCGGGTTTTTGCCGCAGGCGCTGCTGGGGCCATTCATTGGCGTCTGGCTCGACCGGTGGAACCGCAAGATCACTATGATTGTATCTGACAGTGTCATTGCGCTATCCAGCCTACTGCTGGGAGTGTATTACTTATGGAGCGAACCAGGCTTGGGTGTTGTCTATGCGATTCTATTCATTCGCTCTGCTGCTTCGTCCTTTCATGCCCCTTCGTTTCAGGCAGCGATTCCTCTCATTGCGCCACAGGATCAATTAACGAGGGTGTCAGGCTGGCACCAGCTTGTCTTCTCGTCCTCCAGTGTGCTGGGGCCTGCGCTGGGCATTGCGGTCTACTCCGCAACCTCGCTCGGAACGCTGCTGCTGCTTGATGTCGCCGGTGCTCTGATCGCCAATCTGATGCTGCTTATGGTCACCATTCATCAGCCGAAGCCGGAGAGTGTGCATGCGCCCTCCTTTCGCAAGGAATTTGTTCTGGGCTGGAGGACCTTTATCTCTGTAAGGTCGGTATTAACCATTACCGTTGCCATGGCGGTATTTAGCGTCGTATTTATGCCGCTCGCGATGCTGTTCCCTTACATGACACTCTCGCACTTCGGTCGCGGAGGATACAGCGCGAGTGTCATAGAGGCTGTCTTTGGCATCGGTATGATGGCAGGTGGCGTCGTGCTGGCGTTGCTGGCATCCAGGTGGAAGGATTCGACGTATATGAGTCTGAGCCTGGTCTTGATCGGAGTGACTTGTCTGCTGAGCGGAGTCATCGGCCGGGATGCCTTCGTCTTATTCGCTATCCTGTGCTTCTTCATGGGCGCCGCGGCACCGCTGTTCAATGGTCCTTATATGGCCATGCTTCAGAAGCTATACGAGCCGGAGAAGCTGGGGCGTGTGCTCTCCTTCGTCACAAGCATCGGACTGCTGTGCTCGCCGATTGGACTGGCGCTGGCGGGGCCGATTGTGGAACGCTTCGGCGTGCAGGTATGGTTTGTAGGGGCGGGGGTCGTCGTCATCCTCATCGGCTGCTTCATTTATCTGCAATATGGTCGGATGGAGGAGGAGCGGCCAACGGTCAGCTTATAAGCGCGGGAGGGCCTTGCTCATGTCACTATTGGCTGACAGGCTTGAATACATCTGCAAGAACCGACTAACGCCGTCTTCCAGGACGGCGTTAGTTGAACCTGTCTACGCGCCTTGTTGTAAGAATGGTTAATAAAAATAGTATTTCATCAATGTTTACATAGATTTAAATGAATAAATCAAGGGCTCCCTTTCCAAGGAAAGGGAGTTAATGGAGAATGGTCTAATTACGAACAAGACTGCAGAACAATGGTGTAAGGGAGACCGATTATTAATGACAAAACACCGAATGACCCTGCTCCTCCTCATGCTTCTATCCTTCCTCATCTTACCAGGCTGCATGGAAGACAACAGGCAAGTGTATCAGAACGATGCATATGGCATCGAGCTGAGGTACCCTCCAGAGTGGGAATTGGGGGATATGTCTCCGTTGAGCCCCTCTATTATGTTTACCCTGTCGAGAGATGTGCTGAGCTTCAAGGAAGGGATAAAAGAGTCCATGATCCTGGTCGGTGGATATAAACCTGCGATTGAGGAAAATGTGAAGGCTGCTTTACAGAACTATAAACGAGATGGTCAGATCACTAGTGAAACGACGGAAACTATACGAGATCAACAGGTGCAAAGAGTGGAGTTTGAGATTCTCTCGGGTACCGAGCAGCAGGGCAAGGGAGTTTATTACAACTTTGAGCTGCCAGACAAATCCTTATTTCTTCTTCTTCACTATAAGGATGGTTATGAGGAGGATGTCGCTATATTAGAACAAATTGTACGCAGTATCCGCTTGGACTAGGGCGTGTCCTCCAGCCCCGGCGGCCGGCCTTGTGCATAGAGGGATAGGCACCCTTACCGAATTTGGGCATAGGATGATGTAAATCATCTTCAGGGAAGGAATGAAATTCGATGTATATTGTTCCACAAGCAGCCGCGGGTTCTGTGTATGCTTACAGTTCTCCCTGGCACCCTTATCTGCCCTATCGTTATGCCACATATCCCCCTTATGCTGCGGGATGGGTTCCGGTTGATCCATATGCATATCCCTACTATGGCGGCTATGCTCCTGCGCCGTTCGCATCATGGCAGCGGGCGGAGCACATGGTGGAGATCAAGGACTACGGCAAGCAGCCGCTCGTCATCGATATTGAGCAGGTCACCGAGCAAAATAACACCTACCGAACGGCTATCTGGACAGGAGACCATCTTCAAGTGACGGTCATGAGCATTCCGGTGGGCGATGATATCGGGCTGGAGGTTCACCCTCATACTGACCAATTCATACGGATCGAAGAGGGGCAAGGGCTGGTGCAGATGGGTGATTCCAAGGATAAGCTGGACTTCCAGGCTACAGCCGAGGAGGGCTACGCCATCATGGTTCCTGCGGGCAAGTGGCATGATGTGACCAATACGGGAGATAAGCTGTTGAAGGTCTATGTCATCTACGCACCGCCCCAGCATCCGTTCGGTACGATGCAGCCGACCAAGGCGGACGCGATGGCTGCGCAAGAATAGAAGCTACAGTTAGAGGGGCAAGCAGCCCCTCTTTTTTCATGCTCTCTACTAGGAATGCTATAATAGGAACAACATCAAGATTCAGAATAGTAAAATTACATCTTAACGGAGCTAATTATACATGTCACTAATGAAATGGAGAACGGTAAGCAGTCTTGTACAAGAAGGCGTCTTACCGCCAGATACGGTACTGAACTATGGCATACAAATGGCAGAGCTTATTCATGAGAGGCATCTGGATAGCGGCATGATTGCCGAACTGCAACTGGCGGACTTCTATGTGCACCCTGACGGCAAGCTGCGTTGGTCAGTTGGTGCCTTCAGGAATCACTTCTACCGCGCCCCTGAGCAATTCGGGCTGGCAGGAAGGTGGCCAGATGAGCGCAGCGATCTGTATGCACTAGGCGTCATGCTGTATGAGATGCTGACAGGTCAACCGCCGCTCGAGCCGGAGGAGGGCCAAACCTGGGAGGGAATTCCTTTATTCGGGGCGCTGTATCTTCCGCCATCGGCTGCAGAGGAGGGTCTCAGCGCACTCATCGCGAAGGCGCTTGCCGCATCGCCGCAGGCACGTTACCAGACCGCTTATGGCATGTTGATGGATATGAAGCTGCTGCAGGCCAATCCGAAGCGAAAGGTTTCGGAGCTGTTCCGCTACGATAGACAATGTCGGCTGCGGCGGCCGGAGATACTGATAGGGCGTGGAGCCGAACTGGAGACTTTGCAGCAGCATGCTGCTGCTGTCCGTTCAGGAGAACGGCAAGCGCTGCTTGTATACGGTCCTGCGGGAGTAGGCAAGAGCCGTCTGTTACATGAGTGGAGGCAACTGCTGCTGAGGGCAGGCAAGCTGGCCGCACGGGTACCTGTCACAGCCTGGTCCGGGTCAGCCAACCGTATGGATCACGCCCCTGAGCAGAGACAGGTGCTCGCCCAGGCGGAGGTGCAATGGGAACAGCAATGGCTATGTAGGGAGCCATGCTCCTTACCCCCATCTTCTTGGACGGAGACACGTCCACAGCAGCCGCTCATTCTGATCGTCGATGCGATGGGCGCGGCACACAGCACTGCAGTCGATGAAGCATGCGACTGGCTTGAACGAGAGGAATCTGGAGCAAGTCGCTTGCTGGTGGCAGTCTGTGCTGATGAAGCACAGCGAGATAGGTTGCACCGGCGTCTGCAGGGCGCGGGTGTGAAGGTGTCGTTCATGGAATTGCAGCCGCTGGACTACGGAGCGGTGCTGGACTGGACAGCGGATGTGATGCAGGACATGACATCGCGCGCAAGTGTATGGGCCGGGGCTATCCACCAGTGGAGCGGAGGGTTGCCAGGGGAGATATGCGCTTGCCTGGAGCGGTGGCACGCCGAAGGGAGCCTACACTACAGCTATGAGCGGCATCGCTGGGAATGGGCAGAGGAGCTGGTCACAGGAGCACCGCTATCAACTGGTTATGTACAGTCGATGGAGCGTCTGCTTCAGCAGCTTCCGCCGCGCTGGCACGAGCCGCTGGAGAGGGCTGCGCTGATCGGCATGCGATTTTCCTTGTCTGTACTTGCCGAGTTGCTGGTCATGGACGACTGGCCGCAGCAGTGCATGACGCAAGAGCAAGCACCATGTGATCAAGAGGAAGATCAGCAACTGCCAGACCAAGCGCGCAACCGCTTACCTGTCGTGTCTGGGCGTAACCCTACAGGAGAAGCCTCGAGCGGCGCTGCGCTGCAAGAGATGCTCAGCGGAGCGGCAAGGGTCGGCCTTCTCTGTCCGGAGGAGGGGGACAACTGGCTGTTTCTGTCTGCTTTCGTGCAGGCCAAGCTGTACCTGCGGACGCGGCAGGAACAGCGAAGCAACTGGCATATCCGAGTCGGCGAGCTATATGACAAGCGCGCAGTGGAGAGCGGCGCGAGGGAGGACAGCGAGCAGGCGCGCCGTCATCTGAATCTTGGAGCGGAGCACCTGCCGCGGGTACGCCAACGTGAATTGGCGGGACGTAATTATGAGGCAGGCAGGCAGGCAAGCCGCAACGGGAGGCTGGCGCAAGCGATCCATGATATGGAGCAGGCCCTTAAGCTGGCTTGGGATGGCAAGCACGCGCCGGATGAATTGGCTTGCAAGATCGGCTCGGAGCTGTATACGCTGCTGCATTACAGAGGCGATGTGGAGAGAGCGTTGCCTGGGTTAGCCTGGGTAAGGGAGCATATCGACAAGCTGGCTCCACAGGATCGGCTCCATGCCTGCCTCTGCCAACAGGATATATTCGCAACCCGTGACGCCTCGCTGGCTCTGGCTATTAGCCGCGATACACTCACCTATTTCGGCTGGACGCTTCCTGAGCGGGTGTCACCGCCTCGCGCGGTAGTGGAGGCGGTGAAGGCCGTACTTGCCGCACGCAAGGCAGACAAGCAGGATGACCAGATTGTAGAGAACCAACAGTTGGCGTATGTTGCGCAATGTCAATTATTGCTTGGGCAAATCTTTACGCTGAGCGCATCTGATCCGGCGATGCTTCTATATACATGTGCGCGGCTTGTCCGCAAGGGACTGAGTCAGGGACGCAACGAATACTTCCTCAACGTTCTGGATGTCTTCGAGATGCTGTTGCAGCGTGGCCTCCCCGAGTTATACCGCATCTGGCCCAAGCATCTGCGTACAGTCTGGAGCAGTGGGTTACGGGCAAGAGCGGTGCAGCAGTCCAAGCTGCTGTTCATGAATGGCATGCTCAAGCAGATCGAACAGCCTGCGGAAATGGTGTCCAGCATAGAGCGAGTGCTGCGCCAGGCCAAGGAACAGAATCAGGTGACGCTATTCAACTTGACGACGATAACGTATATGGTCACAGCCTGGGGAACAGCCAGGCAACTGCGGGAGACGTTAACCTATCTGGAGCAGGAGGCAGTGCCAATGCTGGATGAGACTGCGCTGCGCGTTATGGGGCTGATGAAGCTGTATCTTCGTTCCTGTGAAGAGGACGGGGCGTGGCAGCAGTATTCCTCCCTGTCAGGCTGGGAATCAGACCGCATTCAGCCTGACCATGTCGATTATATGCTGCGCTCCGAGCAGGCCTATCTATATGGGAGATACGAGGACGCGCTGTATTTTGCGCGGAAAGCGATAGAGCTGGAGCTGGAGATTGACTGGATTCGTAACCGTAGAACGAGGCTGCTGGAGGCACTGGCGATGACAGCCTTGTATGGGGGCACTGCCAAGGAACGGCGTGCTCAGGCGAAGGCGATTCGCCACAGGCTCAGGCAGGTAGAGGACTGGCAGGGTTATTTGGGTACAGGCAGCTCGGCTTATTGGCTGCTTCGAGCGGAATGGGCTAGAGTGAGTGGGGAGCATCACTCGGCACTGTTGGCGTATGAGCAGGCTTTAGCGGCTGCCAAGCATGAGATGGCGAATATATTTCAGCCACTCAGTCTCGAGCGAATGGCGATGTATTACCGTGACCAAGGCATGAGAACGGGATCGCTTATCGCGCTGCTGGAGGCGTTGACGACATATGCCTCGTTTGGATATCCCGCCAAGCGGAGCCATCTGGAGCGGGAGCATTCAGAGCTTGCAGCAACGGCGCATCTGCTGCAAGCCGATCGCGAACAGGAGGTGTCGCTAGGGCTTCGAAGGGAACAGAAGGATGAACACGAACAGTCTTTACCGGAGGCTCTGCCGCCATCCGTGCAGCAGCAGGATGAACTGCTAGCCATCGCGTGCCGCAAGGCGGGGGCAGACCGCGGCATGCTGCTGGAGCTGGCGGGGGAAGAATCTCCGCGCGTGCTGGCGAGGTATGGAGCAAGGCATGCTGCGGCAGGCGGGTGGGCGCAAGGCGTGGTTCGCGCGGCGTGGGCGAGGAAGGAGCGGATTGTACTGAAGGACGCGCAAGAAAGCGAGTTTCTGGCGGACCGTCATATTGCCGAGGGAAAGGTTCGATCGGTGCTCAGCCTTCCCGTCCGGCTTCCTGGCTCGCGCCACCCTGCAGCTCTGTATCTGGAGAACACACAGATCGCTGGCCTGTTCTCCACTGCAATTGCGGATGACATCGAAGCGCTGCTGCGAAGCTTTATGTATCGGGCGCTGCTGGAGCAGCCGGCTGCTTCAGGCTGGGGGAGTCACAGTGCGTCGCAGGTGGATGAAGGAGTAGAAAGCACAATTGCTGATGCTCTCATCGAAGCGTTGTCAGAGCGGGAGACAGAGGTGCTGCAGGCGATCGTCGCTGGACATTCCAATCGAGAGATTGCTGAACTGCTGAACATTACGGAGGCGACCGTTAAGAGCCATGCCCATCATGTATACACGAAGCTGGGAGTCAAGCGACGCGGCCAGGCTATTGCCAGGGCGCGTGAGCTTAATCTCACTCTGCGGACATAATCAGGCAAAAGGAGCGAAAAACCCCTCTAAAGGGCGGTTTTTTCGCTCTTTTTTGCTCTTCTCCAACTAAAGTTTGATTACTTTCACGCCGGATTCTTCTACAATTGCGGAATCTAGCATACCACAAAGGGGAGCCGAGAAATGATACTGAAGCAGAGAGTAACCGGAAGGCTGCCCAAGACAGCGGCAATATGGCGCATCGTTATCGTAGTGCTGTTGATTGTCCTGCTACTGCAGGTCGGCACTGCGTATGCAGGGGAGGCGCGTACCTTTGAGATTACGAGTGTCAACATCCATGCCCGTATCGACGATGGCGGCAATATGCACGTGACTGAGAGAGACACCTACCGCTTTGATGGCTCGTATAATGGCATTATTGTGGAGCTGAATGCATCCGGCTCGGATGGAATCGAGCAGTTTGAGGCCTTTGAGGTGGAGGGGGAGCAGCTCATTCCGCTTCATTCAGAGATGAACCCGGAAGGAGATGAGCTACTATATCATGTCTACTCCTCATCCCAAGATGAGACGAAGGTATACCAGTTTTCTTATATCGTAAAAAATGTAATTCAGACATACCCGGATACAGCACAGCTCTATTGGAAATTTTTTGATTCAACCAATCCGACGTATCTGGAAGATATACTCATTACAATCTCCCTGCCAGAGGGCATGAAGCGTGAGGAGGTCAAAGCATTCGGGCATGGCCCGCTTCATGGCGAGGTGCATATTGAAGATAATGGCAGTGTGCGCTATAAGGTGGCGGCGCTCAGCTCAGGCGAGATGCTGGAGGTGCGTGTGCTATTTCCCCAACACTATGTTCCCGACAGTAATCGAAATAGCCTCACATTGATGCTGGAGCAGATTCTGGAGGAAGAGCGCATCTGGACGGAGCAGGCAGCCGCGGAGCTGGCAGATCAAGAGGCGGCAGGCATGGCCTTGCTGGTGCTGCTGCTCGTCAACACTGTGGGAGGAATCATCCTGTATTTCCGATTCAGCAGAGACCCGAGGCCGGAGTGGAAGGGGAAATATTACCGTGAGATTCCAGCGGATGTGTCCCCTGCCGTTGTGAGCTACCTGATGAATTATCGTCTCAGGCCCAAGGATTTGATGGCTACCTTAATCGATCTGGTAAGAAGGCGCCATGCGAGCATGGAAGTCATCCCTGCCTCCAAGGGTACGAAGAAAAAGATGGATTTCTCGTTCAAGCTGACAGACAGGCCAGCGGAGCATCTGCAGGCGCATGAGCAGATGCTGATCGATTGGCTGTTCCGCGAGATAGGATCAAAGGGTCAGGTAACACTGCAGAGAATCCAAGCCTATGCAGCGGATCAGCAGAATGCATCGGTATTTCTGGATCGGTGGTTAGCGTGGAAGCAGGAGGTGATCCTGGCGGTCAATCAGCAGAACTATGTACAATATCAAAAGTTAGCTTCCCGTATTGTTATCTTGACCGCGCTAGGGCAACTGTTTGGCTTCTGGATTTTCGGCTCCGAGAACTGGCAGGGATTGATGATTGCTGGCATTCTGCTCCTATTCTTCAAGCCGCGCAGCAAGCGGCGTACCGTGGCCGGAGCAACTGCCCGCGCGAAGTGGAGGGCGTTCAGGCGCTTCCTACGCGATTATAGCCAGATAGCCTCCAGGGAGCCGATGGCTGTTCATCTGTGGAATCATTTCTTTGTATATGCAATTGCGGTAGGCGAGGCGAAAAGGATGATAAAAAACGTCGACATGAAGATGGCTGAGGCGAGCAGCACCGATTATACCGACATCTCTTATTTATCCGTCTACCACTATGCGGACTGGGTCGGTTCGTTCGAGCAATCCATATCCGGAGCTGCAAGCGCTAGCTCCTCGTCCTCCGATGGAGATGGCGGCTTCTCATCGGGAGGCGGCGGAGGCGGGGGCGGCGGGGGACGCGGCGCGTTCTGATTTGAATGGTACCAGACACCATAACGAAAGAGGAGGCAAAAAGGATGGGACTATATATTTCGTTGGCAGTTATCGCTGTCGTGGCGCTGTGGGTGATCGTTACATACAATCGGCTCATTATTCTTCGCAATCGGGTGCGTAACAACTGGTCGCAGGTGGATATTGTGATGAAGAACCGGTTCGATCTCATCCCCAATCTGGTGGAGACTGTGTCGCAGTATGCCGCGTATGAGAAGGGAACCTTACACAAGATTACGGAGCTTCGTACCCGGTATGCTGCTGCCGATTCGGTGGAGCAGAAGGCGGAGGCAGGCAGCGAGATTTCAGGAATGCTTCAACGCCTGATCGTCGTGGCGGAGAATTATCCTGATCTGAAGGCAAGCCAGAACTTTATCTACCTTAAGGAGCAGCTATCAGAGCTTGAGGACAAGATCCGCTTTGCCCGACAGTTCTATAATGACACGGTAGAAGCGTTCAATACGGCGACGATGACGTTTCCGACGAATATGCTCGCCGGCCTATTCGGATTTGGACAGGAAGCCTTCTTCCAGATTAACGAAGCGGAGCGAGGGGTACCGACGGTCCATATACAGAGCTAAGTCAGGGCGAGTATGTCGGACATCCTCAGAAATATCACCAGAAGACTCTTCAACTGCCAGCAATGGCAGTTTTTTTATTGGAAGAAATGGAACATCAGTCAGGGTCAGGGGTCATCTGTCTCATCGTCCTTATAGGCAACCATAGAGGATTCCGCTACAATAAGGGGAGCAAGCGGCAAGCTGCCGCTGAACGTTGAGCTGCCGGGCAGCGGGCATAGCGCCCGAGCCCCGGACTCGAATCGGATGGACGCACCTTTACTACAGCGCGGGGGAGCAGATGAGATGCCGAAGTTCAACCTGTTCAGAAAAATGATGGCGATCATAATCGTGATGCTCATCCCGATTATGGCGCTGTACGTTTACTCCAATCGCACGAGCACCGGCGTGCTGCGGGCAGAGCTGCATGCATCTAGCCGCGACCAGCTGCAATTCTTTCAGCATCAGGTGGATGCCATGATCCAATCGATCAGCCTATGGCCGAATCTGCTGCTGCATGACCCTGATATTTCGGAGCTGAAGGATCGATTCAGCGATACAGGCCCGTACCTTGATCTGGATACCATCACGCTGGTCAAGCGTATCCAGCAGAAGCTGAGCATTCAGCAGAACTCCCTGAACTGGGTCAGTCGGCTGATGATCTATTCGCCAGCGCTGCAACGCGTCATTACGGCGAGCGATGTTAGCCCTTACAATCATGCCGATCTGAAGACACGGCTCCAGCAGGGCTGGCATGTGCGCGCACAGCAGGATCGCAGCGGCGAGGAGCGTTACTATTTCTCGCTTATTTCCGTATCTCCTTATGCATCATTTCATGAGCCAGAGAAGGCCAACCTTATTATCGAGGTTGAATTTGACAGTGCGAACATCCGGCAAATGCTGGATACCTTTCGGGGCGACGGACAGCGCAGCCCGTTCTACTTCAAGGAAGGGGCCGGCATGATCTACAATAGCGCATCCGATCGGTCGCTGGCTGTGGAGCTGGCCTCCAAGCTGTCCGCGGCGGCAGAGCCCTCGCTGGATCAAGTCATTGAGCTGCGGGGCGAGCCGTATCTGGTCAATGCCGAACGCTCGGCTACAACCGGCTGGATGCTGGTCGACTACCTCCCGCTATCTGATGTGATGCAGCCGATTGAGCAGTCGAACCGGCTCTTCTATATCTCGGCCGCAGCGCTGCTGCTCATGAGTCTCCTGGTCGTCTATGTCCTGTACGCGCAGGTTCAGGTGCCGATTAGACAGCTCGTGACGAGCTTTCGGAAGCTGAAGAATGAGGATTACTCGGTGCGGCTGCAGCCTCGGGAGGGCACAGAGTTCGGCTTCCTGTTCACCCGCTTCAATGCGATGGCGGCGCAGATTCAGGATTTGTTCGGCAGGGTCTATCTGGAGAAGATTCACGCGCGGGAGGCGAAGCTGAAGCAGTTGCAATCTCAGATCAATCCCCATTTCTTCTATAACTGCTTCTCCTTCATCTCCAGCATGGCCAAGCTGCAGGATTACCAGGCCGTCATTGCGATGTCGCAAAATTTATCCGATTACTACCGCTATACAACTCGGCAGGAGCGGGAGCTGGTGACGCTCGCAGAGGAGCTGGCGCTGGTGGGCAATTACCTCGATATTCAGCAGATGAGAATGAAGCGGCTTAGCTATGAGGTGCAACTGCCGCCATGGTTGAAGCAGCAGCCAATACCGCCACTGACGGTGCAGCCGCTCGTGGAGAACGCGGTGCTGCACGGCATCGAGCGCTCTGCGGAGGCAAGGCGCATCCTGATCAGTGTCGAGGAGCGGGAGCAGGGCGGGCTGATGCTGATCGTTGATGATGATGGCAAAGGCATGCCGGAGCAGGACAGAGCCGCTCTGCAACGACGGCTGCTGCGGCCTATGGACGAGGAGACAGGCTGCGGCCTATGGAATGTGAATCAGCGGCTTCAGGTAAGATATGGCCGCGGGGCGGGACTGTCGCTGGCGGTCTCGCCGCTCGGTGGACTGAGAGTGATGCTCGTCTGGAACGGAAATTCAGGGGAAGGCAAGGGGGAACATCTGCATGATTGAGGTATTGCTGGTCGACGATGAGTCCTATGTAACGGAGAGTCTGGCCAAGACGATTCCATGGCAGGAGCTTGGGGTGCACAAGGTATATCAGGCCTGCTCGCCCGCCGAGGCGCTGCAACTGCTGGAGGAGCAGCCAGTGGATATTATGGTAACCGATATTCGCATGCCGGAGATGGACGGACTGCAACTGATCGAGCGGGTCAGGGAGCGCTGGCCGCATATCCGCTCCATGCTGCTGACAGGATATTCGGACTTCGATTATGCCAAGAAGGCGATTCAGCTTAAAGCGGTCGATTACTTGCTCAAGCCGGTTCATGATGAAGCCTTCATCCAGAGCATCGCCCACAGCATTGACGCACTCAAGGACGAATGGGATAAGGCCGAGCGTTATCATCAACTGCTCTATGCGATGAAGTCGGATTACAGCGTATTGCGTCAAAATATGATGCATGAGCTGTTGCTTGGCCGGCATATGTCGGATCTGACGCTGGCGGACAAGCTGGAGCAGTATGAGGTTCGGCCCCGTATTGGCGAGTCGGCTGTGCTGCTCGCGGTGCAACTGGGCAAGAGCTTCGCAGCCATGGACCATCCATCCGTGTCGCTGATGGAATACGCGGTCGGCAATATCGCAGAGGAGCTGTTCTCTCCGATGTATAACGTTTGGCACAGCAAGGCGCCCCACGACTGTCTGGCGATTATCGTATCGGCGAGGGAGGGGAGCGGCACTGCTATATTTCGCCGGGAACGGCTGCAGCAGCTATGCCTGGAGCTTCAACAGAAGGTGGGCGACTATCTCAAAGGAGAAATTTCAATCGTCATCTCCGAATGGTTCACCTTTCCCGAAGGGCTGGCCGGCATCTATCGCAATGCGCTGATGGCGATGTACCGCCAAAAGCGCGAGGATGCCGCGCTGCTGTTCATCGAGGATATGCTCGTGGCGCGGACTCCCGTAAGCAGCAAGGCGGTGGAGGAGCTGTACAGGCTGCCGACCTTGATCCACCTGCTGGAGTCCGGCCAGTGGGACGCAGCGCGCCTCAAGATTCGCGCAGTGTTCTCTGATCTTGCAGGGACGACGTTGACCAGGGAGGAGCTGTACGAAGCCTTCCTGGCGATCACCAACGGCGTATTGTACGTGGTGCATAAGCAGGGGCTGGACATGGGGAGAATTGACCCGGACGGTATGAATATGCTGCTGGATCGCAGCCTGATCGACTCGCCGGATAAGCTGGGCAACTGGGCAGATCGCATGCTGGATAAGCTGGAGGCAGAGCTGACGCAGCATGAGAGCGCAGGCAAGCGCCACATTATTAAGCAAGTGCAGGAGCTGGTCATGAGCGATCTGGGTGCCGATACCTCGGTCAAGACGATTGCCGACAGGGTATTTCTCCATCCCGTCTATCTGTCCAAGCTCTACAAGAGCGAGACGGGGGAAAGTCTGGGAGACTATATTATACGAATGCGGATGGAACGAGCGGTCTACATGCTCAAGTCGACCAATAAGCGGATCTATGAGATTACGACCGAGCTGGGCTATCAGAATCTGCAATACTTCAGCAAAATTTTCAAAAAGCATTACGGGGTGACACCCGGCGAATTCCGTGATCCGCAGCAATCAACATGACAGTAAGGGAGGGCGCATCATGCGAGCTTCATGGAGCAGAACCAAGGCGCTGGGCAGTATGCTTCTCCTGCTGACACTGCTGCTTGCCGCATGCAGTGCCGCGCCCGCGCCCGGCGAAGGCGGAGCAGCAGGAGTCGGCAGTGAGCGTGGGACAGGACAGGTCTCGAACCTAAGCAGCGGCAGCAAGGACAGTCGAAGCGGTACGTTGGACGGAGGCGCGCAGAGCGCAGGAGAGAAGGGAGACAGCCAGGGAACGGATCGCCCTAGTGTGTACAGAGACAAGTATGATCCTCTGATCAAGCTGACGACCGTATGGGGCATCGACCCCGAGCTGAAGTTCAAGAACGGCGAGACGATCGATAACAATGTGGCCACCCGGTGGGCCAAGGAAACGCTTGGCATCGAGATCAGGACGCTCTGGTCCGTGACGGATTCGAATAATGCGTTCGCCACCAAGATGCGGCTGGCGCTGACCTCTGGCGAGCCTCTGCCTGATGTCGTCACGATCGGTGATGAGCAACTGGCGCAGGAGCTGATTGACTCTGGATTGTTCCGCGAGGCGGGGTCGCTGTTTGACCAGTATGCGGGAGCGACCTGGAAGAGAGCGATGTCACTGGATGCGAGCGTATGGAACCCGTACATCCGCGATGGCAAGCGGATGGGCATCCCTGTGCTTGACTATGCCTACAACCATGATTACCTGCTATGGATCAGACAGGACTGGCTGGATAAGCTGGGGCTGAAGGCACCCCGCACGATAGCCGAGCTGGAGCAGGTAATGGAGAAGTTCAAGCATCATAATCCCGACGGTATAGCGCCGGAGCAGGTCATCCCGCTCAGTGTCGGCTTCAAGAACCGGCTTAGCACATGGATGGGCGATCCGTCCTGGGTCTTCGGGGCGTATGGGACGCTGCCGGAGCAATGGAATGTCGGAGCGGAGGGCAAGCTGGAGTATGGCTCTATCCATCCAGCGATGAAGGAGGGACTACGGACACTGAGAAGCTGGTTCGCCCAAGGCTATATCCCGCCCGAGGCTGCGCTCTGGGATGAGACGAAGACGGCGGAGCCCGCTGTAGCAGGGACGGCTGGCATTATCCCCGGCCCTTACTGGATGAGTGGCTGGCCGCTGTCAGACACCGTGAAGAATGTGCAGGGTGCTGTCTGGAAGCCGTACCCGATCCCGGAGGGCCCGGAAGGCATAGCGATGCGGCATGGCACCCGGTTCACCAATGGCGTCACCCTGATCAGCAGCCAGATGAAGCACCCGGAGGCGCTTTTCACGTACCAGAATTATATGTTCGACTACTATGCCGATCCGAAGCCGGGCAGTGTATTCGATAATGGCTTGTTCCAAAATTATGATTACGATATTGCACCGGATGGAGCGCTGCTTCGCTGGAACGACATTCCTGGCGGCCATGTCAATGCCGTGCGCTACCTGCTAGTACGCGATGGCGCGCGTATCCCGGATGCGCAGATCAAGGCGCTGCTGAGTCTGGCGGACGGCAAGGAGGCCACGACACGTCTGGAGAAGGAGGTCAAGTATGCGTATGGGCTGGAGACGCCTGCAGCAGCCAAGGTGCTGTTGTCCCAGGAGCAGACCTCCTTCAAGAATCAATTCACAGGGCCGCCGACCGAAACGATGCAATCACGCCTGGATTACCTGAATAAGCTGGAGCAGCAGACGATCAATGAGATCATATACGGCAAGCAGCCGCTCTCTGCCTTTGACGCCTTCGTGGAGCAGTGGCGCTCTGGCGGGGGCGAGCAGATGACCGATGAGGTCAATGCTTGGTATGCGTCTACGAAGTAGAGGGGCTTGGTGGGGTTTGTGTGAATATGATGCATGCGAATAGTTCGTGGGCAAAATGTGGGCAAGTTGCGGGTGCTACCATCAATCTCAATCGTACAAGAAAGGCACACGATAATGGCTCGTTCTGTGCAACGCGGTCGTATCCATTCATTCCATTATCGGGTATAATTGTTTATAAGTAAAAATCGCGGAAGCGAACCGATTTAGCAACATATTTTGATAAAGGAGTGGTTCTCCATATCAATGGTACGCAAACTCCATCCTCATATAGCAAGAGACTTAAGGGAGTTTTTATCTGAAAACAATATTTCCACCAAAAAGCTTGTCATAGACCTTGAAGCAGAAACCATCGAGGACTATGATGATTACTCAGTCGATGACATTTTAAGTGTGGCTGGAATCCTGAAGCCGGGGGAAGCCCAACAATTATTAGATCACATTCAGGAGTCACGGGGGGACTGGGGAAAGTGACCTAAAACCACTCCGGATATTTATTCGATTCGAACATTGTCATCGCCATTCTAGACAACGATCATGCCGCTGTTAACTTAGTACGACAAGCCCAAGAAGAAAAACGGCGAATATTCTTTTCGACGATTACGGAATGTGAAGTACTGAGCGGTGTCAAACACAATCAGTTCTTAATCGCAGAAAGGCTTTTCTCCCCTAGGCATATGATACATGTCGATTCCGCTATCGCAAGAAAAGCGGCTTCTATGCAAAGCGAGCAGAGAAGCAAGGGGCGGAAAATAAAAACTCCCGATGCGCTCATTATTGCAACTGCCTTTGCAGCTAATTTGGTACTGGTTTCCCGGGATTCAGACATGAACTTTGTTACGAATGAGTATGGGATGACTTTGTTGAAAATATAGGGTTATTGTGCTGAAATTCAAAATGTTCAGTGATCTGATGAATGGCATTAAAAAAAATGAAGACACCTTGGAGCGATTTCCATCATTCCAAGGTGTCTTCATTTTACACGATGTGGGCAAAATGTGGGAAATTAGTGTTGCCTCGAGGAGAAGTCCTAAGCCTACATTATGCAGCCCATGCTGACTACGCTATCCTGACAAAGTTGCGAAAACAACCAAAATCTTGAAATACAGACATTTAGGCTTTGTCATAAAACGCTTACAATGTGGTTGTAAACCAACTAATCAAAGGAGGCGTAATTGTAATGGGAAGAAAAATGAGGATGATTCTGCTCGCTGTCTGTCTGTTGGTCACGACGGTGCTATCGTCAGTAGCGCTGCCGATGCAGCAGGAGGCCAGCGCGGCGCCGGCTTTTGCCAAGGGAGCGGATATTAGCTGGGTGCCAGGTATGGAGGCGCAGGGGCGTACATGGAAGGACAAGAATGGTGTGCAGCGGGATATTATCCAGATTCTGAAGAATGATTACCAGATCAACTCGGTACGGATTCGTGTCTTTGTCAATCCGTCCAATGACTATGGGAATGGTTATCTGAACAAGGAGCGTGCGGCGGCGCTGGCCCAGCGCGCCAAAAATGCAGGGATGAGCGTCATGCTGACACTGCATTACAGTGATTCATGGGCTGACCCGGGCAAGCAGACGAAGCCGGCTGCATGGCGCAACTACACGTTCCAACAGCTTATGGATGCGGTCTGGAACTATACGCGCGATGTAATGAATGCGATGAGCAGCAGAGGGGTTACCCCGGACTGGGTACAGATCGGCAATGAGACGAACAACGGCTTGCTGTGGGAGGACGGCAAGGCATCGGTCAACATGCGCAACTACGCCTGGCTGATCAATACCGGACATAATGCGGTCAAATCGATCAGCAGCGGCACGAAGACGATCGTCCATCTGGCAACTAGTGAGGATAATGCACTGTATGTGTGGAACATCGGCGGACTGATCGCCAACGGCGCTAACTTTGATATGATCGGCATGTCGCTATATCCGACAGCCTCCAACTGGTCGACACTGGTGAACCAGACGATCAGCAATGCAAATAATATGATTACGCGCTATGGCAAGGAGATCATCATCTCGGAGATCGGCATGGACTATAACCAGCCTGCGGCAGCGAAGAGCTTTATTGCAGACATGAAGACGAAGGTGCGCAATTTGCCAAATGGCAAGGGCAAAGGCGTCTTCTACTGGGAGCCGCAAGCGTCTCCAGGCTATAACGGCGGCTACAACAAGGGCGCCTGGCAGGCGGACGGACGTCCGACCGTGGCGCTGGAGGGCTTCCTGAACTAACAACGGTCATCAGTCTTGGCGAGCGCAGTCTATTAGTGACTGCGACTCGCCTGTTTGTCGTGCATGCTGATACGGAGCATTGACTATTAAAAGTGTAGATACCTTGTTTATATGCCCTACCCTGAGGGGGAATGAAGCGACTACAATAGATATGATTTGAATGGAGGAGGAGTTATATGACACGCACATGGATAAGCCGATTGGCTGCAATGATGGCAATCATCGTAGCGGTTGCAGCGTTGCCGCTTCAGCTTGGGGTGGCGCATGCGGCCGACAGCGAGCTGGTGGCGACCAGCAATCTGACCGTTAACGGAGCCGTAGCGAAGTGGACGATGAGTGGGACGCGACCAGCGACCTTTGGAGATGGAAGCGCCTCGGGCGCGTTTGATTATTGGGATGGACAAGCCATCGATTTTACTCTTATACATGAGATGACGGGGCTTGAGCCAGGCACCTATACGATGACAGCGAAGACCTACGGGGACAAAGGGGAACCCCAGGCTGGCTCTGTCATGTTCGCCCAGACGGGTGTGGATACATTCTCGACGCCGATCAGCTATGTCGGCAGCAGTTGGGGCAGCCCGGCTACACTTCGTGTGCCAGGCATCGTCGTTGGAGCAGATGGCATAGCGACGATCGGCTTCACGGTGAAGGCCGGGGGGCAGCATTATGGTTATGTGGACGAGGTGATCTTGACCAGGGTCAAGTCATCCAGCAAGCTCACCGTCAATGGGGAGGTGGCAGACTGGAGCGTTGGCGGCCGCGAGCCGGCGACCTTCGCAGACCAGCAATATAGCTTCAACTATTGGGATGCCGGCACGCTGGACTTTACACTGGAGCATGCAGTGAGCGGCTTGCAGCCCGGCATCTATACGATGAAGGCCAAGGTATATGGAGGCGATGCGCCGAATGCCGGCTCGCAGATGTATGCCCGCTCAGGCGGCCAGACCTATGCGACGCCCATCAGCTACACGGGCAGCGCCTGGGGAACGCCCCCTGTATGGGCGACACTGACGGTGAGCGGTATCGAGGTCGGCAGTGACGGGGTTGCAGTGCTGGGCTTCGCGCTTCAGGCTGGTGCAGGCCACTGGGGGCAGCTCGCCGATGTGACATTGGAGGCGGGTGCGGAGGCCGTGTCGCTCAAGGTGTCGCCAAGCAGTGCCAACCTGCGTCCGGGAGCAGGACAGCAATTGAAGCTCGCACTGCCGCAGGCTGCGGCGAACGCTGTAATTGCCTATGAGAGCAGTAATCCGGCGGTTGCGACAGTGAATGCCTCCGGGCTCGTCACGGCCACTGGCGACGGACAAGCTGTCATTCGTGTGACAGCGACTGCTGGAGAGCAGGTGTGGCGTGGACGGACAGATGTATTCGTGTCGGCTACGATGCAGCAGCTTGGCAACGCGGTTACGTTCGTGCAGCCGATACCGCAGCTACAGGATGGCAAGCGCGAGGATTTTATTATGGGTGCCGATATATCGACGATTCTGAGCATTCAGGAGTCAGGACGACATTATTATAACCTGCAGGGACAAGAGCAGCCGCTGATGACAATTCTCAAGGAGAATGGAGTTAACTGGATACGGCTAAGGCTGTGGAACGACCCGCGGGATGAGCAAGGGAACTGGTACGGCGCAGGCAATACGAATAAGGAACGTGTCGTAGACATGGCGCAGCAGGCCAAGCAGGCGGGCTTGAAGGTGCTGGTCGACTTCCACTATAGCGACTTCTGGGCTGATCCGGCTCGGCAGACGAAGCCCAAGGCATGGGCAGCGCTGGAGGGGGAAGCGCTGGAGCAGGCGGTCTACGATTATACCTCTGAGGTTATCGAAGCATTGGCCGCTGCCGATGCTTATCCGGACATGGTACAGATCGGCAATGAGATCAACAGCGGAATGCTGTGGCCGACTGGCAACAGTCCAGCCAAGGCGAAGCCATTCATCGCCCAGGGCATTCGCGCGGTACGCGATGCGGAGGCGGCGCTGGATGGCGGCAGAATCAAGATTATGATTCATCGCGCCAACCCGAATAACGGGCTGAATGCGGTACAGAGCTTCTATAGCACGTACTCTGATCTGGATTATGATGTGATCGGACTGTCTTATTATCCATTCTGGCATGGTACGATCGCTAATATCAAAGAGGTCATGAACGGGCTGGCAGCCAATCTGAGCAAGGAAGTGGCTGTCGCCGAGACCTCCTACGGCTTCACCCTTGAGGATGTACCGAATAACGGCGCCACCGGCAGTGTGATTAATGAGGCGCTGGCGAAGACGGGCGGATATGAGGCCACTGTTGCTGGCCAGACGTCGGCAGTGCGTGATGTGATTGCAGCCGTCGCCGAGGTGCCCGGCAACAAGGGAATTGGCGTATTCTACTGGGAGCCTGCATGGCTGCCAGGCGTAGATACCGGCTGGGGAACGAAGCATGCCTCCTCCTACCAGGGCGAGGAGATCGCTGAGGATGGGGGCAGCGGATGGGCCAATCAGGCCTTGTTCACCTACTTCGGAGAAGCGTTGCCTTCTATCCGTGTATTTACTCAAGTACGCGGTTCTGACAGCAGCTACACCCCGCCAGCAGTTAAAGAAATCGCCGATGTAGCGATTACGACCAGCGAGGGTGTGGAGGTGCCGCTGCCAACTACTGTGAAGGCGCTGATGGAGGATGGAGCCTATCGTCATCTGCCGGTCGCATCCTGGACGCCTGCGGCCTATGACTATACGAAGGCAGGTACGTACCATGCTGTCGCAGCGCTCGGCAACGGCCAATCGGTTCAGGCGGTCATTACAGTACGTCCGCGCAACTATGTGGTGAATCCGGGAATGGAGGACAGCGACATGAGCGCTTGGACACTTGTGGGCAGCAACCGCTCTGGTGAAGCGCCGTTCTCCGGCTCCTACGCGATCCACTTCTGGAATCGCGAGCTGGTATCGGTGAAGCAGACGATTACCGGATTGCCCAAGGGTGTCTACCAGTTATCGATGCAATCCCGAATTGGTGCGAATAGCGATCCGATCGGGGAGAGCTACCTGTACGCCGAGACGGAAGGTGTGCGCAAGCAGACCCCGCTGACGGTCTCCGGCTGGAGCGCCTGGAACTTGAATCAGGTGAAGCAGATTGAGGTTGCCAATGGCACGCTGGAGATCGGCGCGGTGGTGACGCACAGCATCGATGCTGGCGGAGATTTTGATGACTGGGAGCTGATCCGCCTTGGAGCGCTGCCTGGGCAAGAGGCGCCGGCTGTACCGGGCGGCTTGAAGGCAGCCGCTGGCAGCGGCGCAGTGCAATTAAGCTGGGACAGCGCCAGCGGACAGGCAGCCGCACAGGAACTGGCAGGCTACAACGTATACGTGGATGGCAAACGTGTGCCAGCCGCTGCAGGCAATGGGCCAACGACGACTGCTGCTGCTTACAAGGTGACGGGGCTGACCAACGGCACATCGTATACCTTCCAGGTATCGGCGGTAAATGCCGACGGTCATGAATCGGAGCTGTCCGCGGCAGTAACAGCAGTACCGACAGCCACTGTCTATTATCCGTCCTCACCTGCATCGCCGGCGGCAACAGATGGAGCTGCCACGCCGCAGCGCCCTGAGGATAGTGTAACGGTGCATCCGCAAGCGGACAGCAACGGTACGATTGCTGTCAAGCTGGAGCAGGCGAAGCAGCGTGTGCTCCTGCCTGTGGCACAGATTGCCACAGGCAGCAAGCTGCAGGTGACGCGCGGTTCTGTTACCGTTACGGTTCCGGCAGCGGTGCTGGATGAGGTGAAGGCGCTCGTAAGCGATGGACAGAGCGGCGCGTCGGTCTCGCTCCGCATGTCCGAGCTGGCGGAGAGTGAAGTGAAGGTTGTGCTGGAGCGGGCGCAAGCAGCCGACGGCAGCACAGGCTTGAAGGCTGCCGGGGCGCTGCTTCGACTGGAGCTGGGACTGGCGGAGACGGATGGAGGCGTTAAGGAGCTCGCCACATTCAAGGAGCCGATCGTTCTACAGTGGAAGGTCGATGAAGCAACCTCAACCGAACTGCTGGGCATCTATGCGATCGGGCAGGACGGGAAGCTGGCATATGTGGACGGGAAGCTGGAGGACGGAGTGATGACAGCAAGACTTGCTCACTTCAGCACATATGGGCTGCTTGAGTTCGATAAGGACTTTCAAGATGTCGGCAGCGATCATTGGGCGGCCGGATATATTAAGCAGCTCGCTGCCAGGCAGATTGTGACAGGCATAAGCCCGCAACACTTCGCGCCGGATCGCAGTGTAACTCGGGCTGAATTTGCCGCATTGCTAGTCCGGGCACTTGGCTTGGGGTCTGATACGGCGACTGAAGCAGTGTTCGAGGATGTCACAGCAACGGACTGGTACGCCCCGGCTGTTGCTGCCGCGCACGCTGCTGGAATCGTGCAAGGCCAGAGCACCAAGCGCTTTGAACCCGAGCAGCATATTACCCGCGAGGAGATGGCAGTGATGCTGATGCGTGCCTATGAGCTGCGTAGCAGCAAGCAGCTCACTGCGGCGGCTGGAGCCGAATTTGCCGACAAGGCAGACATCGCAGCGTGGGCGGTCGCCGCAGTAGATGCAGCCGCCGAGCTCGGCCTCGTGCAAGGGAATGGCAAGGGGCAGTTCGAGCCGCACAGCCTGGCCAGCCGCGCCGAGACAGCCAAGGTCATTGCCTTACTGCTGCAGAGCTAAGGCACAGGACAACGAGAACAGCAGCAATGAACGAGAGACGCTTTGCCCTTCATAAGGCAGAGCGTTTCTTATTCTCATCAGAGAGGGCGCGCCTCATTTACATAGTAGAGAGAGAAACAGGCACAGATCGGTTGAGCGGATCAATCGGATCAGATGGGTTGACATTGCTCATTGGTGTAACTATAATAGTTACAAGGGTGGTGAATCCTTGATGCAGATTAGTTCAAGATTTTCGATGGCGGTGCACGCGTTGTCGCTCATATCCGTCAGCAAGGATTGCACTGGGGATTTCATAGCTGTCAGTGTGAATACGAACCCGGTTATGATCCGCAGAATAATGGGGATGCTGAAGAAGGCGGGGCTGGTGGAGATTCGCCCTGGTGTAGGCGGGGCATCGCTGCTGCGGCCACCGGGCGAGATTACGTTGCTGGATATTTATCGCGCCGTGCAGCTTGCTGGAGATAAGCAGCTATTCCGTATTCATGAGCACCCCAGCATTCAATGTCCGATCGGGCGCAACATCGAACAGGTGCTGCAGGATGAGCTGCAGGCGGCGCAAGCTGCGCTGGAGCAGCGCTTGGCACAGACGACATTAAGCGCACTGAATGACAGGGTTCAGGAAAATGAGAGCTCACGATGAGCTTTTATTTATCGCTTCGTTGTAACTATTATGGTTATAACGATGTCGAAAAATAACATAAATGGAGGAAGAACGACATGACAATTTTGGTAACAGGGGCAACAGGACAATTGGGATCGAAAGTAGTCGAGGCTTTACTGCAAACGGTGCCGGCAAGCGAGCTGGCTGTCAGTGTTCGCAATCCTGAGAAGGCGGAAGGGCTGAAGGCCCGCGGAGTGGATGTCCGTCTCGGAGATTTCGACCGCCCGGAGACGCTAGAGACAGCCTTTAGCGGTGTGGATCGCTTGCTGATAATCTCGGCAGACGGAGATACAGAGACACGCATTCGCCAGCATGCGGCTGCTGTCGCGGCGGCAGAGCGCGCGCAGGTGAAGTTTATTGCTTACACAAGTGTAGTGGATGCTGCGGCAAGCAGCTTATCGCTCGCTCCAGTGCACAAGGCAACGGAAGAAGCCATCGCCAAGACGGGCATTCCTTACTCCTTCCTGCGCAACAACTGGTACCTGGAGAATGAATTGTCCGGCATTCAGGGAGTGCAGGCGGGAGCTCCATGGGTAACCGCCGCGGGAGACGGCAAGGTCGGCTATGCGCTCCGCCAGGATTACGCGGCAGCCGCGGCGGCCGTTCTGGCAGGTAGCGGGCATGACAATACGATCTATGAGCTGTCCGGGGAACTGGTGACCCAAGATGAGCTGGCAGCGGCAGTAGGAGAGGTGCTTGGCAAGGAGGTTGCGGTACAGCATGTGGATGATGCCGCTTATGCCGCCATCCTGACCAATGCCTCGTTGCCTGATTTCGTGGTGCAACTGCTGGGTCAGATTCAGAAGGACATCAAGGCGGGCACGCTGGCAGTAGCTAGCGATGACTTCAAGAAGCTGCTCGGACGTCCAGCTACACCGCTCAAAGAGGCGCTCGCCAGCTTGATTAACAGCACGAACTAATAGTCTATGATGCAAGCTCTGCCCTTGCAAGCTTAACTAGCTCGCCCCAGCCATCCAGCCTGTGAATGTCGTGAATACAACCAGGATTGCACCCCTGTAGCAGGAAGCCACGGGTCACAGTCTGGAAGGGGCTTTATCACAGATCATGGGGCAGGTCTGGCATCTCCAGTGCCAGGCCTGCCCCATTCCGTTATATAGAAGCAATATAACATAGCCGCCTTCCTCAGGGCTGTCCGACAGGGAAGAGGTTAATGCCCCCGTGTTCCCTCCTTTAGCAGCCGCAGCTCCTTCGCTTGAGCCACGGCACTCATCCGCCGATTGACCTTAAGCTTGGCAAAGATGTTCTTCACATGCACCTTTACGGTGCCTACTGCTATGATGAGCTGTTCAGCGATCTCCTTGTTGGACAGCCCCTTGGCGAGCAGTGTCAGCACCTCCAGCTCTCGGTCTGTAAGCGGCTCCTCCATCATGTTCGCAGGCATCGGCGCTTGCACCTCCAGCTCATGCTGTTCATGCTGCTCATCCATGCTCTCCTGTACATGAGTGTGCTGGAGCATACAGATGAAGAGGGCATGAGACGCCATAGCAAGCAGCACAGACCTGCGCTCAGGCGGGAAGAGCCCCTTGGCTAGCTCATTCTCCAGATAAAGCACGCCTAGTGCCGCTCCATGCACCTGGACAGGTATGCAGAGCGCGGACTGTGGCCGCTGTGCGGCAAAATACGGGTTAAGGGATAGCCAACTGCCGCCATCCCCGGAATAATGCACATCCTCCTGTGTCCGGTAGACATAGCGGATGATGCCCTCCGGCAGCAGCAGGCTGTCCTCCAGCTCTGCGGGCGGTTGCAGTCCGCTCTCCGTACCATTCGCGTAAGCTTGCACGTAGAGCCTATCCTTGTTCACGGTCAACAGCGCTCCCTTGCTTGCTCCGGCATATTGAAGGATGGTGCGCAGCACTTCATTTAATAGGGCATACAGATCCATTGAATTCGTGATCGCCTGTGTCGTTCGAAGGATGGCCGTCAGATCGGCCTCTTGCAGTGACAGTGCTTCGGCGGCTCCCCCCGTCTGCTGCGGAGCGATCACCGCGGATTGCGACGCAGCGTCACGAAGCGGGACAGCGTCACGAAGCTGGGCAGCGTCGTGAAGCAGAGCAGAGGTTGGACGACTGTCTTGTGGCGATGCAGTGCGCGCCGGGAGCTGCTGGCGCGGTTCCGCGCTCGACCATTGGCTATGCCATCCACGGAGCTCGGATAGCTTAACCTCCAGACCCCATTGAGCATAGCTATCCATGGCCGTCTCCAGATAGAACAGCGCCGTCTTCAGCTTGCCAGCCGCCTGATAATACCTCGCTGCCCGCTCGCTCGCCAGGGCAATGACATGGAGATGCCCGTGTTCCCTAGCTTCGCGCAGCGCCTGATCATACAGGGCTTCGACCGCTTGTGTCTCGCCCTGGAGCCGGGCGTATTCGGCTTGCAGCAGTTCATATCTGGAGCGGTAATTCGCAGCCCCCCAGCGTGTCCAGTGCAGGAAGCGACGCAGCTCGCGCTTAATCTCCCGCAGCTTGCCCCGCGATTGCCCGGAGTCGGACATGGCGGCCAGGAGGCCATAGAAGCGGCACTCCGGCAAATGAGGCAAGTGTGTAGCATAGCTCTCATAGCGTGAAGCCTGCTCCGCCCAGTACCTGGCCTCTTCGTAGCGGCCAAGCAGATAGTAAAGCTGCACCTTGTACGTATGGTACTGAAACAACGAGGTGCTCGACGTTTCTTCCTTGCGGATGCGGCTGACATATTGCTCCTCATCAAACCCGACACTGTTATACGAGTCCGGCGCCTCTGTCCGCCCCTTGAGTGCAAGAATATGCTGCTGGTACAGATGAAAATTTTGCCGCACAAACTCATCATTCGTGGTATCCAGGATGGCCATATAGTCAGCAATGGTGCGAGCTAATTCGTCAAGTGGAGCACGAGTATACAGAGAGTTGACATGCGCACCGGCTGCAAAACTGGCAAACACATAGTCTCCCGACTCCATACCCAGTTGGGCCGCGCGTTGCAGATAGCGGTCCCCTTCGCGCGCATCGCCAGCGAATTGGCATAGGACGCCGCCAAGCATTGTGTAGGTCTTGCTGGTCACGGAAGCAACACCGTAGCGTTCAGACAGCTCCACTCCAGTCTTGCAGAGCGCATAGGCTTGCTCAGGCTGCTGGAATGCCTGGTCAAGCAGCATGCTGAAGGCAGAGTAGATCGCTGTCGTCGCCGGGGTGCTGCCGTACTTGAGGCTTAATTGAACAGCGCGACAGACGAGCAGGAAGAACAGCTTTTTATCTGTGAAGAAAGTGGATGGAATGACCGCAAACAGTAGATTCATCGCGGCAATCCGTTCCTGGTCGGTCATTTCCTCCATATGCTCCAGCTTGTCCGCGCCCTTGCGAAGCAGCAGCTCTGTCCGCTTGATCTCCATCGCGAGCATCAGGCCCCCGGGATCGGCAGGGATAATGACATCCAGCTCCTTCAGGCTTTGCAGGCCGAGCCTCGTCCCCTCCAGATACTTGCCCTGGTTAATCAACTGCGTGATGAGGATCATCTGAATGCGGCTCCGTTCCAGTGGTGTGCGCGCTCGCTCCAGCAGCTCCTTGATGTTGAGGCCGGATTGGACAGCATGTCCGCACAGATACGCGCATTCTGCTTGCTGGGCGTGCAGCTCGAACATGAGCTCGAACTGCTGCTCCCAATAGACGGGCCCAGCCAGCTCTGTACCCTTTGCAAAATAGCTAAGCGCAATGTCATAGGCGGATGTCGCCTTGGCCCGCTGTCCTGCCTTGAGGTTCAGCTTGATCAGCTCCAGCCTCTCCTCCTCGAGCTTGATCAGCTCTGCACCCCGGTTCAGATGGTTCACCGCATCGTACAGTCGCTCGCTCCAATCGGCGGCAGGAAGCCGTTCTCCGCGCGCTTCCATTCCATTCAATAGTCGTCCGATCGCCAGGTGCAAGGCTTGTCTGTGACCATGATCCATATTCTGGTAGACGAGCTTCTGAATGTTGTCATGCGCCAGCCGCAGCAGGCCAGCTTCGTCCGCCATAATTAGCCCTTCAGCCTCTAGTCTGTCCCACTGCGCGCGGCTTTCCTCCTCCTCCAGGCCAGCAGCAAGGCTGGCAACGAGCGGGTGAAAGGAGGTGCCCAGGCAAGCGGCGATACGGAGCAGCTCTTGTGCCAGCGGGGGCAGATGCATGAGCTTGTGCTCCACCAGCTCATGCAGTGTATACCCTGGCGAGTTCTCCAGCCATTGTCCCAGATTCCATTGCCAGCAGCGCAATTCGTCATTATAGCTCAATATCCGGTCATCCTGGAGGCGACGTATTAGCTGCTCCAGATGAAACGGATTACCGCCCGACTGGTGGTGCAGCAGCTCGGTTAAGGACAGTGTGGCCTGTTCAGGCTGCTGGAGCGATTCCATCATGATCCGGTTCATCTCCTCCAATTGGAGCGGTTCGAGCTGGAGATGATGAACCATCACCTGCTTGGCCACCGTGCCATCCTGCTCATATCCGGGCAGATTTCGGAAGCGAACGTAGCTGTCGCGGTAGGCACAGACGAGCAAGACGTACTGACATTCCGAATCGCTGACTAACGCATGAATTAATTGCAGCGAGGAGGCGTCTGCCCATTGCAGATCATCGACAAATAGCACAAGCGGGTACTCTCTGGAAGCGAGCGCCTGCACAAATTTCCGAAAGGTGTAGACAAAGCGTTTCTTCGACTCATGCGCAGGCAGCTCCTCAACCTCCGGTACAGTGCCGAGGAGCAAGCCCGCCTCCGGGATCATCTCGGCAATCACGCCCGCGCCAGACCCAAGCGCCTGGCGCAAGCGCTCTCTCCACCATTCTACCTGCTCGTTGCGCTCGCCCAATATATGCCTCATGAGCCCGCGGAAGGCCTGCATAAGCGGCCGGTACGGACTGTCTGTCGAGAGCGGGTCGAACTTGCCGACAATATAATAGAAGGGCCGTTCATGCTGATGCCTGTGGAACAGCTCCTCCATCAAGCTGGTTTTGCCGATGCCGGCAGCGCCGCAGATGTGAACAATCTCCGAGGAGCCGAGACAGACGGAGTGAAAGGCCTGCGATAACAGAGCCAGCTCCTGCTCTCTTCCGTAAAAGCCCCTCTTGGCGGCGATCCGTTCCTGCGGACGACCGATCTTGTCCAGCTCGGCGAGCAGGAACGCAGCGCTGGCGTAGCGCCGATCCGGGTTTTTCTCCAGCAGCCTCATGATGATCGGTTCAAGCTCTTCAGCAAGCGGTAGCTTGTGAAGGGGTGGGGGGCTATGGGTGAGATGCTTGTAGACCCATTCCAGCGGATCATCCGCCTCGAAGGGGCGATGTCCAGCGAGCAGCTCGTAGAGAAGTACGCCAAGGGAATAGAGGTCGCTCCGTTCATCGACAGTGCGGGTCATCCGGCCAGTATTCTCTGGTGAACAATAGGGCAGCGCAGCAGCAGGTAAGCTTCCTGCCGCCGGGGGAGCCCCTTCCCCTGCCTGAATGCTTGCTGCCAAGCCGTGATCGAGCAATTCTGCTTGCCGTCCGTCCGGCGTGACAGCGATTAGCTCAGGGTGCAGTGCGAGATGTAGCTTGTGCTGCTGATGCAGCTTTCCGATACTGGCGGTTATGGACCGAGCCATCTGAATCCATGTCTGAGGCAAGCTCTCCTGCCGCCGGTTCATCCATTGCCTGAGCGTCAGCAGCTCTCCCGACTCCTTTGATGGCTGCGTATAATCAGACTGGATATTATGGGAATGTATACCTTTCATGTGGTGACACCTCGACTGTCAGCGTACTGGATAATATAGATTACTCCCTTCATGAGCAGCCGCAGGCAAGAGTGATAGACTCTCCCCCGCCACGATGAGCCGGAAGTCTCATGAACAGCGATAAGATTCGCATGGTTCCATGCATTTATTTTAGGGGCTAAGTCGATCTAATTGCAATCAAAATACAAGGAAAAATCGTGTGATAAACCAGATTGTGATCGGTCTTACAATCAGATGAAGACGAATCGGAACGGAGGTACCCTTGACAGAACGGCTGTCAACCTGTCACAACATGCTGTGTTCGTATCGGGTGGTGGTACGCCCACTTGGCTTGCTGTAAGATATAGGAAGAGGCAGCGAGGAGAATACGCAGTTGGAAAGGCGGAGGAGCGTATGATACATCAAAATTTGAAGCGGCTGCGCAGCTTCCATAAGTTTACTCAGGAGGATGTCGCTCATGAAATTGGCGTATCCCGGCAGGCCATTGCCAAGTGGGAGAGCGGGGAGACGACGCCGGATATTCATCATTGCAAGGCACTGGCAGCTATGTACGAGGTTACGCTGGATGATCTGGTGCACCATGAGGAGGAAGCATTAGGGATCGGCATAGGGCCTAAGGGCAAGCATATGTTTGGCATGGTGAAGGTTGGGGAGAAGGGGGAGATCGTCCTGCCTGCGGCAGCGCGCGAGCTGTTCGGCATCGTGCCTGGGGATTATTGGCTGCTGCTAGGGGATGAAGAGAGCGGTCTGGCACTCGTGAGACGGGAGCAGTATGTAGAATTCGCTAAGGGTGTGCTGCAAGCGGACGCACAGAGGGAGGACTAACGATGTTAGCGATCGAGACACGGAGCTTGTCCAAGTCGTATGGGCAGCATCATGCGGTCAAGGAGCTGGAGCTGGCGATTCCGCGAGGGGAGCTGTTCGCCCTGCTGGGTGTGAATGGAGCTGGCAAGACGACGACCATCAAGCTGCTAACGGGTCTGGTGATGCCGACGGCAGGTGAGGCGCGCATCCTGGGGCATTCAATTGTGAGCGAGGCACAGGCCTGCAAGCAGCGCATCGGTGTCTCTCCTCAGGAGAGTGCGATTGGCAGAAATTTGACCGTTCGCGAAAACCTGGAGCTGATTGCCGGTATCTATCAACTGGAAGCGAGCGCAGGAGCACGGAGAATACAGGAGATGCTGCGGACGTTCCGACTGGAGGAATCCGCCAATGTCCGTGGCAAGAGGCTGTCAGGCGGGATGCAGCGGCGCTTGAGCCTGGCGATGGCGCTGTTGCCAGAGCCTGAGGTGCTATTTCTGGATGAGCCGACACTCGGGCTGGATGTGCTGGCAAGACGGGAGCTATGGGCAAGCATTCGCCAGCTCAAGGGGAGCATCACGATGGTGCTGACGACACACTATATGCAGGAAGCCGAGGAGCTAGCCGACCGGGTCGGCATTATGGTGGGCGGACAGATGATTGAGCTGGGTACCCCGGCGGAGCTGATGAGTCGCACAGGAACCCCTTCACTGGAGGAGGCTTTTGTAGCTGTGACCAGGGAAAGGAGGGAGCGAGTGGGATGAGATGGATGGCATTGGCAAGACGCAACTGGAAGGAAATCAGGCGAGAGCCGCTCAATCTGGCCTTTGGCATTGGCTTCCCCCTGATCTTGCTGGGGATAATAACGGCATTACAGAGTCACATTCCAGCCTCCATATTTGAGATTCAGCCTTTATTTCCTGGAATCGTCGTATTTGGCTTCTCATTTCTGTCGCTATTCGCGGCGATGCTGATCGCCAAGGATCGGGAGACGTCGCTATTGCTGCGCCTATTCACGACACCAATGCCTTCACGCGATTATATCCTGGGCTACCTGCTGCCGATGTTTCCGATCGCTATGGCTCAACTGCTGATCAGTTATGCAGGTGCGATCTTCCTCGGATTGCCGTTGACGTTCCAGACGGTGCTCTCTCTCCTGGCAATGCTGCCAACCGGGATGCTCTTCATCGGGATCGGGCTGTGGGCAGGCAGTGTGCTGAGCGACAAGCTGGTTGGCGGCGTCTGTGGCGCCTTGCTGATTAATGTATCTGCGTGGCTGAGCGGTACCTGGTTCGACCTCGAAATGGTCGGAGGCTGGTTCAAGCGAATCGCCGATGTCTTGCCCTTTGTGCATGCTGTACAGGCGGGCAGAGCGGCCGTAATCGGAGACTGGAGTGCGTACTGGCCGCATCTGCTATGGGTGTCTGGCTATGTGCTTGCTATCGGGTGTCTGGCAGTGGCAGCCTTCAGGAGACAAATGAGCGGAGAGCGTGGGTAGGCGAGTCTATATGTAATCTGGAATAGGCCGTACCTGCCTAATCGGTCACAAATACTCCATTCTAGGTATGGCCATCGCAGTGGCTCTGAGCTATCGTAATTCTGTTCTCAGACCGCTCATCCTCTTGGCATGAGCAATAAGTGCAGGTGGAGCTGCACCGGGTTCGGGCTGTTCTTGGTCTCGCCCTCACACGAGCAGGCGTATGAGCGGAAGCGGGAGCAGCCTGCTGGGGGTAGAGCCGAGAGTGCCTAGGCAACGGTCTGAGAATATTCCTTCTCAGATGGGCGTTCACCGTCATGGTTATGTCGCAATGCACGCGAAGGGCTGCTTCAGGTCAAGACAAGAGACCTGAGGCAGCCCTTCCTGAGTCGTTCGGCTGGCTGGACGGTTCACCGTGGAGGGAGCCGAGTCGCAGAAGGCATCAAGAGGAGATGTGTTGACCTTCGGCTTGCACAGCAGGAGCGTTGACATACTGGAGATACTGTAACTGGCTCTGCTCCAACTGCTCCTCTGTTATATTAGAAGCATCATGAAGCGAATAAGGAGGCAGATAGTCTGCACCAACATAACGAGCCAGCGCCTCCAGAGGTCTCAGGAGCTCCTCAATCGTGAAGCGGTTGGATCCGGATGGCCGATAAGATTCAGCCGTACCATAAGTCGATATGGCAGCGCCAATCTGTTTTCCTTGCAGCTTGCTTCCGCCGGGTCCATAGGCAAATCCTGCCTGGAGCACAGTGTCAAACCACCATTTCAACAGTGGCGGGCTACTATACCAATACAGTGGGAATTGGAAGATGATACGGTCATGCTGCTCCAGCAGCAGTTGTTCATGACCTATATCGATCGTTCCAGCGGGGTACTGGCGGTATAGGTCGTGCACGGTAATATGATCATGGCGCTGCAATTCTTGCTCCCAAGCTTGGTTAATCCGAGATGAGGCCAGATCGGGATGAGCGACGATAATCAATGTTTTCATATACATCTCTCCATTCGCAGTTTGTTTGTTTACCCTTTACATCATAATCAATCTACTTTATAAAAGTAAGTACGCACTTTTCGGGTGGATACTTACAGTATAGTAAGTGAGCTGAAAAAGGCAGCCTGGCATGTTCATCATGCGCAAGGCTGCCTTTGTGCTGTTTGTTGGCAGAGGAAGCTAGGAGCGGTCTAGCTATCCACGGATAATGGGATGGAGATAGGGGCCGGGCTCTCAATAGGAAGCTCCGTCCCGAACTGACTGCCCCATTGCTGCAAGAGCCGGATGGCTGGCTTTAATTGTTCGCCCAGTTCGGTTAGAGCATATTCAACCTTGGGAGGGACGACAGGGTAGACCTTACGGTTAATAATTCCTGCCTGTTCGAGCTCGCGAAGCTGCTCGGCAAGCATCTTATGGTTAATTCCGTCGATGAGCTTCTTCAATTCTCCGTATCGCTTCGTGCCATCCATTAATTTGCATATAATTGTTGTTTTCCATTTTCCGGAGAAGAGAGAGACTGAAAGCTCGATTGGACATTGATACGTCTTTCCATTGAATTCATATTGAATAGCAGGCGTTTCCATAATGACACTTCCCTTCCGGTAAGTTTAACACGAAAAAGTGTGTACTTATCTTTTGTAAGTATATTTTGTATGATAAGCGTTGTAAATAGAGATTTATGGAGGTGGAAGAGATGCGCAAAACGTTTTTGGTATATCTGGTTTCGATGGCAGCGTTTTTTGGCCCATTCACACAAACCATCTATTCGCCGTTGCTGCCGGAATTAGCCAAGCAGCTTCAAGCCTCTCAAGACGCTGTCAATTTAACGATAGCCATTTATCCGATCTTTTTTGCTTGTATGCAACTCGTATATGGGCCGTTGATGGATCGATTTGGAAGGCGCGAATTATTGTTGATTGGATTTATGTTCTATGTATGCGCAACGATCGGCGCGGCCCTGTCTGAGACGGTCACGCAGTTGCTTGTATTTCGGGCGCTACAGGCCATGGGGGTTGCTGCCGGATCGGTAGCGGCGATTACAATCATCGGAGATTTGTTTGAAGGGCACAAACGGGGACGCTCTATGGGGATCTATCAAATGCTGGTGGCCATGGGGCCCGGTCTGGGGCCGGTCGTGGGTGGTATTGTGGGACAACATTACGGTGTTGATCGTTTATTCTGGCTTCTGTTTGCCATTAGTTTAGCGTTTTGGCTGGTGATGTTTTTTGGTTTGCCAAAGACCCGGGCTGCCCATGTCGATGGCGGTCAATTCCGGCTTCGGCAGATGACGGCGGTTCTGACTCACCGCATCGGACTGGCGATTGTTGTACTGGGTTCTGTTCAATACGCGGTGTTCTATACGTTGCTTGTTCTGCTTCCGAACATTATGGTCGATGTATATGCCCTGACGCCAAGCCGCATCGGGTGGTTGTTTCTGCCCATATCGGTCTGTATCGTCATCGGCAGCATGGTTGGCGGACGTGTGCAGGAGCATGTCGAAGCCAAAAAGCTGCTGTTGCTGTTAGCATCGTTTAATATGATGTCCGTACTGCTGTTCGCGTTGACGGCATCGTTGTCGATCCCCGCGATGGTAATAAGCTTGGCCATGTTTGGCTTGAGCCTTGGATTATCGCTGCCCGTTCAGATCACGATACTGGCCAATGAAATGCCGAATCATCGAGCAACCGCAACGGGAGTCTACAACTTTTGTCGCTATGTCTGGATGACGATCGGGCCAGTAGCAGGCACGTTTTTTTATCGATATGGCTACAGGATCGAATTTTTCGTCTTCGTTATCATCTTTATCGCTGTCCTTTTCTTTATGTATTATCGTTTCTTCGGAAGGACGGACTGGTCACGTTCTATGGGAGAGGACTAAGAAGCTGCCGCCAAGTCAGATTACCCTGTCGAAGTTTACGGTTGAACCACACCCGCCTCCTGTGCTAGGCTCATGCCAAGATGGAATGGTAATATGACGTATGCTTGGAGAAGCAAGCTGCGATGAAGCAAGCATCATTAAGGGAAGGGGAGCGGATGTAATGGCAAAAGCGGAACGACTGAGCGAGACCGAGATCGAGCGGGAGCTGGCGTTGTTGCCTGGATGGACGAGGGAGGAAGAGAAGCGGATACGGCGCAGCTACCTGTTCGCTTCATTCCCTGAGGCGGTTGCCTTCACGGTGCGCGTGGCGGAGGCTGCGGAGCGGATGCAGCACCATCCGTTCATCGCCATCGATTACCGCAGGGTGACGCTGACCTATACGACGTGGCATGCTGGCGGGCTGACGGTGCTGGACTTCGAGTCGGCGCTCGCCTGCGATGCGCTACTTCAGCCGCCCGACCTAACTTATACTACCTAGCACCGCGCATAGCACCCAGCGTGCGATGCTTTGCTACGTGATAAAGTAGCAGGCCAGGTTCCTTCCGAGGAACCTGGCCTGTCTTGTTACAAGGTGTCCTGCCCATCCCAAAAAAATCGGACATCAGCCAAAAATAACCGCCATAGGCATATCTTTACCGCTCGTATACGCTGGATAAGAACAGATTCCAGCCTGTATACTGTGGGTAATGCAGAGCAACAGGCTCGCAGTGAACAAGCCAACAATCGGAACGAGAGAGCAGCAGCAGGGGGGGATTGTCATGTTGAAAGCGGTTATATGTGATGATGAATATATTGTGCTGGAAGGGCTCAGACGCATGATTGACTGGGAGCGTTACGGTGTCCAGTTGGCAGGCACAGCAGCGGATGGACTGACGGCGCTGCAACTGCTTCGGGACAGCCGACCAGACATCGTACTCACCGATATTCGGATGCCGGGGATGGATGGCTTGCAATTAATAGAGACGGCAGCCTCTGAGCTGCCGCAGACGATGTTTATCGTCTTCAGCGGCTTCAACGAGTTCGACTATGTGCGCCGTGCGATCGGGCTCGGCGTGGTCGACTATCTGGAGAAGCCGATTACGGTAGCGAAGATTGAAGAGGTGCTCCGTAAGACGATTCAGCGCATAGACAGGGAACAGGCCTATACGGAGATGAAGCAGAAGCTGGTCTCAAGCCATAGCGAGCTGCTTGAGAAGGCGACGCTGGATCTGCTGCTCGCAGGTAGCAGGGCTGCCGCCAAGTGGCGGGAGGTATACGGCAGCCTAGCGGCTGGAGAGATTGCGGGTGTGACTGCAATCGCCTTCCGGGAGCAGCACGCTGAGCTTCCAGAGCACGCCTCCTATGACGTGATTCGGGTGACGAACGGCAACGAATATGTATCGTTGGTGCTTCACCGCGAGCTTCCACCGGAAGCGCTATGGGATGCGCTTCTTCTTGTGTCCAGTGCTGAGACTGTGACTGTGACTGGGCCGGAGGCGGTGGCTGAAGCCGCTGAAGTCGCCGAAGCCGCTGAAGTCGCTGAAGTCGCTGATGTCACGAGTTCTACAGAGCTGGCGTCTGGAACGGCAGGCGCAATATCAGGGGCACTCGGTACGGGGAATATGGCGCAGGGAGCGTCACCGCCGTCTGGCAGGGGGGCTGCCGGGAATAGCACAGCCGGTTCTTCTGAGCAAGCGGGAGTAGACGGGGAGCCTGGGGGCACAGCACGGACGGCGCTCGGCTCCGGTCGAACCTATGCTTCATTGGAGGAGGCGACCCGCAGCTATCGCGAAGCGCTGCGGGCGCTGCGCTATGGCTTGTTCCTGGAGGAGAACGGCTGGACGCGGATAGAGGATGTGGAGGGGCGGGACGGGTCCTCCATGCTGGCCGAGCTGCCGCGGCATGAGGAAGCGGTGATCGTCTCCTTGCGCACGGGAGACCGTGAAGGCATGCAACAAGCACTGGACGGCTTCGAGGCATGGACAGAGGAGCAGAAGCTGCCGCCTGAGCGGGTGGAGCAGGAGCTGCTCAAGCTGCTCTATCTCGCGCTGGAGATTGCCCGCGAATCTGGTGGCGAACCGCCGGGGCTGGCGGAGATACACCATCTTGAATTGCATGAGATGTACGCGCGCGAGGAGATGTTCCGCTGGCTGCGCGCCAAGCTGGAGGCGCTGCTCTCCTGGGTGGCAGGGGGGAGGCGCAGCCAGCGCCACCCTGCAGTCGAGAAGGCGCTCCACTATATGACTGAGCGCTATGGACAGGATGTGTCGCTGCAGGAGCTGGCGGAGCATGTGGGACTGAATCCGGCCTATTTCAGCCTGCTGTTTAAGGAGCAGATGGGCATCTCCTATATCAAGCATCTGACCCGTCTGCGTATGGAGCATGCGAAGTCGCTGCTGCGCTCCGGGCTGCGTGTTCAGGAGGTAAGCGAGCGGGTGGGGTATTTGAACTACAGACATTTTACAGAGCTGTTCAAGAAGATCGTCGGCATGACACCTGGACAGTATCGGGATGCCCGGCAGGGCGGAAAGTGAGCGAAGCGCTATGCTGAACATCAAGTGGAGACAACGATTCCGTATGACCCGAATCCGCAGCCGCATCCTCGCCGCGATGATTGTACTGTCGGTGCCTTCTATTATGCTCGTCGGCTTTATTTCATTTAATATCGCCCGCGATACCGTTGTTACGATGAACAAGACATCGAATATTGATCGGCTGCGCACCTCCAGTGAGATCGCTGATCTGTTATTTCGCAACATTAATAATCTGCATTATTCCATCGTGGTGAACGAGGCGATCCGCGACGAGATGCGAGTGACAGGACGCGATCCTCAGCTACAGCCCAACAGTCAGAGCGTCACGATGTCCACACGGCTGCAACGGCTAATCAGCAGCAGCTATGCCGATACCCGATATGTGAAGTCCATCTGCCTGTTTGACCTGCAATTCCAGACCTATTGCTCGGGCAGATCCGACGATGCCGGCATCTATGAAGGCGCGGACAAGGTTAGCCGGATCACCGCCTCCGACTGGTATCGCAGCGCGTATGACGGCAACGGCAAGGTGGTCTACTACCCTAAGGATGTGTTCGAGGAGGCAGATGACTCGTTCTCGACGGTCAAGCTGTTCCGCGATGCCGGCGATACGAACGGAGCGCCGATTGGCATCCTTGTCGTTAACGTCTCCAAGGGCATCTTCGGCAAAGTATTCGGTATGCCCGGTGATTATGGCTCTTACTTGACACTGGCGACCAAGGATGGCGCGACCTCTGTCGTATTCAACCAGAAGGGGACGGCATCAGCGCCGACACCGCTAACCGGAGATATTCCGCAGACGATCCGTGAGCTGGAGGGGCAGGGCTACCTGGTGAATCCGCTCTATAACCATACGACAGGCTGGACCTTTGTCCATGTCGTGCAGGAGAAGGAGCTGCTTAAGCAATCGCAGACGATTCGCTGGGCGACGACAGCTATTGCCGCGGGAATCGCCGTCATTGCCCTGCTGCTGTCCTATCTGCTCTCCGGCACGATTACACGTCCGCTGCTGCGGTTGAAGAAGATGATGCTGGACTGGACGTTGGGCACGCGCCAGTTCCCCGACAGCTTTGCGAAGGATGAGGTGGGTGTGATCGGCGAGACGTTCCGGCGGATTGCGTATGAGAATGACGAGCTCACCGCCAAGCTGATTCAGTCGCAGCTCAAGGAACGGGAGGCCGAGCTGAGAGCGCTGCAGTCGCAGATCAAGCCGCATTTTCTGTACAATACACTGGACTCGATGTACTGGATGGCGATCCTGCAGCATAATGAGCAGGTAGCGCAGATGGCCGAATCGCTGTCAGAGAGCTTCAAGCTCAGTCTGAACAAGGGCAAGGAGACGATCCTCGTCTACAACGAGCTCAAGCATATCGAGCATTACCTGCGCATACAGAACATCCGATACAATGGGCGGTTCCGCTATATCGAGCAGGTGGAGGAATCGATTCTGGGTATGGAGATGCTCAAGCTGCTGCTGCAGCCGCTGGTGGAAAATGCGATCTATCACGGGCTGGAGCCTAAGCTGGGCGAGGGAACGATCCGGCTGACGGGAGTGCGTGAGGGAGGCTGGCTGCTGTTCACTGTGGAGGATGACGGGATAGGCATCGATGATATGGAGCGTATCGGTCAGGGCTTCGGTCTGGGCAATGTGAAGGAGCGGCTGAAGCTGTATTACGGCGAGGATAGCTCGCTGGAGGTGTGGAGCCGACCGGGTGAAGGGACACGGGTTGTCCTGCGTTTTCAACAGCAGTCGTCTAAAAAAACCGGACATTCATCTGAAAAATGAAGCGCTTTAATGGCGTAGCAACACCCCTTACAATGAGAATAAGCGGGACAACATCCCGCAACAGAGCGCATCACAACAGATCGTCAGGGGGAATAGCGAATGAAGGCACAAGGTAAAAAAACGTATTCAGTGCTAGCAGGTACGCTAATGACGGCGGTACTGCTGTCTGCCTGCGGAAGCGGCAACGGCGGAAGCACAGCTACAGAGGGCGGGGCGAATGCCGGCGCGAATTCAGCGAATGCGAACAAGGGCGGCGAGGAAGTTACACTGACACTGCTGGTGGATAACAACCAGGATACAGTGAACCAGGCCAATGCGTATATTGATGCCTTCACGAAGAAGTATCCGAATATCAAGGTGGAACTGGAGACCCGGCCTGGCGGGGGAGAGGGCGATAATATCGTCAAGACTCGTCTGGCAACGGGAGATATGACGGATGTCTTCTTCTACAACTCCGGCTCCTTAATGCAAGCGCTTAACCCCGAAAAAAATATGCTCGACCTGACCGCCGAGGCATTCCAGGACAACGTCATGGACTCCTTCAAGCAGACGGTTGCCTATAAAGGTAAGGTATATGGCGTTCCGGTGTCCTCCACGATGGCGGGCGGCTGGTTCTACAATAAAAAGCTCTATGCCGATCTGGGGCTGGAGGTGCCCAAGACATGGGCGGAGCTGATGGCGAACAATGAGAAGATCAAGTCGGCTGGACTGACCCCGGTCATCGGCAGCTACAAGGATACATGGACGTCCCAGTTGATTGTACTGGCCGATTATTATAATGTTCAGGCGCAGGCGCCTACCTTTGCCGAGGATTTCACGGCTCATAAGGCAACCAATGCAGGTACGCCGGCGATGCTTCGCGCGTTTGAGAAGCTGCAGGAGGTTCACGACAAGGGCTATATGAACAAGGATTCGCTTGCCACGACCTATGATGCAGGCATGAAGATGCTGGCGGAGGGCAAGGGTGTGCATTACCCGATGCTGACGTTCGCGACACCGTCGCTGGTGCAGAATTTCCCGGACGAGATTGAGAATATCGGCTTCTTCGCCCAGCCAGGGGATGATGCCTCCAAGAATGGTCTGACGGTCTGGATGCCAGGCGCAGCCTATGTGTATAAGGAAAGCAGCCATATCGAGCAAGCCAAGCTGCTCGTGAGCTTCATCGCATCCGTCGAAGGAACGGAGGCCGTATCTGCCGCCTCCTCGCCGGTAGGTCCTTATCTGATTAAGGGAGCCACGGTGCCTGACAGCGTGCCGACACTCGTCAAGGATATGATGCCTTACTTCGACGATAACAAGAATGCGCCAGCACTGGAATTTGTCTCTCCGGTCAAGGGGCCGAGCCTTGAGCAGATCACTGTAGAGGTGGGCTCAGGCATCAAGAATGCCCAGCAGGGCGCAGAGGCGTATGACCGCGATGTGGAGAAGCAGGCCAAGCAGCTTGGTCTGGAGGGCTGGTAAGATACACGATCGGACGAAGGCATATAGAGCTTGAAGCCACGAGTGGATGTCCGGCCCTGTGAATGCGCAGGGCCGGCGCCCTTCCTGCTTGTCGAAGGATAGCGGCAGGAACCAAACAGAGGTTAACCGCAGCAGCCTAGTTGCCGGACTACGCGCAAGAGGCGTTGCCCGCCACGATTGGCGAATGCCGTGTACAGGTTAGAAGTCGAAGAGAGTATAAGCTGTCTATGTATGCGGGTCTGAGATGTCTGCGCGAAATGAAGCCGCGCCCGTCAAAGCGATATAGACGTTTACAATTGGAATCGAAAGAGAGTATGGGCTGCACAAATATACCTGTCTTCGATTCCTGCGCGAATCGAAATCTATGCCCGTCGAGGCTGTCGAAGCCGTTTACACTTGGAGGAGATTGTGATGAACACTGTATTTAAGCGAACTTATTCCTACTGGTTTCTGGTGCCAGCGGCAATCGTCTACCTCATTATCTTCATCATGCCGACGGTAATGTCCTTCTTCTTCAGCCTGACGCGCTGGGATCTGTCGGAATGGGAGTTCATTGGCCTGGAGAACTTCGTCATGTTCTTCCGCGAGCAGTCGCTCAGCATCGGCTTCAAGAACACGCTGATCTACGCGGTGGTCACCTGCTCACTCAAGGTTGTGCTCGGCCTGCTGCTCGGCGTGCTGTTGACCTCGAAGATTCGGACGAAGGACTATTTGCGTTCGGTGGTATTCTTTCCTACACTGGTGAGCACGATTGCGGTCGGCATCGCCTTCAGCATGATGATGCACCCGACAGAGGGAGTAATCAATACAGCGCTCGCGGCTATCGGGATTGAAGGCCCGGATTGGCTGGGCAACCCGAAGCTGGCTCTGCTGTCCGTCGCGATGGTGGATGTATGGAAAGGGGTCGGATTTGCGACCGTCATCTATATTGCAGGAATATTGTCGATTCCGCATGAATATTACGAGGCGCTCCAGATCGATGGAGGCAATGGGTGGAACAAGTTCTGGAGTATTATCGTGCCGCTCAGCCGCCCGGCGACCAACTCGGTCATCATATTGGCCTTTATCGGCGGCTTGCGCTCCTTCGATCTTGTCTGGGCGATGACCAAGGGCGGTCCGGGGTTCACGACCGACCTGATCGCTTCGATCATCTATAAGCAATATCAGGGCGGCTTCTACGGCCTGGCGACGGCAGGCAATGTCATCCTGTTCCTCGTCGTAACCGCGCTGGCGTTCCCGCTGTATACGTATCTGAACCGCAAGGAGGTCGACCTGTAGGATGAGACGCATCAGACAATTCAGCTATGAGCTGCTCGGCGTACTATTTACGGTCGTCGCCTTCTGGATTCCATTTTATTTCATCATCGTGAATGCAGGCAAAAATGAGAAGGATGCCGCGCTGCTCAATCTGAGCTGGCCGACCTCCTCGCAGTTCTGGTCCAATATCAAGACTGTGGTGGAAGCGCGGGACTTCATGCTGCTGCGGGCATTTCTTAACAGCACCGTGCTGACGGTCGTATCGATCGTCCTGATCATCGTGCTGTGCGCCATGGCGGGCTATGTCTTGCAGCGGCGTAAGGACAGAGCGACCCCGATCTTTGATTTCCTTATTCTGGCGGGGCTGATCATCCCTCCAGCGATCGTGCCGACGATCTGGGTGCTGGATGGGCTGGGTCTGTTCAAGACGCTGGGCGGGCTGATTCTGGTAGAGGTGGCGCTCGGCTTTCCTTTCTCGGTGCTGCTGTACAAGGGCTTCATCGCAGCGATACCGCGCGAGATCGACGAGGCCGCGGTCATCGACGGCTGTGGCGGGTTCAGGCTGTTCTTCCGCATGATCCTGCCGCTGCTGCAGCCGGTCACAGCGACGATCATCGTCCTCTCCTCGGTGACGATCTTCAATGATTTCACGAATCCGCTCTATTTCTTGCCGGGCTCGAAGACGCCGACGGTGCAGTTGACGATGTACAATTTCCAGAGCCAGTTTGTCACGCAGTACAATTTGCTGTTTATGAATATTTTGCTCATTACGATTCCGCCGCTCGTGCTGTTCCTGTTCTTCAATAAACGCATCGTAGCCGGGATGACAGCAGGCTCTGTCAAAGGTTAAGATAGTAAGGAAAGCGAATTCATGAACGATCATTAAATGATGTCCGTACTCATTATTGCGCAAAGGGGAATGCGATACATGTCCAAATGGAGTGTTGAATCCGTCACATGCGAATATCAAACTAGGCTGGTAGGAACGGAGCTCCAGGCACCGCGGTTCAGTTGGGTGCTCAATGCCGGAGAGCGACGCGGTGCAGCGCAGTCTGCATACCGTATTCAGGTGGTGCTGGCAGAGCCAGGGGCCGCTGTAGGGAAGGGCGGCGAGGCGACTGCTACACATGCGCATGCTGGAGATACAGGGAATGTGGACGCAAGCGGTGCTGCAGGAAGCGTGGACGCAGGCGGTGCGAATAGAGGAAGCGCGGGTGAGGACGGCGCCGATGGCGAGGGTACGATAACGGCTGATGCCGGGGTGGAGACACTGATCTGGGATAGCGGCAAGGTCGAGTCCTCGCAGTCGGTGCATGTTGAATATAGAGGGCCGGAGCTGAGCAGCCGCACCATGTACCGTTATCGGGTGATGGTGTGGAATGAGGCCGGCGAGCCGTCGGAATGGAGTACGGACGGCATCCTGGAGACTGGCATAGGCGGTGCGTCAGCATGGCAGGCGCAGTGGATTACGCCGGATCGGGACGAGATCGCAGCGGACGCACAGCCTGCGTACCTGCTGCGGCGCAGCTTCGAGCTTCGTCCTGGCGTAGTAGCGGCGCGTGTCTATGCTACAGCGGCGGGGGTATATGAGCTGTATGTGAACGGCGCCAAGGTGTCGGGCGACCTGCTCGCTCCGGGCTGGACAAGCTACAGCACCCGCATTCAATATCAGACCTATGATGTGACCGCGCTGCTGCAGGCAGGCGGCAATGGCATCGGCATTATGCTGGGCGATGGCTGGTATCGCGGCGGGCTGGGCTTTGATGAGCGCAACTATATGTATGGCGATTGCCGCGCTGCGCTCGCGGAGCTGCATGTTCGCTATGAGGATGGGACGGAAGAGATCATCGCCACAGGAGCAGACTGGAAGGCGGCGCTGGCTCCGGTTCAATATTCCAATATCTATCACGGAGAGACCTATGACGCTCGACTGGAGCAGCCAGGCTGGAGTAGCGAGCCGTTCGACGATGCAGGGTGGAAGGCAGTGGAGCGGGTGGAGCTGCCTTACGATCAACTGGTCGCACAGGAGAGCTGGCCAGTCACGGTGACGGAGGTGCTGCGTCCAGTTGCGGCCTGGGTTACGCCAGCGGGCGATCATGTGCTCGATATGGGTCAAAATATGGTCGGCCGGATGCGTCTGACCGTCGAAGCTCCAGCAGGTACGCGCATTGTGCTGCGCCATGCGGAGGTGCTCGACAAGGACGGCAATATTTACTTCGGCAATCTGCGTCCTGCCAGGCAGACGGTAGAATATATCGCCAGCGGGACAGGCGTGGAGAGCTACGCGCCGCATTTCACCTTCATGGGCTTCCGCTATGTGAAGGTAGAGGGCTTCCCGCTCCGCGAGGGTATCTTGCCTATCGAAGCCTTCCAGGGCGAGGTGATGCACTCGGACATGGCATCGACAGGGGAGTTCGAATGCTCAGATGAGCGCGTGAATCAGTTGCAGCGCAATATCCGCTGGGGACAGCGCGGCAACTTCGTTGATGTGCCGACCGACTGCCCGCAGCGTGATGAGCGGCTGGGCTGGACTGGGGATGCGCAGGTGTTCATCTCGACGGCGCTGTTCAATTACCAGGGCGGCCCGTTCTTCACCAAGTGGCTGCGCGATCTGAAGGCAGAGCAGCTTGCGGACGGCGGTGTGCCGTTCGTCATCCCGGATATTGTGGGTGGAGCAAGCTCTGCGGCGTGGGGCGATGCAGCGGTCATCTGTCCATGGACCGTATACCAATATTATGGCGATCTGCGGTTGCTGGGCGAGCAATATGAGAGTATGAAGCGCTGGGTGGAATATATCCGCGCCCAGGGCGAGCGGGAGGACATGTGGGATACCGGCTTCCACTTCGGCGACTGGCTGGCACTGGATGCCAAGGAGAACAGCTATGTTGGCGCAACACCGACCTCGCTGATCGCTACCGCCTACTATGCTCATTCGACGCGGCTCGTGCGCGATGCGGCGCAGGCGCTCGGGCATGATGCAGATGCACAGCGGTATAGCGAGCTGCATCGCCGCATCGTACAGGCCTTCCGCGATGAATTCATCACGGCGAACGGGCGAGTCGCTTCGCCAACCCAGACGGCGCATATATTGGCGCTCATGTTCGAGCTGGTGGATGGGGAAGCGAAGCGTCGTGTGGCCGATGATCTGAATCATCTGATCATCGAGAATGACTACCATCTGACCACGGGCTTCGTCGGCACGCCGTATCTGTGCTTCGCCCTGTCGAATAACGGCTATCATGATACGGCGGTGCGGCTGCTGCTGCAGGAGAGCTATCCGGGCTGGCTGTACTCGGTCTCCAAGGGTGCGACGACGATCTGGGAGCATTGGGACAGCATCAAGCCGGACGGCTCGTTCTGGAGCGACGATATGAACTCGTTCAACCATTATGCCTATGGTGCGATCGGCGACTGGATGTACCGCAAGATTGCGGGACTGGATATGGATTCATCCGAGCCGGGCTACAAGAGAATCCGCATCGAGCCGCTGTATGGCTCCACACTGTTGACCTATGCGCGGGCAGCGCATCAGTCGATGTACGGGCGGATCGAATCAGGCTGGCGGCGTGACGGCGTGCGGATCGAGCTGAGCGTGACGATTCCAGCGAATACGACGGCTGAGATCATACTGCGCGGCGCGGTGCCAGGTGGTGTCACGGAAAGCGGGCGTGCGCTTGAGGATGCCGAGGGAATTACGGAGATTGTGATGGAAGAGGGTGGCCTGCTGCTCCGCGCAGGCTCCGGTACGTACTGCTTCATCTATGAGGCGAGCGGACTGTTCCGTCAGGAATATTCGATGCAGACGAGGATGAATGAGCTGCTGATGGATGAGCGGGCAACCGAGATCGTCAGACGCCATGCGCCGAATCTGCTGGGCGGCGCGCTGCTGAGCATCGCCAAGCCATGCTCCTTGCAGCAGATTAGCGAGAATGCGATGATGCGTGTGCCGCTGGAGGCGGTAGAGCGGATATTGGCGGATTTGAAGGCGTTGTAGAGCATATGTGATAACGGGGAGGGCGGAGACGCTCTCCTCTTTTATTGTTTGTGGTAGTGCTGAGAGTGATGTGTGATGCACTGCTCCGAGTAATTATAAGCCTCTGCAGAAAGATGATTATTTTATAAATAAAGGAGGATATTGGGTGATTATGTCGAATATCATCGTTTAGTATAAAATAACCATGTCTTTAGACCTGATTTCGAACAAAAGCTCACTAGGAGGTGAGTCATGCCCTTCATTGCACATATTCGTGAGAGCGATCATATGATCCAGACGGTACGCGAGCATCTGCTGGATGTAAAGCAGCTTGCCGAGTATTACGGGAGCAAACTGGGGATCGCTCATATTACAGGGCTGGCTGGACTGTTGCATGATCTGGGGAAATTTACGCCAAGGTTTCGCGACTATCTCTGGAACGCTGTCTACCACCCGGAGAAGGCGCCAAGACGTGGCGAAGTAGATCACTCCACCGCTGGCGGCAAATTGTTGTTCGACCGCTTGCATCAAGGCAAACCTACGCGTATGACCTGGCTGCTGGCTGAGTTGGTCGGGAATGCCGTTATCTCTCATCATTCGTACATGCACGACTATCTGAATGAGTCATTAGAATCGGACTATTTGCGCAGGGTACAGGATAAGAAGGCCGAAGCCATCGACTATGACACGGCAGTGGGTCAATTCTTCAAAGAAGTCATGAGCGAAACGGAATTCGCCGCGTATATTGAGCAGGCTATCCAGGAGCTAGAGCGCTATATGGCGCGACCATCAGTGCTGACCGCTGAGCAGAAGCTATTCTGCCTCGATAAATATATCTTCAGCGCGCTGATTGATGCGGATCGGACGAATACGCGTCAATTTGAACTCAACGAGCCGCCCCCCGCCAAGCCTGAGCAAGTAGCCGTGGAGCGTCATGTATTATTTACCGGGTTTTATGACCGACTGATGGAGCGTCTTAACAGCTACGCTAAGGAGGAGCAGACGGATATCAAGCAATTGCGCAAGGAAATGTCAGAAGAGTGTGACAATTTTGCGTTTCGTCCATCCGGCATCTATACACTCTCCATTCCGACAGGCGGCGGCAAGACGCTGGCAAGCTTTCGCTACGCCCTGAAGCATGCTATGGAGCACGGGAAGAAGAGAATCATCTATGTGGTTCCCTTCACGACAATTATCGAGCAGAATGCCGAGGATATACGCCAAATCATTCAGGAGGACAGCAAGTTGCTGGAGCACCACTCCAATATCGTACTTGATGATCTGGCAGATGACGAGCAGACGGATGGTCAACTAACGACAACCGAGAAGCTGAAGCTGGCTCGTGATAACTGGGATGTGCCTATTATCTTCACGACGATGGTACAGTTTCTCAATGTTTTCTACGCTCGCGGAACACGGAATATTCGACGGCTGCACAACCTGAGTGAAGCCGTCATCATCTTCGACGAGGTGCAGAAGGTTCCGGTTTCTTGTATTTCGTTATTTAACACTGCACTTAACTTTCTGAAGGATTACGCCGCATCTACACTAGTGCTCTGCACCGCTACGCAGCCGGCACTCGACTTTGTTCGACACAAGCTGGATATTAAACCTGAAGGCGAAATGATCGGCTCTCTGGAGCAGGTAGAAGCAGCGTTCAAGCGGGTCGAGATGATTGATCGTGCCACAGAAGAGGCCTTCGATACCGACAAGCTGGCTTCCTTCGTCGAGGAGCAGTTGGCGGAGGTACCGAGTGTGTTGGTCATTCTAAATACCAAATCAGTCGTGAAGAAGCTTTACGAGCGCTTAGCTGATTGCAATGCCAAGGTGTTCCACTTGAGCACATCGATGTGTGCACAGCATCGCAAGGATCAACTGGATGATATTCGGAAGCTGTTGCGCAATGAGCAGCGCGTGGTGTGTGTCAGTACGCAGTTAATTGAGGCCGGGGTAGATGTGAGCTTCCATCGCGTTATCCGTTCCATGAGTGGTCTTGACTCCATCGCTCAAGCGGCGGGGCGGTGCAATCGTCATGGGGAGAAGGGCATCCAGCCGGTCTATGTCATCGATCATGAGGAGGAGAATCTCAAGCATCTGGAAGAAATTCAGATCGGCAAGGAGAAGACACGGGAAATTCTGATCGACCTGCGCCGCAGCTCCGACTGCCACGGCGGGCATATGCTATCCAGACAAGCGATGGAGTTATATTTCCGACGGTTCTATCACGCGATGCAGGACAAGATCGATTATTATATTTCTGACCTCCAACTGAATATGACGACATTGCTGATGGAGTCGCAGCAGCATCCGATGTCCTTCTACAAGAACTACGTCGCTCGTCACGGCACACGCCCGTGGTTGTTTATGACGAACAGTCCGCGTACCGCTGCCGATCATTTTGAGGTCATCAACAGCCCGACGGTATCTGCCATCGCGCCCTATGGAGAGGGCAAGCAGCTCATCGCGGAGCTGAATAGCGGCAAATCCATTGCAGAATTAGGCTTGATTCTGCGCAAGGCGCAGCAGTACAGCGTCAATCTATTCCTTCATGAGCGTGACACGCTCACAAGGCATCAGGGGCTGGAGGCAGTTCTGGATGGCAGGGTCTTGGTGTTGAAGGAGGGGGCGTATGATAAGAAATATGGTGTGAGCATTGAAAATGATAGTGGTTTTGGGTTTTGCGGTTATTAACAAAAACCTACCCTGTGCTTGAAGGGTAGGTTCCTGTTCCGTGCGTTCTTCTAATACTATATTTTTCAATCCACAGGCTCCCGACTCACAAGAGTGGGGAGCAAGACGGTGAGACGGTAAGAGTATAGCACAGTTCTATATTTACCTTTTTCTTTATATAATATTAAAAGAATATTATTGACTTTGTTTTTTCGGCAAGATACAATAGATTCATACTAATAACAACCATTTTTAGATAAAGGAGGTGATCTTGTGCTGCGAAACTCCATCGAATTTCAGCTAACAGCTCCTTACGCATTGTTTACCGATCCGCTAACGAAGATTGGCGGTGAGAAGTTATCCTACCATGTTCCAACTTACCAGGCGCTCAAGGGAATAGTTGAAAGCGTTTACTGGAAACCGAGTCTGATCATTTATATTGATGCAGTGCGTGTGATGAACCCGATTCGGATGGAATCCAAGGGCATTCGGCCACTGGAGTACAGCGGAGGGAATACATTGGCGAATTACACTTATTTGCGCGATGTGCGTTACCGGGTGAGAGCCTACTTCGAGTTCAACCCGCACCGGCCTGATCTGGCGGCAGATCATAACGAGCACAAGCATCACAACATTATGAAGCGTTCGCTTAGAGCGGGGGGACGGCGGGATATTTTCCTCGGTACCCGCGAGTGTCAGGGCTATGTCGAGCCATGTGATTTTGACGAAGGGGAAGGGTATTACGATGATTATGAAGAGATGCCGATGGGCACGATGGTGCATGGCCTGAACTATCCTGATGAGACGGGCAGGGATCAACTGGAGGTTCGGCTCTGGCGTCCAGTAATGGAGCGCGGTGTGGTGAAGTTCATCCGGCCTGAAGCATGTGAACTGGTGCGGACGGTGAAGGAGATGAAGCCGAAGGCATTTGACATCGGACAGATGGAATCCGTCGATGCGCTATATGAGCAACTGGGAGAGGAGGGAATGGAGCGATGAGTTGGCTGCTGAACCTGTATGAGACCTACGATTCCAATCATGATCTGATCGGTGTCGTAGAGAAGAATCGCAAGAATCAGGAATATACGCTGCTGCCGATCGCCCATACCACTCAGAATGCACATATCGAGGTGCGTGTGACGGAGCAAGGGGAATTTCACTCGGCGATCGTGCTGGAGAAGGGAAAGCTTGAGACTCTCATCCCTGCCACAGAGGATTCGGCAGGCCGAGCTGGCAGCGTCAATGCACCCTATCCGCTGCACGATAAGCTGAGCTATGTAGCTGGAGACTATGCGATATATGGGCGTAATCCCAAGAAGCTGGAGCATCACGGCAAATATCTTGAAGCCCTGGGCAGATGGGCGAACTCCCCTCACAGTCATGCCAAGGTGCAGAGTATCTATCGCTACTTAAGCAAGGGGACGCTGATCCGCGATCTGGTGGACATGCCTCGTCCTGCACTTCATCTAGATACCGACGGGAAATTGATCGAGAAGTGGGAGAAGACGCATGAGCAGACACGGGGAGCCAAGCCAGATATATTCACCATTGTTACCGGCCCTCAGGAGGATGCCTTCATCCGATTCAATGTCTATTCCAGCGGTGTATACACCGATGTATGGCGGGATAAGGAGATTTATGAATCGTTCATCCGTTACTACGCTACGATTCTAGGAGAGGAAGACATCTGTTACGTGAGCGGGGAACGTGTGCCTACGACAGAGCGTCATGCGAAGCGCATTCGTCACGCCGGAGACAATGCGAAGCTCATCTCCTCTAATGATGATACGGGCTTCACATTTCGGGGACGGTTCCTGTCCGGTGGCGAAGCGGCCAGCGTCGGCTATGATGTCTCTCAGAAGGCACATAATGCGTTGAAATGGCTCATCAACCGGCAAGGCAAGACTATCGACCAGCGTGTCTTCCTCGTGTGGGGCAATCAGGAGACGGAGCAAGATGATCTGACGGAGGATCTCTTCGCGCTGGCACCGGAGGAGGCCAACCGGCCGGAACGCAGCTCTTGGACATTCCCTGAATTCGCCAAGTCCTTCGGTCTGGCGCTGGGCGGCTATAAGAATCGGCTTGATGAATCGCAGATCAAGGATGATAAGGTCAATATTCTCGTCCTGGACTCTGCGACGACGGGACGGATGGCGGTACTATATTACCGGAGCCTCTATAAGGATACCTACGTAGAGCGACTAGCCCAATGGCATGCAGGCTGTGTGTGGCTCCATCGTTACCGTAAAAATGAAGGGGGGGAGTGGGTGGAGTTCTATGGTGCCCCCGCAACGAAGGATATTGCTTTTGCCGCCTATGGCTCCCGCGCAGATGACAAGCTTGTAAAAGGGCTGATGGAGCGGATGCTCCCCAGTATTATCGACGGTCGAGCGATCCCTTGGGACATCATCAAGAGCGCGATGGCACGCGCCTCCAATCCCGTAAGTATGGAGAGCTGGGAGTGGGAGAAGACATTGAGCATTGCTTGCGCACTAATTAATCAGAAGGAGAGAAAGCCTGTGGCACTGGATACTGAGACGGATAACCGAGATTACCTGTTTGGCCGATTGCTGGCCGTGGCTGATGTGTTGGAGACACGCGCGTTAACTAGCGAGAAGCGGACAACCAATGCGATCCGATATATGAATGAATTCTCCAGGCATCCTGCCCGAACATGGATGACGATTCAGCAAGCGCTGCAGCCGTATCAGGCTAAGCTTGGAGTCAAGGCGACGTATTGGAACAAGATTATTGATGAGATAGGCTCCCGTATTCCAATCGAGAAATTCAATAACCAGCCGCTCACCGGTGTCTACCTGTTAGGATTCTACAGTCAGCGGCATGATCTGTATCAGAAGAGGGATAAGGAACCGAAAATCTCGGAAGAAACGACATTAGACTAATTACGAGGAGCGATGAGAGATGACGATATTGGATCGCAAGATAGATTTTGCCGTGGTGCTATCGGTAACAAAGGCCAATCCCAACGGAGACCCTCTGAATGGCAACCGTCCTCGTCAAAACTATGATGGTTACGGTGAAATCTCGGATGTAGCGCTCAAGCGCAAGATTCGCAATCGGTTGCAGGATATGGGCGAGGCAATCTTTGTTCAGTCCAACGACCGTAAGGTGGATAGCTACAGCAGTCTTAGGGAACGGGCGGATGCTAATCCGGAGCTGGACAAGATTATGAAGAGCAAGAACGGGTCTGGGGACGAGTTCGCCAGATTGGCTTGCCAGTCGTGGATTGATGTGCGTAGCTTCGGTCAGGTGTTCGCGTTCAAGGGGGAGAAGACTGGAACGGGCGTGTCTGTCGGCGTCCGGGGGCCTGTCTCGCTCCACGCGGCTACAAGCTTACACCCGATTGACATTACGAGCACCCAGATTACGAAGAGCGTGAACTCCGAGCCTGGAGCCTCCAGGGGCTCCGATACGATGGGGATGAAGCACCGGGTGGATTCGGGTGTGTATGTGTTCTATGGCAGCATCAACACACAGTTGGCTGAGAAAACGGGCTTCACGGTAGAAGATGCCGATAAGATCAAGCAAGCGCTGATCACCCTGTTCGCCAACGATGTGTCGTCGGCCAGACCAGAAGGCAGTATGGAGGTTCATCAGGTGTACTGGTGGGAGCACAAATCCAAGCTGGGGCAATACTCATCGGCCAAGGTTCATCGCTCATTGGTGATTGAGAGGAAGGAACCCGAGGCGAAGCGGTATGAGGATTTCAATTTTACCGTATCACAGTTGGATGGATTGGAAGTTCAGATTATAGATGGACTATGATGAGGAAGACTTCCTAATGATGTCGGACATTCAGCACTTCCAGTTCTGCAAGCGACAGTGGGCATTGATTCACATCGAGCAGCAATGGGAGGAGAATGTCCTGACCGTGGAAGGTCAATATCTGCATCAGAAGGCAGATCAGCCCTTCGTGCGGGAAAAACGCGGGGATAAATTGGTTGTACGTGCAATGGCAGTGAAATCCAGAGTGCTTGGCATCAGCGGACGCTGCGATGTGGTCGAATTTATCGAAGATGAGCAGGGCGTGCCGATCAGTGGCGCAGAGGGCAGGTACATCGCGGTTCCTGTAGAATACAAGCGAGGCAAGCCCAAGAGAGGTGACGAGGATGTGCTGCAATTGGCGGCACAGGCCTTGTGTCTCGAAGAGATGCTGCTGTGTCAAGTGGAATCCGGCTATCTCTATTATCATGAGATCAGGACACGCGTCGAAGTGCCGATCACGCAAGAGGTGCGGGACAAGCTCAAGCGAACGGTGCAGGAGATGCACGAGTACAGGAAACGCCAGCATACGCCGAAGGTGAAGACCGGCTCCTTTTGCAAAAGCTGTTCCCTACAGCACAGATGCCTGCCCGAGTTAATGAACAAACGGACCGTCAAAAGCTATATTGAGGGGAAGCTGGACGCATGAGGAAATTGCTGAATACGTTGTATGTCACCCAGCCCAATACGTATTTATCATTAGAGGGAGACAATATCGTCCTCCAGCGCGAACAGGAAAAGGTAGCTCAGTTGCCGCTGCATAACTTTGAATCGGTAGTGTCATTCGGGTACACGGGAGCGAGTCCGGCGTTAATGGGATATTGTGCGGAGCGCAGCATCTCCTTGGTGTTCCTGACCATGAACGGGCGATTTCTGGCACGCGTCATCGGCGAGAGCAAGGGGAACGTTGTACTGCGCAAAAAGCAATATCTGCTCTCGGAGGACGAGAGAGCATCTGCGCGGATTGCGCGTAATTTCATCGTAGGGAAGCTGTTTAACCATAAATGGATGCTCGAACGAATGACTCGGGACTATCCGCTGAGAATCGACGTGGCGGCATTCAAGGCGGTATCCGCACAGTTGTCCGAACTGATGCACGTCGTTCGTGAGTGTGAGGATCTAGAGCGGCTGCGAGGACTTGAGGGGCAGGCAGCCGTTCAATATAACCGCTTACTGGACCAGATGATTCTGCAAAACAAGGAGGACTTCTTCTTCCATATCCGCTCGCGGCGGCCGCCTATGGACAATGTGAATGCCATGCTATCGTTTGCGTATACCCTGCTTGCACATGACATGCGCTCCGCCTTGGAAGCGGTTGGGCTGGATGCATATGTAGGTTTTCTGCATCGGGATCGGCCAGGGCGCGAGTCATTGGCACTGGATGTGATGGAGGAGCTACGGGGAGTCTATGCAGATCGGTTCGTATTGTCGCTCATTAACAAGAAGGTTGTGACGGGTGATGACTTTATCCGCAAGGAGTCCGGTGCCGTACTAATGAAAGATGAAGCGCGGCGCACCTTCATGACCGCCTGGCAGAACCGCAAGCAGGAGACGCTGACTCATCCGTATCTGGGAGAGAAGATTACCTGGGGCTTGGTACCGCATGTTCAATCCTTGTTGCTGGCGCGCTATTTACGAGGTGATCTGGATGAATATCCGCCATTTCTGTGGAAGTAGGGGAGTTTATGCTGGTATTAATCACATATGATGTATGCACCGTAAGCAGCGGCGGTGACCGTCGGCTGCGACAGGTAGCGAAGACCTGTCAGGCATACGGGCAGCGTGTGCAAAATTCGGTCTTTGAATGTATCGTAGATGCTACACAGTTTGCGACGCTCAAATTAAAGCTGACGGATCTAATTGACGAAGAAGTCGACAGTCTGCGTTTCTACCAGCTCGGCAATAATCATAAAACCAAGGTAACACATATCGGTGCCAAACCCGCATTGGACTTGGAAGGGCCGTTGTTGTTGTAAGGCTGCTTATGTTGTTAGATTTTTAGGATGGTTTGTCGTGAAGATGAGGATATAGCATGGTGAAAATGACGGAATCGGTGGTGGCTGACTTTACAGCGAACTGCATCAAAGGTATGATAGAAGAAATATTATCCATCCCTTTTATTGGTTAATACTAAGGATTATTTTACTGGTGCGAATGTGAGGTGAACATGATTTCCCTAGGAGATTCGCACCTAATTCTTGATTGAAATGATAGATTAATGATGGATTAGCTCATTTTTCTGATCGATGTTAGCATTGAAGAGGATAAAAACGAGCTTGTGCCGTCGTTTATGCCTTGTTTTACCCTATTTTCGCTGTCGCATCCTACACGGATGCGTGGATTGAAATATTTTTCATGTTACCTCTTGTGTCAGCCACCCTCGTCGCATCCTACACGGATGCGTGGATTGAAATACGCCGTTATGCTCCCCCTCTTGCCCTGTTGGATTGTCGCATCCTACACGGATGCGTGGATTGAAATTTGTTTAATCGACTCCTGAATCTCCTTGCGAACCGTCGCATCCTACACGGATGCGTGGATTGAAATATATGGGTGACAGATCTGTCCCCCCATAGTGATTGTCGCATCCTACACGGATGCGTGGATTGAAATTCTTCGGTGTTAATGTCATCTACTCCCTCGCCCAAGTCGCATCCTACACGGATGCGTGGATTGAAATTTGTTGCGCTCCACAAGATCAAGCATAAGTGGAGTCGCATCCTACACGGATGCGTGGATTGAAATGTCGAGATGGCATTCCTCAAAAACATTGGGAAGTGTCGCATCCTACACGGATGCGTGGATTGAAATTTGAACCATACGCAAATTGAGGATGGTTCAAAAAAGTCGCATCCTACACGGATGCGTGGATTGAAATTGCTGGCTGCTTGGGCGCATTAGACAGCACCCAAGTCGCATCCTACACGGATGCGTGGATTGAAATCTTCTTTCAGCGCGTCTACTTCTTTCTGCAGGCGGTCGCATCCTACACGGATGCGTGGATTGAAATACAATGTCTCCCTCGTAATAGTTAAGGCAGCCGGTAGTCGCATCCTACACGGATGCGTGGATTGAAATATTGCTCCTCCCCCTTTTGATTTAGCCAGTCGCAGTGTCGCATCCTACACGGATGCGTGGATTGAAATGTAATGGACGGGAAGGTTCAGCAGCTTGAGAGTAAGGGTCGCATCCTACACGGATGCGTGGATTGAAATAGTTAGTGCGTTGTTCTCTTCCCAAGCTGCTGTAGTCGCATCCTACACGGATGCGTGGATTGAAATTCAAGGCGGATAAGACTGGTCAGGAGTTATTGAGTCGCATCCTACACGGATGCGTGGATTGAAATATAGCCGAAGGTCTTGCTAAGGGCATGGAGCAACGTCGCATCCTACACGGATGCGTGGATTGAAATCGTATTCGGCAACTGGGCACAAGGGTATTGTTATCGTCGCATCCTACACGGATGCGTGGATTGAAATTTCACTACGCCCGCGGTGAAGGAGCGACAAGCGCAGTCGCATCCTACACGGATGCGTGGATTGAAATTTGGGCAGGTCGAGGCATTCAGCCTTGGTGACCTGGTCGCATCCTACACGGATGCGTGGATTGAAATGGATTCTATTAATATCGGCCTATTCTCTGTATCCGTCGCATCCTACACGGATGCGTGGATTGAAATTTATATGGCTTTGCATGTTTTCTTTTTTGTTGATGTCGCATCCTACACGGATGCGTGGATTGAAATTTGCTCCCGGCTGCTTAGAAACGCCCATTGCTTCGGTCGCATCCTACACGGATGCGTGGATTGAAATCTACGTGACCGGCGCTCTTTACGGTGTTCGTGCGTGTCGCATCCTACACGGATGCGTGGATTGAAATCATCCGTAACAAAGGCGCATTTAAAAGAAAAGAGCGTCGCATCCTACACGGATGCGTGGATTGAAATCCCCTTGACTCGATCACCGTTCGGAAGTTCAAACAGTCGCATCCTACACGGATGCGTGGATTGAAATATTGAGACACACACATGCGTCACTGTTGTCAGAGGCGTCGCATCCTACACGGATGCGTGGATTGAAATGACGGTCTCGCAGTAGTCTAGGACATTACGGGAAGTCGCATCCTACACGGATGCGTGGATTGAAATGGGTATGTTTAGTACATTTCAGATCTTGGTGATGGCACGTCGCATCCTACACGGATGCGTGAATTGAAATTTGAGCCGCTCCAGCTCTGCTTGCAGATCCCGCACCGTCGCATCCTACACGGATGCGTGGATTGAAATTATCGATAGAAAAACCCAACTGCTTACGAGCTGCATCGCATCCTACACGGATGCGTGGATTGAAACAAAAATAAGGTGGCATTAAGGATGGATATTATCGTCGCATCCTACACGGATGCGTGATACTAACTTGCTCGGGTGCTCCTATCTAGGGCTACACGGCCCAAATAGAGCCTAGCAGACTCCAATTTACTACCTATCAAGAGGGCAGGTGCATACGCATGGTAATCGATCATAGCAATCTTGAAGAATACCGGGACCCGGTGAATTATGATCTGGAATTTGGCGGAGAGTCTGGCAAATACAAGTTCTTTCTTGAGCTGGCACAACTGAATCCGGGGGATGTGCTGGAGCTGGCATGCGGCACAGGCTTAACGACTATCCCCCTGGCCGAGGCCGGGATTCCTATAACAGGTGTGGATCTATCCTCAGCCATGCTCGCATACGCACGAGTCAAAGGGCAGGGCTTGCTTGTGCAATTTGTTGAAGGCGACGCGCGCACATTCACATCCGAGAAGCGTTATTCCATGATCTATCTGACGGGCAATGCATTCCAAGCCTTTCTGAGTGACGAGGATCAGGCCGCTCTGCTCACGACCGTGCATAACCACTTAGAGCCGAGCGGGGTGTTCTCCTTCGAGACGCGCAATCCCTTAGGAACGGATCTGTCAGACGAGGAGGAGAGCGAGTGGGGAGCATTTATCGATAAGGACGGTCATCCTGTCAAGGTGTCGGGGATGCAGTCCTATGATGCCGCCAATCAGATTATGCACTGGGTTACTTTCCGTGATTGGGGATTCCGAAGAACCACCTCACGCATTGCCTGTCGGTTCACGGATAATGATACGCTGACAAGTCTATTAGCAAGCCACGGCTTCAGTATAGAGAACCAGTATTCTGATTGGGACAAGACGCCATTCTCTCCTGTGTCTCCTTCCATCATCAGTGTGTGCCGCAAGAGGTGAGCCTGCCTCACCCCTGTCCCTCTTCTGTCCACCCTCCTGTCCATTGCTCCGGGTACACTCGTAGCCTGTTCATTTTGCCTCGCTCACTGCCTGTTTGCAGGCAGTACTTTATTTGATCCCCCTGCCGATCCGATTCACAGTCTCCTTTCTCAATTACTTCAAGTTCATTATAATTTATTCCAAAAAGTATAATTTATAGGGTTCACTGGATTGGAAAAGTGTGCTAGTCTTAACAAAAAAGATGCAAAAAGGGGTTGAATGAATGGAGAGATGCTCGCTTCCTTTAGCGAATTCACCAATTAAGTATTTACAGCTTCATGCCTACAGGCTATCTATTATTCTGCATCATGAAGAGAGCTGGCCGTGGTTCTACTCCAATTTCATTCAACTGGTGGGCCGCAGAGGAGCCGACCGGGATGCATACCGTATTGATTTTCTGAATGCGTCGGAGGATTTCCACACAGCTTTTCCATGGTTGGATTACTGCCCCATCATCAAGGATGTGTTCCTGGGCAAGTTAGGATGCAATATCCATGAGTTACTGCAAGCCTCACTGCAAGAGCAGCTATATATTTATACCTTCGTAGATGAATACTATATTCCCCACCGGCGTTCCTACCGACAGCAGCATTTCAGACATGATGTCTTAATCAGCGGCTATGACCTCACAGACCGAACCTATACGATTGTTGGCTATGACGAGAATATGATCTATCGAGAGACCAAGGTGCGATTTGAACAGATGGAGCAGGGGATTATGAGCGTCGATGCCGTCATCACTCAGATCTACAAGAAAACGATTCATTATGAGCTGGATATGGAGGCAATTCAGAACGCGCTGACCGATTATATCCATGCCTACAATTCTAGCAAAAGGCTGCGGTCATTCATTAGCCCATTGTCGGATCAACATGAGTTCGGCATGGGGGTGTACCGCGGATTTCTGGAGCATCTGGATAAGGTCAGAGAGGACAAGCTCTACTATGACATCAGATTGACTCATCTGTTAATGGAGCATAAGCAATGCATGGCGATGCGTCTGGAATACTTGAAAGGGCAGCATCGGCTGAACCATGCGGATGAGCTGCAGAGCCAATGCCGAGAGATGGTCGATCTGACGATGCGGCTGCGTCATGCTTATCTCAAGATTACACTAGGCACAGACAGGGAGGCGGTCGATAAGGTTCGCACGCTCGCTCTGGCGATGCAGACGGCCGATGAAGCTCTGACTGAACGCATATTGAATAACCTAATTATGTAAACGTTATCATTCAGGTGTCGAAGGGGGTGAATGCTGATGATCAAGCTCGAAATCTATACGCAGGACTACAATAAGGTCACTACGACGGTGGAGCATTACAACCCGGAAGACATCAATCGCAAAATCAATGAGCGGCAGGCGCAGACGATTGTGATTGGCGACGTCATCATCGACCCGCGCAATATTTTGAAGGTTGTGCCTGTACGTTCAGAAGAAAACGGATGAAAGACATAAGCAAAGGGGCGAAATGATGAGAGTACTCGGGTTAAGCGGGGGATTAGACTCAATCTGGGACGATGAGCCAGGCAATTTCAATTGGAGCAAGCTTCGTGAGCATGCTGCTGCTGTGCTGGTAGAGGATGGACGGGTGCGCTTTGCTATCGAGGAGGATCGGCTCAACCGCATCCCAGCCACGAATAAGCGGCCTGTGCTAGCGATTCAGAAATGTCTGAACGAAGCCGGCTTGACACTGGCGGACATCGACCGGGTAGCGGTCTATGGTGAGGAGAAGTTTTATAATCATTTTATTCAGAGGGGCTATCTTGCGAATCCGAATCGGTATCCCACCTACGCGACCATGCGGCAGCTTATTCAGCAGTATCTGAAGAAGGCGTGCGGCTATGTGATAGATGAACGCGCGATCACCTTCGTGAAGCATCAGCATGCGCATGGGATGAGCGCCTGGGCCTGTTCCGGTTATGAGCAAGCGCTGGTGCTGTCGCTTGATCGTGCAGAGGATGGCTTCTCCGGGCTGGTGGCCAAGGGCCGCGAGGGGCAACTGGAGCGGCTTCATACCTTTCATGATGTTGACTCATTGGTTGGTCTGTGTCATCAGGTTGGTGAGATTATGAGTCCTCCGGTCAGCAGCCTGACAGAGCTGTCGCTCCTCGCAATGGAGGGTCGCGCTGCCCCTTACCGTGTCTTCTTCCAGGGCTGCTATGAGCTGCTGCCTAATGGCGGCTACAGCTTGCGATTTGACCCCCATGCGCTGATTGAAGGGCTGCGATTGGAGGGTCGCTCGGACGGGATGGAGCAGCGGCGCAATCTGGCGGCTGCGCTGCAGGAGGTGCTGGAGTCGATCGTGCTTCATGTCGCCCGGCATTACCAGACAGAGACTGGGCTGGATCGATTATGCCTGGCAGGGGAGCTTGCCGAAAATAAGGCGCTGAACTCGAAGCTGCTGGCGTCGGGCTTGTTCGCCGCCGTATTCGTTCAGCCGATCACACATGATGCGGGAGCAGCATTGGGCGCGGCTCTGTCACAGCTCCCAACAGCGCAAGGCGAATGGCAAACCTGGCTGACCCAATTAAGAATGGAGCATGTGTATTGGGGGACTGCGGTTGGAACGCAAGACCAGATTAAGGAAAAGGCCGAGCAGTGGCGGGATTGGGTCACCATCAGGGAAGAATCCGCAGAGAGCATTGCGGAGCAGGCGGCCGACCTGCTGGCTCGCCGCCATTCGGTAGGATGGATGCAGGGGAGGGCAGAGTTTGGTACCTGCTCCCTCGGCAACCGCAGTATGCTGCTGCATCCCTACGAGGCGTTCCATACGAGCAATGAGCTGTATAAGCATTGGAGCGAGGCTGGCAGCTCATATCCTTTGATGGTATCGATTAAGGAGAATCGGTTGAAGGATTATTTCGACGTTCCTGCCGCTGCGGCGGCTTCACAATTCAGATTCGGCAACTACTTGCTGAAGTGGAAGCCAGGCAATGACTATATGGAGCCTGCGGTGTATGCACAAGTACACACGGTATCCGAGCGTGATAATTTACGCTTCTATCAATTACTGGAGCGCTTCGAGCGCAAGAGCGGATTCCCATTTCTTCTCCATACCTCCCTGCGTAACCCGGTGGAGCCGATCGTGGAGACGTTATCTGAAGCGATGGCGGCGTTCCTGTCCTGCAAGCTGGATTATCTGGCAGTGGAAGATACATTATTGAGCAGACGCGAAGATCAGCAGAAGCGGGGGTTATTATCGCTGCGGCCTTCGTTGCCGCAACATGTGAGCATGGTGGAGCGGATCGGCTATCGATCTGAGCATCAGATGGCACGCAGCACAGAGTTAGTCTGTGCCCAAGCGGATCAATGGAAGGCCAGCCTGTCGCCCACTCTGCATGCGCTGCTGATGCAGGCCGATGGACATCGTCCACTAGGTGAGCTGATGGAGGCGGCTGGCATCACGGCAGACAGGGAGCAGGCTTCTCATTGCCTACAGTCTGTAAGAGAGCTATGGGAGCAGCGGCTGATCCTGTTGGAGCCATCCCATTCGGTAGGACAAGGACAATCATAGGGGGCATATCGATGAACATATTAGGTTTGAATGCGGGGCCCGATCTGGCCTATGAGGAGGCCTCGGACTCGGGGCTTGCTTATTCCCATGACTCGGCTGCTGTACTGCTGCAAGATGGTAAGGTGATCGCGGGGGTGGAGGAGGAACGGCTGAATCGCATCAAGCATTCGTCCAAAGCACCTGTACAGGCCATCCGTTACTGTCTGGAGCAAGGGGGCATCGGCATCGCGGAGATCGACTATATTGCCTTTTATCTGTCCTTCGAGCGGGCAAGGTCGGAGCTGGACAAGACACGTCAGGGCATCTTGCGATATATCCGTCTCGCCTTCGGCTATGAGTTTCCCGGCGAGCGTATCCTGTTCATTAATCATCAGCTCGCTCATGCGATGAGTGCCTACGCGATGTCGGGCTTCGAGCAGGCGCTGATCTTCTCTGTGGACGGCAGCGGAGACGGCATCTCCGGCATGCTGCTGTCGGCTGAGAACAAGCAGATGAAAGCGCTTCATGAACTGCCGCGTGCCCAGTCCTTAGGTGATTTCTATGAGCGAATCATTCAATTCCTGGGTTATAAGCGGTTCGACGAGTACAAGGTTATGGGACTGGCTCCTTATGGTGATCCATCGGTATACCGGGCGCTGTTCAAGACATTCTATAGTCTGCTTCCCGGCGGCAGCTACCGGATTCATGTTCATCTTGCGATGCTGTTCGAGCTGGTTCCACCGCGCAGGAAGTCAGAGCCGTTCACTCAGCAGCATAAGGACATTGCCGCAGCACTGCAGGAGTCGCTGGAGGAGATCATTACCCATATCGTCACTCATTATCAGAAGGTGACGGGACTTGGGCATCTGTGCCTAGCCGGGGGTGTGGCGCATAATTGCACGATGAACGGCAAGCTGCTCTATTCGGGGCTATTCGAGGATATTTTCGTCCAGCCTGCGGCGCATGATGCAGGTGCTGCCTTGGGCGCCGCGCTGTGTGTTCACTATGAGCAGCGGCCGGAGGACCCCTTTTATCCATTGGAGCATCTGTATTGGGGGCCGGACATCGGGGAGGATACAGCGATACTGGAGACGCTGCGCCCTTGGGAGTCGTGGCTGGAATGGGAGCATATCGGCGATGAACTGGCGGAGCGGACAGCTTCGCTGCTGGCAGAAGGCTCGGTAATCGGCTGGGTGCAGGGACGCTCGGAGTTCGGCCCGCGTGCGCTCGGCAACCGGAGCATCATTGCTGATCCGCGACCGGCGGAGAACAAGGAGATCATCAATGCGATGGTCAAAATGCGGGAGGGCTACAGACCCTTTGCACCATCGGTGCTGGAGGAGAGGGCGGCAGACTTCTTCGAGATTCCTGGTGGGACGGGGCAATTCCCTTATATGATCTTTGTACTGAATGTGAAGGAGGACAAGCGCAGCCTGCTTGGCGCGATTACCCATGTGGACGGCACGGCCCGCATCCAGACGGTCTCCAGGCAGACGAACCCGAGGTACTGGTCGCTTATTCGGGCTTTTGAGGCTTTGACGGGCGTGCCGATCGTGCTCAATACCTCCTTCAACAATAATGTGGAGCCGATCGTTGACTCGGCAACGGATGCGATTGTCAGTTATTTGACCACCAGGCTGCATTATTTGGTCATCGGCAATTATCTGATTCGGAAAAAGGCGGTCAGCGAGGAGGCCGTATTGCACCTGTATCCCAAGCTGCCCTGCTATGCTGTACTTCGCAAAAAGCGGAGCCATGGGCCGGATGGGCAACTGGCAACGGTGGCCGAAATCGGGAGGAATGACTCGGAGCGCCATCACATGCCGATCTCTGCCGAGCTATTCGAGCTGTTGGTGCAGGCGGAGGGCAAGCGGACGATCCATGACATGATGCTCGCCGCCTATGGACAGGATGAGCAGTTATGCCGTTCGCTTGCGACGGAGCTGCATGAGCTATGGTCACGAAGATTAGTGGAGCTGTCCCCTGCTGTACAGGAAGAAATCCAGGGCATTGAAGCCGATGAAAAGGAGCGTATCATATCATGAGCGAGCTGCAATCCATCTATAATGTTGAAGTTAAGCGCATACACCCGGCGCACCGTCAGTTGCTGGTTCAGCCTGCGCAAGCGGGCATCGATCTGATCGACTGGGTCGCGGAGCATCGCGAGTGGGTGCTTGGCGAGCTGCCTCAGGCGGGGGGAGTGCTGTTTCGCGGCTTTGAGGTGCCATCGATCGATTATTTTGAGCGGGTGTCCCAGGCGCTGACTCCGATGCTGGAGGAGTACAAGGAGCGCTCGACGCCGCGCAGTGAGGTGCAGGGCAAGATCTATACCTCTACCGAGTATCCGGCGGAGCAGTTCATTCCGCTTCACAATGAAAATTCCTACACGCACGCCTGGCCGCTGAAAATCTGGTTTCATTGCGCTATTCAGGCACGGAGCGGCGGGGAGACGCCGATTGCGGACAGCAGAGAAATCTATGAGCGCATCAGCCCCCGCATCCGTGAGCGGTTCGCAGAGAAAAAGCTGATGTATGTCCGCAATGTCGGGGGCGGAATTGATCTTCCATGGCAGACGGTCTTCCAGACGGACAGCCGTGATGATGTCAATGCCTACTGCCAGAAGGCGGGGATTGATGTGGAATGGCTGGGCGAGGATCGGCTGAGAACGCGGTCTGTACGTGGCGCGCTTGCGAGGCACCCGATTACCCATGAGATGCTATGGTTCAATCAGGCGCATCTGTTCCATGTGACGAGTCTGCCTGAGGAGATGCGCGAATATATGGTGGCTGCGCTGGGAGAAGAGAACCTGCCGCGCAATGTGTACTATGGGGACGGCACGCCGATCGAAGCTTCGATCCTCGATGAGATTCGCGGTGTATATGAGGAGACGATGCTAATCTTCCCGTGGCAGCAGGGCGATATTCTGCTCCTAGACAACATGTTGAATGCCCATGGACGCCAGCCCTTTGCCGGAGAGCGCAAGGTCGTTGTAGCCATGGCAGAGCCTTGGAGTCAATACGGTCTATAAAAATCCGCATGGGGAGGAATAAGCAGATATGGTAAATCGATCGAGCAGCTCGGCAACTACAGCATATACAAGCGGCCCGTCCGCCGACTCCCCGCCTATGACAGGCTGGCCAACAGATTATATGGCTCGCGGAGAATACAGCAAGGAGCGGGTTGTCCAGGACATCCCGCAATCGCTGCTGCTGGAATTGCAGCGCAGGGTGCATTTTGCAGAGAATGAGGTGTTCTACTGTCTGCTGAGTGCGGTGCAGGTATTGTTGGCGCGTGTGTCCGGTGCAGAGACGGTCGTAGCTGGCACATTGCCCTTCCGGTCGGAGCAGACCAACGCTCCATTGAGGGGCTGGCTTGAAGTGCGCACCGCTATCGCCCGCACGGATTCCTTTCTGGAGATTATGGCGAAGGTGAAGCAGCAGCTTCTCGAACAGAACAGGCTGAATGCGGTTGGCTCGGCGTCTTCCTCCAAGGAGATGCGCGTCCCGCTGCTAGTTGCCATGGATAGCCTACACGAGTCGGTTCCGCTTCAGCCGGAGATGGGCTGGATGTTGGTAACGAGGCAGCCCGATGAGCTGGAGCTACGGCTGGAGTTCAATTCGCATGCCTATGCCAAGGAGACGGCGGAGCAGCTCGCTTCGCTCTATCTTCGTGTGCTGGAGCAGGCGATCGCCAATCCCTATGTTGCGGTCGGCGAGATTGATCTGCTGACGGAGCAGGAGCGCCAGGGAACAGCAGAGGCATGGCATGGGGAGGCGGCGGACTACCCGCGTGATCGGTCGATGCATGAGCTGTTCGAGCAGCAGGTAAGACAGACGCCGCAGCGGATCGCGATCCGCGCAGGGGAGCGGAGCTGGAGCTATGCGGAGCTGAATACGCGTGCGAACGGCGTGGCGCGGAGGCTACTGGAGCGA
>NZ_JBUEDD010000013.1:0-209635 GCF_054955055.1 Paenibacillus sp. J5 | reverse complement strand
AGGACGAGACTGGAGTAACTTCAAGACTGCAGTGGGATCCGCTGGGACGCCTTAAGGAAGAGGCGATTTTGGATGGCTCCTATAAGCCACTTAAAACAAACGGTTACGACCAATATGGACGTGTCATTTGGGAAAGGGATGGAAATAACCGGACGACCTCCTACTCGTATGACAACTGGAGTCGGGGCATCAAAACGACTTACCCGGATGGAGCTTATTCGACCGTAGCTTATGATGACCTGAACAGACAGATAACAGCAACTGATGAGGAAGGGAATCAGAAACGCACTACGATGGATGCCTGGGGGCAGGTTATTCTTACGGAAGAGAAGAAAGGAACTGGCTTTATCCAAACCGGTTCAATTGTATACGACTCCTTAGGGCAAGTGATTACATCCAAAGATTCAGCCAATGCAACTAACTACGAGTATGATCTACTCGGGCGTATGAAGGCAGTAACGGATGCACTAGGTAATCGGTACGAGTATAGTTATACGATGAGTGGACAGATGAAGCAGATGACGTATCCAGACGGGCAGCGAGTGACTAAGCAATATAATGAGTTAGGTCAATTGATTAAGCAGACGAATGAACTGGGAGCAACGGATACGTATGACTATGATGCGAACGGTAATATCATCCAGCATGTGGATCGAAAGGGTCAAAGCTTCACCTATACGTATAATAATCGCAACAGGTTAATTAAGCTGGCAGCGCCGGGTGAATCAGTAATATATCAGTATGATCTTGCGGGTCGCCGTCTCTCAATGACAGATAAGACAGGGATCACCCAATATCAGTATCACACCAATACGAAGCAATTGATCAAATTGATCTACCCAGACGGCAAGTCAATCAGCTACGTCAACAATGTCATGGGGCAGCGCCAGAGCATGGTAGACCCGTTCGGGTATACGACCGTATATACGTATGACACTCGCAATCGTCTGAAAGGTGTAGGTTCTACAGCATCCAGTCTAGATGCAAGCTATGAATACGATAAGAGCAGTCGTCTCAAAACAATAACATTGGGTAATACCAACCGCAGCGAATATGTGTATGATGGAATTCAACTTGGCTCGTTAACACACAAGAAGAATGACGGAACAGTACTGCATCGTTATCAGTACGAATATGATGGGAACGCCAATATTTCAACTCAAAGTGGTGTACAGGGGAACGAGGTCTTCTATTATCGCTATGCTTATGATCCCTTGAATCGAATTCAAAGCTCCTCACAATTTGAAGAGCAATATGCCTATGATGCGCGTGGCAATCGTGTAAGCTATATGACAACGAAGCAGAATCCTGTAATGGAGAACAGCGACTATGAATACGATGCGTTCAATCGCCTGGTAAAGGCAACGACAGCGACAGGAAAGCAAATTAGCTATGTGTACAACGGCGACGGCATGTTGTATGAACGTAAGGAAGGTGCGGGGAAGACACGATATTACAATGATGGGGCAGACATCATTGCCGAGGGAACGGTTACCATCAACGGGACGGCAACCTTGAAGGCGCGTTATGTGCGAGGCAAGGGTCTGGTCGCCCGACAGGATGGCACACGCAAGGCGTACTATATGCACAATGGCCATGGTGACGTGATCGAACTGAGGGATAATACGGGTAACCTGTCGCTAAACAACTATAGTTATGATATATGGGGCAAACCGCTCACCGCGGCGGAGACGATAGCGAATCCGTTCCGTTACTCAGGAGAATATTGGGATAATACAACAGAGCTGCAATATTTACGTTCAAGATGGTATAATCCAACAGATGGACGGTTTATTAGTAAGGATACGTATGAAGGGGATATTAAGAATCCGCTGATGTTGAATTTGTATGCGTATGTGCATAATAATCCATTAATTTATACTGATCCTACAGGGCATTGTGTTGCAGGTAAAGATGCAGGCTGCTATGTTGATTCGTTTAGCAATGTTGATTACTTGATAAGTAATCCTCAACTATTTAATAATTCAGATTTGTGGAGACAGTACCAAAAATTAAAGGAGAATTGTGATACTTCTAGTTGTATTTCGATAGTGTCGGCTAAACAAAAGGTATTAGAGAAGGCAAATGACGAAATCAGAAATAGTGCTTGTGTATATGTCGATTGCTTTGAAGGCCAAGCATCCTTCAGTGGATTTAGCAATGGTTACGCTCAAATTACCCAAGATACTAAAAATGGGAAAGCAACCTATACAGTCACTAGTCTTGGCTTAATGCAATGCAATTGTTTTTCAGCGGAAACTACGGTCCTAACGAAAAATGGTGAGAAAGCAATTGAAGATATTAAAGTGGGGGATGAGGTTCTTTCTAAGAATGAAGAAACAGGCGATATTAAATATAAAAAAGTATTGGGGTTATTCCAAAAGAAAGCCGATGAAATTTATAAAGTTTACATTGGTGATGAAGTCATTGAAGCCACTGGAGAGCATCCTTTTTGGTTAGATGGTAAAGGATGGACTTTGGTTAAAGACTTAGAAGTGGGAGACTTACTCTTATCGAATGAAGGGAAAAGACTTGAGATTCATAAAATTGAGAAAGAACGACAAGACACAACAGTATACAATTTTGAGGTTGAAGATTATCATTCATATTTTGTTTCAAACCTTGGGGTGTGGGTTCATAATTGTCAAGTAACTGAGCAAATGGTGCGAGATGCATTAAAAGGTGCTGATCTGAAAGCCCAACAAACTGCTATCTCATTACCAGTAGTTCAAAGATATGTGGATATGCTACTAAAAGGTTCTCCAGCACCTTCTGTTAAAGTTGACGACGGAATACTTGTCGATGGGTATCATCGATATGTGGCTGGATTAGTTGTAGGTAGACTCCCTACATACCAACCGTGGATGGGTGGGAGACCCTCATTAGTAATTCCGTGGGATAAATTGAAGATAGACCCAAAAGATTGGGGTAACAAGTAGTTAAGGAGTTGGCAAATAGTATGATAGAAATACGGACCTTAGCGAGTGAAACACCAATAATTATTAACGAGCAGTCTCTTATAGGAGTCAAACTCGATGAGATGGATTTTCATCGAGCGATCTTAAGTAATTGTAAGATGATGAACGTTAGCTTGCGCAAGGCAATTTTAAGAAATGCAGAATTAGATGGTGCGGATTTAAGTGAAGCAGACCTTAATGAATCCTCTTTAGTTATGTGCAGGTTAGACGGTGCTGTTCTAAGTAAGGCACAGTTATCGAATACAATTTGTTATTATGCATCTTTTAAGAACGCAAATTTAAGTCATGCTGATCTTTCTGACGCTAAGGTGAATGATGCTAATTTTGAAGGGGCATTGCTGCATGGGGCAATACTAAACTGCACTGGTTTGGATGAAGCAAATCTACATGGTGCTTTTTTTGATAAGACTACAACATGGCCACCAGGATTCCAACCAACTCGATATGGAGCAATTTGCAAATAATTACTATGACTACAATGTCATGCGATTCGCTTGTTTTTCACGCTCCAATGCGGTGTCGAAGCCCTTTTCGACCAGTTGTTTTCGCAAATTTCGGACGGTGCTTTCGCTGGTGTGCTAGGCTTCTGCAATTCGGGTATCCGGCCACGCTGGTCCATACTCGCCTTCATCAGCTTTCAGTAACATATGAGCGTGTTGATTTTATATCCGACCACTTTCCCTTTTTTGATCCGTTGTTCTAATTGCTCACGCTCGTCTTGGCTCAGTTCAACGATCCATCTTTTTTCCATTGCCAGTTCCTCAAATCCTTTTTATTGGATATATCGACTGGCGAGTCTTTTACCATTAATTTCTGATAGTACGGAGTACTAGTGGTAGTGCTAACTGAGTGGGAGACAGGATATGCATTCAGGATTAAGATTTCTACTATTAACCATCGTATTATGGAGCGTTTCATCACTGATTTGGTTTCTTCTTGGGGCAACTGCATACTTTCAGCGCCAGATGGATATTATGGGTTGTTTTTTGTTGATATATGCAGTTACTCCTGTATAAACAATCAAAGAGATGCGCTCCACTAGATCCAATGTATTGTTTCAAGACATGCCCACTGAGCAGGATATTTCGGAGGATACCTACTATTATCTTGAAAAATTAGTACAGACTTAAAGCTGATGAGACCTTGGGGAGAAACCTCCAGGGTCTTCCTCTCCCCCCCATCCAGCGCCGAATGAATCGGGCGACCATGTCTAGCGGAACTTAACTTCATCGATTCCGTATGAAAATATCCCCATTTCGTTAGTACGGATAAAAATACTTATATCACCTAAATAACGCTTTAGCGTTCATTTGGCAGGGAGGGAAGAGGATCCCTGATCGCCTCGTACACATAAAGAACAATCTGAACAATGGTTGGACACTCTCCTATACAGCGAAGATGACTGCCTTTATAGTAAAAGGAGAACTATTGAATAGTATATTTGGAGGCATTTCGACTCCAATTGGTGAAGTGAAGTATTTGCCTACCCAAGTATGGAAACAATTTAACGGTCCTTTCGGTATTAAGTTTCGAGTTCCTGATCCGGTAGGGAATCATGGAATGGAAGCAGTTATTGCGGCTCTAAGGGAAGCGGGGTATTAATGAAAAAATTCATTGTGTTATTAATTATAATTTTTTTGTTGTTTGTGTTCGTTATTATTTTTAAGTCTGCATGGGGTTGGCAAATTAGAGATGGAACAGAAGATACGCCAGAGTGGAATATTCGTAACTTGAGAATTTGGAAAGATACCCCGGTTTGGGATTTGGCGTTGGCTGTAAAAAATCAGGATACTAAAAAAATAAGTGAATTAAGTAAAGGCAATCCTGAATGGCTAGATTATCAAGAGCCAAGGTATGGAACTACATTGCTTATATGGTCGATCGGTGTAGAAAAGTATAACTCGGCTAAGGAACTACTTAAATGTGGTGCTAATCCTAATATTGCTACAACGAAGACAGGAGAAACTGCTCTTTTCTTGGCAACGGGGTATTCCTGGGTTGATCACTCGGCTAAAAAAGATGCTAAATATGTAAAACTTCTTTTGAGTTATGGTGCAAATCCAAATATTAATTATGTTGGTCATAACCCAATTATAGAAAAAGGAACAAGTCCATTAATACATTCAATCGGTTACGGGATGGACAAAACCAAAGCATTACTAGATAGCGGAGCAGAGATTGATTACAAAACACCGAGTGGAATGACCGCGGCGATTAAATCTTTGGAGATAGGGGGGCCTAACGCTACAATTGATGCTATGAGATATGCATATTATTTAATTGCTGAAAAAAAGGCTAACATAAAAGATCCATACTATATATTAGGCTTAAAAGATAAGTACGGGAACCCTGATCCTAATAACGCAAAATATCCTGTAGATCTATTGAGAAACTGGATACCAAAACTGGATTCAGAAGAATATAAACTAAAAATGGATATTATTGAAGAGTTTTCAAACCAGGGGGTTGATTATTGGGCAACCGGAATACCTCAAGAACGTCTTGAACAGATCAAAAAGATTTACAAAGATTCTTGGCAAGAGTATGTAAAAAGATATTAATATTTTTTGGAAACCACAGGGTCACAGATCAGTCGAAGACGCTGCAGTGTCGGTTTATCTGTGATCCACCTGAACCGGATCAGCATCTCGTCATATGACAATGAAGCCTATAGCTAAGATGTGAAGGGGAAGCTTCCGACGTATACAACGGATAGGACGGACAGTCTGACGCTAAACGGTGTGGCTTACAGCTATAATGACTGGGATCGATTACACGAAGGCGGTGCGCTCCAAGGGCGAGTTCGTCAAAAGATATAAAGTGAAAGGAGCAGGGGAATATAAGAAATAGAGCTAGATATTATATAGTATCTTATACGGTGGGACTATTAATTTCGTATTATGGCACAGGAATACCAGAATGGTTTTATTTAATTCCTATTAAATTGCTGGCTCCTTGTTTCATGTTAGTTGTAGGCAATACAATATACTATATTGACGAAGAGAAACAATCATTTCTAATAGCATTCTGGAGATCAATGAAGTATATTGGACTATCATTTGTTCTATTATTTTTAACTGCCTTATTCCAATTTATTCTGAAAAAAGATATATCATTTTTTATTGGGATATAAGGGGGATATTATTCAAAAAAGTTAACTTGTATCGCCGTTCGCTCCTGCTGATAGAAGATGCGCGGCGATTTTCTTTAAATTGTTAGTAAAGCATTACTATGACGGCAATGGCAACCGGATCAAAATGGGCTAACTTAATAACATAGACGGATCATATCCAGTTTATACCTGTTCACTTCATAAAAGTTAGAACGGGCATCTTATTGCCATTTTTCAAGATGAAGATCATTCAAACGAGCGTATTTATTTTCACATAAATGAGGGTTGAGGAGATGAAAAAGATTGTAATTGCTTTTAATATCATTTGGTGGATAATTGTTGCAATAAATCTGGGGTCTATCATATGGTTTGTATTAGGTAACACTGCCAACTTTCAACGAGGTGTTGATCTAGAATCAACTGTAATATTTATGTTATTTGGTATTCCATCACTGATATTATTAACTTGGTCACTGTATATGTTAAATAATGGAGGAGTGAAATCGCCTTATAGTATAACAGGTGTTACATGTTTGCTTATTATTATGATCTTATTATGCGTACCACTTTATAAAAATGTTAATACAAGTGGATGGTTGACTGAGAATATTAAAGTAGATACTATGCAAGTTACTGCTGACAATCAATATGAATACTACACCGAATTGGTGAATACTTTCCAAAGAAATAGTTCAATCAGGTTATATTTGAAAAATATACAGCGTAATGAGGAAGTAAGAATAAAATTAGATTTGCCCAGAGTGAGTGGGATATCCTGGAATTCAAAAGAAAACTATTTTACAACACTACAACCTACTGAACACAAAGACAAATATATATTAAAAACTCAAAAACTTTCGCCGTTTCCTGAGACTACATTTGAGATTGATGTAGAGGAGGAGAAAGCATTTAGATTAGAATAACTATAAATCATTGTTTGAAGCAAGTAATATTCAATGATTTGATGCATCTAAATTGATTAGATGCCATATGAGTGAAAGTAAGGAATGGGGGCTGACAAGCGCCAGCATTAGCCAAGAGCAAGGGTGCTGCGAGGTGGAATCTGGAGGAATTTGAAGGAAGCTGGGGGCAAACGCACGCCCTGAGGTACACGAATCCAATTTGAGGCGGTTGTAGTCGGATGAGTTACCACGACATGACGAACTTCAAAGTTGCCAAGGGCTGCAGCCGTAAACTTGGGCAGGCGCGGGTGGACAGATGACGCTCTTATCTGGGGAGGCCTGCGGGATACGCGAAGTAGACTTCGTAAACAGAGCCGGGAGGCTGTGCTGAACCCGCAGGAGTCAGCAGAGTCCATAGTACGGGAGTACGGGACGCCGTAAACTGGAAGGGCTGAACCGAAAGGAGAAAGGAAAACGATGCGTTTGCATGAAGAGCAACAGCAGTAGAAAATCTCGCAAGAGAGCTATGGAAATTGCAGGAGGTGAAATGATGAAAGCAATCAGTTACTTCGTTTACACTTCCATAGCTATTCATTTGCTTGCTTTACTTATATTTATATTAGGAGCGACATCGGCTTTTCAAAGATTACCCGATTTAGTTGAATCGATTGTTTTAGTGACTTACGGGATACCTTCATTTGTAATATCAGTTCTGTATTTTATATGGCACAAAAAGACTGAGGAAACGGATTCCAATCTATTAGTCATTGTGAAACTTATGACAACGATATTATTTATTGCGGGTTCTATTTTATGGATGAAAAATGCTAACTATGAAGGTTGGCTTTTTGAAACGGTAATCACTGATTCAACACAGATTACTCCTGATGAGAAATATGAATACCATTTAGAGCTAGTGAACTTATTTCAAAGGAATAGTAGTGCAAGAGTATATCTAAAAGATACAAAAACAAATGAAGAGATCAGAATGAAATTAAATATTGAAACAGACAAAATATATGGTGTCGTGATAGATGGGGTCAGGCATTGGATAAGGATAGAGTTATTGAGTGATAGTCGTTATTTACTTCATACGGACTTAACCTCATTGCCACAAGAAACCTTTGACATCAATATAGTAGAAAGAAAATCCGTAAAGTTGAAATAACCGCTAGCATAGGAAGTCTGGCGTAGAATAGCTGTAGCCTAAGGTATCTGGGGAAGTCGACCGTGCGGAGGTGATCATGGCGAATCCGATACACACAATTAAGAGTAAAATATATGCTGATTGGATATTTATTTGTCCATTCTTCTAGTGGTAGTGTTAACTGAGTGGGAGGCAGGACATGCATTCTGGGTTGCGATTTCTCCTCATAGCCATCGTATTATTGAGCGTTTCATCACTGGATTTGGTTTCTTCTTGGGGCAACTGCATACTTTCAGCGCCAGAAATTATTGGATTGTACTTGAACCAACAGATGAAGTATCTCGTTACATCTTGTCCACGACGAAGGAGCTTCGAATACCTGAGGAAAAGTTTGAAATAGACACCAGAGTAGGAACAATAATTAGATTAAAGTAGTTTTAAAATGTATAGCTGCAAAGCGCGATTGGAATTGCTTACGATCTGCATAATGGGCATGGAGATACCATCGAATTACGGGATAGAACAGGCAACACAGCTTTAAAGCGTTATACGTGATATATGGGGCAATCCGGTGATTGAACAGGAGACGATGCACAACTCGTTCCGCTATGTCGTGCAATATTTAACCTATTCCAACAGGGATTTATATCCAATAAATAGGAGTTGAAGCAGTGGAAAAGACTTCTGTTATGGCAAGGTTTTTGGTACTAGGTGATTATTTCCCTGTATCAGATATAACAAGTAGACTGCAGATTGAGCCAACAGAAACTTATATAAAAGGCGATTTGTCTAAGTACGGTAACGTAAAAAAAGAAACGTGTTGGACATTAAGTACTGGTTATGAAAAGTCAGAGGATGTCAATGAACAGCTTTCTAAAATATTGGCGAGGATTAGTGGGAAGCTAGAGGTTTTGAAGAATTTACAACAGGATTATCATCTTGAATTTTCATTCATGATTGTCTTCCATGTCATTGGAAATGAAAAGCCTGTAATCTCTCTTGAAAGAAATGTGATACATTTTGCTAGTGAGATTGACGCACCAATTCGCTTTGATTACTATATTTATCCTGATGAATAAGTTCTATGTGCCACAACGCGCCCTTCACGTGTTGTGGACAATATGCCCGATTCTCTCGAGAATATAAAGAAATACATAGAGGAACGGGAGAATTTCATGTTTGCTTTCAAGGATCTTCTGACTTTGACACAAGGAGAAATGCAATGACCATATGGTTTAAAGTAGTATGGATTGTAGTGATACTCTTTAACAATATTGCAATTATTCGGTATGTGATTGGCTCCACTGCTAACTTTCAGAGGTCGTTGGATCTAGTGGAGCGCATCTCTTTGATTGTTTATGGTCTGCCATCCTTAGCACTTACTTCTTTGTCCATTCTCATCCTGGTGAAACGAAAGAGGACATTTACTGTTCCGATATATGCTTTGGGTTTTATTTTAATTCTAATCATGATCTATTTATCACAGCCTTTATTTCAAACGGTTAGGACAGAAGGGTGGTTATATGAACATGTTCAACGTGACCCGGTAAGAGTAACAACGGATGGAAGGTATAAGTACTATATTGAATTAGTGAACATGTATCAACGAAATCGTAGTGAACGGTTAATTGTAACCAATATGTTAACGGGAGAAGCAAAAACGATTCAGATAGACTTAGATACCAGGAATGCTAATGGCGTAAGTAGAGGAAGAGGGGACTGGGGTTGGGCGATTATGGAACCTACAGATTCACCTAATCAATACAGATTGGTAACAACCAAGTATCTGAAGATGCCGGAGAAAGTGTTCCTGATTGAAGTAGAAAAGCATGTTTCAGAAAAGTTGGAAAACTTGATCGTCTTTGTGATGTTCCGCTATTGGGCGTAACTTCAACGGGGGCTAGAGAGGCATTTAATTTATCCATTGATGCAGGCTTAGAGTGTGTAAAAGATAATAGCGAATAAAATTCTGTATGATGTGATTGCTCGGGAGGATTATATGTGGGGCGATTCAAAATAGGGATGTTGACTGCATCATCACTCACGATGGGAATTGCTATTCTTTGGTTTTTGTTAGGCACCACCGCAAATTTTCAACGAGGAATAGATCTGGTAACTACAATAAAATTTATTGTCATCTGGCTTCCAGCTATTATTTTTCTCATACTACCATTGTTCGTAAGAAAGCGTCCGAATCGGGTGGCATTTTCCTTTTTCATATGGCCGCTAATAGGAATTCACTTTTTTCTTTCCATACAATTATTCAACTCGGTAGAAATCGAAGGCTGGTTAAAAGATAGCGTCTCAAGTGAGCCCATTCAAACGACAACTGATGGCCTCTACAATTATAGGCTAGAACTCATCAATATGTACCAGAAAAATAGTTCCGCACGCGTATTGATTCAAGACATGCGCACCAAACAGGATATTTATATTCCAATAGAAGTGGAAGGAGAAGAAGTTCAAAGGAATTGGCAGGAAAAAGGAGGAAATTGGTCGTGGTCATCGTTGTCTGCTCTAACAGACAATAACTTGTTGGAATTAATAGTATGGCGCAGAGCACCGCTCTCTCCATTGAAATTTCACTTAGACACAAAGGGAAAACAGGTGAATGATTCAAAGACCTTGGGGGCGGTAATCCTCAAGGTCTCGTTTACCCCACCCAGTTCCGAATGAATCGGTTGGCACGACCTATTGCAGTTGAACCGTTGAGGCGAGTATACAGTCTTCTGATTTAACGATTCCAGAAGAGATCGTTAATGAGATTGCTCGGGCCAGTACGTTTAGTTGGATTGAAAGTAACCTTTCCTGGTTTGGTCTCTTAGTATTGTCATCGGATAAGATATTATATTTGAGCAAGAAGATAGGAGACACGTGGTATCAATATGAAAGGATATATCAACAGAATTTGGTATTTTCGCTTCTATGGAAACTGGATGAAAAGTTGGGTCAGGTTGTATTCACTTACTTTGGTAAGCATAAGACAAAAAAATAATTAAAAGTGGTGAAGCGTATGAATATTCAATCAACCAAGAATTTTGTGCTGACACATCATTTGGAGGAACGAAGTTTTTCTGGATTTTGGAATTATTTTAAGAACTACCAAGAAGAATGTAGTGAAGAATTTCAGAAGGAGTTCCCTGAGTATAAAGATAGCCATGTTGAACTCTTCATCGATAGTGTCTCATTAAGAATTACCAATTGGCCAGAAGATGGTTATAATCATATGGTTGTTGACGTTAGAATACATTACAAAAATAAATATGCTGGAATGTATGGGATAACCTATAGTTTAACAGGTGAAGTAGAGGATGATCACTTATCGCTTGATTAATGTTGAGAATGTGAAAAGCAAACATTTGGGGTGAAATACTGAAGCATGTTGCCACTGAACCAGATTGGGAGTAAGTCATGTTTGATTCCACTATCGTCCGCTTCCATCCACATGGAGTGGTCGCAAAGGGGTAGGATCAGCAGGCCATCGGGCGTTGAGCCAATTCATGCGATGGTGGATGTGATCGGCTATCCGCTGCGTTTCAAATCGACGCCAGGATAAGACCACGATTCGTCACAGGTTAGCACTTCTTCATGATCTGGATGACAATTTTACGATGATAAAAGGAACGAAAAAACGTAATAAAGGAACGTCATATGATAAAAAAACTACCAGCCATCATTCTATCATTAATTGGATTTTATGGACTCGTAAAAGGGTTTTGGGGCTTGATAACGGGGAGGTTGGACTTAAGTTTAAGAGGGGCAGGATCAGTGATTACATACACGTATCCAGACTCGGTGCGGCCTTCGATACTAATCATTGTTATCTCAGTAGTTGTGTTATATTTAGCGCGAAGAAGATGTTTAAAATAGAGAGATCTGCAAAACGAATACAGTTTCTGTAGACCATAAGTAGAAAAAACAATACCTCTACTTCTACCATGATGGGAGTTTTTATCCAAGAGAAGCCCATTTCGTATGATAACGTAGGATTTAAATAATTGATGTCTCGCAGAGGCAGCTTTTGGGGCAATTTCCTTGCAGAAGGAACGGCAACTTGCGTAGGGAATGCGGCGGTGTTAAAGATACGATATGTAAGGGGCAAAGGGTTGGCCGCGCGGCAGAGTGCGAGTGGAAAAAAGGCACTTGAATTGTTGAAGTAAGAATCGTTCTAACCGCATGACGAGTTCATAGCTCCATGTGGTTCTTCATTTTGTCTCATTGAACATGAAGACCAAATTTGCAAAACCCCCAAAGGAAGAAAAATTATATTGACTTTCTGTCCTGACAATAACATAATATTGTCAGGACAAAAAAGCGAGGTGAAGAGATGTCCTCTAAAAAGATGGGTCGTCCTCCATCTGACAAGCCCAAGAGCAAAACGATTGAGATACGTGTTGATGAGGAAACGATGAGCAAGCTGGATGCTTCGGCTAAACAGTTGAGAACGACACGTTCTGCTATTGTCCGTAAAGGGATTGAAACGGTGTATGACGAGCTCCAAAAATAAAGAAGGAAGCGGCGCGTCCGACGAAGAACACCGCCACTTCCTATCCCGCAACCGCTTGAATGAGCAGACTGCATAAATATCCTACCATGTGCAGGCCGCTCATTCAAGCGATGCGATGATATGAAAGCCTGTCAAGATGATGGACTTACGGTTCATTTTCAAGACGACACCTATGCTCAATCCATAGCCAGAAAAATGATGTACAGTGATTAATTAACCTATTGATACGGGAAACGAATGTAGCAGTAGCCTTCAGTCCATTTACTTCAAATCTAGTAATGGATGAAGGCAAAATCTGCGTGTTCGCTTCCCCTTTCTTTTTCGGCTGGAAACGTTTCATGAGCGTTTTTTGGCGCGGGGAGGATAAGGCGTTTTTTGATCCGTGCGGCCAAGCAAGTAATCGATGCTCGTTCGATGAAAATCGGCCAATGCAATTAAGAGCGTTGTCGGAATATCCAGCTTCCCTCGTTCGTAATCGCTGTAAGTCCGCTGCTTGATGTTCAGATACTCACACAGTTTCTCTTGTGACAAATCCTTGTCTTCACGCAGGTTCCGTATTCGTTCATAGACCACAGGCACTCACCTCAAGATGAGTATAGTTCAGTGGATAATCCACTATTTACTTTCAGTGTGTTATACACTAGAATTTCTTGTATGCACCCTTTTCATACAGAAAAACCTTCCGTGCAAGAGTGACTGGGGTATTACGAAGAAGGACATAGGAGATGATTGCAACGCATCTACGACAATGGCAGTTCTGACAGTCCTTTGCGCTCGGACAATTATCGGTGCAGCAATTGCTGGACATGATGGAGGCCGCTCAGCATGCGAGTGTAGATGAGCCTAATATGGATGAGCAATACAAGGAACTGCGACGCAAGCTAACGCAAGAACAGGGCAATAGCAGGTAAGCCTGTGTATAGCCAAGTGCGGCTCCTTGTTCGCTGGGCCAGTTATGCTTGACAAAGAGGCTACGTAACGAGGCGGCATGACCTGTAATCCGAAGGAGGACACTCATAGCATCATGAAAGGAGCAAACGAACTTCTAAAACATATTGAACGCGTCCGCAGAGAACTGAATGAGCAAGCACGGTGTTTTGGCCTTCAAAGTCATTCGGTACTGGAAAAATCAAGAGAATTGGATCAGCTACTGAATGCTTATCAATCCACAGAATCGGGGCGAACATGGATTCAAGCCAGAGGGCGCTATAAATAGTAGTGGGATGGCTACAGGGGTGCCCGATTGGGGTCCAAAAATAAAACGGTTAGTAGAGGCTCCAAACAGATGCCCTTCGACTAACCGTTTTATATTGAGAGGAGAGCGGTAATATGAAGCCGCCTCGTACTTCATTGAACATGAAGACCAACCTTGCCAAAACCCAAAGGCAGAACAATCATATTGACTTTTTGTTGCTGCAATAATATATTTATTATGGACACAAAAAGTGGGGTGAAGCAATGTCGTCCAAAAAGATGGGTCGTCCACCGTCTGATAATCCCAAAAACGAATTGATTCGGGTACGTGCCGATCAAGAGCTGTTGAGCAAGCTGGATGCTTGTACTGAAAAGCTCCAAACGACCCGTTCCGATGTTATTCGCAAAGGGATTGAAAAGATGTATGACGAGCTCCAAAAATAATTAACCTATTAACTACGGGAAGCGAATGTAGCAATAGCCTTCAATCCAGCGAACGGTATGCTGGTTCACGTCGAAGGCGGATATTGCATGTTCGCTTCTCTCTTTTGCTTCTCTCTTTTTTCTCGGCTGGTGAATGACCTGGCAGTTTCTACATAAGTCCAGCTTAGCCTTCCAATCCCTTTCTTGGTCACACATTTCTCCCCACTATCGCTCTCCAGCGAATAAAAACGAACCAAACGCATAAAATTCTCTATTTTGTAAGCGAATTCAGTAGGGGTACAATAGATAGGAACCTTAAAAAGCATGGGCTACTGGAAGCGGACCAGGGAACACCATGCTTGTAATTCGTTGAAGGCGTATGGAGGCTTAGGGGCAATCAGAACTTGAAGCGGATCAAGTTGGGATGCGTCAGCCGTATGTTGGTCGGGTTGCCGCCCGCGGTTGCAGTTGCAGGTGTGACTGGACTATCGCGGGAAGTGAAGGTGACGTCTAATATCAACAAAGGAAGTGAAGCTATGTTGTGGAAAAAAAGTCTGGCCTGCGGGATGATTGCAGCGATGGGCATCAGTATGTTGGCGCCTATGCAGCAGGCAGCTTATGCGGAAGCAGAAGTTCAAGCGCTAGATGTGGCTGCCTTGGCTAATCCGGCCAAGCTGATCCAGCTCGACCCGAGCTATCAGCAAGCCCCGTTCGAGGGATGGGGAACGGCGCTGGTCTGGTTTGCCAATATAACAGGAGGCTGGCCGGATGCGAAGAAGAATAAGCTCGCGGATGATCTCTATTCGGAGCAGGGCCTGAACTTCAATATTGCACGGTATAATATCGGCGGCGAGGATGCCCCGGAGACTAAGCCTTATATGCGTAAGGGAGGAGCGGTTCCGGGCTACTGGAATCGGCCGGCTGAGGTGGCTCCGGGGACGGAGAACTGGTGGGACCCGGGCAACCCGAGCCACTGGGACTGGGACAAGGATAGCAACCAGCAATGGTGGCTGCTTGCGGCGAAGGCGCGGGGAGCAGACCGGCTGGAGGCCTTCTCCAACTCTGCCCCTTACTTCATGACCAAGAGCGGATTCGTGTCTGGCAACAATGACGCCAATCAAAATAACTTGAAGGATGATCAGTATGACAACTTCGCTACCTATCTGGCGGAGGTTGTCCGTTATTTTAACGAGGAGCTTGAGGTGAAGTTCAATACACTCTCGCCAGTCAACGAGCCGAACACCGACTATTGGATAGCAAAAGGGCGGCAAGAGGGATCGCACTGGGACCCTTCGGCGCAAGCGAAGATGCTCATGGCAGCACAGCAGGCGCTGAAGGCTCGCAATCTGTCCACGGTTGTATCCGGGATGGACGAATCGGTGCTGGATACCTTCGTGACGAACTGGGACAACTACGGAGCGGATGCTCGCGCGGCGATCAGTCAACTGAACACGCATACCTATGGCGGCTCCAAGCGCACAGCAGTGCGTGATATTGCCAAGGGAGCCAATAAGCCCCTCTGGATGTCGGAGGTTGATCTTGGCGGCGGCGTCGATCAGAACTTCGAAGACATTCGTCCGGGTCTTGCGCTGGCCAAACAGATCACGACCGATATTCGCCAACTGGAGCCTCGCGCCTGGGTGTTGTGGCAAGCGATCGAGGATGGCGTCAACATGAATGCAGCCCATGAGAACAGCAACTGGGGTCTGATTCATGTGGATTTTGCGCCGGAGGACCCGGCGACAGTCGAGATCAACTACAATAAGAAATATTATACTATGGGCAATTACAGTAAATTTATTCGCCCAGGCTATCGCATCATCAATTCCGACAACAGCGATACGTTGGCAGCGATTGATCCGAATAGCGATACGGCAGTCGTTGTCTACCGGAATGAATCGACGTCTGAGCTGGAGCTGGACATCGATCTGAGCGGCTTCGGTCAGGTGGCCGAGAATGCCAGCGCGACACCTACGGTTACCTCCGCATCAGATCATCTGTCGGAGAAGGCGAGCATTGCAGTCGAGAACCAGCGTCTCGTCGCTGCCGTACAGCCGCAGTCGATTACAACCTTTGTGATCAAGGGTGTAACGGGTGTCAATCCGAAGCGGGTGCTGGGCGGTACGAGCGATGCGCATGAGTACAAGATTGTGAACAAGGACAGCAGCAAGGTGCTGGATTTGAAGAATAATGCTGATCTTGCGGCGGCTTCCCTGTCGATCGTTCAGCAAGAAAACAGCACAAGCAAGACGACCCAGGAATGGAAGATCGAACGGCTGTCTGCGGGCTATGACGCAACCGGTTTATATCGCGTCGTTCATAAGGCGACCGGCAAAGCGCTAGGGATCGTGAACGGCGGCGCTGTAATTAGCGAGTGGTCAGATCAGAATTCGCAGAAATGGGTCATCTCTACGGATGGTCTCGGCGAATACTCGCTGGTGAACCGCGAGACGGGGCTGCTGCTGGAGGTAGGCGGCTTCTCCAAGGAGAATGGAGCTGGAGTAGGCAACTACCAAGCTAATGGCGGCGCGAACCAGGTATGGAAACTGGTGCGGGAAGCGATCCTGGAGCAGGTAACGTCTGTTGAGGTTATGACTGCGACTGCACATGCACCATCGCTGCCGGAGCAGGTTATTGGTGTCTATGATGATGGCTCGCGCAGGCAGCTTTCCGTTGCATGGAGCGCGGTTCCATCGGAGCAATATGCTGCCGAGGGGACGTTCACCGTAGAAGGAGCAATTACAGGCACCGAACTGAAAGCCGTTGCTCATGTCACAGTGAGCGGCATCAAGCAAGTCGATCCGGCATGGGTGAAGACGATGGTGAAGCAAGCGCCGGTTCTCCCTAAGCGTGTCGATGTCGTGTTCAATAACGACAAGCGGGGCACAGTGGATGTCGTATGGCAGGAAATTGAAGACTCGCTGTATGCAGAGCGGGGCAAGTTCCCGGTAGAAGGAACGATCGCAGGCACAGAGCTTGCGGCGGCTGCATACGTTCAGGTTGCCGATCGTACAGTGGGCAATATCGCGAAGGCTGTGCTGAATCAGACCTACCCGAAACCGATTGCGTCTTTCACCAACCAGTATGATTCACTAGCTGATCTGAATGATGATGTTATCTCTCAAAGTGCTAGTGATAACCCGAAAAACCGTTGGTCGAACTGGATTAGCGGCGGCGTGCGTCCTGCGGATTGGATGGGCATTGACTTTGGGCAAGAGAAGACGGTTAACGGAGTGAAGCTGTTCTATTACTCTGACCAAGGCTGCAGCCAACCACAATCGATGGTGCTGGAGCGCTGGGATGCTGCCAATGAACAATGGGTGGAAATTCCCGGGACATCCCTTAGCGGGAATGAAGTGAAATTGACTACTGAGCTTTCCTTTAATGAAATTTCGACCTCACAGCTACGTGTCAATATGAAATCGACAGCCACGCTGTGCATCGCGGCGACGGAGATGCAGGTGAACGGATTTACTCCGTTGGCAGGTGCAGACAGCACTGCGGATATGCTCTATGTGAATGGTACGAAGGTTGCAGGCTTTGCGGCTGATGTGCTGCAGTACACGGTGACGCTGCCACGCCAAACAGAAGAGCTGCGCGTTGTGGCCTCCACCTCCGATCTGTTCGCGACGGCTCAAGTGGAGCTGCCTGCGGAGCTGCCAGGGGAGGCTCGCATCAAGGTTACCTCCGAGGACGGGGCACATACGACAACCTACCGCATCCAGATTGCGAAGGACAACAGCGTTGATCCCGGCCCAGGGTCGTATCCGAGTGGCCCTTACTTCCCTACTGCCTCATCCACAACGGGTGCAAGTGACCCGGCAGGGACGAAAACAGTGAAATTAAGCGACCTGATGATTACACCAAGCAGCAATGCGGTCACGCTGCCAAGCGATATTCAGCGCGTGGAGCTGACACCGCAAATGATGAAGCAGTTGCAGCAAAAACCGCTGGAGGTGAAGGTTGGCGAAGCCAGTCTCATCGTACCGGCCGAGGTGCTGCAGGACCTGAGCAAGCTTGCCGGAGCAACGCCTGCCAGCAACGGCAAGTTTGTGATCGGTGTAGCACCGGCTGCGAGCAGCAGCACAACAAGCCCGATCTATCGGGGAGAGAGCAGCTCAAGGCTGAAGCCTGCTGGCGGCAGCATGAACCTCGAGCTGCTGTGGCTGGATGCCTCCAAGACAGAGGTGAAGCTGGAGCAGTTGGCGAAGCCAATTGCACTGTCACTGCCGGTGACTGCATCCACGAATGCTCGCGGAGCAGCCCTCTATGTCTACGATGCGGCTGATAAGAGCTGGAGTCTGGCTCAGCAAGCGAGCACAGGAGCTGACCATCACGCCACCGTGACGGTCGGGGCACCTGGACAGTACGGATGGTTTGTCTATGAGAAGAGCTTTGCTGACGTTCCGGCTACACATTGGGCGAAGGGCACCATTCAGACGCTGGTCTCGCTGCATATGCTTACAGGCGTAAGCGAGGACAGCTTCCAGCCAGAACGCCAGATGACGCGTGCAGAGTTCAGCAAGCTGATCGCGGAGACGTTAGGTCTGAAGGCAACTGAAGGCGGCAAGTCGCCGTTTGCAGATGTTGCTGCTGACGCATGGTATGCGAATGCAGTGAGTGCGATGCATGCTGCAGGACTGATTCAGGGAGTAGACGAGGAGACATTCGCTCCGAATCGTCCGATCAGCCGAGCCGAATTGGCTGTACTGCTTGTGCGTGCCTATGCGTATGCGGCACAGACCGATGCAGCGGCAGACAGCAGCGTGCTGGCCACCTTTGCCGATGCAGACGATATTCCGGCATGGGCAGTTAAAGAGGTAGGCACAGCGGTATCCATGGGACTGTTGAAGGGCCAATCCGGTCAGCGCTTTGCGCCACTGCAGCAGACGACGCGCGCTGAAGCTGCCCAGGCTGTCCTGAACCTGCTGGATAAGCTGGCGAAGCAGTCCAAGTAATGAAGGGATAGCGGCATACTCGATTCCGGGATGCCACGAAGGACAGGTGATCTGCAAGGCCATATGAATGGTCTTGTAGGTCACCTGTTTTCTATTATTATGTAGGTGAAAGGAAGCGTAGATTGTCAGGATGGCAAGCCGTGTACCCCGACAAGTCCGTCATCCCCCTCAGAGTTAATGCAGGAAAGAAGCAAAGTCTGTCTTAGAGATTGTATCATGGCGATTGACAAGGGCAGTATTTCCCGCTACAATCTCTACTAAGAGTAATAATTACTATTTAAAGCCTGGTTTATATTAGTAATTATTACTATCATAGAACGTGGGGGGCAATAAAGGTGAGTGAATTGCATGTTGGCGGGAATAACGATAACCGATTGATTCCGGTGACCGTACTGAGCGGCTACCTGGGTGCGGGCAAGACGACGGTGCTGAATCATGTGCTGCATAACCGTCAAGGGATGAGAGTAGCGGTTATCGTCAATGATCTGAGCGAGGTCAATATGGATGCGCAGTTAGTGAAGCAGGGCGGCGGGCTATCTCGTACAGAGGAGCAATTGGTAGAGATGTCTAACGGCTGTATCTGCTGTACGCTGCGCGAGGATCTGCTGCGTGAGGTGGAGCGCCTGGCTCTGGAAGGACGATTCGACTATATATTGATTGAATCGACAGGAGTGGGCGAGCCGGTACCGGTGGCCCAGACCTTTACGTATATTGATGAGGAGCTTCATATTGATCTGACTCGCCTCTGCAAGCTGGATTGCATGGTGACGGTTGTGGATGCCAATCGCTTCTGGCAGGATTATGCCTCAGGGGAGACGCTGCTGGATCGTCAGCAGGCGACGGGCGAGGAGGATACGCGCGAGGTCGTCGATCTGCTCGTGGACCAGATTGAATTCTGTGATGTGCTGTTGCTGAACAAGTGCGACCTGGTGAATCGTGACGAGCTGGAGCGGCTGGAGAGCGTGCTGCGCAAGCTGCAGCCGCGGGCGAAGCTGATTCGGGTAGAGCATGGGCAGGTTGATCCGGCGGAGATTCTGAATACCGGACGATTCGACTTCGAGGAGGCGAGCCGTGCGGCGGCCTGGGAGGCAGAGCTGAGCAAGCCTGTCCATACACCGGAAACGGAGGAGTATGGGGTCAGCTCGTTCGTCTATGAGCGGGCGCTGCCCTTCCATCCTGAGCGACTGATGGCATGGATGGAGGCATGGCCAGAGGAGATTGTCCGCGCCAAAGGGATGGTCTGGCTCGCCACTCGCCAGGCCATGGCGCAGAGCTTGAGCCAGGCCGGGCCGTCGATACGCTTCGGCCCCGCGGGCTATTGGGTAGCGGCCTTGCCGGAGGAGGAACGGGCACAGGTGCTGGAGGAGAACCCGGAGCTGCTGGAGACATGGAATGCCGCCTATGGCGACCGCATCAACCGGGTCGTGTTCATCGGGATTGGGCTTGATCCGCAGCAGGTGTCGGCGGAGCTGGATGCCTGTCTGCTGCGCACAGACGAGCTGGCGGGCGACTGGTCGCAACTGCTCGACCCGTTCCCTGCTGTACAGGAAGGGCAGGAGGAGCTGCAGCTTCAGGCATAGCCATTCATCGTCTAAGCTCATCTGCCTCAAGCCTGGCTCACAACAAGAGAAGCTGGAGCACACGCGGCGCTTGTCCGCGATGTCGACTCCAGCTTCTATCTATTTTAGAATATAAAATCCTCGTCACGCAGCGGCTCGACATTGGTTGTACGCACATAGCCGTTGCCTTTCTTGGAGAAGAAGTCATGCTGCTTCGTGTGTGTGTTAATGCCGTTGAACACGATCGGGTTGACCTCCTCCTCGGGGAAGAGGGTATCCAGACCCAGGTTCATCAATGCTTTGTTGCAGTTGTAGCGGACGAACTTCTTCACTTCCTCCGTCATGTCTATCGCGTCATACAGCTCCTCTGTATAGCGCTCCTCATTGGCATGCAGCGTGCGCACGAGCTCCATCAGCTCCTGCACGGCCGCCTGCTGCTCCTCCGGCGTCAGCTTGCTTAGCTGCTCTTGGGCGAGCACGCCGACATAGACACCGTGGATGCTCTCATCGCGAAGGATCAGATCGATGATCTCGCCGCTGCTCGTCATTTTCCCGAGGCCTGCCAGATAGAGCGGGTAGAAGAAGCCGCTATAGAACAGATAGCTTTCCAGCAGCACCGAAGCGGCCATCGCCATATACAGTGATTTGGGCGTATCAATACTCGTATAGTAGCGGGAGATTACCTCCGCCTTCGTCTGCAAGCGCTCGTTCTGCTCGACCCAGCGGAAGACCTCATCAATCTCCTCCGTTGTTGCCAACGTGGTGAAGATGCTGCTGTACGATTTGGCGTGAATCTGCTCCATCATGCCCATGAAGCCAAGCACCGCCTTGCGCTGCAAGCCATCGACATGCTCCAGTATTTTTGGCATGCCTACGCCGCCTTGGACAGTATCCAGCAAGGTGAGGCCGCCAAGCACCTTCATATAGAGTGCGCGTTCCGCGTCGTTGAGCTCAATCCACGACATTTTATCATCTGATAGCGGGATTTCCTCATCTGTCCAGAATTGCATAATGTTCTGATTCCAGAACATGCTTGTATAATCGTCATCCGGACGATTCCAGTTAACGGCTTTCATTCCGATCTTCCTTCCTATTCACATCGCAGCATCCAGGGCTCAGACGGGCTGTGCCCTGGACGCTGTAATGACGATATATAACGCCCCGCCGTGTGTATTGAAGCGGGCGCGGACAAACATAAGGGAAGGAACTTAACGCCGTGCAGTTAAATTCCTTCCACGTATCCATGAAGCCATCCTGTTCTCATCCAAGAGGGCAATACTTATATCGCGTATCGTGCTATATCGTGTGCCGCGTTATACCGCGCAACTGATGCACTCCTCCACGCTGAGGCGATTCGTCCGTGTGTAGTACAGTGACTTGAGGCCAAGCTTGGCAGCATACAGGTAATAGCGCGCCAGCTCGCGTGTGGTCACGTTGCTGTTGACATGAAGCACAGTCGAGATGCCTTGATCGATATGACTCTGAATCTCAGCGATCAGCTCCAGCACCTTGAATTGATCGGTCTGGTAGGCCGACTTGTAGAAGAAGAAGTTCTCCTTCGACAGATATGGCATCGGATAGTAAGTTGTCGAGTTGGCATAGGTGCGCGTCTCGATCTGCTCCACAATTGGCATTACGCTGGAGGTTGCATTTTGAATGTACGAGATGCTCTGGGTCGGTGCGATCGCCAGACGATAAGCGTGATACAGCCCATGCTTGGCAACAGCTTCCTTGAGCGTCGTCCAGTCCTGCTGCGTGGGAATATAGATGCCCTCGAACAATTGCTGCACGCGCTCGGATGCCGGGCTGTAATCCGTCTGCTCATACCGCTCGAAGTAGGTTCCTTTGGCGTACTCGGATTTCTCGAATTCATAGAAGGTCACGCCGCGCTCTCTGGCAATCTCCATGCTCTTCTCCAGAGAATAATAGTTCATCATCATGAAGAAGGTGCGGGCGAAATCCTTGGCTTCGCTGCTGTCATACGCGATCAGATTTTTGGCCAGATACCCGTGCAGGTTCATGGCGCCCAGGCCAACCGAATGCAATTGCTCGTTAGCCTTGACGATACCCGGCGCATTGGCTACGCGCGTCATATCGCTCACCGCCGTCAGCGCAGTCATCCCCTCATGCACCGACTCTCGAATCTTCTTGAGCTCCATGACGTTCGCAATATTCAGCGAGGCCAGATTGCAGCTAATATCGCGGCGGATGACGTCGTCCTGACCGTAGTCGTTGATCTGCGAGGTCTCCTGGAGCTGGTAGATTTCCGTACACAGGTTGGACATCTTGATCGAGCCGATATCCTTCAGGGCATGCGCCTTGTTGGCGTTGCTCCGATTCATGATATAAGGATAGCCGGATTCAAGCTGTATGGTCGCAATCTTGGTAAGCATATCCCGTGCGGTCATGACGACCTTCTTCTTCACTTTATCGTTAGCAAGCAGCTCCTCATACATCTCATCCATATCCATATCATCCATATGGCGACCGTAAGCGGCATAGATGGAGTAGGGGGCAAATACATGCAGCGGCTGGTTCTTCTCGGCCAGCTCGTAGAACTTGTTCGGCACGATCAGTCCGATGGATAACGTCTTGATACGGCTCTTCTCATCGGCGTTAATCTTCTTGCTGTCCAGAAACTCCAGCACATCCCAGCCGAATATATTGTAGTAGGCTGCGCCCGAGCCCTTGCGCTGACCCATCTGGTCGGCGTAGGAGAAGGCGTCCTCCATCAGCTTGAGCACGGGCATAATGCCTTTGGCTGCGCCCTCGACGCCCTTGATCGGCTCGCCCCGTCCGCGCAGCTTCGAGAGGTTGACAGCGACCCCGCCGCCAATCTTGGACAACTGCATGCAGGTGGACAGGTTGTAGTTAATCGAGTTGAGCGCATCGTCCATCTCCAGCAGGAAGCAGGAGACCATCTCGCCGCGGCGGCTCTTGCCTGCATTGAGGAAGGTTGGCGTCGCAGGCTGTACGCGCTGCTCCATCATCGCTGTAGTCAGCAGGAGCGCGGCCTGCGCATCTCCGCCAGCCAGGTGCAGCGCCACCATGGCGACTCTGTCCGGGTAATCCTCTAGATATTGGGAGCGGTCATTCGTCCGCATCGCATAGTCGGTATAGAATTTCGAGGCAGCCATATAGGATTGGAACTCGAATTGGAAGCTGTGCGCAAGCTGATATACCTGCTCTACCTGAGGCTCCGTATATTGCTCGTACACATTCTCGTAATAGTTCTCTTCGATCAGTCGCTTCATACGCTCGGTCACACTGCCGAACACCACGCTCTTCGACCGAATCTCCTCCATGAAGGCCTGTACAGCCTCTTTATCTTTATCCAATTGGAAGAAGCCCTCTGCGTCTCTGCGCATCAACTGGTTGTTTAGCTCAACATGCAGCAAGTGCGCTCACCTCTCTTTCAAATCTTCTAACGTCCTCCGCTGAACCAGCCAGCTCGAACTTGCTTAGCACGGGAACGCCGTAACGATTCGAGACAATATCCGCGCTTTTGCCAAATGCCGCTCCCCAGTTTCGATTGCCGCTAGCGGACACGCCTGCTAGATAACGGAAATTTTGGCGCAAAAAAATACTGACCCTCTCCGGTACTTGTCCGAATCCGGTCGTATACGTAATAAGCACAAATGGTTCCTCTATGTACATGTTCTCGCTTAGCTGCACTGCACGCATGCCCAGCTTCTCCACAAATCTTCTCACATTTCCAGTCTTGGAATCATAAACAACTAGCATAAAACTCCACTCTCCTAAACTAAAATATAAGAGGCGCAGGCACTGAACCCATACGCAGCTTACATTCTCTGTCTGACCGTCATAGGGTCGCGCTACAAAACGACTCATTCCGTCGACGGTCACTATATATTGAAGACAATAATCAATTTATATCAATATATAGTGATTGTCAAGAGAACATTAAAAACTTTAACGGATTGTTACAGAGCGCCGCACAAGTGAAAATATTGTGACTTTTTCTCCAAATCTATGAGATGAACGGCCAAAAAGCCGCGGACAAAGGCGGGGCAAGGGATGGCGGCATGACGGGGGTGGAATTGGACAGAGTCAAGGGTTGTGAAAGTGGAGAAGAATGGCTTTCATGTGATAAAGTTCAGCGACAGTCTGGAGCCATGTGAACCGATCCGGCTGTTCAAGCAGATTGTGCCCGCATAGGGGAAAGGGGAGGGGGGACTACTAGATATAGGCGAGAGACAGCAACAAGTTGCCGGTTATTGTGCTGCGAGGTGCTCCCGCGGAGCTGTAATATAGTCCGCGGGAGTTCGCGCCCTGAGATTACAGGGGGCCGTAGGATGCGCTGCTCAGCAGCAGCCGCAGAACAGCATAGCCCCTATCTCTCCTCGATAAAGGCCGCCTCTGCATAGGAATAGCAGCCGATGCTGCCGGCGGGGAGCAGCGACAGGCCCCCTTCCTTCTCCAGCAGGCCCCTGCATTCATATTGAATCAGACATTGCGCCGTGCCCGCCGCGCGCGCGTGGTCATCGGCCAGCTTGCGGACAGCCTCTAACAGCAACTGGTAGTCTCCCTCATTCTGTACATAGGTGAGGCAGAGCGAGGCTTGAACCATCAGGCGGTCGCTGCCGGAGAGCACGGATACCGTCGCAGCGCTGTCCTCCTGGGCGCGCTCGCTGCGCAGGGTATACAAATTAGGCGATATGCGATAAGCATTCCACATGGTTAACAATCACTCCTTGGGTTGAATCATCTGTTCTGGACGGACAATCTCGTCAAATTGCGCCTCGGTCAGCAGCCCGCTCTGCAGCGCCGCTTCCTTGAGCGTCAGACCCTCCTGATGCGCCTTCTTGGCGACCGCGGCGGCATTCTCGTAGCCAATATGCGGATTGAGTGCTGTCACCAGCATGAGGGAGCGCTCCAGATGGTCACGGATGGCCTGATGGTTGGCTTCGATGCCGACGGCGCAATTGTCATTGAAGGAACGCATGGCATCAGAGAGCAAGGTGACCGATTGCAGGAAGTTGTAGATGATGACGGGCTTGAATACATTCAGTTCAAAATTGCCCTGGCTCGCTGCAAAGCCGATCGCAGCATCATTGCCCATGACCTGGCAGGCGACCATGGTCAGCGCTTCGGATTGGGTCGGATTCACCTTCCCAGGCATAATCGAGCTGCCCGGCTCATTGGCGGGAATCGTCAGCTCGCCGATGCCCGAGCGCGGGCCGCTCGCCAGCCAGCGGACATCGTTGGCTATCTTCATCAGGTCGGCAGCGAGCGCCTTGAGCGCACCGTGAACATAGACCAGCTCGTCATGACTGGTGAGCGCCTGGAACTTGTTCTCCGCCGTGATGAAGGTTTCTCCCGTCAGCCGACTGAGCTGCTCTGCTGTCTTGGCACCAAATAGCGGATGCGCGTTAATGCCGGTGCCGACGGCTGTTCCGCCAATCGCCAGCTCGCGCAGCGCCTCCGAGCTGCTCAGAATCATACGCTCGCACTTCTCCAGCATCCGATGCCAGCCGCTGATTTCCTGACCGAGCGTAAGCGGGGTGGCGTCCTGCAGATGAGTACGGCCAATCTTGATGATCCCGGCAAACTCCTGGCTCTTGCTTGCGAGTGTCGCCTTCAGCTCGCCGAGCGCTGGAATGAGCGTGCTCTTGATCGCCAGCAGCGCCGCAACATGCATCGCGGTCGGGAACGTATCATTGGAGCTTTGCGAGCGGTTGACATCATCATTGGGGTGGACGCGCAGCTCGCTTGCGCCCTCCGCCAGCCGCTGATTGGCAAGGTAAGCGATGACCTCATTGACATTCATATTGGTCTGGGTGCCGCTGCCTGTCTGCCAGACGACGAGCGGGAAGTGGGTGTCCGCCTTGCCATCCATAATCTCCTCTGCCGCTGCGACGATCGCTGCCGCCTTCAGCGGGTCCAGCTTGCCCAGCTCCTGATTGGCTAGTGCGGCGCTCCTCTTGAGCATCGCGAATACGCGAATGAGCGCCAGCGGCATCCGTTCGCCGCCGATGCGGAAATTTTGCAGGCTGCGCTGGGTTTGAGCGCCCCAATACTTATCTGCGGGAACTTGAATCTCACCGAGTGTATCCTTCTCTATTCTGTAATTCATGGCTTATAGCTCCTTATCAAATAATAATGATAATCAATATCATTAGTTTATCACGAATCCAAATGGAATGAAAGCGTGTGTCGTGTGGACATGCTGTATAGAATGGGGTACCATGTAAGTGGGTGTCCAGTGTCAGTATGGATGGGCGCCTGGGATTCTATTCGCTTCTATAGAAGAAATATCGCAAGGGTACTTGTAGGTGGGAGAAGCAGAAGGCTGCTAAAGCATGCGCCGCGTGCTTGATTTCAGCCAGTCTATCGTGTCGGAGGGTGTTCGCCGTTGCTACAGTCTTTTACGCTGCTGCAGGTCGGTTCAGTTGTGATGTCGCTGCTCGCAGGGACGGCATTAATGATATTGAGGGTGAGAGCGGCACGCAGGCCGACTACGCTCAAGAAGATTATTATGCCGCCGATCGGGATGGCGACCGGATTTGTCATGTTCGCATTGCCGGCTATGCATATTCCATGGCTGTGGGCCATATCGGCGTGGGGGACGGGGCTGCTGATCTTCGCCTTTCCGCTGATCGTGACGACCCGGATGGAGCGAAGGGAGCATGACATCTACGTCATCCGCTCCAAAGCCTTCATCTTCATCATGGTCTCGCTGCTGCTCGCGAGGCTGACGATGCATGGCATGGTGGAGAAATATTTGTCCATCGCCCAGACAGGAGCGCTGTTCTTCCTGCTGGCCTTCGGGATGATTGTTCCGTGGCGGCTGGCGATGATCAGCGAGTATGTGAGGCTGCGCAATTACACGGACAGCTCGGCCTGAGGGCAGAGCCGCATGTATCCTATGTCGAATTTAGATCGAACGAATCTCAATTCAATATTTGTTTCCGGTTTCAATACCATAGTATAATTTATTAGTGTGAGGTAGTTGTGAATTTTGAGTTAAGAAATTGTGGACAATTGTAAAATGAAGGCCATGAGGAGTAGAATCCAGTGAAATTCAGACCGTGCATTGATTTGCACCAAGGGAAGGTCAAACAAATCGTCGGCGAGACGCTGAATTCGGACACCCGCAAGGTAGTCGAGAATTTCGTCTCCGACCTGAGTCCTGCTCATTATGCCGCCATGTTCAGAGAGGATCGCTTGACCGGTGGTCATGTGATCATGCTGGGCGGGGGTAATGAGGAGGCAGCCGCATCTGCGCTGAGGGAGTACCCTGGGGGCTTGCAGATCGGCGGAGGGATCACGGCGGAGAACGCGCACACGTATCTGGAATACGGCGCTTCCCATGTGATCGTAACCTCCTATATTTTCCGAGATGGCCGGCTGGACGAGGAGCGTCTGCGCCGCATCGTCTCCGAGGTGGGCAAGGATCGGCTCGTCATTGATCTGAGCTGCAAGGAGAAGGATGGACGCTGGTATGTTGTGACGAACCAGTGGAAGACGTTCAGCGACTTCGAGCTTCAGCCATCGAGTATTCAATATTTGGAGCAGTACTGCGATGAGTTTCTGGTTCATGCGGTAGATGTTGAGGGCAAGCGCACCGGGGTTCAGGAGGAGCTGGCATCCAGGCTGGCGAACTGGACGAGTATCCCGACGACCTATGCAGGCGGAGCTCGCTCGTTGTCTGATCTGGAGCGGTTCGCAGAGCTGACAGGCAACAAACTGGATATTACCATCGGAAGCGCGCTGGACATTTTCGGCGGGGACCTTTCGTATGCCAAGGTGGTTGAACATTGCGGCCGCCAGGGTATGAATGATTGAGTTGGATGACAATATGCAATTCTGGAGGGTTATGGGAATGACGACCATAAGCAGTACACAGTCGCCTTGGCACAATTACGCAGGACCCAATCTGGGCTATATTCATGATCAGTATGAACTGTTTCTTGATGATCCCGCATCGGTGGACCCGGCGTATCGAACGCTGTTTGAGCAGTGGGGAGAGCCGCCGCTGGAGGCTGAGGATGCACAGGCAGCGCCTCTTGCGCAACGCGAAGGGGTTATTTCGTTTGATCAGATGGAAAAGCTTGTTGCAGCCAGCAAGTATGTATCCAATATCCGTACTTATGGACATTTGGCAGCGAAGCTTGATCCGCTGGAGCTGGCGCCGAAGACTGAGGATGACCGGATGCTCAAGCCGGAGAATTATAAACTGACCAAGCTGGATCTGATGGGGCTGCCGGGCGAGCTGATCTGGGAGAATGCCAAGGGCACGAAGCAGACGGGCCTGGACGCTGTTGAGAAGCTGCTGGAGATCTATACGGGCACGACAGCCTATGAATTTGACCATATTCATGTTCAGGCGGAGCGCGAGTGGCTGACCAAGAATATCGAGGTAGCCGCCAAGCAGACTCGTCTGAGCCGCGAAGAGCAGATCAACCTGCTGGATCGGCTCGTGCAGACCGAGCAATTCGAACATTTTCTTCATCGCACGTTCCTCGGCCAGAAACGGTTCTCCGTAGAAGGCTTGGAGGTTCTTATTCCTATGCTTGATGAACTGGTGCGCAATCATTCTGAATCGGGCGCATCGGATATTCTGATGGGGATGGCGCATCGCGGTCGCTTGAATGTGTTGACTCATGTGCTGGGCAAGCCGTACAGCAAGATTTTTGCAGAATTCCAGCACGGCTCGAACAAGGAGTTCATGCCGCCTGAGGACCCGAGCGGCAAGACAGGCGACGTGAAATACCATCTGGGCGCGCAGCGTACCATTACGAACAGCAGCGGGCAGCAGACACGCATCACGCTGGCGAACAACCCAAGCCATCTGGAGTATGTCAATCCAGTTGTAGAGGGCTTCGGCCGCGCCGCGCAGGAGGATCGCACCCAGCCGGGCTATCCGAAGCGTGACGAGGACAAGGCAGCGGTCGTGCTGATGCATGGCGATTCCGCCTTCCCTGGCGAAGGCATCGTGCCAGAGACGTTGAATTTTGACCGTCTGCCGGGCTTCCGCAATGGTGGAACGATCCATATCATCGTCAATAACCGGATCGGCTTCACGACCGAGAGCATCGATTCGCGCTCCACACGCTACGCCAGCGATGTCGCCAAAGGCTTCGACATTCCGATCGTTCACGTGAATGGTGATGATCCGGAGGCGTGCATCGCGGCGATTCGCCTGGCTTGCGAATATCGCAAGGAATTCAAGAAGGACTTCGTCATTGACCTGATTGGCTATCGTCGCTACGGTCATAATGAGATGGATGATCCACAGCCGACTCAGCCGCTCATGTATGACAAGATGCGCAACCATCCATCGGCTCCGAATGTCTATTCTGCCGCGCTGGTAGGTCGCGGAGTCATCGGTGAGGATGTTCTGCCGCAGCTCAAGCAGAAGATCATCAGCAAGATGGAGGAAGCCTATGAGCAGGTGAAGAACCTGAAGGCTGATAAGACAGCCCAAGCTGCTCCTGCTGATGTTCCAGGCTGGATCGAGCCGCAGACAGGCGTTGAGCTGGAGCAACTGAAGGATATTAATGAGCGTCTGCTGGAGCGTCCGGGATCGTTCACGCCGTATTCGAAGCTTGCGAACATCCTGCAGCGCCGCTCCGGTGCGCTGGACGAGGGCAAGAAGGTCGACTGGGCACTGGCGGAGACGCTGGCCTTTGCGACCATCCTGGCGGACGGGACTCCGATCCGCATCACCGGTCAGGATGCCGAGCGTGCGACATTCGCTCATCGCAACCTGGTGCTGCATGACAGCAAGACGGGCGCGCTGTATTGTCCGCTGCACCACCTGCCGCAAGCGCGGGCATCGTTCGCTATCCATAACAGTCCGTTGTCCGAGGCGGGCGTGCTTGGTTTTGAATATGGCTACAACGTGTTCGCACCAGAGACCATGAACATCTGGGAGGCGCAATACGGCGATTTCACCAACGTGGCACAAGTGCTGATCGACCAGTTCATTTCCTCTGCCAGAGAGAAATGGTCGCAGAAGTCGTCGCTGGTCATGCTGCTGCCGCATAGCTACGAAGGACAGGGGCCAGAGCATTCCAGCGCCCGTCCAGAGCGCTTCCTGCAGCAGTCCGCACAAGGCAACTGGACCGTTGCGAACCTGACCAGCGCTGCTCAATATTTCCACCTGCTGCGTAGGCAGGCGAAGATTGTTGGCACGGAGCAGGCGCGTCCGCTGATCGTTATGGCGCCTAAGAGCCTGATCCGCCATCCGCGTGTCGCTTCGACAGGCACGGAGCTGAGCGACGGCAAGTTCCATACAGTGCTGGAGCAGCCAGGTCTTGGCGGTACGCCGGATAAGGTACAGCGCGTCATTCTGTGTACCGGCAAGGTAGCTATCGACCTGGATGATGCGATTACGAATGCTGGCGATCAGGACTTCTCCTGGCTGCATATTATCCGGGTAGAGCAGCTCTATCCGTTCCCTAAGGAAGAGATCGAGAGCATCCTGTCCCGTTACGGGAAGGTGAAGGAGATCGTCTGGGTGCAAGAGGAGCCGGAAAATATGGGGGCTTGGCGCTATATTCAGCCGCATCTGCAGAAGCTGGCGCCGAAGAAGATCGAAGTGGATTACATTGGGCGCCCAGAGCGTTCCAGCCCAGCCACAGGATACAATACCGTTCATGCCCATGAGCAGCAGCAGATTATTTCCGCAGCTCTGAAACTGAAGCAGGATAACTAATAGGGGGGCAACAACACAATGTTTGAAGTTAAAGTTCCGCAAGCTGGTGAATCCATTACTGAAGCGACGATTTCGCAATGGCTCGTTAAGGAAGGCGACGCAGTCAATGCCGGGGACATCCTGTTCGAGCTAGAGACGGATAAGGTAAACATGGAGGTAACTGCTGAGGCTAGCGGAGTCGTGTCCAGCATTTTGCGCCAAAGCGGCGAAAACGTCAAGGTAGGCGAGATTGTCGCACACATCGGAGTCAGCGGCGCAGCGGCAGTACCCGCTTCGCAGCCGCAAGCGGCGGCTCCGGCTCAGGAGGCTGCTCCATCTGCACCGGCAGCGCCGGCAGCAGCAGCGGTTGCTCCGTCCGCGCCAGCGACTGAGCCTGCGGCTATTCATGCCAGCCCTTCGGCACGCAAGCTGGCACGGGAGAAGGGAATTGATCTGAATCAGGCACTGGGCAGAGTCGGCGCAAGCGATGTTGCTGCTGTAACATCCGCACCAGCGGCTCCAGTGGCGCCTGCCGCTCCTGCTGCAGCAGCGGCAGCAGCACCGGTTGAAGACAAGACGGTGGAGCGTGTGCGGATGTCCAGACGGAGACAGACGATCGCCAAGCGTCTCGTTGAGGCACAACAGACAGCCGCGATGCTGACGACCTTCAATGAAGTCGATATGACGGCGATTATGGATGTGCGCAAGCGTCGTAAGCAATCCTTCACGGAGAAGCATGACATTGGCCTCGGCTTCATGTCCTTCTTCACCAAGGCGGTAATCGGCGCGCTCAAGCAGTTCCCGCTGCTGAACGCCCAGATTGAAGGCGAAGACATCCTGATTCATAAGCGTTACGATATTGGTATTGCTGTATCGGCGAAGGAAGGGCTGGTTGTACCGGTCGTTAGAGACGCTGACCGTCTCGGCTTTGCCGGAATCGAGAAGGAGATTGCCTCGCTGGCACAGAAGGCGCGTGCGAATTCGCTGTCGCTGTCCGATCTGCAAGGCGGAACCTTCACGATTACGAACGGCGGCATCTTCGGCTCGCTGCTGTCGACTCCGATTCTGAATGCTCCACAGGTGGGTATCCTGGGAATGCACAAGATTCAGATTCGTCCAGTGGCGATTGATAACGAGCGCATGGAGAACCGTCCGATGATGTACATTGCTCTCTCCTACGATCACCGCATCGTGGATGGCAGCGAGGCGGTACGCTTCCTGGTTGCAGTGAAGGAGATGCTCGAGGACCCAGAATCGCTGCTTCTGGAAGGCTAATCGATAATCAATACAGAGTGAACTCGGAAGAGGCTTGTCATCCCTGCATGGGATGGCGAGCCTCTCTTGCCTATATAGGAAGCGTGGATAATGACAAGGAGGTGTGAGAGATGAAGCTTGAAGGGTTTGCGCCTGTAGCGGACGAGAACTCCAGCGTGCTGCTTCTTGGCTCGATGCCATCGGAGGAATCGTTGCGCAGGGGACAGTATTACGGCAATCCGCGCAATCATCTGTGGCCGCTCCTGTTCCAGTTGTTTGAGCGCGAGCTGCCGGACGATTACGGGCAGCGGCTGCAACTGCTTAGAGAGCAGGGTATAGCGCTGTGGGATGTGCTGGCCAGGTGCAAGCGCAAGGGAAGTCTGGATGCCCATATCCGCGAGGAGGAGGCTAATGATTTCGCCGCCTTTTACGAGCGGTATCCTGCCATTCGTACCGTAATCTTCAATGGCGCCAAGGCGGAGGAGCTGTATCGCAAGCTGGTAGGGCTGGAGGAGGGGCGAACCTACCTGCGGCTGCCGTCCACAAGCCCTGTGCCGACTGCGGTCTACCGGAGAATGGAGGATAAGCTGGAGGCTTGGCGTGTGGTGACACAGCTCGTGTGATCTGGGAAAATGGTGCATAGAATCGGGCCACCCTACAAATAATGGAGGTTAAATGCCAGCAAAGGTGGTCTATGCTATGTGTGATCGATTTTCGCTTACGGCTCCATCCAAGCAATTGCAGGAGAAGTACCGCATCGCGGCACTTCATGCAGATTACAAGCCGCGTTACAATATTTCGCCCACTCAATCCATTCCGATTATTATCCATTCCGAAGGGGAGCGCCAGCTGGTGGAGGCAAGATGGGGCTTATTCCCGTATTGGGCAAGAGATTCGGTGAATGCGGACTTCGGCTCCATCAGCGGCAAAAAAATATTTGACCGCATCGTCAAGCGCCAGCGCTGTCTCATTCCATGCAGCGGATTTTATGGCTGGCGCACAGAGGGCAAGGAGCAGCAGGCCTTCCATATTGTCATGCGGGAGCAGCAGGTATTTGCGATGGCCGGACTATATGAGATGCGGGTGGACCCCCGCGGCAAGCTGCACCGCAGTTGCACCATTGTCACGGCCATGGCCAATCCGGTCGTCTCCTCGTATCATCATCGTATGCCGGCGATCATGGATGATGAGGAGCAGACGAGCTGGCTTGACCCTGCGATGACCGACCGCTATGTGCTGGAGAATCATATCTATTCCTATCCGGCATCTGCCATGCGCGCCTATGCGGTAACGCCGCTGTCGCATAATGAGGAGCTGGAGGCGCCGGAATTAATCGAAGAATTCGCGCCGACGCTGCGGCTGTTGAAGGAATAAGAGCCCCCGAAGCTGTAGGCCGACCATATATGATCCCACCGTCCGTTGCAAGGCGGTGGGATTTTGCATGGCGCTGGGGCGTGCTGCGTTACGCTGGCTTGTTGCACCCCCTGTCCCCTGTACATCTGCGAGAGAGTGCGTTGTCCATGAAGGCAGCGCACTGACAAGCAGCGCCCGAAGGGTTATAATGGTAAGATGTCGCGCTACTATAGAAGGTTTTGGCGCGGCGCTATCGAGTACGGGCAAAAATCTAAGGTGGTCTCTCTTGATTCCGTCTACGGATGAGATTCTAGCAGGCCACCTTGGCAGGAGAGGTGTTAGAGTCATATGAAATCATTGGTGCTGGCCGAGAAGCCGAGTGTTGCCAGGGAGCTGGCTCGGGTGCTGGGCTGCGGACAGAAGCAGAAGGCATCCTATGAAGGGCCGCAATATGTCGTCACATGGGCGCTGGGTCATCTGGTCACGTTGGCGGAGCCAGAGGATTATGATACGAAGTACAAAACATGGAATCTGGAGGATCTGCCGCTGCTGCCGGAGCGGATGAATCTGAAGGTGATGAAGGAAACCTCGCAGCAATTTCGCCAGGTGGCGCAGCTATGCAAGCGGCAGGATATTAAGGAGCTGATCATCGCGACAGACGCCGGGCGTGAAGGGGAGCTGGTTGCCCGCTGGATCATGGAGCTGGTGAAATGGCGCAAGCCGTACAAGCGGCTGTGGATTTCCTCCCAGACAGACAAAGCGATCAAGGAGGGCTTTCAGCAGCTTCGCCCAGGCAAGGAGTATGATAATCTGTATGCTTCTGCGGTGTGCCGGGCCGAAGCGGACTGGCTGATTGGGCTTAATGTAACGCGGGCGCTGACCTGCAAATACAATGCGCAGCTAGCAGCCGGACGTGTACAGACACCGACGCTGGCGATGATGATGGAGCGCGAGGAGGAGATCACGGGCTTTCAGTCGAAGCCGTACTGGACGATTACGGCGGATGTCGGTGGCTTCCAGGCGATCTGGCGGGAGAAGGAAGGGCATGATGGACGGTTGTGGGACAAGGAGCGAGCCGAGCAGCTCGCAGCGAAGCTGCAGCAGTCGCGGGCCAGCGTACATAAGCTCAAGACCGCTGACAAGTCCGAGCCTCAGCCGCTCGCCTATGATCTGACAGAGCTGCAGCGGGATGCGAACAAGCGGCTGGGCTTCTCGGCGAAGCAGACCTCCAGCGTGCTGCAGCGTCTGTACGAGCAGCATAAGCTGGTCACCTATCCCCGCACAGACTCCAGATACTTGACCAGCGATATGGCGCCGACGCTCAAGGGGCGGCTGGAGAGCATCGCGGTCGGTCCTTACGCGCCGCTGGCACGCCGATTGCTCAAGCAGCCGCTGCGTATCACACGGCGGATTGTGGATGACAGCAAGGTAACGGATCACCATGCGATTATTCCAACGGAGCAGTACGTCAACCTGAGCGCACTCAGCAATGAAGAACGCCGGTTGTATGATCTGATCGTGAAGCGGTTCATCGCGCTCTTTTACCCGGAATACCGCTATGCGGAGACAAGTGTCGTCATTCAGGCCGGTTCTGAGCTGCTCTTTGCCAAGGGCAAGATCGCCAAGGATGCAGGCTGGAAGGAAGTATACGGCAGCCCGTCCTACAGCGATGAAGACGAGGAGGAGCAGCCGCAGCAGGAGGAGCAAGCCGCAGCGCAGCAGAACCTGCCGGAGCTGTCTATGAACCAGCCGCTAGCTATCAAGAGCGCCCGTATTCGCGAGCTGCGCACCTTGCCGCCGCCGCGCTATACCGAGGCATCCCTGCTCGGGGTGATGGAGAAGAATGGGCTGGGCACACCAGCTACACGCGCCGATATTATCGAGAAGCTGCTCGGGACGGATACAATTGAGCGCCAGGGCAATCGGCTCGTCCCGACAGGGAAGGGCAAGCAGTTGATCGAGCTGGTGGTAGACGAGCTCAAGAGCTCCGGCTTGACCGCGCAGTGGGAGCAGGAGCTGGAGCGTATCGCCAAGGGCAAGGGCAACCCGCAGCGGTTCATGGAGGGCATCCGCCAGCAGACCGTGGCCTGGGTTGGACAGGTTAAGCGCGAGACGAAGGAATACAAGCCGCATAACTTGACCCATTCACGCTGTCCGCAGTGCAGCAAGCCGCTGATGGAGGTCAAGAGCAAGCGCGGCAAGTCGCTGGTCTGCTCCGATCGGGAATGCGACTATCGGCGCGCTGCGGAGCCGCGGCTGTCGAACAAGCGCTGTCCGCAGTGCAGGAAGAAGATGGAGATTCATGAGGGCAAGAATGGCAAGTACGCGCAGTGCCGTCCGTGCAATTTCGTCGAGAAGCTCGATGGGGAGAAGGGCGGCAAGGTGCATCGCCGCGATCAGCAGCGGCTCATCCAGCAGTTCAGCGACAATGAGAAGTTGAACTCAGGATTGGCGGATGCGCTCAAGGCCGCATTGCAGCAGCAGGACAAGTAGCCGCCAGCCCGCCCGGAGCGCGGCATGCAGACGGGGCTCAGAGCAGATGGAGCTCGGAGCAGGCTAGGCCAGGTGAACCATGCACCGAAGACTAACCCGCAGCGAGCATGATCTCGCGCACCAGGCCCAGGGCGATGAGATGGGCCGGATAGAAGCTCAGCCATAGCAGACGCGGCACACGCACCTTGTCGAGAGACCGGTAGAGCTGGGGAGTATACAGCAGCGTAGCGGTAGACAGCAGGCTGAACATTTGGATGGCCCAGCCCTTCTCTACGGCGACAGCGACATTGAGCAGCAGATGGAGCAGCAGTTGCCACTCCCCCCGCGTATAGCGGTAGATCAGCACGAGCGCGAGTCCGTAATATCCATAATCGAACTGGAGCAGCTCCAGCAGCAGCGCGGCGCTGGCAATCGTGCCGAGTACGGCTGCGGGGTGCTTGAACCGGTCGAGAGACAGCAGCGCAAGCAGGCAGACGAGCAGGGCAGCGACCACATTCACGCCGTCATCTAACAGTGCCCACTGGTATGGCAGTTGGGATACGGCGGCGAGAATCGCAAGGCGCAGCAGATAACGGGGCATGTTGGAGGTATGGTAATAGCCGCGCACCAGCGCAAAGGCATATAGCGGGAACGAGAGACGACCCAGGATGCGCAGGAAGCTCTCCTCCGGGTAAAAGATGACGCCGATATGGTCGATCAGCATCGTGAGCATGGCGATAATCTGCATATGTATTCCACCTGTCTTTTATGCTTTGTGGCACAAGGGGGGAGCTTTGCCTCATGATTCGCAGCCGCCGCTCACGCCTCAAGGCTCATATTTCTCCCCTGGTTCGACTGCCGAGGGCAAGATTGCCCTGACCGGGAGACGATCAAGCCGTTCTCCCTATCATACTGTGCCAGCTATCCCTGCTGCAACCAGGCATGAAGCCTCAGGAATAGGAGAGGCAGGCAACAAATCACTTGCGAAATGAGACCCATTATGAGTACAATGACTGTTAGACAAAGCCTTAGGGCTTGTGTCGTGCAGCGCTGAAGAGCCATTGAGCTGAACAAAAGCCGGGGGGATTGCGTCATGGACAATTGTATGTTGGTCACCAAGCCGTCGCTTCATTTGGCAGGAATCAGCCATTCCGGCCCGTATTCCAGCTTTCCTGATGATGTCATTGCGCTGCGGGATGAGTTTCTCTCACGCCGTCATGAGCTGAGCGGCAACCAAAAATCAACAGCGCTTATTTGTCCGTATTACGGCAATGAAGTGTTTGCCACGTATTGGGTATGCTATGAGGTCAGCATGCTGGAGCTAACACCGCAGGATATGGTGCAGTTCACCATACCAGGGCATACGTATGCGATGGTTAGCTGTACGACACAACGATTTGGCGAAGGCTACAAGCAACTGCTGGAGTGGATGAAGGAGCAGGGCTTGAGCAAGCTGGACGAGGCGGTCGCCATCGAGATCTACCACTTTGATGAGCGTCTGGAGGAAGGGCTGGTCGAGATTCTGATTCCTGTGGAGACGGGCGCGTCATCTCGGAAGTAAGGGAGGGGACGCCTATGCCGCACCTGATCGGAGAGCGGATTCGGCTTCGTGAATACCGTAGGGAGGATCTGCTGTCGATGAGGCGATGGGTCAATGATCCATTGATTACATGCCATCTATCGGATACGTTTTTGTACCCGCAGACCATTCAGGATACCGAGGCGTTTATTGAGGGGGTCATAGAAGGTGGGGATACCCACCGAGGCTTCATTATTGCGCACCGCGACACCGAAGATTATATTGGGCAGATCGATCTGTTCGAGCTGGATTGGAAAAATCGGACGGCGGAGCTGGGCATTGTTATCGGCAACCGTGTGAATCAGGGCAAGGGCTACGGCACGGAGGCCGTTCGGCTGCTGATCCAGTTCGCCTTACATAGTATGAATCTGAATCGTATTCAACTGGAAGTGAACGAGGATAATGGAAGTGCGATCCGCTGCTACGAGAAATGCGGCTTTGCACACGAGGGGCGTCTTCGGCAACGGATTTACCGCAACGGGCGTTATCACGATCTGCTCATCATGGCGGTGCTGCGAGATGAATATGAACAGCGGCAGGTGCAGCAGGCGTAGTTCACGTCCGGTTGCACCCTTGCGCGTTCCTTTCCATTCTCGATCCGCCGCGTCATGTCGCCAAGCCGCGGCAGCGTCCTGGCACGGCGAAGGGATAAGGTCAGGCTCTCCGTTGCTGCGTATACTGTGTTATATTCATTCAGAATGGAGGCGAAGCGTTGAATATATTGCAAGCATTATTTTTCCCGCCCGAGCAGCCGGGAGGGGTGTCCTCCATGATACCTTATATTCAAGAACGGTTCATTCAGATGAACTGGCAGATGGAGCTGTTCTCCATCCCTAAGCGAGTCAGGGGAAAAGGTCAGGAGGAGGTGATGTTCGACACCTTCGATGTCCAGCAGTTCGCCGGCAATGAGACGATCGGCAAATACTTGCAGACCCTTAGGGATTATGTGTGGTGGACAAAGCTGAGGATTCATAAAAGCTATGATCTGATTCATGCCCACCATCCGATTGCGGCGCTCGTAATGAAGCAACTGTTCCCGGATACGCCTGTGCTGATGACGATCCATTCCAGCTATGAGCGGGAGCTGATTCTCAATGGACGCATCGCCGAGGGCGGGCCTGAGCATCAATTTCTAACCTTGATCTATGGAGAGCTGGAAGCGAAGATGGATGGCCTGCTGACCGTATCAGAGTCATTCCGCTCCTACTTATCTCCCTACCTGAAGCACCCGGAGAGCATTCATGTCATTCCGAACGGCTTCGATGAGAAGCGATTCCGGCCGATCTCCCATGAGAACGAGATTCCGCAGCTCATTACGGTCTGCCGACTCGTCCCTGCCAAGGGATTGGATATACTGCTTCAGGCCTGTGCTGAATTGAAGCGTCGCGGCAAGCCATTCGTCCTTCATATTATCGGGGATGGGCCGATCCGCGAGGAGCTGGAGCAACTGGCTATCTCCCTGGGATTGTATGATGAAATTATATTTTATGGTTATATGCTTCACCCGGAGGAGTTCATGCCGTTCTTCGATATATTCGTCTTACCCTCCCGAGCGGAGGCATTCGGTTCTGTGTTCGCGGAGGCGGCGCTCTGTCTGCTTGCTCTTGTCGGTACCCGTGTTGGCGGCATCGCCGAGCAGATCGATCATGGTGTGAACGGATTGCTCGTTCCGCCTGAAGACCCGCTGGCCTTGAGTGATGCGCTGGAGCTGCTGGTGTCTGATCCGGTGTATCGCTACAATCTGGCGCGATCGGGCTGGAACAAGGCGAAGCAGGTCTACTCGCTGCAGCGGGTAATTGCAGAGCTGAGGCGAGTATACCGCTCGTATATTCCTGTGTGAGCCATTTCTGTCGGCTGATAGCGCTGCGGCTATTACCCGCGTGTATACTGGGGAGGCCATGACCTCATACGCAGCAGAGCCTGTCCCCTAAGGCCACAAGGGCAAAGGGCTGGATGAGAAAAACGTGAGTTCTCCGTCCAGCCTTTTGGCATGTCTGCTGTAACAGGCAGCTAATATTCTTGGCGGTAGATGTCATCCACTCGTGCCAGCACTTCGGCTCCCAGCTCTGCGAATTTCAATGTAGCCGGTGCGCCCTTCGTCAGGTAGGCTCCGCTGGGAACGAGATTATGCGTGGTAAGGGCCGCCTCGTAGAGCAAGCCTGCTCCTGTAGACGGGTCGGGAAAGAGCAGCTTCATGACAGGTCTCAGAAAGAAAGGCAGTCCCCCCCGATTTTTAGAGTTCATCGTGTTATTGCCGCCCGGATCGACGCTGAGCAGAGTGATTCCCTCTTGATCGAATAGCTGTGGTCCCGCCTCCTGCGTCCATAACGACATCGCGAGCTTAGTCGCGGCGTAAGGCCCAAACAATTTGCGGAACGAAGCAGGCCGCTCTAGCTCCAGGACATGAAACTGACGAAGGGTGGCGAACGCATTCGTAGACGTGTTAATGACCTTACGATGCTCCCCGCGCCTGAGGAGTTCTTTCAACTCCATCATGATCAGGTACGGCGCGACCGTCTGCAGCTCATAATGGAGCTCGCGTCCTTGCGGAGAGTAACGAATCTCGGGCAGACTACCGCCGGCATTGTTGAAGATCAGATCGAGATGGGATTCCTGGGCAAGAATGAGCTCAAGCGCTTGTCTTAATTGTTGGAAATCTGCCAGATCCGCACGATATTCCCTCAGTCTCTGTTCCCTTGCCGCTATCTGGAGAATCGGATCGTCCACAGGGAACGCCGAGCGATTCAGACCGATCACCTGCCACTTCTCGCTTAACAGCCTGCGTGTTAACGCCAAACCGATCCCGCTGCTTGCACCTGTAATCAAAGCGATGTTGTTCCCGTTCATATTGCTTCTCCCTCCTGTCGGCTTACTTGGCCTTCCCACAGTCTACAAGCTGGAGTCGACTTCAAGTCAAGAGCCGACGTGCAGGAATTGACTTGGAGCTGGCTCCAGCTTGTATAATGGAGACATGACAGGAACAGAACAATGGGGGGATAGGATCATGAGCGAAGAACAGACTTATACGATCAGAGAGGCTTCCGAAGAAACCGGGCTTTCCACGGATACGATTCGATACTATGAGAAGATCGGTCTGCTGACGTATGCCAAGCGGAAGCCGAACAGCCATCGTCTGTATCGTGCTGAGGATCTGGAGACGATGCGGATGATCGCTTGCTATAAGAAGACAGGTCTTTCCCTGGAAAGTATGAAGCCCTTTCTTACCCTCCGGCGGGATGAGCCGATAACCGATTACCCGGAATTGGTTGAGCTGGCGGAGAAGCACAAGCGCCACATCGAGCAGCAGATCGCTTCACTGCAGCAGATTATCGTCTTTCTGGAAAGGCGGCTGTTGCCGGGTGGGATCGGTTCGGAATCTGGGAGCTGTACTCTGGCGGAACCGCCCAAAGGACGGCCGCCTGCCTAACCTTGATTGCTTAGCAGCTTTCGCGGCCTAGCGCTTGACGATCAGCACCAGCCATCCCAGGCTGATCAGTCCGAACAACGGGTACAGCGTAGAGAGCAGGATGCCAAAGCCGAGCTGACTGAGCAGATAACTGATGAACAGGATGGAGAGGACAATCCAATGCTGTGCGATCCCTAGGCGTTCATGCAGTTGCAGGGTCAGACCGTATACATTAGCGATCAAGGTCGTGAAGATTTCGGAGAAGATCAGGAAGATGTAGATCCACTGGATGCCCTGTCCGAACTGCTTGGCTATGCCGGCCATCGGGATGGCATATTGGGTGATGCCCGGCATGTTGGCGGATAGTGTAATATGTCCGACCAGCAGCATGAAGCCGATGCCGATCCCGCCGATCCATGCACCGCCGATAATCAACCGGCGATCCTTCACCTTCGCGCCGAGGGGCACGAGCACGGTCTGCGCCATCGACAGATTGAAGGCGGTGTATAGGAACGGCGACATCCAGGCTCCCAGCCAGGAGTGGTCATTGACCAGCTCCAGCCAGCGGGTGGAGGTCGGCAGGGGGATCGTTTTGAATAGTAAAATAAAGGTGAATAGCAGCATGGCGGGCACAACGATCGAGTTGACAGCGAGAATGGCGGACAAGCCCTTGCGCAGCAGCATATAGCAAGCGGCCAGCGTAATCACAAGTCCGGTCTGATAGGATATATTCAGATGCTCGGAGAAGATCGAACCTGCTCCGGCGAGCATAACGCCGGTTACACCCAGCAGAACCACGATCATAAACAGGCTTACCAGCCGTCCCAGCCGCTCCCCGAATAAGGCAATATTCAAGTCCTCATAGGACACAGCGGATATATCGGCAGCCAGCAGCATCATCTTGGCTCCGAGCCAGATGAACAGCCCGGCGACGAGCAGGATGGTGAACATGCTGATAAAGCCGAAGCGGGTGAAAAATTGCAATATTTCCTGGCCGCTGGCGAAGCCAGCGCCGACGACTGTACCCATAAAGGTGAGGCCGATGCCAAGCATGGTGCCAAGCTTTCGCATTTCCTATTCCCTCCTTGGTCTCCCTTCTATCAGCCTATGTCGCCATATGGACAAGGATGACAGTTAGTTCAGCATGAGGAGGGAATGCAGTCCCTGTATGCTTAGATGGCTACATATGGACACAATAAAGCACCCGCGCTGTGGCAGGCTGTTGCGCAGAACAGCTTGCCACAGTGCGGGTGCTAGTGGACGAGTAAGGATGCTAGCCTCTAAAGGCAGGGGAATACGTCATTGCAGTCGTGCCATCCGCTGCACAGGCGCGGCTAGCTGTTGACAAATAGCTTGATGGAGAGCACCTCATTGCTCTGCGGATCAAGATCAAGCTTCAGGAACGCTCCTTCAGCCTTATAACCTAGCGTATACGTATTATGATTGGATGGCTTGCCGAGCGCCTTGACCGCATCTTCGCTGGATTGCCCGATACGCAAGCCGTTGAGCCCGGTCTTCACCTTGTCACCGTATACCTCGATGAACTTGACCTTGTACTTGCCATCATAGCCGACCGAGAAGCCGTCGTATTCGTTGATATTCAGCGTTTCCTTCTGATCCTCGGTAGAGAATTCATCCTGAGGCTTGCCATATTGCGCGATAACGGTGTCCTGAGCGTCGCCAATCGAGATGCCGAGCAGCAGCGGTGCCTTGGCGTCCCAGGCTTTGGACGATTCCGTCTTCACCTTGCCGCCGGTTGCCGTCTCTCCTGTACCGGGAGACTTGGCGCTATTGTCCGGCGGGGTAATCAGCGAGGCCGTCTCGTTGTCCTCGGCGGGCTGATTGTCATACGTCTGCTGCGGGCTCTGCTCCTGCGGGTCTGCTTGCTCGCTGTGCCCGCTGTCGTCTGGCTCAGCCACATTGCCCTTGGTTTCTTGTGCGTGTGAATCTACCTTCTGCTCGGAGCCTGCGTCCGCCGTCTGCACGCTCTTGCCCGGCTGCGCCGTCGGCGCTTCCTTGGAGCAGCCAGCAGCCAGTGCGAGCAGCAGGCATGCGGATAGCAGCAGAAGCCTGGATGATTTCATGAGCAGATCCCTCCTTATTGTGTGATCTTCGTCTTGCCCGTTGATGACATAACAACACGATGCCAAGGGAGCTTGGCACTCTGTATATGATACTTAGACGGATAACTTGATAAAAAGTTTCATGGTATTCGCTATTAATCGGCGATTTGCAATAATTTAGCGCCAGAGGCGGCGAAGCAGTTGCGAAAAGTGGTCATTGTATGGTACTTTAACGAAAAGAATCGTAGGAATTGAAGGGAACGTGAACACATGGATATTTTAAAAGACAGAATTCTTCGTGAAGCATCGGTTCTATCAAACGATGTGCTCAAGCTGGACGGACTGCTTAATCATCAGGTGGACCCTGAGCTGACGATGCAGATGGGGCAGGAATTTGCCCGCCGCTTTGCGGAGGAGAACATTACCAAGATCATCACAGTGGAGTCCTCCGGTATCCCGGTTGCCTTCTCGACTGCGCTGACCTTGAATGTTCCGCTGCTCTTTGCCCGCCGCAAGAAAACATTGATCAATGAACCCGATGCGCTCACGGAACGGGTCCCTTCGTTTACCAAAGGCATCGTTACCGATATTATGGTCTCGCGCCAGTATCTTTCACCTGAGGATCGCGTATTGTTTATTGATGATATTATCGCCAATGGCGACGCTGCCCGCGGCCTGATCAAGATTATCGAGCGCTCTGGCGCCCAACTGGCGGGTGTGGGGATCGTCGTGGAGAAAACCTTCCAGGCTGGCGGCCGCGCTATTCGCGAGCAGGGCTATCGCGTGGAATCGCTGGTGCGCATCGCCTCGCTTGATGGCGGTACAATTACTTTTGCATAATGTCGTGTTTCTGAAGGGGACGTTCCGCGTCCCCGCTCGGCCAAGCTCGCGGTTTTTCCATTCATTCCGCTCTTTCCACCGCGGGAGTTTTCCTCTATAATAACAAATAAGTGGCTGAAAGGGAGGCAGAAGGATATGGATAAATTGGAAGTCATGCCAGAATTTTTTCATACTCAATTGTCCGATGCCAAAATTCATTTCGAGCGTGCACTCGATTGCAAACATACCGAGTTCGACACTCTGTATCCGTATATGATTGAGCATCCACAATTTTTCTGGTACAAACGTTATGTCGCCTGGTCGGAGCTATTGACGGTTGTTAAGCTATGTGAGCAGTTGAACATCCCGTGGCGCGATAAATTCACCGAGAAACAGAGTGAATACATCGCTCAGCGAGTGATGTCGTCGCGGGTGCTGGATGAATGGTACGAGACGAATGACTCCAAGGAGCATGTTGGTTAATGACTGTCGTTTCGTTGCAGGTAGTTGTATAGGATTCAACGGAAGAGACCTCGAAGCCCGGATGGGACCACGGGTCTCTTTGTTTCTACGCGGAACGAAGCTTAGCCCGTCAAGGACGGCGGCAGCCGTTTACGCTTGTCAACGAAGGAGCGGGATGAGAATGATATCAGATGAGCATCTGGATGCCTTTCGCCAAGATGGCGCGATGGTCAGAGTCGTGCGGGACCAACTGGAGGAGAATGATGTGATTGGCATCGTCGTCGCATGGGATACGGATCAGGTGATGATACGTAAAGCGAACCGGCGGATTGTAAAGCTGAGCCGAGCCCATCATTATGAGCTTGCATCAGAGGAACGCAGCGATCCGTTCTAATACGGTCACCAATCAGGAAGCCAGCTTATGAGCCTTTGCTCACAGGCTGGTTTTTTGCCGCTGTGAAGAGGCGGGGGGCTTCATGTGTGCGGCTATGATGGGGAAGTATCACGGGCTGCCGTATGCGGGATACTGTTACGAAGAGAAGCGGGGGAATAGACATGTTTTACTCACTAAAAAACCGGCTCATGGCCTTCTTTATTTTGCTGCTTGTTCTCTCGTTCGGCACGATGTCGCTGCTGCTGTTCAATGAAGCGCGCGCACTGGTTCGCAGCTATATTGAATCGTCAGCGCTGGAGAAGATGGACCAATACGGCTCCTTTGTCCAGATGGCGCTGACCCAAATCTATGACTTGTCCTCCTTCGTCTTCAACAGCGAGATGACGAAGGAATGGGATCGCACGCTATCGGACGCACAGCGGGGCAGCGGGGACAAGATGCTCGCGAATCTGGCACTGAGCCAATTCCTGACGCAGGCGACGAACAACTACTCGGGCGTATCGTCTGTCACGATATACCGACGGGATGGACTATGGATCGGCGCCGAGAATCAGGTTGTATCCGACCCCTCGTTTCTGAGTGAGCCGTGGTATACCGGATTTCTCAAGCATAGCGAGCGCTGGGTATCCGCCCATACGGACCAGGTGGAGGCTAATTATTCGCGATCGTATCAGGTCGTCAGCTTGCTGATGCCGATCGGCACGTTTGAGCCGTCGAAGGCGCGGAATGTAATGAAGGTCAATGTCAGCTCAGATTTTTTACTGGAGCCGCTAAATCGGATTCATCTGGGTGAAAGCGGAAACATTTATCTATTGGATCAGGAGGGACGCCCTGTTCTGCCACAGGACGGGTTTGACCGGTATCCAGAGGCGGCGGACAAGCTGAAGAAGGTTATTGCTTCGTCAACGAAGCAGGGGGTTGAATATGTGCAGAATCATCGGGGACAGACGGATATTCTTGTCTACAAGAAGCTGACCAAGAATAACTGGCTGCTCGCCGGCTTCGTGTCAGAGGAGGATCTGTATGCGAATTTGTCGCGGCTGCGCAGCAGCATGACGATCCTTGCTACCGTTCTGCTGGTAGCCGCGATCGTACTGGCGACCTGGCTCGCCTACAGTATTACCAAGCCGCTCTCACGACTGGTATCCGCCATGCGGCAGGTGCAAAAGGGGGAGTTTGCCAATGCGGAGCAGCTCATCCCTGAGCAGCAGGTAATCCGCCACGAGGTCGATTATGCAACCTCGACCTTCCGCCAGATGGTGCAGCAATTGCGCAGTCATATTCAGACGGAATTCGAGCTGAAGCTTCTGCGGCAGCAAGCGGAGTATAAGGCTCTTCTGCTCCAGATTAATCCTCATTTCCTGTTTAATACGCTGGAGCTGCTTAGCAGTCTGGCTATACAGGGAAAGACGAAGCCTACAGTCCGCATCATTGAAGCCTTGGGCAAAATGCTCCGCTTCTCCTTGCGGATCAGTGAGGATTTAATCCCGCTTAGGGAGGAGCTGACGTACATTCGCCATTATGTAAGCATCCTGCAAATCCGGTTTGGCGAGCGTCTTGATCTGACGATCCAGGAGGAGGGTGAGCTGGAGCAACTGGAGATAGCAAAGTTTATATTGCAGCCGTTGATCGAGAATGCGGTCAAGTATGGCTTTGCAGAGCAAATGGAAGCGAAGGTCGTTATAACCATCCGCCGGGAGGGCGGGCGTCTGCGCCTGATCGTCACGGATAATGGATCAGGCATGTCCGCACAGCGATTGGCTGAGCTGACTACGAATAAAGGGGCGATAGAGATGGATCAAATTTTGCGCAGCAAATCCAAGCAGATCGGACTTCGCAATGTGCTGGCACGCTGCCAGCTTTATTATGGCTCATTGTTCGAATATACGATTCAATCGAGGGATAGTGGCCCAGAGCGCGGAACGATGATTGAGCTGATCGTACCCGTACAAAGGAGGACGCAGGATGTACCGCGTATTGATCGTGGATGATGAACCGGAAATCCGTCAAGGACTTCGCCTGAAGGCAGACTGGGCTGAGCTTGGGCTGACTGTGGCGGGAGAGGCGGGCAATGGCAGTGAGGCGATGGAATGGCTGGAGCGGCATACCGCTCAGATCGTGATTACAGATATGAATATGCCCATTATGAACGGGGTCTCCTTTCTGGAGACATGCAGCGGCCGCTATCCAGATATAAGGCTAATCGTGATTACAGGCTATGAGGATTTCAATTATGCCCGGGCAGCGGTGCGTCATCAGGCACGAGATTATCTGCTCAAGCCGGTCTCAAGCTCTGAGCTGACAGGGGTTCTGATGAAGGTTGTACAGGAGCTGGATCAGGCGCGCACGACTGTAGACCAGCAGAGTGTGCTGGAATGGCGGCTCTCGGAGTATTACAAGGAGATGAAGGAGCATTGTATTCTCCAGCTCGTCAAGGAGGGGCTGGTCTATGAGCAGGCCATGCTGGAACGGTCGAGGCGCTTCGACCTGGAGCCATGGCAGGAAACTCCGGTGCGGTTTATAACAGCAGGGCTGCTGGAGCGGGATCATGAGCCAGAGCAAGAGCGTTCGGCTCACAAGCTGCGCCTGCCCTTTGAGCTGCTCTGTCGAGAACTGGCCGCTACGGCAGTGGACTGGGGCGATGTCCACGTCTTTCGAGATGCCAATTACCCGGGATTGATGCACTACATTATTCAGGAGGCGGCAGGAGCGGCAGAGGGATTCAGCAATCTGCTGCGAGCGTGTATCGTGAACAACCTGGGGCTCGTGCCCACCATCGCATATAGCGAAGTCAGGACAGGCTTTGGCGAATGGAAGGAGGGGTATATGTCGGCTCTGTTAGCCTGGAATTTATCCCATAGCGACCAGCGCCATGAGACGAATATGCTGACTGAGGACACTGCCAGACAGCTAAGGCGGCATCTGGCTCATGGCGAGCTGGAGCCGTTCCGGCGGGTGGTCGTCAAGGAGCTGGAGACGGTATATAGCCAATCGCGGCCAGGCTTTGTGAAGCTGGTGCTGCAGCTATATTTGCTGCTGGATCATGCCGCTTATGGGAAGGGACTGGAGATGGGCAGCGGGAGCCAGCTTTGGCTTAGGCCGGAGCGTGTATGGGAGTTTAATACCCCGGCGAAGGCAGAGCAATTCATTAGCGAATTGGCGGAGAAGATTATCCGTCATGGACGCGAGGACAAGGAGGAGCCGGACTCATCCGCGATCCGCGAGGCGAAGCGGTTTATTGATGAGAATTACATGTATGATCTGACGCTGACGATGCTGGCGGAGCGTTATCGTTATCATCCGACCTATTTCTCGGAGATGTTCAAGGCCCAGGCGGGCACCAGCTTTATTCACTATGTCACGGATATTCGAATGAAGCATGCGGTACGCCTGCTTGAGGAGACAGAGCTAGGCCTTGGGGATATCGCCGAGCTGACGGGGTTCTCCAATGCCAGTTATTTTAGCTCCAAATTCAAAAAGCGGTACGGCCTATCGCCGTCGGAATATAGAAATTCGCGGCAGTAAGCAGGGGATCGACCAGCAACCCGAAAAAAACGATAATGAACATCCGAAAAGATCGTATTCAGCCTCGACCTTCTTGCCTCTACAATAGAGCTATACAGAAGCTAGTTCTACAAGATAAGGAGGAGAGTGCGATGCAAGCTGCACGCAGACGGTCGCTTGACAGCCATAACAAGACGGCGTATCTGTTTTTACTACCATGGCTGGTCGGCTTTGTCGGCCTGACGCTCGGGCCAATGCTCGGTTCGTTGTATTTATCCCTGACCAAGTTTAATTTGCTGAATCCCCCTGTGTGGCTAGGACTGGACAATTACGCGAGCATTTTCAGCCAGGACCCGACCTTTACAAGCTCTCTGTCGCTCACCTTTACGTATGTGCTGGTGTCCGTACCGCTGCGCCTGGCCTTCGCGCTCATGGTCGCGCTGGCGCTGAACAAGGGGATTCGGGCGCTTGGCCTGTACAGAACGGTCTATTATATTCCGTCTCTGCTGGGCGGCAGTGTGGCGATTGCGATTGTATGGCGCAACATCTTTGACGGAGACGGTCTGGTTAATCAGGCGCTGGCCTGGTTCGGAATTGAAGGGCCGGCCTGGATCGCTCACCCGGATTATATTTTGTCCACCATTATTACGCTGTCTGTATGGCAATTCGGCTCGGCGATGGTGATTTTTCTGGCAGGACTCAAGCAGGTTCCCGCCGATCTGTACGAAGCAGCGCAGGTCGATGGCGCAGGGAAGACGAGGCAATTTTTCCGCATTACGCTGCCGATGCTGACGCCGGTTATTTTCTTCAACCTGGTGATGAGCATTATTAATTCCTTTCAGGTTTTTACGCCAGGCTTTGTTATTGGAGACGGACGCGGGGGGCCGCTGAACGCTACGATGTTCTATACGCTGTATCTCTATATGAAAGGGTTCTCATTCTTTGATATGGGGTATGCCTCTGCGCTGGCCTGGCTTATGCTCCTGATTATCAGCTTTTTTACCGTCATTGTATTTCTGACCTCCAAATATTGGGTGTTCTATGGTGACGGCAAGGAAGGGGGGCGGTAGGCAGATGGACAAGAAGGTATGGACCCATGCAGGCAAGCACACGCTGATTATTGCCTTCGGGCTGCTGATGCTCTATCCGGTGCTCTGGCTGCTGAGCAGCTCCTTCAAGCCGAACAGTCTTATTTTCTCGGATCCGGGCATCTGGCCCGCCCAATTGACGCTAGATAATTACTACAATGGCTGGAAGGGACTGCAAGGCATCTCCTTCGGCACGTTCTTCGCTAACTCGGCTCAGATTTCGGTGCTCTCGGTGCTTGGCAATATCGCGACCTGCTCCTTGGCCGCTTATGCATTTGCCCGCTTGAATTTCCGGTTCAAGAAGCTGTGGTTCAGCCTGATGCTGGTGACGATTATGCTGCCCTACCATGTTTCGCTGATTCCGCAATACATCATCTATAACGAGCTGGGCTGGATTAACACCTATCTGCCGCTCATCCTGCCCAAGTGGCTGGCTCATGATTCCTTTTTTATATTGCTGATGGTGCAGTTCATCCGGGGGATTCCCAAGGAGCTGGACGAGAGTGCAACGATAGACGGCTGTAGTCAAGGGCAGCTTTACTTTCGGATTATCATGCCGCTGCTGGTTCCGGCTTTGATTACAACGGCGATCTTCACCTTCATCTGGACATGGGATGATTTCTTCAGCCAGATGATTTATCTCAGCGATATTAAGCAATTTACGGTGCAGTTAGGTATTCGTTCGTTGTTCGATCCTTCCGGAGAGTCGGATTGGGGAGCCTTGCTGGCGATGTCAGCGCTATCGCTCGTACCCATCATGACGATATTTCTGGCCTTCCAGAAATATTTTTTGGATGGCATTGCGACAACTGGACTAAAATAAATCATTTGGGGGATGAACCATGAAAAAACAGCTAGGATTTGCAGCGATGGCTTTACTGCTCGTTCTGATGACCGCATGCGGCAACAGTGGCGCGAAGGGAACGGAGGAAGGCAAGGCAGGCCAGCCAACCGGCACGGCTGAGGCCGGGGAGCAGGTGGAGATTCGCATGATGTGGTGGGGCGACCAGAAGCGGGCGGATCGCACGAACGAGGCGCTGCGTAAATTTGAAGACAAGCATCCGAATATTAAAATTGTGGGCGAGTTTGCGCCCAGCTCCGGTTATTTCGACAAGCTGAATACACAGCTCGCCTCCGGCACCGCGCCGGATGTGTTCTTCCTGGGCGGCAACGTCGTCGATTATGCGAACAAGGGTGTACTGCTGGAGCTGGATCCGTATGTCGGCAAGCAGCTTGATCTGTCCGATATGGATACCTCCATGATTCAATACGGCACACTCGGGGGCAAGCTGGTGCATATCTCCGCCGGAGCCAATGCCAGGGCAATCGTCGTCAATACGAAGCTGTTCGAGCGAGCCGGTCTGCCTATTCCCCAAGATGGCTGGACGTGGGAGGACTATGCCAGCACAGCCAAGCAAATCTCGGAGAAGCTGGGCAAGGGCTACTATGGAACCTATGACTTTACTGTGGACGGTCTGGATATTTTCCTGAAGCAGCGTGGGCAGCAGCTCTATGACATGGATAAGGGGACATTGGGATTTGATCAGGAGCAGGCAGAAGCCTGGTTCACCTATTGGGATCAAATGCGGAAGACGGGCGGTGTAGTCACCCCTGAACTACAGATCTCCAATCCGCCATCGGACACCAGCAAGTCGCTGGTGGTAACGGGCAAGGTTGCTATGAGCTTGATTCCATCCAATCAACTTGGCGCACATCAGAATCTGATTGAAGATCGGCTGGAGCTGGTACAGATTCCTAGAGGCCCGAAGGGAACAGGGGTTGTATTTGAATCGAGTCAGGGCATGTCCGGCTACAAGAAAACGGAGCATCCTGAGGAAGTGGCGCAGTTGATTAACTTCTGGATTAATGACCCGGATGCCGCCCGTATTCTTGGCAATGACCGCGGGGTTCCTGTTACCTCCAAGATGCGTGAGGTGTTGGAGCAAGATGCTAGTCCGACCGATCAGGCGATCTATCATTATTTGGGGCGGGTATCTGCTGCGACAGAGAAGGAGCCGTTCAATGTCAGCTATAATCCTCCGGGCAATACCGAGTTTTCCAAGCTGTTTGAGACAACGGTGCAGGAGATTGGCTTCAAGCGAAAGGATGTCAAGCAGGGGGTAGCCGATTTCTATAACGGTACGGTTCAAATTTTCCAAAATAATCAGTAAGCCCGCGACCGGGTCATGGAGGTGTCATCATTGAAGGAGAGACTGCTTCAGAGGCTGCGCGAGCTGCAGATTGAGGAGAGAACGGGGACGCTGAAGAAGGCAAGCGATCAGCCTGTTCTAGAGGAGTGGAAGCGCTCTGGCGTGAAGTTCACCGCCTCGTCGGGTCGGCTGGAGAAGGTCTATTATCTTGCACTCAGCAAGCTGCTGGATTGCATCGTGCCTACGCTGGAGGCCGGGCCCGTGCTGCATGAGGGAGGCATCTATCTGGGATGCTGGCTGGAGAGCACGGGAACGATCAATACGGAGGTGCTATCCCGTTATGTACCCTCCGTTGCCCGTTCAACGTATGAACTGTTCGCTGATTATCAGCGTGAGGATGGGCTAATGCCCTATAAGCTGACGCAGGAGGGGCCGGCCTTCCGGCAAATCCAGATGGTCACACCGCTGGCCAGGAGCGTCTGGAATCATTATCTTCTTCATGGCAAGGATGAGCGCTTCCTGCGCAAAATGTACAGCGCGATGAAGCGGCAGGATGCGTGGCTCGCCCGTTATCGCAATACCCGCGGCACGGGCTGTGTGGAGGCGTTCTCTACCTTTGATACGGGACATGATCTGTCCCCGCGCTTCTGGCATGTACCGGATACCCCCTATTGGAATGATCCGACGCGGTATCATCCCGATTCGCCGCTGCTGCCGTTCCTGGCTCCTGATTTGACAGCGAATGTATATTGTCAGCGTCTCTATCTGAACCGAATGGCAGCGGTGCTCGGTGAGCGTGAGGAGAATTGGCAGCGCCTGGCTGAGCAAAGTCTGGAGAGTCTTATTCGCCATTGCTATGATGCGGAGGATGAGTTCTTCTATGATGTGGATCGCAACGGGGAGTGGGTGCGGGTACAGTCGGATGTGCTGTTGAGGGTGCTTGCTTGCGAGGTGGAGGACAGAGCCTTCTTTGATCAGGCACTGAAGCGCTATTTGCTCAATACCAGCAAATTTTTTGCCAAATATCCGTTCACCTCCCTGGCAATGGACGATCCGCGGTTCGATCCCTCCTCCAGCTATAATACATGGGGAGGAACAACCAATTTCCTCAGCCTGATTCGGACGCCGCATGCCTTTGAGCATCATGACCGCCATGTGGAGCTGACCTGGATTATGCAGCCGATCATGAATGCGGCAGCTAATATGACCCGCTTCCCCCAGGCGCTCTCTCCATGGACGGGGCAGGAGGGCTTCACGCAGACGTATTCACCAGCGATTCTGTGCGTGCTTGATTTTGTGGAGCGGCTATGCGGCATTCTGCCGACCCCGGACGGCCAGCTCTGGTTCACCGGGCTGATCCCTTGGGATATGGATCATGGCGATGAGATCGCCCATGAGCTGGTCTATAGTCGGAGCGTGGATGGCAGGAGGTATGAGCTGGTCAATACGCAGGATCGTGCAGAGGTCTATCGCGACAGCAAGCTTCATCTCGCCTTCCCTAGCGGTGTAAGAGCCGTAACCGACCGGGAGGGGAAATTGCAGAGGCTGATTGGGATGACGATTAGAAGAGTGGAAGGAACTCTATGGTATGAGGGCCGTGAAATTCCGTTTGGCGTAAGTGGGAATGAGCAGTTGGATTATTGTGAGGGTCAATGGACGACGGTACTGGATATTGGCGTTGTCACTCCTGCCTATCGGTAGATTGATTGAACGGAAAATCGCTTCATTATGGGATGGCGAGTGTCTCCATCTCATGCATGAAGCGATTTCTTTTTTCTCATTTTCGTCACCAAATGTTAACCGAATTTCCACAGCAAGAAGCTCCTGAATATTTCAACAAGCACAATATGTTGTTATAATTTAAGTAGAATATAACTATATATTGTGTTTATTGAGATGAATAGATTACATAACGGGAGAGGGGAAAGGGATATGCTGGAGCTGAAGCAGCCGTCGTATGGCAGGGGGATGCTGGACGATGTGATTCATTTGGGAGAGGAAATTATTGCAGGGAGCAACAAGGAGCTATTGCGGGAGAATGCGAATCTGAATGGGGAGAGCTTCTCTGGCAAATCCGGCAAGCTTGGGAGCGAATATGCCAAGTGGTATGCAAGGAGCTTCGTTATGCCGCCGCGGCTCGTGGAGGCGATGGAGGATAATCGGGTGTATGTGCATGATCTGGATCACTATGCACTCGGGACGACTAACTGTATCTTCGTGCCGTTCGACAGGCTGCTGCGGCAAGGCTTCAATACCGGCAATGGCAGTGTTCGCCCTCCAGGCTCGATTATGTCGGCGATGGCGCTCGTCGCTATTATTTTCCAATCCCAGCAAAATGCCCAGTATGGCGGCGTGTCCGCCAATAAGCTCGATCATGATCTGGCGCCTTATGTGAAGCGCTCCTTCGTCAAGCATTTCCGCAAAGGGCTGGATTATTTCGGGGAGCAGGATGGCCTTCAGGATCAAGGGGAGTTCGGGGATTTCTCCATGGGACAGACAGACCTGGCAGAGCGATTTCCCGGCGCCTATCGTTATGCGTTGCAGGAGACGCGCGCGGAGACGATGCAGGCCGCAGAGAGTCTGATCCATAACCTGAATACGATGTCGAGCCGCTCCGGCGGACAAATTCCGTTCACCAGCATTAACTATGGCACGTGCACCACCCCAGAAGGACAATTGGTCATTGAAGCGCTGCTGACGGCGACGATGCAGGGGCTGGGCAGCGGGGAGACGCCGATCTTCCCGATCCAGATCTTCAAGTGCAAGCAGGGTATCAATCAGCAGCCGGATGATCCGAACTATGCTCTATTTCTCCTGGCTGCCGAATGCTCAGCGAAGCGGCTGTACCCGAACTTTGCTAACCTGGATGCTCCGATTAATCTGGCTTTCTATGACCCGACGAATCCAGATACGGAGTTTGCGACGATGGGCTGCCGAACCCGGGTTGTTCATGACCGATTCGGGCGCAATCATCTGTCAGGCAAGGGGAATCTGTCCTTTAACACGGTGAATCTGGTTCGTCTGGGATTAAGACATGGCATCGTCAGCGGGCGAAGACGAACTCCTGATGAGGCAAGCTTCTACAGCGAGCTGGAGGATAGCCTGGAGATAGCGCTGCTAGGTCTGCTGCATCGGTTCAGCATTCAGGCCGCACAGCCCGCCAAGGCTTCAGATTTCATGATGCGCGAGGGAGTATGGGAGGGAGGCGAGCAGCTCCATCCAGAGGAGCAGGTGGGCTCTCTGCTGCGTCATGGCAGTCTATCGATCGGCTTTATTGGATTGGCGGAGTGTATGAAGGCGATGTATGGCAGGCATCACGGCGAGAGCCAAGAGGTCTATGACAAGGCGCTGGGGATGATTCGCTATATGCGGGCGTTCTGCGATCGTCAGAGCGAGCGGCATCAGCTTAACATAACGCTGTTTGCAACGCCTGCGGAGGGATTGTCTGGCAAGTTCACGATTAAGGATCGGCAGACCTTTGGATCGATTGCAGGAGTTACCGACCGGGAATATTACACGAACTCGTTCCATATACCGGTCTATTATCCGATCCGTGCGGCGCGCAAGATTGAGCTGGAGGCACCGTTCCATCAAGAATGCAACGCCGGAGCCATCTCCTATGTGGAGCTGGAAGGGGCTGCCCGAGTGAACCCGCCTGCATTTCTGTCGTTGATCCGGTATGCGCTGGCGCAGCAGGTCAGCTACTTCAGCATTAACCATCCGATCGACCGCTGTCCGGCCTGCGGCTATGAGGGGCTGATCGGCGCAAGCTGTCCGGGTTGCGGCAGCCATGAGAGCGAGGTGCCGATGCGGCGGCTGCGGCGCGTGACCGGCTATCTGACGGGCGACTATCAGACACGCTTCAACGCGGCGAAGCAGGCCGAGGTGCGCGATCGGCTCCGACACGGCATATGAGGCTATGCGGGTATAAGCCGGAATCGGTGTCGGAGGGTGAAGGGCTGCGGGCGGCGATCTATATTAGCGGCTGCCGCCATCGCTGCCCCGGCTGCTTTAGCGAGCCGACGTGGGATTTTGAGTATGGAGAGCCGTTCACGCTGCAACGGCAGGACGAGCTGATCACAGACATCTGCAGCAACCCGCTGCTGGATGGCATTACCTTGCTGGGCGGCGATCCGTTCTTCTCAGCCGCGGAGGTCGCGCTATTCGTCGATCGGCTGCAGGCGGCTGCACAGCGGCCGCTTAGCTGCTGGGCCTATAGTGGATTTACGTATGAGCAGTTGTCCAGCAGGCCCGGCTCCCCCTCCTATGAGCTGCTGCGTCGCTGTGACGTGCTGGTGGATGGCCGTTATGAGGAGGAGCTGCGAGACGTGTCGCTGCCGTATTGCGGAAGCAGCAACCAGCGCATAATCCGCGTACAGGACAGCCTGGCTGAGCACAGCGTGGTGCTATGGCAGCCAAGCTGCTCATGGGAGCTGGGCTGGACAGAAGAGCGTAGATGAGGCTCGAACATAGATAGGGCAATGCATGCTGCCCACACAAAGATACGGCCATACCCATTCACGCGGGTATGGCCGTCTCTCAGGTATCATAGGCTAGGCGAGGAAGATCAGCACGAGCGTGCCGACAGCAAAGCAATACCAGGAGAAATATTTCAGATTGCCGCGCTCCATAATGCCCATGAACCAACGCAGCGCGTAGTAGCTGGCGACAAGCGAGCAGATGAAGGCTAGTGCATAGGGTAGCGCAAGCTGACCGAGCTGCGGGTCAGACACCAGCTCCTTCGTCTCCAGAATCATCCCGCCGACACTGATCGGTATGTACATCAGGAAGGAGAAGCGCAGCGCCGTCGACTGCTTCAGTCCCAGCCCCAAAGCCGCGACGATGGTGGAGCCGGAGCGGCTAATGCCTGGAATGAGGGCAACCGCCTGCGCCAATCCGATGATCAGTGCATCCCGTAGCCTCAGTTGCGAATCACTCTTGCGTCCGCGCAGATTGCGGATCAGCCATAGCGCGACCCCTGTCAGCAGCAGGGTAACCCCGACGGTCGTCATGCCCTTGAACGTCTCCCCGATCACATCCTTGAACAGCACGCCGATGATTCCGGCCGGGATCGTTGCAATAATGAGGTAGATGATGAACATAAAGTCCTGGCGCGCCGCTTCCTCGCGTCGCACAATATAGGCCCAGCCGTTGACGCATAGCCGGATAAGATCCGATCTGTAGATCAGCAGCACCGCAAGCAACGAAGCAAAATTAACCAGCACCTCAAAGGATAAGCCCTCGATATGCATGCCGAACAACTGCTGGGCGATAATCAGATGACCGCTGGAGGATACCGGGATCGGCTCCGTCAGCCCTTGGAATAGCCCAAGCAGCGCGTATTTCAGTAGCAACCACACATTTTCCATTCGAATAAAACGCACCTTTCTTTTGTTAGTGATGCAAAAATACCATTCCCTGATCTTTTTTTACCCAATATTGAACAGGAAAAGAGAATTTTGGGCATACTTTATAGGTATGCCGGGCAATACGATGTCTTGCGGAGATAAGGCCGGATGCCCGTCCGACTTGACCAGGCGCTTCATATTGGGCGGCAGTGCCATAGATATGCAGGAAGATACAGGCTCGTACTAATGATAAATGGGGATGCCTCCAGTGTCAAAGTCTTAAAGTCTTAAATGGCTGACCGATGAGTAAATCGAGGCATAAACAGTGTACAGGAAGGGAGGATGTTATGATTCTCAATTTGTTCTTGGTCGTGCTATTAATCGTATTCACGGCTTTCTTCGTCGCCACGGAATTTGCCATTATCCGTATTCGTCCGAGCCGGGTGGACCAGATGGTGCTTGAGGGACGAAAGAATGCGCTCGCTGTGCAGCGGGTCACGTCTCATCTGGATGGCTATCTGTCCGCCTGCCAGCTCGGGATTACGATAACGGCGCTGGCGCTCGGCTGGCTGGGCGAACCGACAGTAGAGCGGCTGCTGCACCCTCTGTTCGAGCGAATTCAGCTCGGGGACAATCTGACCCATATTATATCCTTCGGCATCGCTTTTTTGCTGATGACCTATCTCCACGTCGTGCTTGGCGAGCTTGCGCCCAAGACGCTGGCGATACAGAAGGCGGAGCACATCTCGGTGGTGTGCGCACCGCTGATTATTATATTTTACAAGCTGATGTATCCGTTCATCTGGCTGCTTAACGGCTCTGCCAACAAGCTGATTCGTCTGCTGGGCATGAAGCCGGCCAGCGAGCATGACGAAGCGCACTCCGAGGAGGAGATCCGAATCATCCTGTCGGAGAGCTATCAGAGCGGCAAGATCAACAAGACCGAATTCGGGTATGTGAACCGAATCTTTAATTTTGATGAGCTGTTAGCCAGAGAGATTATGATTCCACGCACGGATATGATCTGTCTGTACGCCAACAAACCGCTGGCGGATAATATTGCAATCATCAAGCGTGAGCAGTATACCCGGTTCCCGGTAGCGATGGAGAACAAGGACAACATTATCGGAATGATCAACACGAAGCAGTTTTTTCTGAGCTATGACAATCAACAGGACTTTGACTTCAAAAAGCTGCTTCGTCCGGTGCTGACCGTATCGGAGGTTATGCCTGTCAAGCTGCTGCTCAAACGAATGCAGCAGGAAAATGTTCATATCGCGCTGCTGATGGATGAATATGGCGGAACGTCAGGGCTGATCACCATAGAGGATATACTGGAGGAGATTGTGGGGGAGATTCGTGACGAGTTCGACCAGGATGAGAAGAAGGAGATCGAGAAGCTGGGCGATAACCGCTATCTGGTCGAGGGCGTCGCGCTGATCGATGAAATCAATGAGCTGCTCGACATCCATCTCGTGCATGAGGATGTCGATTCTATCGGCGGCTGGATCTACGCGCAGCAGCCTGATCTGGACAAAGGGGTGGAGTGGTCTTATGATACGTTAACCTTCATTGTAAGGGAGCGGGATAAGCGCCGTATTCGCAAAATCGAGATCATTAAGCATAGCGAGTAGACGAAATCAGGCGGAACGATGGATAATGGTTGATTCTCCCTGGAATGCATGTTAGAATTTATGACATCGTATTTCGCTATGAGCATGCAATAGTCATACTGCGTTGGCGATACGATGCCGGCGCAGTTTTTTTATGTACAAGGGGGATGGATGATGAGCTTGCCATTCACAGCAAGACGCTCAAGAACGCTGCTGCTGGCGCTCTGCCTGCTGGCGGTGCTGCCGGCCTGTGCAGCGTCCAAGTCGCAGCCGCTTGCAGAAGCTGGCGAGGCAGTGCGGAAGGATTCGCTCGTGCTGGCTGTGGGTGCAGAGCCGGAGGGCGGATTCGATCCGACAACAGGCTGGGGACGCTATGGATCGCCGCTCATTCAGAGCACCTTGCTCCAGCGCAAGGCGGATATGAGCTTGACGGGGGATTTGGCACAGGGGGTTGAACGCTCAGAGGATGGATTACGGTGGAAGGTTGCCTTACGCGAGGATGCGCTTTTTTCCGATGGGAGTCCTGTAACGGCAGAGGATGTGAAGTTTACCTTCGATACGGCGAAGGCGAATGGCTCGGTCATTGACTTGACCAATCTCGCCGCAGTAGAGACCGCCGGGTCGTATGAGGTTGAATTCATACTGAAGGCGCCGCAGTCGACCTTCGGGGCGGTGCTTGCTGCGACTGGCATCGTGCCGAGGCATGCCTACGGGAACGACTATGCGAGTCGCCCCATCGGTTCGGGACCGTATAAGCTCATCCAGTGGGATAAAGGACAACAGGTGATTATGGAGGCCAATGAGCTGTACTATGGGGGCAAGCTTCCATTCCAACGGCTGACGCTGCTGTTTCTGAGCGAGGACGCTGCCTTTGCTGCCGCCAAGTCGGGTGCTGTCGATATGGCCTATATCCCTGCCACCTTCAGCAAGCAGCAGGTGGCAGGCTACCGACTGGAGAGAGCGGGCACCGTGGATAATCGCGGCATATCCTTTCCCTATGTGAGGTCGGGAGGCCAGACGGAGAAGGGCGATCCGATCGGCAATGATGTCACCTCCGATCTGGCGATTCGCAAGGCCATCAATGTGGCGATCGACAGGCAGGCGCTGGTGGACGGTGTGCTGGAGGGCTATGGAACGCCGGCCTATACGATCGTTGACGGCTTGCCGTGGTGGAATGCGGAGACGGTGTTTGCTGACGGCGATATGGAGCAGGCGCGGCGGCTGCTTAGCGAAGGCGGCTGGGCGGATGCTGATCATGACGGCATCGTAGAGAAGGAGGGGCTGAAGGCTCAATTCCAGCTCCTCTATCCAGCAGGCGATGTCATCCGCCAGTCGTTGGCCCTTGCGGCGGCCGATCAGGTGCGTGCGATCGGAATTGACATGCAGGTGGAGGGCAAGTCCTGGAGCGAGATCGAGCGGTGGATGGCCTCCAGTGCTGTGCTATGGGGCTGGGGGAGCCAGGACCCTATGGAAATGTATAACGTGTATAGCAGCAAGTACCGTGGAGTTGGCTATTATAATGTGAATTATTACAGCAACAAGAAAGCAGATGAGTGGATGGAGCAAGCACTCCGCGCCAGCAGCGAGGAGGAAGCGGCCAGTTATTGGCAGCTTGCGCAATGGGACGGGGAGACAGGACTAAGCGAACGGGGTGATGCGCCATGGGCATGGCTGGTCAACGTGGATCATCTCTATCTGGTGAAGGAGCAGCTCCATATCGGTACGCAGCGAATTCATCCTCACGGACATGGCTGGCCGGTGACCGATAATATTACGGAGTGGACCTGGCGACCATGATTCGCCGTCTGCTGCGGTTTGGGCTGCTTCATGCGTTGCGGCTGGCGAGTCTGCTGCTGGCGCTCAGCATCGTGTCCTTCCTGCTGGTGAGGCTTGCGCCGATTGACCCGGTTCAAGCGTATGTCGGGGCGGATCTGCTCAAGGTGAGCGAGCAGCAGCGGGAGGAGATCGCCGCCTACTGGGGGTTGGATAAGCCGTTGCCGCAGCAGTATCTAGCCTGGGGCGGAGCCGTCTTGCGCGGCGATCTTGGCACCTCGATGACATATCGCGAGCCGGTGGCGTCTGTTATCGCCGACCGTTTCTGGCCGTCGCTGGCGCTGATGGCCAGTGCCTGGTTGTTGTCCAGCGTGATCGGCTTTGCCGCAGGGGCAACAGCGGCGATGCATCGCGACCGCTGGCCGGATCGCCTCATTCAATGGTACTGCTATACCTTGGCGGCGACACCCGCCTTCTGGCTGGGATTGCTGCTGCTGATGGTGTTCTCCGTGTGGCTCGGCTGGTTTCCCTTGGCGCTCAGTGTTCCGGCCGGCGTTCCAGCAGAGCAGGTGACGCTTGCCGACCGGGTGAGCCATATGCTGCTCCCGGCGATCGTGCTGAGCATCTCCGGCATCGCTTCTGTAGCGCTGCACACACGATCGAAGCTGTCGGATGTGCTGGATAGCCCTTATGTGCTGTATGCGAGAGCGCGCGGCGAGCGCGGCCTGCAGCTATTCTGGCGGCACGGCTTGCGCCATGCAGCGCTGCCAGCCGTCATGCTGCAATTCGCGGCATTTGGCGAGCTGTTTGGCGGTGCGGTGCTGGTGGAGCAGGTGTTCTCGTATCCGGGGCTCGGGCAAGCGACAGTACAGGCGGGAGTTCGCGGCGATGTTCCGTTGCTGCTCGGTATGGTGCTATTCTCGGCTTGCTTTGTATTCGTAGGCAATCTCCTTGCGGATCTGATCGCTCAGCTCCTTGACCCCAGACTTGGTCAAGGAGGTGAGGGGCATGAAGCGAGCATGGCGAAGGATGAATAATCGGCGGCGCTTCCCCTTCCATCGGCTTAACCGCCGTCAAGTGGCGGCCTTAGCTGTGCTGACGGTCGTGCTGCTGCTGGGCACGGTCGTTGCCGCAGGGCTATGGCTTCCGGCTTCGGGGCTGAGCACACAACTGGAGGCGCGCAATCAACCGCCATCTGCCGACCATTGGTTCGGGACAGACTGGCTGGGCAGAGATATGCTGACACGGACGCTCAAGGGGCTGGCGCTCAGCATCGGCGTTGGTCTGGCAGCAGCATGCGGCAGTACGATGCTGGCTGCGGTGCTGGCGGTACTGGCCTCTCTCGGTAAGCTGGCCGATCGTCTGGTCAGTTGGGTGACGGACTTGTTCCTGAGCGTGCCGCATCTGGTCACCTTGATTCTGATCTCCTATCTGCTAGGGGGAGGCGTCAAGGGCGTGCTGGTCGGCATCAGCTTGACCCACTGGCCGGCGCTATTACGCATCCTTCGTGCCGAGCTGCTCCAGCTTCGTTCGAAGGATTATGTGCAGCTATCGGTGCAACTGGGCAAGTCAAGACGATGGATTGCCTGCAATCATCTGCTGCCTCACCTGCTGCCGCAGCTATTGACTGGCCTGCTGCTGATTTTCCCGCATGCGATATTGCATGAGGCAGCGATAACCTTCGTTGGTCTGGGCCTGTCTCCGCATCAGCCAGCCATCGGCATCATCCTGTCTGAATCGATGCGCTATCTATCCACAGGCTATTGGTGGCTGGCCTTCTTCCCCGGCGCCTGCCTGCTCATCATCGTGCGTGCCTTCGACCGCGCCGGGGAGCATCTGAAGCGACTGGCAAGTCCGGCATCCTCGCAGGAATAGTCGTCCGCAGCTCCCAGCGCGCGGTGCTTTGCTGCATGACGGCGGTCGATCAAGCCACATGCCTTGCAGCGATGATCGGCAATGATACAGCATCAGAAAGGAGAAAAAGTGAATGACCCTGCTGGACATTCGTCAGTTATCTCTGTCATTTTCCCATTACAGCGGTTGGTTCCGTCGCCGGACAGTGGAATCGATTCATCGGCTTGAGCTGTCGCTCGGCGCAGGCCGTCTCGTTGCGGTGGTCGGCTCCAGCGGCTCTGGCAAAAGTCTGCTTGCTCATGCCATCATGGGGCTGCTTCCCCGCAACGCCAGCTTGGCGGGCGAGATGCTGTACAAGGGGGAGCCGCTAACTCCCCGCCGTCAGGAGCAGCTACGCGGCACCAGCCTGATGCTGGTGCCGCAGTCGGTAGATTATCTGGACCCGTTGATGCGTGTAGGCAGTCAAGTGACAGGAGCTGGCGGGGGGCATAAGGGAGAGCAGCTTGATCGTATCTTTCGGCGCTATGGACTGGAGGAGCGGGTGAAGCGTCTATATCCGCATCAACTGTCAGGCGGCATGGCCAAGCGGGTGCTGACCGCTGCGGCAACGCTGGGCGAGGCAGAGCTGATCATTGCCGACGAGCCGACGAGCGGTCTGGGCATGCAGCAGGCAGCGGCAGCGGTCAGTCGGTTGCGGGAGCTGGCCGACCAAGGTGCCGGCGTACTGATCATCACGCATGATCTGGAGGCTGTGGTGGATTGGGCGGATCAGATTGCCGTCTTCTATGCAGGCACGATTGTTGAGCTGGCGCCAGCAAGACGATTCGCCGGGGATGGCTCGCAGCTCCGCCATCCGTACAGCCGGGCACTGTGGGATGCGCTGCCGCGTAACGGCTTCACCGTGCTGCCCGGCTCGCAGCCGTTGCCGGGTGAGCGTGCTAGTGGCGGCTGCCCGTTCCAGCCACGCTGCCTCCTGGCTATACCGAGCTGCGGCGGGCAGCTTCCGCCGCTCCAGCGCGACGAGGAAGGGTGGGTGAGGTGTATTCATGCGACTTGAAGCAAGCGGGCTGGGGTTTCGTCATGCTGGCGGTGCCTGGTTGTTCCGCTCCGTGGAGCTACAGCTTGCTGCGGGTACAATTACCGGACTTATGGGACCTAGCGGCAGCGGCAAGACGACGCTGGCGCGGGTGCTGGCTGGCTATGTCCGTCCGACGGAAGGCTGGGTTCGGCTTGCCGGAGAGCAACAGCTTGCTGGTCTTGCCCCTCCAGGACGCGGAGCGCCGAACCCGGTGCAATTCGTTCCGCAGCACCCACAGCTTGCGGTCAACCCCAGATGGCGCATCCGCCGCATCCTCGGAGAGGGGGCTGCGCCTAGCGAGGAGTTGCTGGAGCAGCTCGGTATTGCATCGCAATGGCTGGACTGCTATCCGCATGAGCTGTCGGGCGGGGAATTGCAGCGATGCTGCGTTGCCCGAACGCTGGCCTGCAAGCCGCGATTTCTGATTGCCGATGAGATGACCTCGATGCTGGATGCGGTCACGCAAGCCCAACTATGGCACACTGTACTCAGCATGGTGAGGCAGGAGCGCATGGGGGTACTCGTCATTAGCCATCATGAACCGCTGCTGGAGCGACTATGCGAGCGGATCGTGAAGCTATGGGAGCCGCCCATTGCCTGATCAGCGGGGAGCATGAGATGAAGGGATATGGATAGGAAGCGATCCGTGTCCGTTGTCTGTCTCCGGACAGCAGCAAAGCGCCAGACCGAGGGTCTGGCGCTTTGCTGCTTTATAGGGTCTGACGCATGAAGGAGGCGTACTACCGAGATTTGCGCATGCCGCGGCTGCTGCTGCGGCTGATGCGACCGATCGGGCCACAGCATTCATTCTTCACAGTGACCGGGAAGTAATGCTTCGGCACAGGAACAATATGATGCTGATTGATGACTTCAATCGGATGAATGACCGGCAGCATCTGTGGATGATAGACCTGGTTATAGACTTGAGTAGGGGCAGTGACGACAGGGCCTAGCTGGCTCGGGCCAGCTTGATTGGGGCCGACGCCGGCCGGGCCAACTTGATTGCAATAACGGTTATAAGCCATCGAACGAAACACCTCACTAAAGTTTTTAGTTACGATAGCAGTATACGCACAAGGGCGAAAAAAGCCTGTACATTCGCCTGCTTCGGCGAATTTGAGGCTGCTGTCCTGACTCTGGGGGAGAGCAGCCCCTAGAGGGACATGCACAGCTTTCGCCCAGGAGTGGGCGACGCTCCTCCTCATTCGCCCGGTCTCCTTAGGCATCACACCTTGAAGCGGCTGATCGTCAACTGAAGCTTGTCCGCAATCTGGGACAGTGAGGATGCGGCTGAGGATACCTCCTGCATCGAAGAGAGCTGCTCCTGACTGGATGCGGCAACTTGTTCCGTGCTAGCCGCAGCATTCTCGGTCACGCTGGAGATGACCTTCATTGCACTGGCCATCTGCTCGACGCCAGCGGTCATCTGCTCTATAGCTGACGACACGTCCATCGTATCGACAGCCGCCGTGCTGACGGCTTGGCTGATCTGCTGGAAGGACTCCCCTGCGGCATGAACGGTTCGGATGCCAGCTTGCACCTCGTCGGCGACCATGTTCATCGATTGGATCGCCTGGCCTACACCGCCTGTAATCGAGGTGATCAGTGTGGAGACCTGTTCAGCCGATGCGGCGGATTGCTGGGACAGCTTGCGCACCTCGCCCGCTACAACTTCAAAGCCGCGTCCATGCTCTCCTGCACGAGCTGCCTCAATGGAGGCGTTCAGTGCCAGCAGATTGGTCTGTGCAGCGATGTCGGTCATCGTATCGATGATCAGCTGAATTTCCTGGGAATGACCGCCTAGCTCGTCGACGATGCCTCCTAGCTGCTGCACCTTGGCTTGAATGGCATTCATTTGTGTGATGGTGGTCTGAATCGATTCATTGCCGATGCTGGCTTTATGCGATGCTTCCTCCGCCCGCTCAGAAGCGCTCTGTGTACGGGAAGCAATCTGCTGGAAGCCAGATGACATCTCCCCGGTTGTCTGCAACCCGTCGCTCACCAGTTGCACTTGTGTATCTGACCCGGAGGCCAGATCCTGCATCGTTGTTGCAATCTGTCCAGTTACGGCTGTCGCCTGCTCGGCGCTGGCGTTCAGTTCCTCCGCAGCCGCGGACACCTGCATGGCGCCTTGATTCACCTGAATGATAATGGACTTCAGATTATTGGACATCATGTTGAAGGTGCTGGAGAGCTTGCCCAGCTCGTCATCACTCCTCATCTCAATCTTCTCTCCGGTCAGATCGCCGGCGGCAATCTGCTCCGCGACGCTGGAGATCTGCCTTAGCGGGGTGACGATCATCCTGCTGGTCAGGTAGGCGATGATGATGCCGGCGAGTACGACGCTGATTCCCAGAATGACGATCAGCCTTTGAATCTCTTCACTCTGATTCAGAGCCTCCTGGCCCCCGTCCTCAAGCTGCGTGCTCTGATACTGAACCATCTCGTCCAGCGCCTGCTCCAGCTCCGCTACCTTGGTGCGGTCTTCATTAGCCAGCAGGCTGTTGATGGCTTGAACCTGGTTGGCCTTTTTATATTCGATCAGCTTGAGCAGGATGGCGTGGTATTCATTCTCCACAGTGCTGATCTTTCCTAGCAGTACCTGTGTTTCGTTCGAGAAGGAAATACTCTTCATTTCATCGCTCAGCTTCACGAATTCCTCATGATTGGCACGAATTTGATTCATCGCCGCTTCATCGCCGACCTGGGCGTAGCCGCGAGCGGCAGCTTGCTGGGATTTGATCGCTATCAGCATGTCCTTGATTTGCAGCATTTTATGTACCCGGTCTTCAAGCAACTGATTGTAGGTGGTGTTCAGCGAGGAGATCTGATAGTTTCCTATGAAGATAATCATAATCATCAAGGCAATCACTGCGGTAAAGCCGGAAAATAGTTTGATGCGGATGGACATATTTCTCATAAGCTGCCTCCCGAAATAGGTTATATGCCTTATTCACAAATAGGAGTGGCAAGACGGCCACGACTCAACCAAAGCTGCTCCGAAATGTAACGTAATATCGTCTGAAAACCGGAGTATAATGGGTTGTAATACCCATTTATCATACCATACACAGTTCTTGATAACCATTACAAAAGTCCTAATTATGTCAATGTGTGGGAGAGGAAGAGCGCAGTAGAGTGGATGGTCTGATAGGGGGCGAATAGGATGAATTTCGGTGGGCTGGAGTTCCATGAGATGAATGGGATGAGGTCTGGGGCTATGCAATACAAAAAAAGCTTATCCATGCTGCTAGAGCATAGATAAGCTAATGATGATTAAATGGAATGCGGTCGAGAGGACTCGAACCTCCACGGTATTGCTACCACTGGAACCTGAATCCAGCGCGTCTGCCAATTCCGCCACGACCGCATGTTGTGTTGCCAACGAATAATAATATAGCATATTCATTTCATGACGGTCAAGCTTTTTTTGAGGCGCATTTCTATACAAGTGGCTTGATCAGGTCATTCCCGTTAATGTCCAGTAAACGAAATGCTTGCTCGACCATTTGCTTGTCTTGCCCGAATAGGTGGGTCGAGTCTGTACCGTTTGCCTTCGTTACAAAATTAAACTGCTGAACCATGAAGTCTGAGTTGCAAAGCACGACTGTTTTTTTACTGTACTCGTACAAATGGCGCTGGAATAGATCTGCTTCTTCAATAATTTCTGGTGAGTACACCGCAGGCTCACCTTGTGAAGTAAGCATCTGGCGATGATCTACCAAGACACTTAACCCCCCTTTGCCAAATGCAGAACAGATACCAAGAATCTGTGAGGATAAATGTTTTACCTCTTTTCTATCCGAGAATAAACCCTTCACCTCAAAGGAAAGCACTCTGCTTTCTTGGTCAAGACTATAATGGAATCGCTCCGAAAATGGCACAGCGAATTCCTTCTTCACGTAAGCCGGTTTTACAGTAAACCGTTCATCAGAAAATAAATAGCCTACAGATACTCGCAGCCCCGATGCAATCCGCTCAATACTCTGAAGAGAAATATTGCGCCTGCCTCTTTCCACTGCGCTTAGATACGCTCGATCCATCTGGGCGCGTTCAGCCAGCAGCTCCTGTGAAATGCCTGATTTTGCACGTAGTTCCTTTATACGAAGTCCAAATTCTGCTTGTATTTTCAATACAGATAACCTCCACTGAATCGATAAATGCAGGTACTAGGGCGTGTCTGAAAACTCTGAACGGAACAGATCTGGCCGAATTTTCGTTCCAGGCAAGGCGCATTTTCGCAGGCGTACCGGGGGTACGTCAAGAAAAAGCAACGCAGCATGGGGCGAAAAGGCGGGGAGAGATGCCCTTGAACGGGTGTTCAGACACGACCTAGGTACATATATCGACCAAGTCGTTCTTTTGATGTAGAGCAAAAGCCAAGGAAGTTACAAATGCAGCTTATAATCAACGGGCGTGATCTTTGTATTGACCTCGCCGATCGAGAAAGCGTTAACAGAAAACGTAAATAGAACGCTTACATTTCTGTAAAGGCAGGATAAGCAATGTAAAGAGTTGCGCATTGCCGGAAGCTGTTTTGCACCTCATAATAAATAGTGTAATCAACTGCAAGATACACAAACTTGTTGGGGGGATGCACATGAGCAACAGGAAGACGAGATGGATAAAGGGGATGTCGGCGGCCTTGGCTGCGGCGATGGTTCTCAGCGCTTGCTCCGGAAATAGCGAAACAGGCAGCACGGGTACAGGGAATAAGGAGCCGGCCAAGGAGCCATCCAATCAACAAAGCACGAATTCGACAACAAATGACCAGCCGCTAGGCAAGTATGATCCGCCGATCGAGGTATCCTTTGTCCGGGATTTGAACGACGTCGTGGAAAACAATGTACTTAGCGTCCTTGATGGCGAGACGATCGAGGATAACCGCTGGTCGAGGCTCTATGAGGAGCAGCTCGGCATCAAGATCAAGTATGATTGGATCGTGAAGGGTTCCCCTACCTCTGATCAATATCTACAAAAGATCAATGTAACGCTGGCCTCCGGCACACTGCCTGATGTCATTCCGGTCAATGCCACGCAGTTGAAGCAGTTGGCTGATTCCGACCAGATCGAGGATATGACGCCATTGTATGAGAAATTTGCTTCGCCGCTGACGAAGGAGGTTCTCTCGCAGGAAGGAACCAGCCCATTCGATGCCGCTACCTTTGATGGCAAGCTGATGGCGATTCCGCAGCTCGAGTCTTCGATTGAACGTTCGATGTATATCTGGATTCGTACAGACTGGCTGAATAAATTGAAGCTGGAGCCACCGAAAACGATCGCTGATGTTTTGAATATATCGAAAGCGTTTACAGAGAACGATCCTGACGGCAACGGCAAGCCGGACACCTACGGCCTTGGATTAACCAAAGACCTGTGGGGCGGAGCAATGGGGCTTGAAGGCTTCATGGCAGCCTATAACGCTTATCCGAACATCTGGGTTGAAGACGGATCTGGCAATCTGGTCTACGGCAGCATTCAGCCAGAGGTTAAGAAAGCGCTTCAGGTGCTGCAGGAGATGTCCAAGAACGGGCAGATCGATCAGGAGTTCGGCATTAAGGATGGAGGCAAAGTATCGGAGACGATCTCCTCCGGCAAGATTGGCATGGAGTATGGAGAGCAATGGAACTCGATCTGGCCGCTGCAGTTGAATCGCAACAATGATCCGAATGCGCAATGGCAGGCTTTCCCGATCGTATCGGAATCAGGCGAGACGCCTAAGGTACCGCTCAAGTTCAGCACGACTCGTTTCTTTGCCGTGAAGAAGGGAGCAGCCAACCCGGAAGCGGTCATCAAGATGTTCAATCTCCATCTGGAGAAGAACTGGGGCGAGACGGCGGAGTTTGACAAATACTATGCGCCGCCGGAAGCGGAGAGCGTATGGCAACTGTCACCGGTTACGCCGTACCCTGCGATGAAGAATGTAGACGCGTTCCGTGAGATTGATGCTGCCCGCAAAGCAGGAGATTTCTCAGTACTCAAGGGCGAGGCCAAGACCATTCAGGAGAAGCTGGACATGTTCGCATCAGGCACCTCGGAAGGCTTTGCGCTGTGGGGCTGGGAGCGGATCTACGGTCCGGAAGGCTCGATGGGAATTGCCGACCAGTATGATAAGAACAAGCAATTCTTGATGGATAAATTTGTTGGCGCACCAACGCCGACCATGGTCGAGCGGAAATCGACGCTTGAGAAGCTGCAAAATGAAGTGTTTGTGAAAATCATCCTGGGCGAATCGATCGACAAATTCGATCAATTTGTACAGGATTGGAAGAAGCTAGGCGGAGATCAAATTACGCAAGAAGTCAACGATTGGTATAAAGCGGCGAAATAAGCCATCCTTCAGAGGAAGAAACCTGCTTTCTTCCTCTGACTTATTCTGGCTAGCCAGTGTGGGGGAGAACAGATGAAAGCAAAATTTATTCGAGAGCTGCCGTTGCATATTATGATCTTGCCGGGGCTGATACTGATAATCCTATTCTCATACATCCCGATGTCCGGTATCATCATCGCTTTTCAGAAGTTTATTCCTGCCAAGGGCCTATTTGGCGACCAGAAATGGATTGGCTGGGACAACTTCTCCTATGTGATGCATCTACCTAGCTTTTCGCAGGTGATGTGGAATACGCTATTTATCGCCAGCTTCAAGCTGCTGCTAGGACTGCTGGTGCCTATTGTTTTTGCGATATTGCTGAATGAACTGAAAAACTCCGTCATCAAGCGCTCGGTGCAGACGGCGATTTACCTGCCGTACTTTCTGTCCTGGGTTGTGCTGGGCGGCATTCTTATCGATATTTTGTCTCCGTCGGGAGGCATCGTCAACAGTTTCCTGGGCTCGCTTGGTTTGCCCAAAATCTTTTTCCTTGGGGATAACAACTGGTTTCCCTTTACACTGATTGGATCAGACGTATGGAAAAACTTTGGCTATGGAACGATTGTCTATCTCGCTGCCATAACCGGCATTGATCCGGGGCTGTATGAAGCGGCCACGATGGACGGCGCCAACCGTTGGCGCAAAATTTGGCATATTACAATTCCAGGCATGCGCATGGTCATTGTGCTGCTGTCGGTGCTAAGCCTTGGTCAATTGCTCAATGCTGGATTTGACCAGGTATTTAACCTGTATAGCCCGCAGGTCTATGAAAGCGGCGATATACTGGATACGTTCGTATACCGGATCGGCTTGCTCGATGCGCAGTACGGCGTAGCAACCGCGGTCGGCTTCTTCAAGTCGGTCATCTCCCTGACGCTCATATCCGGTTCCTATTTCATAGCGTACCGGTTCGCAAAATATCGTATTTTCTAGAGGAGGAACAACAGTGAAGCAACCGCAGACCCATCAACCAGCCGGGAGGAGCAAGCGCTTCGAATGGTTCCCGCCGCTTAACGCCTTCTTTCTCATCCTCGCCTCGCTGCTGTGCGTGCTGCCGCTTATCCATATTGTGGCGGTATCCTTTAGCTCCAGTGCAGCGGCTTCGGCGGGCTATGTCAAGCTGTGGCCTGTCGACTTTACGCTGGCTTCATACCAATATACTGCCAGCCGCAATGAATTCTGGCAATCGATGATGGTGTCGCTGACTCGTATCGGTATCGGCACGCCGCTCAATCTGCTGCTGACGATAATGGTCGCTTACCCGCTATCGAAGGAATCCGGCGCGTTCCGGTTTCGGCTCGTATATGCCTGGCTCTTTTTTATTACGATGCTGTTTAATGGCGGCCTGATTCCTTGGTACATTACGATCAAGCAGTATGGACTGCTCGACTCGATCTGGGCGCTTGTGCTGCCTGGAGCGGTTCCGGTCTTTAGTGTCGTGCTGCTGCTGAACTTTTTTCGTGAGATTCCCAAGGAGCTGGAGGAAGCAGCGCTTATGGACGGGGCAAGCCACTGGAGAATTATGTGGACGATCTTCGTACCGATCTCCAAGCCTGCGCTCGCTACACTCGCGCTGTTCTCGCTGGTCGAGCATTGGAACAACTGGTTCGATGGCTTGCTGCTGATGGGCAGTCCGTCCAACTATCCGCTCCAGAGCTATATCCAGACGATCGTTATTCAGCAGAACCTATCCAATATGTCACGTGATGCCATGCTTAACCTGGTGCTGATCTCAGACCGGACATTGAAGGCATCCCAGATTTTCCTTGGCTCGCTGCCGATTATTATGGCCTATCCGTTTTTGCAAAAATATTTTGTGAAGGGTATTGTGCTGGGAAGCGTCAAGGGATAATATCCAAGTGTAGCCTTACAGTCACAGATTAGGGGGAGCGCTATGCTGCACCGAACAGACTTTTCTCTCCGCAATACGATTTTTCTGCGAATGCTGGTGACCTTTCTGCTGGTCATGCTGCCGATCCTGCTGTTCGGAGCGTACCTGTACCACTGGATTGTGCAGACCGCTAGCGAGGATCTGACCAAGACAGCGGCCTCACAGCTCGAGTTCTATCTCTCCGATCTGGAGAATGAGGTCGAGCGCATGAAGCTGCTGCAGTACAGTCTGCTGGAGGATGAGAATCTGAACAAGCTGGCGCTCATGTGGGGACGAATGGAGACTATAGAGAAGACGGATACGATGAATTCATTGATGAATCGGCTGTTCACGGTGCAGAACAGCAGCATGTACATCAAGGATGTAAGCGTTCATATTGCCTCCATCGGGCGCACGCTGTCGGCTGACGACGGCGTGCGCAACCTGCAGGCGGAGCGGTTCTATGCGATCCGCTCCGTTTTTGGCGCTCCAAGCTCACATATTATCGAGTGGAATGGCGGGCTCTATCTGGGCGCAGCCAAGCAGGCGGGGGTGAAGGGAGCCCAGCCGTTATTCACTGTGGAGATCGAGCTGGATAACACGAGGCTCCAGGAGGCGCTATCACAGTTCAACACGTACCCCGGCAGCGGGACGCTGCTGCTGTCAGGCAGCAGGGGAGTATCGCTGGCAAGTGCGACCGGGGAGCTTAGACAGCTTGACATGAAGCAGCATATCGAGCGATTCGGCGGCATGGAGCCGCTGGCGGCTAATCGACTGGAGCTGTCCGGCAAGGACTACTATACCGTGATGGCACGTTCGGAACGTCTGGAGATGGCGATCTACCGGCTCATTCCCGAGCAAGTGGTACAACAGCCGCTGCAGAAATTTTATGTATGGGCATGGCTGTTTGCGATTGCGACCCTCGTTATTATCGCAGCCTTTGCACTCTCCACCTACATGTATATTCATAAGCCGATGCTCACGCTCGTTAAGAGCTTCCGACGGATGGAGAACGGGGATCTGGATGTTCACATTTCCCATGAGTCCAAGGATGAGTTCCGCTATTTGTACGGACGCTTCAATCAGATGGTGGCTAATCTTCGTTCCTTGATTGACCAGGCCTACAAGCAGAAGATTCTAGCGCAAAAGGCCGAGCTGAAGCAGCTACAGTCGCAGATTAACCCGCATTTTTTGTATAACAGCTTTTTTATTCTGAATACGATGGTTCGCACAGGCGATATGGAACGGATCGAGCAATTTACAACCTTGCTGGGCGAATACTTTCAGTTCGTGACCCGCAATGCCTCCGACACCGTCACGTTAGAGCAGGAGATTCATCATGCGCGCATGTATGCTGAGATTCAGGAGCTGCGCTTCTCCAGACGGGTACAGGTGCGCTTCGACCCGCTGCCGCCTGCGTTGCGGCCATTGACGGTGCCTCGTCTGATCGTGCAGCCGATTATTGAGAATGCCTTCAAATATAGCCTGGAGAGAAAAGCGAAGGGCGGCCGCATGATCATCCGCTTCGAGCATCAGGACGGTGAAGCTCGCATCATAGTCGAGGACAACGGCGAGACACTATCAGATGAGGAGCTGACGAAGCTGGTATTGGCGCTGCAGCAGGCGGAGGAGCAAGCGGAGACAACCGGGCTAGTAAATATTCACCGCCGATTGCTGATGACCTTCGGCGGCAGAGGCGGCCTGCGCTTAGCCAGAAGCGAGCTGGGCGGACTGGAAGTGACCATCGCGATTCCGGCAGGAGGAGGGGAAACGAATGTACAGGATGCTGATCGTGGATGATGAAGAGATTATAACCGATGGTTTGATGGATATATTTAGTAATCTTGATCTGGAGCTTGATCTGTACAAGGCCTATTCGGGTGAGGAGGCGCTGAAGCTGCTGCGCCGGACGAGGGTGGACATCGTACTCTCTGATATCTGCATGCCGGAGATGGACGGGCTGGAGCTGATGAAGCATATTCATAGCAACTGGCCGCAATGCAAGATTGTATTCCTGACAGGTCATAATGAGTTTGACTATGTCTATCAGGCGATACAAAAGCCTGGCGTACAGTATATGCTGAAAAGCGAAGGCTACCCGAAGCTCATCGAAGCGGTGCGGCGCGCGATGACTGAGCTTGAAGAGGCGATGCGTATGAGCCATCTGCTGCAACAAGCCAGAGAGCAACTGCATACGCTCGAAACGCTGGCTCAAGGCGACTATTTCCGTCATTTGTTTCATTCGACTGCCCTGGATCATCAGCGGCTTGGGGATGATCTTCAGCGGCTGGGCATCTCTCTGGATGCCTCGCTGCCTGTCCTGCTCGTCCATGGCATTGTGGTATGCGCAGACCCGGATATCAGCTATGCCGATCGACATGAGGCCGCGCTGGCGGTCAAGTTTCTGTCGGAGTCCTGGCTGGCGGAGCGAACGACAAGTACCGGCATTATCGACCGATATGGGGATCTGATCTGGCTCATTCAGCCTGGTTCAGTCCTGGCAGGGGAGGCCGAGGATCAGCTTTGCCATACGGTCAAGTTTTTGGAGGGTACCTTTGAGCTGATTCAACAAGCCTGCATGGCGACATTGAATGTGTCGCTGGCCGTCACCTTGAGCGGTGAGGCGGAGGCATGGGAGAGCTTGCCTGCTGCCTATGATCGAATCAGGAGACGTCAGCATGATCGGCCAGGAGACGGTACCCGGATGGTGCAGACCGTATCCTTGCGCGATGAGGCATTCGGCGATAAGCCAGCGGTGGCCTATCGAGCGTCCGGGGGCAAATCGGAGATGCTGGCGAACCATCTGGAGGCTGGAAGAAGACAGGAGTTTCTCAATCTCTTCGATGAGCTGGCGGAGGCTGTGACGGGGCAAGGACCGGGCTGTCGCTATACAACGGAACTCTACTATACCATTGCGCTGATGCTCTTATCCTATGCGAATCGCTGGGAGCTGCAGGATAAGACAGGCGCCGACGGGCTGTTGCAGCTTCGGGAGTCGCGGAGCTGGCGGGAGCCGTTTGCCGCTTTGAGGACAGTAGCCGAAACGCTCTTCTCGGTGCGAACCAGCGGGGAGCGCAGGCGGGCAGCGATCACGGTGGAGAAGGTGTGTGCCTATATAGATGAACATATTGGGGAGGACTTGTCTTTGGTAAGGCTGGCGGATATGATTCATTTCAATCCTTCATACCTGTCCAGGCTATTCAAGCAGGAGAAGGGGTTTAACCTGTCAGAGTATATCGAACAGCTTAGGCTGCGCAAGGCCAAGGAGCTGCTAGGCTCCGATGAGCTGAGAGTAGCTGAGGTAGGTTCCCTTGTTGGTTATGATTCTCCGCAATCCTTCACCCGCTTCTTCAAGAAGATGACGCAAATGACACCTCAGGAATATCGGACGCTTGCCGAGGCGGGGAACAGCAGTAAATAATAGGTGTGTAAAAATTTTTATTTTTTTTAAAAAACAAGAAGGAAAAAGTAAAAAAATGTAGAATTATAAGTATTGAATATTCCTTGTCCTTGTTCTCGCTGCCCTGCTTAGCGGAGAGTTTGCTATGCCCTGTGCGCAGGGCATAGGATGCTCAAAAGGGTAAGCGGTTACAATTGGAGGAATAGGCGACTATGAAGAAAGAGGTGATGTTGGATAACGTATGCTGTGCTTGCAAAGGGCAACGCGGCATCATCCATCCAGAGGGGAACAGATGTGGAAATATTATATGACTAGAGGAGATGAATGAAATGATATCCGGCTTCAAAAAAACGATGTGTCTTCTAATGGCAGTGCTTACCGCACTGCCGCTTATGGTAGCTGCTCCTGCTCCGAAGGTTTCGGCAGCCAGTGATGCTATCATCAATCTGGGCTCTGAGAAGCAGCTCATCCGTGGATTCGGCGGCATGAACCATCCAGCCTGGATCGGCGATCTGACTGCTTCGCAGCGGGAGACGGCGTTTGGCAATGGCGCGAACCAGCTTGGATTTACCATCCTCAGAATCTGGATCGACGATAATCGTAATAACTGGAATCGCGAGGTGGCCACAGCCAAGCGGGCTCAGCAGCTCGGAGCACTGGTTTTTGCTTCTCCTTGGAATCCGCCAAGCGATATGGTGGAAACCTTCAACCGCAATGGCACAAGCGCCAAGCGTCTGAAATATGACAAGTATGCAGCGTATGCCCAGCATCTGAACGATTTCGTAGCCTATATGAAAAATAACGGTGTGGATCTGTACGCGGTCTCTGTGCAGAATGAGCCGGATTATGCCCATGACTGGACATGGTGGACACCGCAGGAAATGCTGCGCTTCATGAAGGAGAATGCAGGATCGATTACAACCAAGGTCATGGCGCCTGAGTCGTTCCAATATCTGAAAAATATGTCCGATCCGATCTTGAACGACCCGCAAGCGCTGGCGAATATGGATATTCTGGGCGCTCATACGTATGGCACGCAATTCAGCAATTTCCCGTACCCGCTGTTCAAGCAGAAGGGCGCAGGCAAGGAGCTCTGGATGTCAGAGGTATACTACCCGAACAGCAATATGACCTCGGGTGATCTGTGGCCAGAGGCGCTCGATGTTGCTTATCATATCCATCATAATATGGTGGATGCAGAGTTCCAGGCTTATGTCTGGTGGTATATCCGCCGGGGCTATGGCCCGATGAGAGAGGACGGCAATATTAGCAAGCGCGGCTATTCGATGGCACATTATGCCAAGTTCGTGCGTCCGGGGTATGTGCGTGTAGATGCAACGAAAAATCCGGAAACGAATGTCTTTACCTCGGCTTACAAGGGTGACAATAAGGTGGTCATCGTAGCGGTGAATAGAAGCAACTCGAGCGTGAATCAAAAATTCGTGCTGCAGAACGGCTCGACCTCAAGCGTATCCAGTTGGGTGACGGATGGCTCGCGTAATCTGGCTGCACAGAGCCCGATCAATGTGTCTGGCGGTTCCTTCACAGCCCAGCTTCCTCCACGGAGCGTCATCACCTTTGTCGGCGAGCTCGGCAATAGCAGCGGAGGCGGCAACACTGGCGGTACGACCTACGAGGCGGAAACGAACACAACGCTGACCGGCGCTGATGTGGAATCGCTTCATGCAGGCTATACCGGCAGCGGTTATGTTAATTTCTCAGCGATGACGGATGGTGCCATTCAGTGGAGCAATATCTATGCTGCGGTTGCTGGTACCAAAAATGTCAAGTTCCGCTATGCATTGGAAACCGGTACGAGAAATCTGGATGTCTATGTGAACGGGGTGAAGGTAATCTCCAATGCTCCGTTCAACGCAACGGGCGGATGGGCGAATTGGGGTGAGACGACACTTCAGGTGCCGATGAATGTTGGTACGAACACGCTGCGTGTGGTGACGACCGGCACGGAAGGCCCGAACATCGATAATATTCATGTAACAGCTTCTTAGGAAAATATGAGAAGTATTGCTTCCAGCAGGCGCGAGGGGATGCTGCGTCTGCTGCCCAGCCTTCAGCGCCACTTGTATATAAGTGGCGACTGAAGGCTTTTTCATGATATAGAAGAAACGAAAAGCAGCTTGACGTTCTGTGAACGGAATAATGTATAGAAAGCAAGGATAAACATGTAATTTGGAGGATTGTAATTGTGATAGGGGTAGGTTAATTTGATTATACCTTTGCATGTTATCTTGCCAAATAAGAGAGGAGCCATGAAGTCGATGGACACGACCCATTCGCATCCTGCGATGAGGAACGACTATGCACAGTCGGATACAGCACAGTCGGATACAGCACAGTCGGATACAGCGCAGCCGGTTGCGGCACAGAGCCGGGGAATGTATATTTTATATGACACGATGATTGAGGGCAGACCGTGCCCGGATGGCAGCTTCTCGCATGTGATTTTCCTTGAAGGGAGGCAACTGTCCGATAAAGCCAAGTATATAGGCGGTGTAGAGGATGAGACGGTACTGGAGCTGCTCCGAAGCAGCAGCGGCCTGTACCAGCTCGTACACAGCATTGGGGTTTCCATCCAGGCGCTTGATGAGCAGGATACCGTTGTTCGGTTCACGCTTCAACACTGGGGCAAGACAGACAGGTATTCCGGCACTCAGATGACGGCGGATTGTCCGGCAGATGGAAGCCAGACGCGGCTCATCTTGGGGGAATATGAATGCTCTCCCGATGACGACGCGCCTGGACTGTTCCGGTTTGCGTTCGAACGGGAGGGGGCGCTAGCCAGGGTTCATCTCGTATTGTATCTGAACGAGGGTTACCGGGCAGCGCCGCTCGAGCCTGAACCGCCTGTAGAATTCGGTTCGCCAGCCTATCAGGCGATGATTGCCAGGTCGCTGCTGCATACTGGCAATACGAAGCGGCTCAAGGCTGCGATCGACAAGGCAAGGCGAGGCGAGGAGGTCACCCTTGCCTATATCGGGGGCTCGCTGACGCAGGGAGCAGGCGCTGTGCCGTTGCATAGCCAGTGCTATGCGTACCGCTCCTGCGAACGCTTCAGGCAGTTGTATGGTGGAGCGGGGGGCGATTCAATCCGTCTGGTAAAAGCCGGCGTAGGAGGCACCTCGTCGGAGCTGGGTGTTGTGAGGTACGAACGGGATGTGCTGCGTGAGGGAGCGGTGCAGCCCGACATTGTCGTTATTGAATTCGCGGTGAACGATGCGGATGATGAGACCCGCGGCGCCTGCTTCGAGAGTCTCGTGCTGAAGGCGCTGCATGCGGCCAATCGACCCGCGGTGATTCTCTTGTTCAGTGTGTTCATCCAGGACTGGAACCTGCAGGATCGGCTGGCGCCTGTAGGCTGGCATTATGATCTGCCGATGGTGAGCGTCAAGGATGCGGTTGTGGAGCAATTCTATCTAACGCGAGAGAAGGGGCAGGTTGTCTCCAAGCGCCAGTATTTCTCGGACATCTATCACCCGACGAATACAGGGCATGCGATTATGACGGATTGTCTGGAGCTATTGTTCCACACGGTGGATCGCACTGTGGCCCATGAGCAGGATGTGGAGCTAGACAAACCGCCGCTGATCGGCGGCGAGTTCTCCGAGGTTCGTCTGCTTGACCGCAGACATACGTATCCACTGGCAACGATTGAGGAAGGCGGCTTCCATGAGACGGACCTGGATCTGCAACTTGCGGAGCTGGATGATCATGCGCACGGAACGCCGTTGTTTCCTTACAATTGGATGCATGGGGATGATGCGAACAACAGCAGCTTCAAGCTGACGCTGAGCTGCCGCAGCCTGATTATGCTCTATAAGGACTCAGGCAGCTCCGCATTCGGCACAGCACAAATAACAGTGGACGGCGAGCTGTTCAAGACGGCTGATCCGCATGCGATTAACTGGACGCATTGCAATGCGATGCTGTTGCTCAACGAGCCGACTGCTCGCGAGCATACGGTTGAGATTTGCATGCAGCCAGGGCATGAGAATCGGCGCTTCACTATTCTCGGATTCGGATATGTCGGATAGCGATCAAAGGAGATATGGAATATGAACGATAAGAAGGAAATACACAAGGTCTCCACTACGGAGCGGGTAGTGGCCTTCACATTTGACGATGGGCCGCATCCCATCTATACGAAGCAACTGCTTGATATTTTCCGCGATGCGGGCGGCAAGGCTACGTTCTTCATGATCGGGGAGCAGATCGATGCATTCGAGGAGACAGCGGCTCTGGTTCACGCGGAAGGGCACGAGATTGGCAACCACACCTACACGCATCCGTTTCTGACCAAGATTACGCCGGAGCAGGCGTTGGCGGAGCTGGAGCGGTCTGATGAGCGAATCAGGCGCATTACCGGGGAGCCGGTGAAGAGCTTCCGGCCGCCCTACTTTGATGCGGATGAAGGGATCTACAAGCTGGCCGAGCAGCTCGGCTATCATTCGGTCGGTGCCCTCAATCTGGAGGCGCGGGATTGGGAGCAGCCCCAGCCGAGTGTGGAGTATATGGCGGAACAGACGAGAACGACCCTGGATAGCGGTAGTATCTTCATCTTCCACGACGGGTATGGCGACCGTTCACGAACGGTCGAGACGGTGCGAGTGCTGGTGAAGGAGCTGGCTGCCCAGGGGTACCGGTTCGTTACTGCCAGCGAGCTGCTCGCCCTCGCTGATCGTGGCTCAGCGTAGGTATAGAGGCGCGCCAACATTCCGCAGGCGATTGTTGAGCGGGTGCCTCGGCGTTCTATCATGAATAGTAACGGAGCACCAGGGGCTGGCCGCAAGCGCAATTCTACGTGTATTCATCAAAGCTCAACCCCCAAGAATGAAGTTCAACGTTCTTGGGGGTTTACTTTGCATGATGAGAAGGAACGACTTCCTTCAGCCGTCTCTGCAGGCGATGAATATGGTTAGGCAGCTTGTACACAGACCCGTACTTTGCGGATGCAGGCACTTTGCCGGCGATATGGAATACCCCGCGCGGGCAGTTGCGCAATCCACTCGTTCCATTGCCGCTGCCAGTGTCCGAGTTGACCGCAGTTGACGCAGTCATTATAACATATCTTCACCCGGATCATTATGATGAAGCAGCGTCGAAGGCCATCCCTAAGGACATGCCCCTCTATGTCCAATCCGTAGCTGATGCAGCGGCGGTGCGAAAGCATGGGTTCCAACGGGTTCATGTGCTTGGCGAGGAGCCGACACGGATCGGTGTGAGGTTACTATGGTGAAAACAGGTGGACAGCATGGTACAGGCAGCATCGGCCGTCTGATGGGCAGTGTACGCGGGGTTGTTCTGAGCCATCCTGAGGAGCCGGTGCTGTACATTGCTGGTGATACAATCTGGTGTGCTGAGGTAGAGCAGACGATTCAAGCCCATAGACCAGAGATTATTGTCGTTAATGGCGGAGAGGCGCAATTTCGATGTGGGCGTCCCATTACGATGGGAGTGGAGGATATATGGCGTGTGCATGAAGCGGCTCCCGAGGCGGATATTGTTGTTGTGCATATGGAGGCGCTCAATCATTGTTTGCTTACCCGGACGGAACTGAGCGAGGCTGTAAGGAAAGGGGGGCTTGAGAGCAAAATACAAATCCCGGCTGATGGACAGCGCATGCTCTGGGCGAAATCGCCTGCGACACCGTAATACCCGCCCAGCATAACATGTATTGACCCCATGGACACGGTTCACCCTAGCGGCTCAGCCTAATGTTTCCCAGGCTGAGCCGCTACCTTGTTGCGTGAGCTTACTACTACATCAGCCAATTATGCAGAGGTCGGCAGGGTGACGCTTAGAAGAAGGCGGATTGGAAGATCGAGACGATCGCGAGCGCCATAATGGCCACGCCTGAGATCCGGTTCACCCAGCGCATCCCTGATGGACGCAGCCTGTCTCTCACGCTGCCGGAGAGCGTGCAGAGCAGCACCCACCATAAGGCCGACCCAAGGAAGATGCCGACTAGCAAAGCAATGATACGAACCGGACTGCCATGCCCTGCTACCAGTCCCGCGCTGGAAATAATACCAATGAACAGCAGGATCGTCATCGGGTTGGATAGCGTCATGAGAAAAGCAGAAAGGTAGCTTCTGAGCAATGAAGTAGGGCGGGGCCGCTCACCATGGTCTGTGGCTGCTGACGAGCGATACATGTTGAAGCCGATCACAATTAAGATACAGGCGCCTATCAGTTGAATCCAAGCTTTGTAACCGCTCAAAAATGCAGCAAGTCCACTAATGCCCAGTGCGCCGATCATGCCATAGATCAAGTCGGCCGATGCCGCGCCCAGCCCGGACACGATGCCGGATGTTCTCCCCTGGACGATCGAACGCTTGATGCACAAAATTCCGATCGGGCCCACAGGTGCAGCGACCAGCAAGCCATAGATTGCCCCCTGAAACAAATCATATCCTACCATGGGTATGCTCCCCTCATTGCGATCATCAATAATCTATATGCCGAACAGACGAATCGATGAAGATGATTTGATAGTATAATCCTTATTATACTATCAAATCCATTATATTACTCTATTTTCTATCTGCATGCGTCAAAAAAAGTAGAAGTCGCTGATCAAGAATCGGGCGGAATAGCAGGGTATATCGTAGCCGATTCGACAAGGCCAGGATAGTTGTTGCGCAATGAGACAAGAAGCAAGAGGGGCAGACACTACGAGAAGGCCCGTTGCAGGGAGGGTGTCGAAACGTAGTAAAAAAGAGAAAAACAGATATGTACATATATTGTAATTCATGTTAAAATATGCTTGTATCTATAATTAACACCTATAAATTGACATATGTGAAACAGGGGTAACCGATACCAGCTAAACTTTGGCGGGTCTACTGGTATCGGTCACGGTGTGAGGTTTTTTGAAAGGTAAGATCGTATAAGTTCCAGACTTATACCTTCTTGTTTTCTATGCGAAACGGAGCTTTGCCCGTTAAGGGCTAAGACGCCGTTTCATTTGAAAACCTCATTTTTCAGCCTCCGATCGAAATCGTGGACATCAATGAGACGTTCAAAAAACGACACTTTTTATTATACCCTATTATTTATATTTTATCAATAAAAATATAAAAAAAGTAGATTATGGATCGGAGGTGAGGCCGCTTTCACAAAGAGCCATTCGATGTCCGCAAGGCAAACTAAGCAAAGGATGTGAGAACATGATTATCAGCCGTAATTCAGTTCCGTTTACGAATCCGTTTGATGGTCTGGAACGTCGTGTGCTGGCCTACAATGACAACATTATGCTGGTGGAGCATGTAATGGAGAAGGGCTCGATCTTCCCGGAGCATAGTCATCCACATGACCAGATTGGCTATTTGTTGAAAGGCCGACTTAGAGTTCTGTGCGACGGACAGGAGTATTATCTCGATGAGGGAGACAGCTTCGCGGTTAAGGGCGGCGTCCTTCATCAGGTATTTGCACTGGAGGATTCTGTCGCGCTCGATTTCTTTAACCCTGTTCGTGAGGATTACGTTGAGGAAGTAGCCCGTCTTCGTTCCAGTGTCGGTTAAGGGGGCAAAGCGATGATTCAATGGAATTCTTTCTATGCAGCCCGAGCGCAGGGAGATTATCAGAATCTGGTGTCCACCCTCGCCGATTCAATCGTGCAGATGGCTGGAGGCTTCCCTGATGAGCGAGTGTTTCCAGGGGCTGAGGCTCTGGAGGCGATGCAGAGCTTATATGAACAGGCTGGACCGGCATTGATGCAATACGCTGGGCCGATTGGCTATGAGCCGCTGCGTCAATGGGTGGCCGAGCGCGCTGGAGGCAGCACAGCGCTGAGCGCTAACCATGTGCTGCTCACACATGGCGCGCAGCAGGGGATCGACCTGATCGCCCGTATGCTGCTCGATCCGGGAGACACCGTTATTGTAGAGGCGCCGACATTCCATGGGGCGCTGTGGGTATTTCAATCTCATGGAGCCCGCATCCTGTCCGTTCCGCTTGAGCAGGATGGCATGGATGTAAGCTGCTTGAAGCAGATGCTTGCAGATCTTGCTCGCACCAACCAGCTTCCGAAATTTATCTATACGATTCCTACCTTCCACAACCCTACAGGCTATACGACTTCTCTGGAACGCCGTGTTGCTATGCTCGAAATATGCAGCACGTTCGGAGTGCCGATCGTAGAGGACCTTCCCTATAGCGACATCTGGTACGACGCTCCTCCCTTACCTTCTTATCTTGAATTAAGCGATCATTCCGTTTCCGTTATTCAACTGGGTACCTTCTCCAAGACACTGTGTCCAGCCTTTCGTGTGGGCTGGATGATTGGCGATGAGTCGTTCATAGCCAAAACCATTCATTTCAAGCATATCTCGGACACCTGCTCCAGTCTGCTCATGCAGCGGACAGCGCATGAGCTATGCAGCAACGGATTTCTGGAGCGCAATGTAAGCAAAGCCCGGAATCTGTACCGTCAAAAGCGGGATGCGTTGATGGAGGCTTTGGCTCGGCATCCGATAGAAGGAGCAAGCTGCTCCAGACCAGGCGGCGGTTTCTTCGCTTGGCTGACACTGCCCGCAGGGATGTCGGCTACTGTATTGAAGAAGCATGCGCTGGAAGCAGGGGTCGCCGTCGCGGCATCCCCGATGTTCTACGAAGAAGAGGGCAGGGATCACGCCTGCCGCATCACATTTTCCTGTCCGCAGGCTGCCGAGATCGAGACGGGTGTGGGCAGGCTTGCAACGGCAATGAATAGACTGATTCAACAAATCTAGGAGGCGATGAAGGTATGGCTAAGGCAACTGAACAGCAAAGCTGGAAGGAAAGTCATCATGAGGCGAGATTATGGAGCAAGCTGGACAACGGGAAGGTGCAATGTCATCTGTCCCCGCGCGAGTGTATCATGAGCGAGGGCAAGGCCGGATTTTGCGGCGTGCGCAAAAATGAAGGTGGAAGGCTGGTCACGCTGAATTATGGCAAAGCCACACAAATTACGGAGGAATCCGTGGAGACGGAGGCGGTCTTTCATTATGCGCCCGGCTCGAAGATCCTGTCGCTCGGCAACCTGGGCTGCATGATGAACTGTGATTACTGCCATAACTGGCAGACCAGTCAGGCCAAATATGTCAGGGACAAGGATGTGAAATATTATACGCCGGAGCAGGTCGTGGAGACTGCGCTGGATCGCGGCATTCCGATCATCTCGTGGACGTATAATGACCCGGTTGTATGGCATGAATTCATATTGGATACCGGTCGCATCGCCAAGCAGAACGGATTAATCAACCTCTACAAATCGGCGTTCTTCATCAGCCTGGAGGGAGCCAAGGAGCTATGCGAGGTCATTGACATATTCAGCGTCTCGATTAAGTCGATGGATGAGAAATGGTACCGCAAGATTAGCAAGGGCTGGCTGCCGCCTGTGCTTGATGCGACGAAATATGTCTTTGATCAGGGCAAGCATGTCGAGGTCAGCTCGCTCCTGGTAACGGATGCTAATGATGATGATGAGAGCACGAAGCGGCTGGCGGATTGGGTACTGACGAATCTGTCGGAGGATACGCCGGTTCATCTGGTGCGCTTCCACCCGGACTATAAGTATACACATGTACAGCGGACACCAATTGACAGGCTGGAGCGTGCAAGAGAGCTGGCGATGAGCATGGGATTGAAATATGTCTATCTCGGCAACTGCTATGATACAGAGAGCGTCAATACGTTCTGCACCTCCTGTGGACATGCCCTGATCGAACGATATGGGTTGAATGCCCGCCCGGTTGGATTGGAGAGCGAGAACAAATGCGCCAAGTGCAGTACAAGCATTCCGCTGATTCAACTGCCGGAGCTGACGCCGCGTCTGCGTAAGGAGCAGTTGGTGGAATCTAGCGAAGAGCTGGTGACGCGCAAGTTCACCTATCACGGGGATGTGAAGGCTTGCCATGTCGAGGCGGCGAATCCGACCGATATGCTGACCTCCATTACGTATCGGCGGATTGCAACAGATGGCTCGCAGTTAGGAGAGGTCGAGACGGTGGTGATGAAGCCACACTCCGAATACCGCTTTATTATATCCAAGGGATATAAGGAGGAGGTGGGTATAGAGATCAAGCATCAGGAATGCTTGATGACACGCATCTTTGAAGTATTCGACCGCGCCCATTACCCGACCGATGATTTCAGCGTAACGCAAGGGTTAAGTGATATTACCCCGATTACGACCTTGCAGATCCATGCCAAGTAATCAAGATAACCAGGCACAGTGGTAGGCTGTGGAGGCGATGGCCCAGGTGCAGGTGCAGATGCAGCAGTCTGCGCGAGGAGCACGCCTCCAGCCATCCAGACGACAAAATAATCAAGGAGCGTGGCGACATGGATATGGGATTAACGGGAAGGGGTGTGCTGGTCACGGCGGCTAGTCGAGGGCTGGGCAGAGCCATCGCGGAAGCCTTCGCCTCCGAAGGCGCCAATGTGATGATCGCCTCCAGAACAGAAGCCGACCTGATTCGCGCTTGCAGCGAAATAGAGGCCAAGACGGGGCGCACTGTTCACTATATGGTGGCGGATGTAGCCCGGCCGGCTGATATTGAGCGGCTGTATGCAATGGCAGGCGACCGGCTAGGTCGGCTGGATGTGCTGATTACCAACGCGGGCGGCCCGCCTAGCGGCTCCTTCGAGACGATGACGGAGGAGAAATGGGAGAGCTCGTTTCAGACGCATCTGATGAGCGTTGTGCGGTTGACGCAGGGGGCTTTGCCGCTCATGCGGGCGGCTGGCGGCGGCCGAATCATTCATATTGCCTCCAGCTCGGTGAAGCAGCCGATCGAAGGGCTTGTGCTATCCAATACGTTCCGCGCGGCCATTGCGGGGCTGGCGAAGACCCTCTCTATCGAGCTGGCGCCGGATCAGATCCTGGTCAATACGATTGGGCCTGGACGGATCGCAACAGAGCGCACCTTATCGCTTGACCGGCAGAAGGCGACAGCGCTGGGCAAAGAGGTGGCGGAGGTGGAGGCGGAATCGCGCCGTAATATTCCGCTGGGACGCTACGGGACGCCTGAGGAGTTCGCTCGAATTGTCGTATTTTTGTGCTCGGCTGCGAATAGCTTCATTACCGGGCAGACGCTGCTGGTGGATGGCGGCATGGTTCGCGCACTATAAAGGGAGGAAACCATACGATGAGCATGCAGCAATGGAACATGCATGAAGCGCAAGCTTTCGCCCAGATATGGAGGCAAGGAACCGAGGGCATCCAGGGAAGAACTTCACTTCCATTAAACAGTGTCCAGCATCGCGTATGCAGGACGTTTGAGACCGAGGATTTCGCGCTGGAGCCGCAAGCAAGGCTGCTGCAGTCGGACCGAGCCTTATGCTGTACGGCGCTTGCTATTACATTGTGGAAATACAACTGGGGACTGGAGGAGATCGTATTCGGCCTTCAGTTAAGAGGAACGGTCTACCCGCTCCGGGTGACGATCAAGCCGGGCATGACGGTTGAGGAGGTACAAGCGCAAATAGCGGAGATGCTGGAAGGGTATGACGAGTTCGCCGCTTATGCGATGAGCCATGTCATGGGGTGCAAGAATACGCTCGCTGACCTGTACAGTGCGATTGACTGCACACTGTCCTTCGAGGAGCCGCAAGAGCGCCACCGCTTTATGTTGCAGCTTCGCCCGGACGATACGGGAGCAGGCGGCATACGGGCGACATACGGTGTGGAGCAACTGACTGCGGCGACCGTGGAGCGGCTTGTAGGCCACTATGCTCAAGTGCTCAGCCAAGCAACTGCCTACCCGCAGCGGACGGTGGCAGAGGTTGATCTCCTCATGCCTATGGAGCGTGAACAACTGCTGCGGCACTTCAATCCCCCTTACGTCGAGGCTGATCCTGAGGCGGTGCCTGTTCAACTGCTGTTCGAGCGTCAAGTGGCCCAGACGCCGCATCATACGGCTGTCATCTTCCACGGCGTGCCGCTCACCTATGAGGAAGTGAACCGCCGGGCCAATCGGCTGGCTCATTACTTGAGACAACGCGGGGTTCAGCCCGAGGATAAGGTGGGTATCATGCTGGAGCGGTCGCATGACATGATTATTGGCGTACTCGGCATATTGAAGGCAGGTGGAGCCTATGTGCCGATTGACCCGGCATTCCCGCAGGAGCGCTGCGCGTATATGCTGCGCAACAGCGGAGCGGTGATGGCCATCAGCGAGCAGAGCTGCTGCGGCAAGCTGGAGCAACTGACGACAGTTATTCGGCTCGATGATGCAGCGATAGCGCAATGCAGCTCCGACAATCCGGCGATCGTTAATCATGCCCGCCAGCTTGCCTATGTGATCTACACCTCGGGTTCCACTGGCACACCGAAGGGGGTGATGGTCGAGCATAGCCAAATCTATAGCTTGCTGGATTGGATGCAGGGAGAATTCCGCCTGCAGGCAGGCGAATGGTCGGTTCATCGAACGAATCTGACCTTTGACCCTTCCGTATGGGAGATGCTGTGGCCTCTGTGTACCGGAGGCACCGTACTGCTGCTGACGAAGGAGCAGGGGATGGATGCCCATTATCTGCTGTCGCTCATGAAGGAGAATGAGCGGATCAAAATGCTGTTCCTTCCGTCCTCCCTGGTCAAAACGATTCTCTATCTGCTGGAGAACCAGGAGCGGGACGCAACAATCACGATGCCTCTCTACCATTTTGGTGCAGAACCGATCAGCATGGAGGTGCTGAAGAAAAGCTACGCTTATCTGAATGGCCGAATCATCAATACGTATGGCCCTACGGAATGCACGGTTTTTAATACCTTTTATTATGTCGATCGGGATGACCCGCGGGACATTGTGCCGATTGGCAAGCCGATCCGCAATAACGCGCTCTATGTCCTGTCGCCGGAGCTTGAGCTGATGCCGATCAGGGCGGTGGGAGAAATCTGCATTGCCGGCAGCAACGTATCCCGGGGCTATATCCATGACAGTGAACGGACGGCGGAGAAATTCGTGGCTAACCCGTTCGGCTCAGGTCGTCTCTATCGTACAGGCGATCTGGGTCGCTGGCTGGAGGATGGCAATATCGAGATTATCGGCCGAGCGGACAATCAGGTCAAAATTAGAGGACGCCGCATAGAACCGAGCGAGATTGAGCTGGCCTTTATTCGTTATGAAGGGATTCACGATTGCAAGGTGCTGGTGAACGGGGAGGAGGAGTCGAAGCAGCTTGTGGCCTATGTGGTCTTAAATGAGGGAGCGGCTCTGTCCGGGCTGCAGCTTCATCTGGGGCGAGAGCTGCCGGAGTATCTCATTCCATCCGTGATCCGCATCCTGCCCCGCATACCGCTGACGGTCAACGGCAAGGTCGACTATGCAGCCTTGGCAGCGATAGATAAGCAGGATGCAACGGAGCACGAGGACAGGCCAAGCGCGGAGCAAGAGGTCGAGGAGCTAGGTGTCATCTGGTTCGTCATCCAGACGCTTGCCGCCCTCCTGAAGCTGGAGAGGCCGATCCGTAAGGATCAGAGCTTAACGGAGCTGGGGATGAACTCCTTGACCTTCGCCCGCATGATGGCCGAGATCGCATGCGAGTATCCCTTTGACGTCGACGGGGTGGATGCTACATACGATAAGTTCAGCACACCTAACGATGTGGTGAGCTATATTATGCGCCGTATGCAGCAGGAGAGGGAGAGGACTGCGATCTAGCGCAGCCCTCTCCATAGTGGCTTGGGCTTAGCGTAGTGCAGGAGCAGCTATTCATGCGTCTTCCCTGAGGAGTGATAATCGATGTCGATCCTGGTTCAGCATCTGACCAAGCATTATGAATACTACGAGAAGGAGGTAGGATTAAGGCATTCGCTTAAGAATTTGTTCCATCGCCACAAGCTGATCAAGGAAGCGGTAAAGGGGATATCCTTCGAGATTGCCCCTGGTGAGATCGTCGGGTTTCTCGGTCCGAACGGGGCAGGCAAGACGACCGCACTCAAGATGCTCTCTGGCATCCTGCATCCGACGGCAGGGGATGCTTCGGTTCTGGGCTTCCGGCCGTGGGAGCGCAAGAAAGCCTTCAAGCGGCAAATCTCGATTGTAATGGGGCAAAAAAATCAACTATGGTGGGATCTTCCGGCCAACGAATCGCTATATTTGAACAAATGCATCTATGAGCTGGATGACAGGGCATACGCGGACACGCTGGACGAGCTGGTTACCTTGCTGGATGTCAAGGAGCAGCTAAAGGTGCAGCTAAGACGACTATCGCTGGGAGAACGCATGAAGATGGAGCTTGTCGCAGCGCTTATCCATCAACCCAAGGTGATTTTGCTCGATGAACCCACGATTGGCCTGGATGTGCTCTCACAGCAGAGCATTCGTCATTTTCTCAAGCAATATAACCGGGAGAAGCAGGCGACGATCCTGCTGACGAGCCACTATATGCAAGATATTCAGGCGCTGTGCGACCGAACGCTGGTAATTAACCATGGCAGCCTCGTCTATGACGGCCCGCTTACTCACATCCGTCATGCCGACCGCCATATCAAACGGATTACACTGCAGCTCTACGATGCGGTGGAGCCGCATGTGCTGGAGCAATTCGGCAGGCTGACGGTGCACAAGGGGCTTCAGGCTACGCTTGAGGTGCCAGGAGACGAGCTGAAGCGTGTATCGTTGCTGCTGCTGGAGCAGCTTCCTGTCGTTGATTTTACTGTAGAGGAGCCGCCGATCGAGGACGGAATTGCCGAATTGTTCAAGAGGGTGGCGGTGGTGCGGTGAATATACTGGGGAAATACGGGTACGCCTTCCTGCTGGGCTTCAAGCGAACGATGGAGTATCGGCTGAGCTTCTTCCTGAGCATCCTGAGCTGTCTGTTTCCGATGGTCATTCAATATTACCTGTGGACATCGATGTATGCTCACTCCACCGATCTGATGATCTTTGGCTATTCGTACCGACAGATGATCCTGTATGTGCTGCTGGCGAGTCTATTAACGCTAGTGGTCAGCGCCGGGTTCGAGTGGGAGATCGCCAGCGATATTAAGGAAGGCGGATTGAATGCGGTACTGGTGCGACCCTTACATTATTTCCTATACCGGATTAGCAGCTTTCTGGGCGGTAAACTGCTGCAGGTGCTGCTCAGCCTCGCGATGATTGCCGCACTGCTGATGGTGTATCCGTCGATCGCCGGTCAGATGTGGCAGCTAAGGGATATTGCCTGGTTTGCTGCTGCCTTGCTCAACGGCGTGGTTATGAACATGTTGATCTTCTATTGCTTGAGTATGCTGGCCTTCTGGATTTCGGAGGTGTGGGGTGTATTTGCCGGGTTTGGCGTAGTAAGCAGTCTGTTCAGCGGGGGAGTGTTCCCGATCGAAGTGTTTGGGGTCGTGGTGAATCGGCTGCTCGATTATCTGCCCTTCAAATACATCGTGTATTTCCCGGTCAATGTGCTGACCTTTCGCGTGACGGGTACGGCCGTGCTGGAAGGCATCGCGATACAGCTCGGCTGGATGGCGCTGCTGGCATTACTGGCTCAGGTCATATGGCGAATCGGTACGAAAAAGTACGTCTCTATTGGAGGGTAGGCGGCATGGTCAAGCGAGTGGCACGTACCGTCCGAAAATATAGTAAGCTTTACTTGCTTTTTGTGAAAAATTGCATCCTGGCCGAAATGGAGTACCGGGCGAACTTCTGGATGGGCATCGGGGTGGAGTGCTCCTGGCTGATCTCCAAGCTGTTGTATGCGTTGGTTTTTTTTCAAAGCGGCATCGACATCTACGGTTTCTCGCCTGATGCGATGCTGGTCTTCATCGGCATGCATACCGTGATGACCGGCATTCTGATCAGCTTCTTCTGGCCCAACTTCGGCCGCATGACCGAGTATGTCCGCACCGGCACCCTGGATGTGCTCATTACGAAGCCTGTGTCCCTGCAATTCATCGTTACACTGCGGCATTTCAGCTTCGGCACACTGATTCCCAATGTGATTGGGGGACTCGTCATGATTGCAACCGGTCTGATCAGGCTGCGGCTGGACATCGGCTGGCGGGAGATAGGCGCATTTGCGATCTTCGTGGCATTAAGCACAGCGATTAGCTACGGGTTGTTTTTGTTGCCGAATCTGTTGACGTTCAAGGTGGTGGAGATGGGGCCAATCAATATGATGATGAGCCAGATGCAGGAGATGAATAATGTACCGATGATTGTTTATTCCAAGTGGCTGCAATTTGCCGGGATCTACCTGTTCCCGCTCTTTGCCATATCGAATATATTCCCGTTGTTCGTGCTGCAGCAAGCCGATCCTGGCATGCTCGCTGCGGCGTTCCTGTCTCCGGTAGTGCTGCTGCTCGCTATCCGATGGCTATGGGGTCGAGCGATTCAAAGCTATGCCAGCGCCAGCAGCTAGCGTATGGAATGAAGCCGCCAAGCGGCTAATGAAGGAAGGGATTGATGATGCAAGCCGTTCATGATGTCAAGCCGATCCGCACGACCGGTCTGGATTGCCTGGAATGTCTGATTGCTACGATGGCGGAGCATTGGGGGCGTGGTTACCAGCTCATGTTTTTGCAGCATCATACATTCGATTACATCCGTAGTGAAGAACACCCGCTCGCCCGCAATCTGATCTGCAGCCCGCTCCGCTCCTTTGATAATCTCCTCACGTACCACGGCATTGCGTTTGAACGCTTCATCGGCTTCACCGGGGAGACGGCACTGGCGCATATCTATGATCAGGTGGAGCGGGGGACATGTCTCATTGTCGAATTGCTCGCTGCATCCATCCCGTGGGATGTTCATTATGAATCGAATCATATGACGGATACCCATGCTGTGCTGGTTATTGGCGTTGATCGTCAAGGTGAACGAGTGCTCTGTACGGACAGCTTCTATGAACAATACCGCGTGGAACTGCCTGCAGAGTGTATCAGAAAGGGCTATGTGATGCATGCAGCCATCCGACTGGCAGGTGATGAGACTTCTGGCCTGGACGATGTGACCGAGACGCTGCTGATACAGTTGTTCCGTACAGACGTGCAACGCAGGGGCGAGGCGATTCACCAGTTGGCTGAGGATATTGCTAGCCGGGATATGGAAGTTGAGGTCGGGGCCGAACCGGAGCAATCGGAGTTCGTTCAGACCTTGTTTCGGATCAGCAAGCTGTACAAGCAGCTAGGGCTGATTGCAGGGCAGCTTCAGGCTGCAAGGAGCGGGATTGGGGGGCATACATGGAGCGAATGCCTGGACATTATCGGCAATCGTTGGGGAATTGTCGCAGCCATGATGATGAAGCTGGCGTGTGCGCCGAAGGATGCCAAGCTGATCAGCGCTGTGGTGCAGCGCTTGAAGCAGATTGCCGAGCTGGAGCAGGAAATGGCCGTAGCGCTGGCGGATTCGGGCCGGAGTCAGCCAGATACCATCCCGTACAGCAAGCATGGAGCGGTGGAGATCGGGGATTATGCACAATTTGTGAATGTAGAACTGGACGCTTACTACAACAACCACGGATTTTACAAGGATGCCGATACACGAGCCGCCCGATTGGCCTGCGATGGTTCATTTGCCCTGGATGACGGGACGTTATTCGGTCGTACACTTGCGGTAGGGCGGATGAAGTTCAAGCTGCCGAGGCTGCGGCCTGATAAGGATGACAATCTGTCTTGCCAGGGGCAAGTGGTTCCGATTCAGCCGGGCAAGTACAGCGCAATCTGCCTTCTCGCCTGCAGTGAATGGGGGCATGCGACAGAGCCGCTGATGGTTATCGACGAAGACGGACAGCTCCATTCTGTCATGATGCAGTTCACCGATTGGTATGAGCATGATCCCCAGTATGGCGAGCAGGCCGCTTGGAGAGGCAAGCTGGGTAGATGGGCCGAGGACGGAACCATCTGCAAGGGGGATAGCATGCATACGATCTATGCTGATTGCTATCCGTTAGAGTTGTCTGGAGCCATCATTGGTCTGCAGCTACCGTATTGCCCGAATCTCCATCTGTTCGCCATATCGTTGATCCGGCTTCAGGAGCGATAGCAAGGAGGAGTAGCCAGGGCGTGGAGGCCAACCTGCATAAGGAGAGTATTACTGTCTTTTCGCTCCCTGCGGAGTTTGCAAGCACACCCTGGAAGCAATAAGCAAGTAGGCAAGTAGGCAAGACCAAAATCCATTAAAGCGGGTGATGGAATATGGACAGGCATAGACTGGGCTGGAGCAAACAACAACTGCTGTTGTATTTGTCCGGCTGCCTCATTTTCTCTCTAGGTGCGAAATGCTTCATCGACTCCAGGTTGGGGACAGATCCGCTGGATGTGCTGGTGCTGGGGATCGTCAGGCATACCGGCTGGACGATCGGGATCATATCCGGCCTGCTGGCGATTGCATTCCTTGTCTTGTGGTCGGTATGGAACCGGAAGCTTCCCCCGATTACTCCGTTCATCACGATGTTTCTCATTGGCAGCTTAATTGATCTATGGAATTATGTCAGTCTGGAGACCATGACCTATTCGCTGATAAAGTCGGCATACCTGATCATGCTGATCGGACTATTGCTAGCTGCTTACGGCTCCGCGCTGATCATCATGAGCGGGATTGGTATCCGCACGATGGATCTGGTGGCGATTACGATGGTTGAGAAATGGGGCTGGAAATTTTTCTATGCGAAGATGCTGTTTGAAGTGTTGTTTGTCCTCTCAGGCTGGCTGCTAGGCGGCCCGGTGGGTATTGGTACCCTCTGCTTCGTTGCGCTGGTTGGACCGGGGCTGGTACTGTTCATGTCATGGAACGAGAAGGTATTCGGCTGGACGAATTATGGCCTGGGTCGTCAGCGCCGATACCATCTAAGTCAAGGTGCCCATGCGCCCTCCGTTTCCTGACGTGATGCTCCAATAACGCTTGCCTGCCACATCTGGCGAAGGAGCGGCAGTCACAGTACCCGAAAAAAACGGCGATTGTACCTGACGGTCATCCTCCTATTCGAATATAGTGCAGGAGTTGCTTGCTTGGAGAGGAGAAGTTTGGATGCGTTATGTCATTATTAATGCAGATGATTTCGGCCTGTCACCAGCCGTCAACCATGGGATCGTGCAGGCGCATCGGTCGGGGGGAGTGACGAGCACCTCCTTGATGGTGAACATGCCAGGGTTCGAGGATGCGCTGCACCTGGCGGCATCTGTGCCTGGATTATCGATCGGCTTGCATTTTAATCTCACCTATGGCCGTCCGGTCTCCCCCCCGGAGCAAGTGGCATCACTCATCGGGGCAGATGGTCTGTTCCATCGCTCTCAGCCGATTGAGCTATGGCATCCGCTGCATGTCGAACGGGAGCTGTCTGCACAATGGCGGCGTATGACGGATGCGGGCCTGCGGCCGACGCATCTGGATTCGCATCATCTGCTGCATCAGATGCATCGCATGATCTACCGTGTCATGGTGGACAAAGCTTGTCGCGAGGGTGTGCCACTGCGGCGATCACAGATTGACCATGGACTGCCTTCCCGGTCTGATCTGCTCATGACGGGGGGGATCCTGCTCGATACGTATGGAGATGATGGAGCTGCTGCCCGGTTGCACACTTATTTGCGTGAGCTTGCTCCAGGCTGCACGGAGATTGCCTGCCATCCGGGTTATGTCGATGCTGCGCTATGTACGGTGTCTGACTGGACGGAGCTGCGCGAGCGGGAGCTGTCCGTCTTCGCTGATCCTGAGCTGCCGGCCGCAATGAGCCAATTAGGCATTCATCCCATCAGCTATCGCGTCTGGAGAATGGAGCACGCCATCATGTAGCTGCACGGGAGCAGCGCTAGCGCCAGCAGGCCGCCAGATAAGCTGCTGGAAGCACAGGAAGCAAGCCGACTAGCGATTGAGCGGTTAGCTCCCTGTGTCTGCTTCTTCATCTCTGCCCGGCTATGGCAGCGATCGGGTACTAGCTTATATTGCTAGTTGTTCCACAACAGGCTCGCTACCGAATGGCTCGCTATAGAGCAGTCTGATCAAGCGTTCGGCTGTCGCTTCCGCCGTCTGAAGCTGTCCCTGCCTGGCGAGCTCGATGAATTGATCGACATAAGGGAATTGCTCGGGCGAAGCGGCCCTAATCTCCGCTTGCATCTGTGTATCGATCATTCCAGGGTAGACGGAAGCCACCTTAACGGGGTGCGTCTGTCCGGCTTGTTCTTGTGCCATGCTCCGCGAGAAGGTATCCACCCCGGACTTGGCTACGCTGTAGCAGCTCTGGGAGGGAAGCACATATTTCGCAGAAGCAGAAGAAATATTCAGGATGCGCTTGTCCACTGCCAGCTTGCCGGCATGGCGGATGAAGGCCGAGGTCAGCACCATCGGTGCAAGCAGGTTGACGGCTATATTATGTGTTATATCGTCTACTGTGGCATCAGCAATCGGCAGCACCGGAGACAGTTGCCCCGCATTGTTTATGAGATAGAGTGCCGTAAGATGATCTGTGGCTGCCGCTTCCGCAAACAGTCCGTCTGCCAGTTGCTGCAGACCATGCACGTCCGACAGGTTGTGCTGATGGTTCGTCAACATGCATCCTCGCTGGCGGGCAGCTTCCGTCAGACGGGAGTTACCCGTTCTGGAGATGCAGTGCAGCGAGTTGCCAGGCTGGAGCAACTGCATAGCGAGCTGTTCTCCGATGCCTCTGGATGTGCCTGTAATGATGATCATCTTCATAGGATGATTCCCTCCTGTAATGGCGGTGCTACTCCGCATCGTGATCCCTTAATTTTGCAGCTTCAATAACGACGCTATTGACCATTTCCCTCCACAATCCACGGTAATCCAGCTCCAATTGCAGCATCCTCGAGCGGGACAGGTTGTCAATCATCATCGCCAGTATGGCGGCCTTATGATGAATGTCCCCGGATACGATAACACCAAGCTCTGCGCCATGCCGCAGCAGCCGTTCAAACCCTCCCACAAATTCCTGCTGCATCCCCGCAAGACGCAGACGGTATTCGTCATCGCGCTGCGCAAGCATCATAAATTCATTCAGCACTCGCAAGGTTGCATAGTGAGTCCCGCCGTCTTGCGCTGGAAGCATCCGCAGGCCGCCCTCATACAACATTAAGGCCCAATCCTCCTTGGTCTCGGGAAGCTCTGGAAAGTAAGCGCTGAAATGATGGGTGCTGAATAGCTGTTCGTAGATTCGGTTAATGAGCAGCTCTTTCGTAGCAAAATGATAGTAAATGGACGGCTTGGTGATGCCAACCTGCTTGGCGATCATGCCAAGGCTTGTATTGTCGATCCCGTGCCTTGCGAATAGCTCAAAAGCAGCATCAACAATTTGTCCAGCCGTTAGGTCTCTTTTTTTCAGTGGAAGTCACCTCTCTAGCAGGATAGTCAAAGGGAACCTTGCGGCTCCAGCTTGCTGATCGCTAGTATACAAAAACAACGAGTCTAATGTCAATAATTTAACTACCGATCGTTAAAAAATAGAGATAATTATATTTTATTTTTACATAATTTCCAATATAAAGACAGATGATAAAGAGAAATACGACTGAGTGGAACGAAGGGGGCGCTGTGAAATGAATAGTGGGTGTCGGTGGATGAAGAAGCTGGGGACGGGAGGCTTGCTCCTGGCGTTACTGCTATGGGCGACGGCTGCGGATCAGCCGGACAAGCAGATCGCCATCGTAATTGATGATTTTGGCAATGGCATGAGTGGTACGGAGGAAATGCTCAAGCTGCAAATTCCGTTCACAGCGGCAGTTATGCCATTCATGCCAACGACGAAGAGGGATGCTGAGGCAGCCTTCAAGCGCGGGCTGGATGTCATCGTCCATATGCCGATGGAGCCGAACCGCGGGAAGAAGGAGTGGCTCGGTCCCGGCGCAATTACAGCGGATCTCAGTGATGAGGAGGTTCGCAAACGGGTTGAAGCAGCGATCGATGATGTGCCGCATGCTGCCGGGATGAATAACCATATGGGCTCCAAAATTACGGCAGATGAACGCATCATGCGTATCGTGCTCACGGTATGCAAGGAGCGGGGCCTGTTCTTTCTGGATAGCCGCACGACGCCGAAGTCGGTCATCCCGGAGCTGGCTGCTGATCTCGATGTTCCGGTCGTTGTCAACCATCTATTCTTGGATGATGTGTACTCGACGAGCCATATTGCCGGACAGATGGGCAAGCTGAAGCGGAAGCTGCAGGATCATGTTTCGGTCATCGCGATCGGACATGTCGGACCTCCTGGTCTGAAGACATCTGCTGTGCTGCGCGGCTCGATCGCTGAATTGAGCAAGCAGGCCCGCTTCGTCCGCGTGAGCGAGCTGCTGCCCTCATCCGCCCACGATAATCAGATACTTCCTTAACCCGCTAGCGATCGCTTCGGCAATCTGGGCCTGTCCCTCTCTATGGGTCATCATCGCGCGATCCTGCGGGTTGCTGATGAAGCCCATCTCGATAATAACCGCCGGCACCTCAACGCGGCGCAACAGGTAGAAGGGCTTGCCTAGCTCGGGAAGACGCAGCGTCTGTTGCTGATCATTGAGTGCCTCTTGAATAAGCGAGGCCAGCAGCGCGCTTCCGCCTTCCTCCTGATGCAGCACCAGCGGCCCGCGCTTCTTGGGAGTGCGTCCCCAGTTCACATGCAGGCTCACCATCGCTTGCAGCTCAATCTCCCGTGAGAGCTGCAGCCGCTGGGACAGATCCCGCAAATGGCGAGAGCGTGCGCCATGCCAGCGGTTATCGTCGCTAAGCGCATAGTCCCCGTTGCGATTCATCGCTGTGCGAATGCCTTGGGAATTCAGGCGAAGATAGAGCTGTCTGGCAACCGCCAGATTAATATCCTTCTCTAATATATCCTGATGGCTTGTCCCGCCGTCGATGCCGCCATGTCCGACATCAATCAGCACTTGGGGCGCAGGCAGTTGCTGGTCAAAATGGGGGGTAGCTTGCTGAACTGCCCGGCTCGTGGCCGCACTGCTCGCATCCGCCTGTGTAGAAGCTGTCAGCAGCACTGCTGCACAGGTGGCCGCAGCAACGAGCTGCTTCATCTTGCTGCGGCAGGTACATAATAGGCTGCTGTTGGGGTGAATTCTCATGGCTATAGCCTCCTCGCGTAACGAACATCTTGATGTTGGAATAGCTATAGAATATGCAATTTGCACGCCATCATTCACGGACGGCAGAACTGAGGGGTCTTAGGAAGTGTCTTCCACGTTCCGCAGGGGGCAGATGGGAAGAGCGGATTTTCGTTCCATGCTGCGGTTGAGGGAGCGAATGCCCGGTGCTTGGCTTGGCTATACTATACCCAACAGTACAAGCCAGGGCGAACAGGGAGGTGAGGGGCATGGCGGATGGATCGGAATGGGTCAAGTATGTTACAGAACGGGTGGTGACGTATATCGAGACACCCAAGGAAGAGCGCAAGCAAAGCCGGCAGGAGGCCAAGCAACTGCGAGAGCCATGGCTTACACGCTGGTTCGGGCTGGCACCCCTGGGCGTGAAGGTCTGGTGGGACAGCAGGCGCAGGAGGCGAAGTTGAGCAGTCAAGCGATGCAGGCCAAGGCAAGGGCCGTTTCTCTGTCCAGCAGACAGAGGAACGGCCCTTGCTAGGCTCGCTGTTCATCCAAGTAAGTAGAAGCTTCCTTGGATCATATATTGCTGAGCCGGAATATATCGCAGCCCATTATGGTCTGCTGCGATATAGAGCGCCCCGGATTCCCAGCGGTGATAGCCCCGGATGCTCCAGACATAGCGCAGCGCATTGTCCCACGGCTCGGCACTGTAGATGAGCTGCTGCTTTCCTTGTCCGATTGTCCTCGTCAGTTGCTCCTTGTTGTCTTTCAACGGGGGCTGGGTAAGCCATGGGAAGCTTGCATAGGGATCAAACGCAGCGAGCAGCTTGCTATCTTGGATGCGCCCGGAGTTGGTGCTGTTGGCTGCCTCCTTGCCGGCGGTGGCCGCAAGTGGACAAGGCGCCTTGTCCGGGTTATCCAGATTGCCGGGCAGGCTGGCTTCATAAGGGAGTTGTTCGCCTGTCATCCCGTCAAAGAAGAGGGCTGGCCCGCCCGAGGCCAGCGACACCTTCCATACTGCGTGCAGCGGACCATAATAGATCGGCTGCGCTGTATAGTCTTCCGTCGGTGTCAGGCTTGCTGTTAGATGATGAGGAGTAGGAGTATCCGTTATCAGTTCATACTGCACCAAAGCACGATGCAGTGTCGATGCAGAAAATAGTGGCGATTCGCCAAGACCATATTCCCCTAATACGTAACCACCGTCCTGACGGGCGTGAATGACCATATAGCCGACGGGTTGTCCGTGCTTCATCAGAAGAGCCAGCCAGCTATGGGTGCCTGGCCCGAGGGGGGAGACCTCCACAGTGGCCTCATGCCACTCCTCGAATAACTCCTGCTTGGCAATTGCTTCCTTCCATACATTGACCTGCTGCTGCAGCGTTTGGGCGTCTGATGAAGCGAGGGGGCTTGCGGCAGCTTGCATATCGCTGCTCTGTACAGCGCCGCTCATCATGAAGACCCATACTGCTATGGCAATATACATGGACCATTTCTTCAACATGGCTTGTCTCCTTTGGCAGCACAATCCGGCAACTCCGGCACCTGCTGCGTATTAGGCGGCGGACAGCGTTGTTTACTCTGTTCGCCTGTCCTGTGCGGACTACAGACATTGTATCAAGAGGCAGGAGGTAAAAGGTGTTGGAATGTGTCGCGGTTATGCCCAGCCGCGACGTTCTATTTTTGACGGCTTGGTTCGAACGCCGTCTGATTCCTGCTACTCGATCCCCTGCAAATGAAAGATACCGCAGTTAATGGCGGTTGCCGTCACTCTTGGACGATACTGCCAATCAATCTCTGCCTTGCGGCTATCATATTGTCTTGTTATCTCTGCCTTATGCTCCTCGTCAGCCGATTGGAGCAGCTTGTCATAGTAATGGCTGACAATCTTTTGCTCCTCGTCAAGCCGCTGCTGTGCTTCCTCCGCCCACCTGTAGCACTGTGCCTTCAGCTTGCGCTCCAGTGTCATCTCCACAATATGAATGGCCTTGTTCAGCGTAATACCAGCGGGAGCAATATGCACGTTGGACGGCAGCCGCGGCGTCATCTTCAGGCTGCTGAGCTGCTCATGAAACAACTCGCGGCAATGACCAGTGGCAAGCGAGACACCAAAGGAATACAGCTCCTCGCGTTTGCGGTCGCATTGGAACTCCACCTTCAGGTTCACCCCCAGCCAAGGGGTATAGGGCGTCGATTGAAACGGGCTGCGCGAGCGGGTATCCGGCTCCTGGAATAGATAGACATAGCTTCCACGACTCTGAACCGCATCGAACAGTTGCAGCAGCCGCTTGGAACCGAAGTGGACATCATCTCGCGGAAGGCGGGACGTCGAGAGCAACTGGGAGGGCACGATCCCGTAGGAGCGAGCCAATGCCGAGTTGACCGCCGCTTGCACAGACGCGCCTGGAGAGAGGGGAGGCGTCCCGGTAACGGTACCGGCTGTACGCGGCGTGCTTCCACTTGCCTGGGCATTGTCCGTGGACACGGCGGCGTCTGCTGCCTGCTGCGACAGCTCATACTTCTCCTTATCTGTTACGAGCAGGAACGACATCGTCTCCGGCTCGGCTCCTGTGCGATCGACAAAGCTCCAGTAATAGGGGCGATTCGTCAGCATCCGGTCCGCCTCGGGCGACAGCTTGACTACAAAGTGGGCCGGTGATTTCTCGATAATATGGCAGCCGGTCGATTCCAGATATTGCTGAACAAATCGGTGTACCTGCTTCTGATTCATGGCCGCACCTCCACTTCCTGACTCACTCGGTTCAGCAGCGCTCCAATCGCCGCCTGTGCCTTAACCTTGTCCGTTGTATCCTCCATCATTTCCAGGGGAGGTTTGCCGCGAAGCTCGCCGAGCGAGGAGCCAAGCTGGTCGAAGCGTGCCTTCAGCTCCGTGCTGCCCGCGGATTCCAGCATCATCTTGGCAATGGTTTTCTCCAGCGGCTGCTCCTCTTTCTCGAAGCGCTCCAGAATATGATCCAGCTCGCCGATGACCAGCTCGAATAGATTGATTTTTTCATGCAGCAGGTTCACAATGTATTCCTCGATCGTTCCGATCGTACACAGATTGTATATCTTCACATCCTCGGTCTGTCCAAGCCGATGTACCCTGCCGATGCGCTGCTCGACGCGCATTGGATTCCAGGGCAGATCAAAGTTGATCATGTGATGGCAAAATTGCAGGTTAATGCCTTCGCCGCCGGCCTCCGTGGCAATCAGCACCTGTGCGCGTCCGCGGAACAGATCCATCATCCAGTCCTTTTTGCCCCGGTTCATGCCGCCCCGGTAGGGGACAGCGATCAGGTTATGACTGCGGAAGAACTGGAGCAGATATTCCTGAGTCGCCCGATACTCGGTGAACAGGATGACCTTCTCATTCATCTGCTTAATGAGCTCCAGCGCTTTCTCGGCCTTCGTATTCGCGGTAATCTGCTTAATCTGATCCACCAGCTCCCAAATTTTCGGACGAAGCGGCGAATCCTCAGCAGTCTTCTTGAACAGGTTGACCAGAGTCAGAAATACGGCATCCCGGCTGCTGCACACCTCGCGCTGCAGCGTCACCAGCGACAGCATGCTGGTCAGATCGCCCCCGCTGCGGTCATATTGCTCCTTCACAAAGCCGGTGACCCCGTTATAGAGCGCCATCTCCTCGGGGGAGAGCTGGATCGGAATATTTTTCACAATTCGCTTCGTGAAATGTATGCCGCCATCGCCCCGGCGATTACGAATCATCACCGTAGACAAGGCCTCGTGCAGTTGCTCCTCATTCTTGGGCATGCGCTTATCGACGACAAAGTTGGCGGCGAATTCGCTCTGTCCGCCGAGCTGACCTGGCTTGAGCAGCGTAATGAGGTTATACAGCTCGTCCAGATTGTTCTGTACGGGTGTGGCGGTCAGCAGCAGGCAATATTTCTTGCGAAGCTGGGTGACGAACTGATAATTGGTTGTTTTCTTGTTTTTGAGCTTATGTGCTTCATCGATAACGAGCATGTCAAAATCGCTGTTCAGCAGCAATTCACGATGAGGCTCGCGCTTGGCAGTATCGATGGAGGCGACGACAACATCATAATGCCACATATGCGTCTTCTTCTGAGCGACCGCAGCGATGCCGAATTTCTGGTTCAGCTCGCGCACCCATTGCAGCACCAGTGAAGCCGGGACAAGGATCAGAGCTCTCTTCACCAGCCCGCGCACCATGTATTCCTTCAGCACCAGTCCAGCCTCTATGGTTTTGCCGAGACCGACCTCATCGGCCAGGATGGCGCGCCCGCCCATCTCATGCACGACCTTGCCAGCAGTAGATAGCTGATGGGGCATCGGCTGGAGCGCAGGGAGGCTGCGCAGACATTGCATCTCATCGAAGGTTGCAATCGCTTGCGCCTCCTGTGCTTCAACGGCCAGCTTAAATAGTGTCCAATCGTCCCAGGGGCCGTTGCGACTGATGCGGGATTGCAGCTCCTGCTGCCATGAGCGGTCAAATTGATAATCGACGAGCGGGTGTAGCTTGCAGCCTGCAGCTTGCTGCGACATTTCGTTAGCCTGCGGGGGGCGGCTGTTGATGTGCTCTGCCATACAAAGCTCCTTTCCAGTACAAGGAATCAGATAGATTTAGTATGGCCCGATTAGGGAAGATTCATAAGGTGGCGAGATGGCGAAATAAAACGCAGCACAAACAGAAGGCGCGTCAACAGGGAATAAGGGCGGTCTCGTACAGGTTCAGGGAAGGTTAAGTGCAGGCGCTCGTATACAGAGTGGCAGCTTGCGTGTTCTGTGTTCGTGCGTGGGGGAGGAAAGAAAACAGATGGGTTGAAAAAGCAAAAAAACCTGCGTATCATCAGGTTTCTGGTTAACTGCTTATGAAAATAACAAATGATGGTCGGGACGACACGATTTGAACATGCGACCCCCTGGTCCCAAACCAGGTGCTCTACCAAGCTGAGCTACGTCCCGATCATGGTGCCGTCGAGAGGACTTGAACCCCCAACCTACTGATTACAAGTCAGTTGCTCTACCAGTTGAGCTACAACGGCGTGCCATTCTGTGCTTCGATCAAGTGTTGTATCTGTCGGGCACAAGAGATATTATGCCACACATTCCAGAAGAGTGCAATAGTTTTTTTATAAAAATTTTGAGTGATGCAAAAGCAACGGGATGCCCCTATAAGGAAGCAGCAGGCCGGAACGCAACGAGTATTCATCGGCTGTCGAAGCTGACTTGTTCCGGCTTCAATACTGCGATCGCTCTGGCCTGCCACTGCCCAAACAAGGCTTAACACGAAAGCTCATCATGGCCTGCTGTTGGCTGAAGTCGCTTCCGCTCCCCATTCAAGGCTTACCTCCGGCTCATAACGTCGCAGCACATGGCGAGCAGGCGGGGAATGATGACCTTGAGAGGGTGGAAGACACGACTAGAGTAGCTGCTTGATGTCTTGCTCCAGCGAAGCGGGCTCGGTGCGGGCGCCGAAGCGCTTCACAATATGACCCTCGCGGTCAATCAGAAACTTGGCGAAATTCCATTCAATATCCCCGTTCTGATAAGGCGCAGGCGTATGCTCCAGCAGATAAGCATATAAGGGGTGGATCTGAGGCCCCTTGACATCGATTTTGCTGAACAGCGGAAAGGTCACTTTATAATTCAGCTCGCAAAATTGCTTGATTTCTTCCTCGCTTCCCGGCTCCTGGCCGGCAAACTGATTGCAGGGGAAGCCAAGGATCTCCAGACCCTGCTCCTGGTATGTATCATAGAGCTGCTGCAGTCCGGCATAATGCGGGGTGAGACCGCACGCGCTGGCCGTATTCACAATAAGGAGCACCTTATCCTTGTATGTCTCCAGTGTAGTCGTCTGACCGTCAATCGTGCGAACCTCGATAGCATAGATGGACATGTCTTCCTTCCTCCCCGAATGAGATAGTATGGAGCGATGCGCTGCAGTCTGTGCAGCTAAGCTCTGCATCATACAGACAACATAGAGTGATAGTAACAGGTAGCCGAAACCAAAAAAACTTCAGCCAATTCGAGCTGAAGGAGTATTGATTTCACATAGAACTACTGATACAATATGAAGTGGTCACTAAAAATGAAATAAGTGACACAATTATCATTCATACCTTTATTATACGTTATCCGTCTTGTCCTGTCAACCGCAATGCTGCAACAATTCATGCGCGCAACAAACTGGGTGGGTACGGGTGGAAATCCAAGATGAATAGGGAAGGGGAGACAGCAAACTCATGAGCATCTCCGAGGAGCAGTGGCAGCAGGAGCAGAAGCGGGTAAATGAGGTGACCCTCAAGATTCAGGCAGCGATAGAGGAGCTGGAGGATCGGGCAGGCGAGGTGCGCTCTGATGTCGTGGAGATTCGTCGACACTTCTGGGATGAAGTGACGGTCAATCTGAGCAATGCCGAGGACGTGATCGAGACGTACTTCAGCATGAAGCAGCAGACGGATGTCATGTCCGAGCGCGAGCGCAGCCACCGGCATGCGCAGACTGCACTGAATAAATATAAACGGTTGGTGGAATCCCCCTATTTCGGGCGGATCGACTTCAAGGAGGAAGGGGAATCGAGCGCAGAGCGGATCTATCTGGGGATTGCCTCCTTCATCGAGGAGGATGGGGATGAGTTCTTGGTCTATGACTGGCGTGCGCCGATCTCCAGCCTGTACTATGATTACGGTCCTGGGGCTGCCAGCTATGAGACACCGGGAGGAACGATTGCCGGGGAGATGGAGCTGAAGCGGCAATTCATGATACGGTCAGGGGAAATTCGCTACGTGTTCGACACCGGATTAACGGTTGGAGACGAGCTCCTGCAGCAAGCGCTGGGTCGCAGTGCCGATGCTCAGATGCGCAGTATTGTCGCGACGATCCAACGCGAGCAGAACCAGATTATCCGTAATGAACGGGCTCGCATGCTGGTGGTGCAAGGGGCAGCCGGCAGCGGTAAAACCTCCGCTGCGCTCCAACGTGTAGCCTATCTGCTCTATAGACATCGCGATACGCTCAAAGCCGACCAGATGGTGCTGTTCTCGCCGAACCCGTTGTTCAACAGCTATGTATCCACGGTGCTGCCGGAGCTGGGCGAGGAGAATATGGTTCAGACCACCTTTCAGGAGTATCTGGAAAGCAGGCTGGGGGAGCAGTATGCAGTGGAGGACCCATTTGACCAGTTGGAATATGTGCTGACACAGGAGCAAGCAGTAGATTACGGCGCACGGATGGAAGCGATCCGCTTCAAATCCTCTTCGGCCTATATGCTGCTGCTGCAGCGTTATGCCGATTATCTGTCGCAGCGCAGCATGTTGTTCCAGCCTGTCCGCTTCCGCGGGGAAGAGCTGATCTCCGCTGATCGTCTGGCAGAGCAATTCTATGCCCAGGACGCCAGTCTGCGCATGCCCAACCGGATCGAGCTGCTCAAGGAATGGCTGCTCCAGGAGGCCGGGCGACTGGAACGACAGCAGCGGGAGCTGCCGTGGGTGGAGGATGCGATTGAACTGCTGGATGATGAGGAATACCATCGGGTTCACCAGCGCATGCGCAAGGAACGGCGAAGCATGGGCGCAACCTTCGATGACTATGAGGAGGAGAAGCGGCTGCTGTCGCTAACCATCGTGCGGGAGCAGATGGCGCCTGTGCGGCGCTGGATCAAGGAGCTGCAATTTATGGATGTCGCCGCATTGTACCGCCAGTTGTTTGAGACTGCAGGGCTGGCATCCTCGCTGCTGGGGCCGGATAACGCGCTGCCGGAGGCGTGGGATTCGATCCGCGCGCAGACGGTGGGCGGCATAGAGGAGAGGCGACTGGCTTATGAGGATGCTACGCCTTATCTTTATCTCTCCGAGCTGTTAACGGGCTTCCGCATGAATACGCATGTGCGCCATGTGGTCATTGATGAAGCACAGGATTATTCGGCCTTTCAGCTGGAGTTCATGAAGAGGCTGTTTCCCCGCAGCAGGATGACCGCGCTCGGTGATTTCAATCAAGCCATCTATGCTCATCATTCTGTGCTGGATCAGGCAGAGGGGGTTGGTTCCGCTGCGACCTTGTTGGGGGAGGAGCATACGGAGGTGCTGCGGTTAAGTCGCAGCTACCGCTCAACCAAGGAGATTGTCGAGTTTACGAAGGGGATGGTCGGCGCGAGCGAGATTATACCGTTTGAACGCAGCGGTGAGTTGCCCCGAGTAAGGAGGACGGAAGGGGGAATAGATGCTCTGCACGCAGTGCTGCTGCAGGAGCTGCACAACCTCCAGGAGGCGGGCTATGCGTCCATCGGGGTGATCTGCAGGACGGCAGCGGAGAGCGAGCGGGCTTATGCTGCGCTCAAGGACAGCGTGCCGATGCAGCTAATTAAGAAAGGGACGGCCTCCTTCACCCAAGGGGCACAGGTTATTCCGGTCTATCTGGCCAAAGGAGTGGAGTTCGACGCGGTGCTTATCTATGACGGCTCGCGAAGCAGCTATGCCAGGGAAGGCGAGCGGAAGCTATTCTATACAGCCTGCACGAGAGCCATGCATGTGCTGCGAATCTGCACGCTGGGTGAGCCAAGTCCCTTCATTACCGACCAGCCGCCCGAGCGTTACGAGATTGTGGCGCCTTCGACGTCTGAGACCTTGAAGACGTGAAGCGGGAGAGGCGGGAGAGGCGGAGCGCTTCCTCTTCGTTGAATAGTTCAACGCCAGACAGTAATTGAGCCTTCATGAGGTGGCGGCAGTCGTGGGCGCTGGTATACAATGAAGAGGAGAAGGGGAGATGAGCCATGAGCATAAGATGGAAGCTATGGATAATGGGCGCTGCAGTTGCAACTGTGCTTGTGAGCGGCTGCTCATCCGAGAAGACTGAGGTCAAGACGGAGAAGCCGCAGCAGGTTGAGCAGAAGCCTGCTCAGCCGTCGCCGGACCCCGTGAAGCCTCCCGCAAATAGCGGGAATGTATTTCCCGAATCGGCGACTGGCGGTTTTGTGGAGGGATTTGAATTCGGCATAGGAGATCATACCGGAGATGTGCTCCGCCAATGGGGAGAACCCGAGCATATGGAATATTGGGCTGGAGGTCTGTACCTGTCCTACCCGCAGGTCGTGCTGTTTACAGATGCGCGTCTGGATAATGAGGATCATGTCATCGATGGCACGGTGAGAGAGATGGGCTTTCGACCCGGAACAGACCTGTTCGGAGCCAAGGTAGGGCAGACCTTTGCCGAGATCGAGGCTGTGCTGGGCAGCGGCTATGTGAAGCACTCGCCCGACGACAACAAAAATAATGAGTTTTATGGCGAGATGTGGTCGATCGAATACGATCTGGGCAGCTACCTGCTCGTATTCTCGGGAGAACAGGAGGAAGGTCCGACCGATTCGGCCTACTATATGCTGAAATGACCTTTTATGGGCTGATTGCTGTATGGGTAGGTGTCGCAAGCCTGGTGACTCTGATGCTCATGCGCCATGACAAGCTCCAGGCCGGACGCCGCGGCAGACGGGTGCCGGAACGCACGCTGCTTGGCTTAGCGGCATTGGGCGGCGCGGCCGGAGGCTGGCTGGGTATGAAGCTGTGGCGCCATAAGACGCGGCATGGCCGATTTCGCTTCGGGTTGCCGCTGCTTACGGCAACCCACGCTATGGTGATCATTATGCTATTTCTGTTCAGGCAGATGTAATGAGCGGCTCTGTAATTCTGCACCGTCCTTGCTAGCAGCAGGACGGTGTATTTGTGTATGCGGGTCGGTAATGACGATTCCTGGCGCATAGGTACGGCGGTAGGCAGCGGGGGACATCCCGTGCTTCCGGCGGAAGATGCGGAAGAAATACGAGTAGCTGCCAAAGCCGCATGTTTCGGCGATCTGCTCCAGTGTCATCGCGCTGTATTTCATCCGCTCCTCAGCAACGGAGAGCCGAATCTCCTGAGCGTAGTCGATGATGGTTGTTCCTGTATGCTCCTTGAACAGATGCGACGCCCGCGAGACGCTGAGTCGGACATGGTCTGCCAGCTCCTCCAGCCGCAGTGAGACTGTAGCATGCTCCTCGATATAAGCCTTGATCCGCTGTACGATGAAGGGATGGCTCTGAGGAGAGGCCTGCTCATCGATGATGCGGTCGATGACAAGACATAAGCTGCGCAGCATGTAGTCCGTCAGCTCCGGCTGCTGTTCGCCGAAGCCGCGCTTCTCCAGGATGAGATTGCGCCACAGCGACAGCAGGCGATCCTCCAGATCGACGCGGGTCAGCTTGGGGCGATTGCGGCGTTGCCACCATTCCTCGATCCAGCTTCCGCGGCAGGATAGGTAATAGTCGCTGCTGAAGACAGTCCGGCCTCGCTGTGGGTGATCGAAGGGCGTAATGGACAGCCTGTAAGGCTCCCATGGAGCGAACAGCAGCAGGTCGCCGGCAGCAATCTCCGTCATCTGTCCACCGACCAGGGCATTCGCCCGTCCTTCGGTCTGCAGCCGGAACAGAAATCCCGGCCCACTGCGCTCATAGCCGGTGAAGAAGGGCTGTGTATGATGTGAAAAGCCGCACATGAGCAATGAAGTTCCCATCGTGTAGGATCAGCTCCTTGCATAAAAGTCATGCCTGCCTGCCCCTTCGCCGCCTCGTATCCCACAAGTTGTAATTCATGGATTTTATTAACGGAATACGAGCGACTCTATGCAGATAGGCAGCAGAATTGTTCATGTTATAACGATATACTGCATTGTGTGTGGATGGCAAGTTTTTTATAATGAGACAAGGGCGACGCGCCGAGGGACATCATGCTTTTGGTCATGTCGTCAAGACGCTTCTGCAACACGAAAATCTAATTCTGGGAGGCACGAATAATGGGAGCGATGAAGATTGGCCTGCAGCTTTTTACTGTGCGTGACAACACGGCAAGCGACTTCGTGGGAACATTGAGAGAGATCGCAGCAATGGGGTATGAGGGTGTCGAATTTGCCGGTTACGGAGATATTCCTGCGGACGAGATGAAAGCGCTGCTTACGGAACTGAACTTGACGGCGATCGGCAGCCATATCAGCCTCAAGCAGTTGGAGGAGAATCTGGAAGGCGAGATCGCCTACCTGAAGACAATCGGAGCCCACTATGCCATTTTGCCGTATTTGTTTGAAGAGGATCGCAAGGATGAGGCAGCCTGGCTTCGCCTGATCGACAAGCTGAATACCTTCGGCGAAGCATTCCGCAGCAACGGAATTGTGTTCGCTTACCATAACCATGATTTTGAATTCACGTCCAAGCTGGACGGCCAATATGTGTTCGATGCGATATATGAACGTGTATCGCCAGAACATCTTCAGGTGGAGATGGATCTGGGCTGGGTGCAATATTCGGGTCTGAATCCGCTGGAGTATGTTGCCAAGTACAAGGGCAGGCTGCCGCTGCTCCATCTGAAGGACTTCCGCAATGGGAATCCTGGCGAACCGATTGATACCGTAGAGCTGGGACAGGGCGATCTGAACCTGCCGGAAATTATCGAGGCAGCCGGCAAAGCCGATGTGGAATGGATCATTGTGGAGCAAGACCGCTGCGCTAACCCGCCGCTGGAATCCGTGCGCACAAGCAAGCAATGGCTGGACGAAAACTATACACGTTAAAAGGGAGACAGAACATACATGAGCAAAATTAGAGTTGCTGTTATCGGCTGTGGAGCGATCGCACAGAGAAGACATATTCCAGAATTCCAGTTAAATCCTCATGTCGAGCTGGTTGCATTCGTCGACCCGAAGCTCGAGCGTGCGCAGCAATGCGCGGAGCCGTTCGGCGCGAAGGTTTATGCGGATCATCTGTCGATGCTGGCTGAAGTGAAGCCCGATGCGGTCAGCGTCTGTACTCCGAATGCAACCCATGCGTCAATCTCGATCGACGCGGCCAAGGCGGGTGCGCATGTGCTCGTAGAGAAGCCGATGGCAGCGTCGGATGAGGAAGCGGCGGCGATGATCGAGGCCGCTCAGGCAAGTGGTGTCTATCTGATGGTTGGACACAATCAACGTCTGATGCCTCCCCATGTGAAGGCGAAGGAGGTGCTGCAGACGGGCAAGCTCGGACGTGTGCTGTCCTTCCGCACCTCCTTCGGCCATCCGGGGCCGGAGAATTGGAGCGTCGATGGCAAGGGAAGCTGGTTCTTCCGCAAGGAAGAAGCCATTATGGGCGCAATGGGTGATCTGGGCGTGCATAAGGCGGATCTGATTCGCTGGCTGCTGGAGGACGAAGTGGCTGTGGTAGGCGGTCTGATCTCTACGATCGACAAGCAGACGGATGTGGATGACAATGCGGTATGCGTACTGCAGATGAAGAGCGGGGCGATCGGCTCGCTCGTCGCAAGCTGGACGTACTACAAGGGCGAGGACAATAGCACGGTGCTATGGTGCGAGAAGGGTGTGCTCAAGATCGGCACGCATCCTGTCGACCAGGTTATCGCAGAGCTGGTGGACGGCTCGGTCGAGCGTTATCAGGTTGGCGAGATTGCAACCAATGACAAGCAGACGGTGAGCGGCGTCATCGACGCGTTCGTGGACAGTATCGTCACCAAGACGTCTCCATCGATCTCTGGCGAAGAAGGACGTCGTTCGCTGAACGTAATCCTGGCGGCGTTCGAATCGCAGAGCACAGGCCGGATGATCCCATTGAACTAATGGCCTAATTTCCCTGTATTCTCCATAGTGGCCGGAGCGGCGCGTGTAGCGCTGCTCCGGCCATCCTTGCGTTCAGCGTCCAGATTCAGCGGTTTCATGCTGTAATTTTTTGAAGGCGGTCGGAGGGCAGCCGAAGTATCGTTTGAACACCTCGATGAAATAGCTGACATTATTAAAGCCGACATCCATCGCAATCTCGGTCATTTTCTTATCGGTCGCTCGAATCATAGCCGCCGCATGCTGTAATCGATACTGGTTGATGTAATCGACAGGCGTTGTGCGGGTCATCTCCTTGAAGAAGCGGCAAAAATAAGCCTCGTTCATCGACACCACAGCGGCCAGATCGCTCAGGCGGATCGGCTGGGCATAGTGCGTGTGAATATATTCAATCACTGCCTTGAGCCGCTGAACCTTATAGGACTTGACCGGGGGAGCGGGCGGCTCGCCCAGTTGACCTTCTGTTCCTAGCCGGAGCAGGTCAGCTAGCAGCAGGCAGATCAGGCCTTTGGCTGACAGCTCATACATAGGCGGACAGCGCTCGTGCAGCCGCAGCAGCTCTGCGATTCGGGAGAGAAGCAACTGGTGCTCGCTGGAATCCGCTCTGAGGTGAACAGGAAGCCGGAGCTTCTGCTCCATGATCGCCAAGAGATATTGCTGCTGGATGGTATCGGGAACAGCGCTATGAACCAGATTGCTGTGGAACACGAGCGCAAGAAAGGAGCAATCCTCCTCGCCAAGAATCGATCCCGAATGCAGCTCGCCGCTATTGACGAATATAGCCTCTCCCGCCTTCACCTCATAATCCTCCACCCCGACACGCATCGATGCCGTACCTTGCGTGATCATCAAAAACTCGAATTCCTCGTGCCAATGCAGCTCCAGCATCGGCTGGTGAGCCTTATAGGACATCTGGTACAGGCTGGCCGGGTAGCCGGGGTCGCCATGCATTCTGTCCTCCTTGAGCATCAACGGGTCCATCGGCCTCCGCCTTTCTCGTTAATATCAAAATAGTGATATAAAATATCAATATTCATAAAGATAATACAGAATAAAGTCAATATTATTATAATATACGAGCTTGGAGGGATGATAGATGAAATTCACAGACGGTTACTGGCAGGTTCGAGAGGGACTGGTGGTGCACTATCCAGTCGATGTGCGCGATGTCGTCAAGAGCGGAGGCGCCTTGTCGGTGCATACGGCGGTGCGCCCGATCGAGCGCAAGGGCGATACATTGAACAGCACGCTGCTGAATGTGGAGCTCAGCTCCCCGCTGCCGGATGTCATCCGCGTGCGCTGGATGCGTCATGCAGGCAGACGTCAGACGGGGCCGGCATTCGAGCTGTACGGCAGTCCAGATACACAGGCAACGGTGAGTGAAGGCGAGTCCACAGTAGAGCTGGAGAGCGGCGGCCTGCGGGCTGTCGTGCAGACCAAGGGCGATTGGGGCATCACCTTTCATAATTACGGCAAAAAAGCAACCGCTTCCAAGACGAGATCGGCGGCTCATATCCAGGCCGCGGACGGCTCGACTTACTTCCGCGAGCAGCTAACGCTTGGCGTGGGCGAGCACATCTATGGTCTGGGGGAGCGCTTCACCCCCTTTATCAAAAACGGTCAGGTCGTCGACATCTGGAACGAGGATGGCGGAACCAGCAGCGAGCAGGCTTACAAAAATGTTCCGTTCTATCTATCCAGTGAAGGTTATGGCATCTTCGTCAACCATCCGGGGAAGGTGTCCTTCGAGGTCGGGTCGGAGGCGGTCTCCAAGATGCAGTTCAGTGTACCGGGCGAGCAGCTAGAGTATTATGTGATCGGCGGTGCGACATTGAAGGACGTGCTGCGCAACTATACGAGTCTCACAGGCAAGCCGGCGCTGCCGCCAGCCTGGTCCTTCGGACTATGGCTGACCACCTCGTTCACGACCAATTATGATGAGATGACGGTGAACCATTTTATCGACGGCATGGCACAGCGCAATGTGCCGCTGCATGTATTCCATTTCGACTGCTTCTGGATGCGAGAGTATCAGTGGTGTGACTTCGAATGGGACCCGGCGGTATTCCCTGATCCGCCGGGGATGCTGAAGCGGCTCAAGAGCAAGGGACTGAAAATCTGTGTCTGGATCAACTCCTATATTGCGCAGAAGTCGCCATTATTTCAGGAGGGCATGGAGAAGGGGTATTTCGTCAAAACCTCAACCGGCGACGTGTGGCAATGGGATATGTGGCAGGCGGGGATGGCTCTGGTCGACTTTACGAACCCGGAGGCAACCGCCTGGTACCAGGAGAAGCTGGAGCGTCTGATTGATATGGGCGTCGATTCGTTCAAGACCGACTTCGGCGAGCGTATACCGACCGATGTGGTCTATTATGACGGATCAGACCCGGTGAAGATGCACAACTACTACACCTTTCTGTATAACAAAGCGGTATTTGAGCTGCTGGAGCGCAAGCTCGGGAAGAACGAGGCGATGCTGTTCGCCCGCTCTGCGACCGCTGGCGGACAGCAGTTCCCGGTGCACTGGGGCGGCGATTGCTCTGCCAACTATGATTCGATGGCGGAGACGCTGCGCGGCGGTCTGTCGCTCGGCCTGTCCGGCTTCGGCTTCTGGAGCCATGACATCAGCGGCTTCGAGCACACGGCTCCGCCGGACATCTACAAGCGCTGGGTAGCATTTGGTCTGCTGTCCTCTCACAGTCGCCTGCATGGCAATCATTCGTATCGGGTGCCATGGCTGTTCGATGAGGAATCAGTGGACGTGCTGCGCTACTTCACACAGCTCAAATCGAAGCTGATGCCGTACCTGTTCGGCTCGGCTGTCGAAGCCACACAGTGGGGCGCGCCGATGATGCGGGCGATGGTGCTGGAGTTCGCACAGGACCCGACCTGTCACTATCTTGACCGTCAATATATGCTGGGCGACAGTCTGCTGGTCGCACCGATCTTCCGCGAGGATGGCCTCGTCACGTATTATGTGCCGCAAGGGACATGGACACATTTCATTACCGGTCACAGGATCGAGGGTGGTTCCTGGCATACGGAGGAGCATGGCTATATGAGTCTACCGCTGCTGGCCAGACCGGGAAGTCTGATCGCTGTGGGGCGTAATGATCAGCGCCCGGACTATGACTATGCCGACGGGGTAACCTTCCATCTGTTCGAGCTGGCAGATGGCCAGAGCGTGGTGAGCCGCGTTCCTAATCTTCAGGGCGAACGGGAGCTGCAGGTCACGGCCATGCGCAGCGGAAGCCGAATTGAGCTGCTTGCTGAAGGAAGCGGCAAGCCATGGCAGTTGATGCTGCGCGGCATCGAGCAGGTGAAGGGTGTGGAGGGGGCACAGATGTCAGCCACGAATCAGGGTGTGCTGGTGACTCCGACTGCTGCACAAGGCAAGGTAATTATTTCACTGTAGACACTGTAGAGCGAGAACGTACATCCCCGGCATTTGCGGCTTAGGCCGCTCTCTGCTGCCGGGGATTTTTTATTTGGATGCACTTGCTATTTGCTGCTGCTCCTCCCCCTGGTTTTGGCCGCGGTAGTTTGCAACTCGCCGTCTTGCTATTGCAGGAATCTGCTGCTTCCATCGCGAACATGTTAACCACAAGTTGTGAATGATGTAGAAAAACTCATATTTGCCGCATGAAAGCAATACACTAGTTGCCATAGGGCAGGCAGCGGAGTGCCTGGCGGGCGGGAAGCACGCAACGGGGGAAGAGATGCTGGCAAGAACAGGAGGGCTTCATGGAGAAACTGGCAATACTGTCTGATATTCATGGCAATCTGCCGGCATTGGAGGCCGTAATTGCGGACGTGGAGCGCCGTGGAATCAAGCGCATCATCTGCTTGGGAGATCTGGTCGGCAAGGGACCGGACTCGGACAAGGCAGTCGATCGCATCCGATCGACATGCCAGACGGTTATTCGCGGCAATTGGGATGACTTCATGCCCAATCCGGCGGACAATGAAATAGTGCGTTGGCATCGCGCCAGATTGGGAGAGGAGCGGCTCGACTACCTCAGGTCGCTGCCCTTTGCGCTGGAATTCCGTATGAGCGGCAAGCTGGTGAGGCTGTTCCATGCTTCGCCTCGCAGTGTGTACGAGCGTATCCAGCCATGGGATAGCGTAGAGAAGCGCCTGTCGCTGCTCGATCCATCGGAGAGGACGCCGAGCGCAGCCATATGCGATGTAGCAGGCTATGGAGATATTCATAATGCATATGTCCAGCATCTGTCTGGGAGAATGCTGTTCAACACCGGCAGTGTTGGTAACCCGCTGGACATGCCGCAAGCCTCTTACGCCATTCTGGAGGGGGAGATGGATGCGGAGGAAGCAGCCCCGTTCAGCCTGCAATTGGCGCGTGTGCCATACCCTATCGAGCAGGCGGTTCAGGATGCAGTCGATGCGGACATGCCGGATCTGGAGCATTATGTGCAGGAGCTGCGGACTGCCAGGTATCGAGGGTTGAACAATTGACATGGAATTAACATTTGTTAAGGGGATATAAAAATTATATTGGATTAATGTAATAAAATTTAACGTTCACTTAAAAAAATATCCACGCTAGTGGATGTCAACTTTCGAAATTCATAGTATAATTAGGGAAGAAACGAAAGGAATTGACGTAAAGCTACACCAACCTCACAGTATTCGGCATGAGCGTATTGTTTGCGAGTCTGTTCTTCTGCATTTGCCAGTTTTACACAAATCGCTATTGTTTAACCGTTGACGGCGTTGTGATCTCGGTGCCGTCCGGCTGGCAGCCTCTAATCTACACACTGCACGATACACGGGACGAAGCGAGTACAGTCCCCACAGTTATACGCTCGATTTTCTTCATCGTACCATTTTCCGCGGCATGGATGCCGCCTGACATGAGAAGTCCCTGATGAGAGTCCTCTGCATGAGAAGTCTCTTGCGCGGTTAGCCACGGCTTGAATGAACCTGGCTGCTGCAGCCTCTGCTGCCTGGCGGATGACCAGGAGCCTGTAGACCTGTTCAAAGCTTGTGCGGCAGCATCCCGATTCTGGACAAGGAGGTGCTGCACAGATGATAGACGCGCCGCAGGCAGGCTTGTCTATGGAAGATTTATATCTTTTTAATGAAGGAAGCTTATATCACAGCTATCGCACGCTGGGCGCGCATATCATGGAAGTAGGCGGAGTAAAGGGGGTGCGGTTTGCTGTCTGGGCGCCTAATGCCCGGTCTGTCTGCGTGGCCGGGAGCTTCAATCAATGGCGCGGCGAGGTCAGCCGCATGGAGCCGATTGGAACAACCGGTGTCTGGTGGGCCTTTATCAAGGGCGCTGGCGAGGGAAGCTTGTACAAGTATGAGATAGAGACGCATGAGGGGAACCGGCTGCTCAAGTCCGATCCGTTCGCCTTCCATGCGGAACGCAGGCCGGGTACGGCCTCTATTGTTATATCCTTGGCAGGCTATGAATGGAGAGACCATGAGTGGCTTGCCGGGCGGCCGCAGCAAGGGATATATAGCAAGCCGCTCCTTATCTATGAGGCTCATCTGGGCTCCTGGAAGATCAGAGGGGAGGAGGAGTTCTACACCTACGAGGAGCTGTCGGATGATCTGGTAACGTATGTGAAGCAGATGGGCTATACCCATATCGAGCTGATGCCGATTACGGAGCATCCGCTGGATGCTTCCTGGGGCTATCAGGTGACGGGGTACTTCGCGCCAACGAGCCGGTATGGCCATCCGATCGGGTTGATGCGATTTATCGACTGTTGCCACCAGCAGGGGATCGGTGTCCTTCTCGATTGGGTGCCTGGCCATTTTTGCAAGGATGATCATGGATTAAGAGAGTTCGACGGGACGCCGATCTATGAGGGGACGGATTGGAAGCGGGCGGAGAAGCCGCTGTGGGGGACGCTGGCTTTCGATTTCGGCCGGGCCGAGGTACAGAGCTTCCTGCTGTCGAGCGCCATGTATTGGATGGAGCTGTTTCATTTTGATGGACTGCGGGTCGATGCGGTGGCTAGTATGCTTGACTTGCACTTTGACAAGCCGCCTTCGATGTTCACGCTGAACAAGCAGGGTGGAAGAGATCATCTGGAGGCTATCGCTTTTTTGCAAAAGCTCAATGAGGTTGTCTTTCACTATTATCCGGACGCCCTGATGGTCGCAGAGGATTCCTCCTCCAGGCCAGGGGTGAGCGCTCCTACCTATACGGGCGGATTGGGCTTTAATTTCAAGTGGAATATGGGCTGGATGAACGATATGCTGCGCTATATGGCGCTTGCACCCGAGGATCGCTGTCATCATCACGAACTCATTACGTTTTCTCTGCTGTATGCGTATAATGAAAATTTCGTGCTGCCGCTCTCGCATGACGAGGTGGTGCACGGCAAAAGATCGCTGTTGAACAAAATGCCCGGCAGCTATGAGGATAAATTTGCCCAGTTGCGGCTGTTCTTCGGCTACTGGATGACCCATCCCGGCAAAAAGCTGCTGTTCATGGGCGGCGAATGGGGACAGTTTGATGAGTGGAAGGATCGGGAGCAGCTTGATTGGATGGTGCTCGATTACAAGCTGCATCGCAGCTTGCATGGCTACACCCAGTCGCTGAACCACTTCTACCGCTCTGAGCAGGCATTATGGGAGCTGGACTGCGACCCGTCGGGCTTTGAGTGGATCGATGTGCACAATGCGGGGCAGAGCGTGGTGGCTTATGTACGGCGTGCGCGCAATGCCCGGGAATACGTACTGGTGGTATGCAACTTCTCCGCCCGGATGATCGGGGAGTACCGGCTGGGTGTGCCGGAGGCAGCCAGCTACCGGATCGTGTTTCACAGTGATGAGAGTGGGTTGGATTCGGTGTATAACGGAGCTTGCTACACTGCTGTTAATACAGGCTGGCATGGCCGTGAATATAGCATTTCTCTGCAGCTTCCGCCGTTTTGTTTTGTTGTCTTAAAGCCGCAGGCACAATCGGAGGAATAACCTCAACTAAGGAGTGGTGTCAATGGTGCGTAAAGAAATGATGGCTATGCTGTTGGCTGGCGGCGAAGGAAAAAGGCTGGGTGTGTTGACCAAGGATTTGGCAAAGCCGGCGGTTCATTTTGGCGGAAAATATCGGATTATTGACTTTACCCTTAGCAATTGTGTTCATTCGGGAATCGATACGGTCGGTGTGCTGACTCAATACCAGCCGCTTGTGCTCAATCAGTATCTGGGCATCGGCAGTCCATGGGGACTGGATCGCCGGGATGGGGGCATGTCCGTGCTGCCGCCTTATGTGAAGTCGCGTGGAGGCTCATGGTACAAAGGAACCGCGAATGCAATTTATCAGAATATGGGCTTTATTGATCGTTATGATCCTGAATATGTGCTGGTGATCTCCGGCGACCATATCTATAAAATGGACTATGATCTGATGCTGCAGCATCACAAGCGCCAGGGGGCGGATGTGACCATCGCGGTGTTCGAGGTGCCGTGGAAGGAAGCGAGCCGCTTCGGTATTATGAGCGTCGATGATGAGGATCGAGTGGTCGAGTTTCAGGAGAAGCCGAAGGTGCCGACGAGCAATCTGGCATCGATGGGCGTCTATATTTTCTCCTGGTCGGTGCTGCAGCAATATCTGATACGGGATGAGGCGAACAAGTCGTCCAGCAATGATTTTGGCAAGGACATTATTCCGTCCATGCTGGCAGATGGGGTCAAGCTGAGCGCTTATGCCTTCAGCGGCTACTGGAAGGATGTCGGCACGATCGAAAGCCTGTGGGAGGCCAATATGGACTTGCTGGAGGAGCACCCGCAGCTCGATCTGTATGAACGAGACTGGCGGATTTTCTCTGTCAACCCGAATCGCCCCGCCCATTACATCTCGGATCAGGCAGAGGTTGCGGCCTCGCTCGTCTCCGAGGGCTGCTTCCTTGAGGGGGTTGTGAATCGCTCGGTGCTGTTCTACGGGGTTGAGGCGGCCCAAGGCTCTGTCATCAGTGAGTCCGTGGTGATGCCGGGAGCGAAGATCGGCAAGGGCGCCCGGCTGTTCCGTGCGATCATCGGAGAGGGGGCGGTCATCGGCGATCATGTGACGATCGGCTCCCCGGATAGTAAGGAAATTACGGTTGTTGCCAGCGACGAATATGTGACGCCCAATCCGACCTTGATGGAGGTAGAGTAGATGAAGCATGATCAATTAATTGGCGTAATCAATCTGATCCATGAGCCGGATGAGCTGGAGGCGCTGACCGCTGGGCGCTGCCTGGCTACAGTACCGTTCGGCGCCCGCTATCGGCTGATTGATTTCACCCTCTCCAGCATGGTGAACTCCGGCATCTCCAAGGTCGCGGTATTCACGCATACGAAGTATCGCTCTCTCATGGATCATCTGGGGTCCGGGCGGCACTGGGATCTGCATCACCGGCAGAACGGGCTGTTCGTCCTGCCGCCGGTGGCCGACGATATGAGCGATCTGCGCAAGGGCGATCTGTACCAGTTTTTTCAACATCGCGATTACTTCCTCCGCTCGCAAGCAGAGTATGTAGTCGTTGCACGCAGCCATATGCTATGCAACATCGACTTCAAGGCTGTGCTTGCGGATCATATCGCCAGCGGGGCCGACATCACGGTCGTATGCAGCAAGGAGGGCGAGGGACAACTGGGCAAGGCACGCAAGGTGAAGCTGGATGAGAGCGGCCGGGTCGTCGCCATGCAGGATCATTACGGGCGGCTCAAGAGTGATCTGATCTCTATGGAGATGTACGTCATGAAGAAGGAGCTGCTGCTGGAGCTGGTGGAGACCTCCTTGGCGGAGGGGCAGGATCATCTCGTGCGACATGCGATCATGCTGCAGCTCGATCGGCTCCATGTGCGGGGCTATGTGTATGAAGGCTATCTGGGCGTGATCAATACGGTCGCCAGCTACTATGCCAACAGCATGAACCTGCTGAACCCGTCGGTATGGCGGGAGCTGTTCTTCACGCCGGGACCGATCTATACGAAGGTCAAGGATGAGCCTCCTGCCGCTTACATGGAGGGGGCGAAGACGGTCAACTCCCTCATTGCCAATGGCTGTGTCATTGAGGGGACGGTCATTAACAGCATCCTGTTCCGGGGCGTGCACGTCAACAAGGGTGCTGTTATTCGGAACAGCATCATTATGCAGAATGGCGAGATCGGCATCGGCAGCTCTGTCGATCATGTCATACTGGATAAGGAAGTTCATATCGAGGCCGGGCGCGACATTCGCGGCGTTCATGACTCGCCGTTCATCGCCATCAAGCGCAAGGTCATCTGAGCGCAGGCATGAAGCTATTGTTCGCAGCCTCGGAGGCTGCCCCGCTCTGTTCCTCTGGCGGGCTGGGGGAGGTGCTCGGCTCCTTGCCTCCAGCGCTTGCGAAGCTCGCTGCAGGCGAGTCGTGTACGTCTGTGGGGGTCGCGGAGCGAAACGAAGGAACGATCTCGCTGGATAGAGAGGTGCTGACCGCTGCCAGGGTGGATGCCGGAGCGGCTCGCTGTGACGGAACGGAATCCGTCGCAAATGTCGATGTCCGGGTCATCCTGCCAGCTCATGCTGTCATTCCGCATGAGCTGCGCACGCCGCTTCGGACGCTGGCGCATGGCGAACTGGAGATGGCAGGCGAGTGTCAGCCGTGGCGTCTGCTGGAGGGCGAGCTTGCAGGTCTGCGCTGTTACCTGCTCGATAACGCCCATTACTTCGGAAGCGGCGAGCTGTATGGGTACGGGGATGGCGTGGAACGGTACGTGTTCTTCTGCCGGGCGGTCGTTGCTGCGCTGTTGCAGTTGGATTATGCCCCGGATATTGTCCATGTGCATGACTGGCAGACAGCGCTGCTGCCGCTGCTGCTGCGTCATGCCGGTCATCCCGCCCGCACGGTGCTGACGATTCATAATATGCGTTACCAGGGCAGGCTGAAGCAGGAGGAGCTGCTGCAATGGTTGAACAGGAGCGAGGCGGCTGCGGTTGCGGGGCTGCTGACCCGTCGTGGCGCCAGTGCTGGACTAAGCTGTCTGGAGCTTGGCCTGCGCTGCGCCGACAAGGTGACAACGGTCAGTCCGACCTATGCGCAGGCTTTGTCCGAGGAGCCTGAAGGAGCGGGGCTGTCTTCTGTGGTGAGGGAGCTGCCTGATGGTGTGGCCGGCATCTGCAATGGCATCGATACGTCGGCTTATGACCCGCTTCATGATCCGGTGCTGGCTCAGCCGTATTCGTATGCGCAAGGTGCCACGGGTGGCATAGGCAAGGCCAAGTGCAAGCTGGCGCTGCAGAGCAGGCTGGGGCTGTCCTGTGAAGCAGAGCGACCGTTGCTGGCCATCGTCTCGCGGCTTGCCGGGCAGAAGGGGCTTGATCTGGTGCTGGCTGTGCTCGATCGGCTGGTTCAGCGCGGCTGTCAACTGGTCGTCATCGGGGAGGGGGAGCCTGTCTATGAGCAACTGCTGCTGCAGGCGGCAGAGCGCTACCGGCATGCGGTGGCTGTACATATTCCGTTTGATCGACAGTTGGCCAGGCAAGTCTATGCTGGCGCGGATGGTTTACTTATGCCTTCGCAATATGAGCCATGCGGGATCAGCCAACTGATTGGGCTGCGCTATGCCGCCGTGCCGATCGTTCATCTGACCGGAGGGCTGAGGGATACGATCACGCCCTATGACCGCCAGACGGGCAGGGGCAACGGCTTTGGCTTCGATACCTGGCATCCGGCTGCGTTGCTTGCTGCGGTGGATGAGGCGCTCGCTGTCTATGGCGAGCCGCAGCTATGGCAGACGCTGCTGACGGAGACGGCCGCACAGGACTGGAGCTGGCAGCAGCCGGCACAGCAATATATGGCGCTATATAGTGAGCTGATGCCATCGATTAAAAGATCATAGATAGAATAGAGATAGTGGCGATAGGATACCTGCTCGGATCGCATGTGTCCGATGCCTGGATTAAGAAGGGAGAGGGAGTAATGGCCCGTCATCTTGCTGTCGGCAATGGGAAGCTGCTCGTCAATCTGGATAATCACAGTTATATTAGAGATATTTATTTTCCTTATGTTGGACAATTAAACCATGTTGGAGGCCAGCGCTGTCGATTCGGAGTGTGGGTGGACGGGAGCTTCTCCTGGCTGGATGACCCGGAATGGACGTTTACGCTTGGATATATCGAGGATTCACTCGTGACGAATGTATCGGCATATAACAGCAAGCTGGAGATCGAGCTGCAGATTAATGAGGGCATCCATCAGCGTGAATGTGTGTTCATCAAGCGCGTGGTCGTCCGCAACAAGGCTCAGCATGAACGCGAGATTCGGCTGTTCTTCCATCAGGATCTGATGATTGACGGAACCGAGGTCGGAGATACGGCGGCCTACTACCCGGAGAATCATACGTTATTCCACTACAAACGCTCCTCCTATTTCATGTTCAATGGATTCTCCGAGGAGGGCGGCATCTACCAATATTCCGCCGGGATCAAGCGTTTCGGCTTTGCCGAGGGGACGTGGAAGGACGCAGAGGACGGCGTGCTGATGTGCAATGCGATCGCTCAAGGCTCCGTAGACAGTGTGTTCAGCCTGCGGGCGCGCGCAGCGGGCGGGCGGGAGCAGAGCTTCTACTATTGGATGTCCATCGGGAAAAATCTGGAGGAGGTCAAGTCGCTCAACCAGTACGTGCAGGAGAGCCACCCGGAGAAGCTGCTCAGCCGCATCGTTATTTATTGGAATCACTGGCTGCGCAGGGCGGGCTCTGACTTTGGCGATCTGCCTGCTGATGTCGTGCGCGCCTACAAGCAAAGCCTGCTGCTGGTACGGACGCAGATTGACGAGCGTGGCGCAATACTCGCTGCGAATGACACCGATATACTGCAATACAATCGCGACCATTACAGCTATATGTGGCCGCGGGACGGTGCGCTGATCGCAGATGCGATGTCGATGGCTGGCTATCAGAGTGTGATCGCTCCGTTCTTTCACTTCTGCGCCGATGCCCTGTCCCCTGAGGGCTATCTCTATCACAAATACAACCCGGACGGAACCGTCGGCTCTAGCTGGCATCCATATATCGTACAGGGCAGCGAGCGCATTCCGCTGCAGGAGGATGAGACGGCGCTGGTGCTCTATGCTCTATGGCAAGATTATAACCGTCATCAGGTCATTGAGCTGCCGCAAGCGCTGCACAGCAATCTGATTCGCAAGGCTGCCAATTTCCTGAGCGAATATATTGAGCCGGAGCTGGGTCTGCCCAAGCCGAGCTATGATCTGTGGGAGGAGCGGTACGGCATATGGACGTATACCGTCGCTTCTGTCTACGGCGGCCTGATGGCTGCGGCCTTCTTCACGGAGCTGTTCGGGGACTATGAGCGCAGCGATCTGTACCGCGAGACGGCAGAGAAGATCAAGGAAGCGATGCTGGAGCATCTGTGGGATGAGCCATCCGGGCGATTCGCTCGCGGGCTAATCTGCAAGGATGGCGAATGGGTCAAGGATATGACGCTGGAGAGCAGCCTGTTCGGCATCTGGGAGTTCGGTGTTCTCCCCGTTGAGGACAGCCGGGTGCGTCAGACGGTTGAGGCGATTCGCCAGGGGCTGGCGGTCAAGACAGAGGTTGGCGGCATTGCCCGATATACGAATGACTATTACTTCCAGCAATCCGGTGAGATCGACAAGGTGCCGGGAAATCCATGGATTATCTGTACGCTGTGGGTAGCCTGGTTCGATATTGATTCAGCACAGTCGCTGGAGGAGCTGCAAGGGGCTAAGGAGACATTGCAGTGGGTGCTGCGGCATGCGCTGTCCAGCGGGGTATTGCCAGAGCAACTGCATCCGCATGATGGCTCGCCGCTATCTGTTGCCCCGCTGACGTGGTCGCACGCTACTTATGTGCAGTGTGTGTGCAAATATATTCGCAAATATAAGCAGCTCGTTCCTTGAAGCCTGTCGCGTGAGCGAAAGCTATAGGGGGGCGCGCAATGGAGAAAGGGACGTCCGGGCAGCCTTAGAGGCAGCCGGATGTCCCTTTCTCATGCTTCGTATTGCCGCTGATGCGGCTGGCGGCTGTGCTACAGGGCACAGCGCGCCTGTTCGCGCGGGTCTTACCAGATGCCGCAGCCTCTGAGGATGATGACCAGCAAGATGTAGAGTACCAGAATAGCGCCAGTGCTGGTCCACACGCCGCCTACTCCGCCTACAGGACCGCAACCTACGCCGCCAACACCGCCAACATTATATCCCATTTGTAAAAACCTCCTGAACGTTGATTGTGATGAATGCTATCACACAGCTAATATATGTAGGTCAGCACAAAATGTTATGGACAGTTGTACCGTAAGGGAAAAAGTCATACTCGCGGATAGATGATCGCGCCGGGAACGGTAGGACGCAATGGGGAGAATGGGTGCGCGATGGCGAATTGACGAATGTGCTTAATCCGCGCTTCAGCCTGAACGCTGCAATTGCTGCCGATCTGAAGCAGGGAGGAGGCGCCAACACCGAGTGTGGAGATGGTACCGACCCGAATGCAGGGCTGATGATGAATCCTCTCCACCCATATCGGCTCACTGTCCTCTTGCGGTTCGCGAAAAAAAGGATAGTCGCATACATCAGGCAGCGACCGTGAAAACAACGGATAGGATTCAAAGAAGAGGCTGCCCTCCTGGGCATGATCGGTCTCGCGCTGGACAGCCAGCGCTCGCAGTGTCGGCGTGTAGCGGGAATGGTCGCCGATCTGGACAAAGCCCGATAGCGATACGTTCGTAATCTGGAGGGCGGACACCTCCGAGGCTCTGACAGGGTTACGCATATGCGGTCTCAGCTCTCCCCGCTCCCTTCTTCGCCTTCGGCATTGTCAGCTCCCTCCGGGCTACCCATCGGAACCAGCGGCCCGACAATGACGGATTCCGGCGGTGTATCGAACATCGAGTACAGCGTGATGCACTCCGCATCTCCGATCTGCAGCATGGACGAGCTGGACACCCCGATCAGGCTGATGCTGCCTACGGATAAGTGATGGTTCTCAATATGAATCTTCATGCGGCTCCTCCTCTGATGACGCTGCCTTGCCAAATGGTGTTACTCCCGAATGCTGCAGGCTGACCGGCTCCTCATCCGCCTCTGCGGACGGACTGGCCGGAGCAGAGGCGGGCGAAGCGGGCAGTTGAGGCAGTCGTCCGATATAGTTGGTGATGGCCATCTCCAGGTCGCGGATCGTCATCTGCGCCACCTGATCTGCCTGCTCGTCGATGGTGGTCGCGCCTCCTTCCTGCGAGGCCTTGGAAACTGTGGTCGTATAATACTGGATGCGCGGGGATAACTGTCTGCGCATATCCTCGATAATCAGGCTCTGATGATACGGGTCCAGGATGATGCCGCGCTCGGCAGCGGCATGGCTCACAATCCCTGGGCCGGATACATTCAGATATTGGTTCACTCTGCGGTAAGCCTCGTTATAGAGTGGCGATGGGGCAATGGCATCAGCCGGAGACGGTGAGGAGGGGGACGAGGCTGCATCTGCCGCCTCCCCAACAGACGCCGTATCGTCTGCTGCCGCTTCGGCGGGGGCGCCGGGAACCTGTAGCTGTTCAATACTGCTCTGCAGGTCGCTCTCTCCGGGCATCGCCATCCCGATGTGCAGCGTCCCGTCCAGGCGCTGCACCTTCAACTGGTCAAAATGGTATTCCAAACGTTCGATCGTATACGTGGGCTTGTCGGCCGCTTGCTTGACTTGACCAAGCAATTCGGCAACGAGCTGCTGCTGTCGCTCTGCTTGCTGCTCCAGGCGCTCGATCTGTAGCCGTTGCTGAGCCTCCTGCTGCAGCAAGCGCTCCATCTGCTGCTGTTGTGCGGCGGCATGCTGCTGAAGGCGTTCGAGCTGCTGTTGCTGAAGCTTCACCTGGTGCTCGAGCTGCTGAGCCCAGTTGTACCATGGGTGGGGGGCGGGCACAAAGCCGGGTTGACGGGGCTGAGTCATCCAATTCCCTCCTAGTCAGGTTGGATTGGGCAGCGGGACAAACGGGAGGGGAGATTCCCCTCCCAAAGCCGGAGCGGGCTCAGTGAAGCCTCCCGTGTTATACAACTGCGCCAAGGCTCGAATCGAGCCGGAGCTGCCTACCTGCAGCACCGAGGAGTTCGACACATTGTCTACTCTCATCGAACCAATCGTAATATGCTGGTAGACCGTCCAGGTCATATTGTATTCACTCCAGTCGCCAGCTCATTATTTGTCGAGTCCTGAACATCTGGATCAATCGTATTGGTCGAGCTGACGGCGTTGTTGGCATTAGCCAGGCTGCCTGTCAGGAAGGAGCCTGAACCGGCATAGGTTTTGGAGACGCTGGAGGGGGACAACTGAACGGCGTCGCCGAATTGAACCACCCCGCCAGAGCCTATACTGACGACATTCACGAAGCCGACGATGGCAGGCATATAGAAACCTCTCCTTTGGCTGCGGCAGATGGGCTGCGGCATCCGGGCGATTGCCGCGTGGTCGGCTGCCAGATAGACGCTCACATGTAATCCGCCGCGCTTCTCTTGTTAAAGCTGTGCTATACATTGTATGCGGCATTCGCCCAGATGTTCCTGATGCGTGTCTGTACGACAGCGCGCGTTGCGCATCTCTTGCGCCGGGGCTTGCTGTCTTCTGTCCGCTACGGGTGTTCAGTAGCGGCGCAGCCTTCAACAGCATACGATAGCTACAGGATCAGTGGTTGACGGGAGGGAGCATCTATGGCAGAGCCGCCGAAGCAGGAGGGGCTGGATTTGGACTGGAGCGGACTTGCGCAGTGGATGGAGCAGTCCGGGATGCCCAAGGCGATGGAATTAATGAAGCAGCCGAAAATGATTGAAGGCTACGTCAAGGATATGATCAGCAACGCGGTGCCTGCGGCAGGCGCATGGCCGATTATGAACAAGCAGCCGCGCTATAAATGCTTTGATACGCATCATTTTGTCTTCGTCAAGTTCAAGCTGGGCTCCAGCACGAAGCCGGAGGAGCTGCGGCTGTTCGTTCGTCCGGATCGAATCAAGCTAAGATTACCGGGAGGCAAGCATGAGGAGGTCTCCTTGCCCTGCATCGTGCTGCCGGATAGCTGCCGCGCCTTATGCAAGGAAGGCATTCTGCAAGTGAAGCTACGCAAGCGCCCCCTTACCACAGAGTATAAGGAAGCGCCCATCCGATGGTAGATGTACCGTGGTGGATGCCGCCCGCAGTCATCACATGCCATGGTATGCGCACCATTTTTGTCTGGCAGGACTGGCAACGGAGCCGAATATCCCTTATAATCGGTATAGAAACCTTGGACTAAGGGAGTGTAGCTTGTGTCATTAGTGAACATTAGCGAGGTCACACCCGCCTTTTTCATTACAGCGGTTGTGTTCATTTTGCTATTTTTCGGTCTGCTCAGCTTTGGGATATTGAGAATGTTCCAATTGCGCTACAAGGACGGCTGGTTTTCCTTTTTGGGCGCGATCGTGAGCGGCGTCGTGTTCGGCTTCGTGCTGAATACCTGGTTTGTGTAGACAAGCTGTCGGCTTACCCTGGCGTGCTCAGTGAAGCAGGCTCATCAGACGGCGCATGGCTTGGAAGCGGCGCCGTCTTCTGCTATAGAGCCGGCGGCTGCCAGATGAACGAGGCGATCTGCGGTGAAGCCTGGTGCGAGTAACAGTAAGGCTCTGGAAAGGATCATTACGATGCAATTGGTATGGTTTGTTATCAATATATTTTTCGTTGCTTCGGCGATTGTGATGCTGTTTGCTCATCGCGGACTGACGGAGGCACAGCGTCAAGGGGCGCCTGCTGCACGGCTGATCAGGCTCAGACGGCTGAGGACGACGCTGCAGATTTTGACCGCGCTGCTGTTTGTAGCGATGGCGACAAGCTTTCTTATTAATATGAAGTTGAACGGGTGAGTCCGCGATGCGCAAGACGCTGCAGCTTCCAATTCATATGTATCGCAAGTTTATTTCGCCGCTCAAGCCTCCTACGTGTCGTTTCTATCCCAGTTGCTCGGCTTATGCACTGGAGGCGCTGGAGAAGCATGGCGCGGTGAGGGGGACATGGCTCGCTGTGCGCCGAATCAGCAAGTGTCATCCCTTTCATCCTGGAGGGCTTGATCCGGTTCCAGAGCCTTCATCTGGCAGCCAGACTTGACTTTGGATGGGGATTTCCGGTATATTGTGTTCAAACAAGGTTAATTCATACTATGGAATCCTGTGAACGGATGAGTACAGAACAGGACGCATCACAGAGAGCCGGGGGAGCTGGGAGCCGGCATGCGGAGGTTGTGGAAGATGGTCCGGGAGGAGTTGCGTTCGAGCTGCTGCAAGTGGGTGGCAAGGGCGCGACGCGATCGCTGGCGATAATGGCGAAGCCGCACTGCAGCGGCAGCAAGAGCCGGTCTGGTGTGTATAACGCTGGGCTGGAATTTGGGTGGTACCGCGGAAGATCAAGCTTTCGTCCCAATCGGGATGAGGGCTTTTTTTATGCGTTGTATGCTTTATATGGTTTCGTATGATTAACCACTTGGAGGGATGAGCTGTGCCGAATCAAGAGAAGACCTTTTACCTGACAACCCCGATCTATTATCCCAGCGATAAGCTGCATATCGGTCATGCGTATACGACGGTTGCAGGCGATGCGATGGCACGCTACAAGCGTCTGCGCGGCTATAAGGTATGGTTCCTGACGGGAACCGACGAGCATGGACAGAAGATCGAGCGCAAGGCACAGGAGAATGGGGAGACACCGCAGCAGTTCGTGGATCGAATTGTTAGCGGCATCCAGGAGCTGTGGAAGAAGCTGGACGTCTCCAATGACGATTTCATTCGCACTACGCAGGAGCGCCATAAGCAGGGCGTGGAGCGTATCTTCAAGCAGCTTCTGGAGCAGGGCGACATCTATAAGGGAGAGTATGAGGGCTGGTATTGTACGCCGTGCGAATCGTTCTTCCTGGAGCGTCAGTTGAATCAAGGCAATTGCCCTGACTGCGGCCGTCCGGTAGAGCTGGTTAAGGAAGAGAGCTATTTCTTCCGCATGAGCAAATATGCTGACCGCCTGCTGGCGCATTATGAGGCGAACCCGGATTTCATCCAGCCAGAGTCGCGCAAGAATGAGATGATCAACAATTTCATCAAGCCGGGGCTGGAGGATCTGGCCGTATCGCGCACAACCTTCGACTGGGGCATCAAGGTGCCGGGCGATCCGAAGCATGTCATCTACGTATGGATCGACGCACTGTCCAATTATATGACGGCGCTCGGCTACGGCTCTGACGATGAGCAGGCGTATCGTGACTTCTGGCCGGCGGATGTTCATCTGGTGGGCAAGGAGATCGTTCGCTTTCATACGATCTATTGGCCGATTATGCTGATGGCGCTGGATTTGCCGCTGCCGAAGAAAGTATTCGCCCATGGCTGGCTGCTGATGAAGGACGGTAAAATGTCCAAATCCAAAGGGAATGTTGTGGACCCGGTATTGCTGATTGACCGCTACGGCCTGGATGCGTTGCGTTATTATTTGCTGCGTGAGGTTCCGTTTGGCGCGGATGGCACATTTACACCGGAAAACTTCGTGGAGCGGATTAATTTTGATCTGGCGAATGATTTGGGCAATCTGCTGAACCGCACGATAGCTATGATTGACAAATATTTTGATGGTGTGCTGCCGGCCTACACAGCAGAGGCGACGCCATATGATGCGCCGTTGGAGCAGTTGGCAAGCGAGACGGTAGCAGCCGTAGAGCAGGCTATGGAACGGATGGAGTTTTCCGTGGCGCTTAGCTCAATCTGGCAGCTAGTCAGCCGTACCAACAAGTATATTGATGAGACCCAGCCATGGGTGCTCGCCAAGTCAGAGGAGCAGCGTCAGCAGCTCGGCTCGGTTATGTATCATCTGGCGGAATCGCTGCGGATCATCTCCATTATGCTGCAGCCGTTCCTTACACATGCGCCTCATGTAATCTGGAGTCAACTGGGTATTTCAGCCGGCAAGCTGACAGAGTGGGAGAGTATCAAGACATTCGGGCAACTTCCGGAGGGAACGAGGGTCAGCAAGGGCGACCCGCTCTTCCCGCGTCTGGAGGTTGCCGATGAGGTCTCCTTCATCGCTGCTTCGATGGCGGGCAGCACACCGCCCCCTGCTCAAGCAGAGGCTGCGGATACGGCAGTATCGCAGGCAGTGGGCGCCGAGGATGTAGAAGAGGTAGAGCGTCTACCGGAGATTGGCATTGATGAGTTTGCGAAGGTGGAGCTGCGTGTTGCCCAGGTGCTGGCGGCTGAGCCTGTGAAGAAGGCCGACAAGCTGTTGAAGCTGTCGCTTGATCTAGGCTTTGAGCAGCGCCAGGTTGTCTCGGGGATTGCGAAGCATTACAAGCCGGAGGAGCTGGTGGGCCGCAAGGTCATCTGTGTGACAAATCTGAAGCCAGTGAAGCTGCGCGGCGAGCTGTCTCAAGGGATGATTCTCGCCGCCTCGCATGGCGAGCAGTTGACACTGGCGACGGTGCCAGAGACGATGCCTAATGGCGCGATTGTGAAATAAGCTGTGGATATGAACGACGCAGTAAGGATCAATCTATCATAACCTGCATAGAGACGGCCTTTTTCCTTAACTCAGGAGGAAGGCCGTTTCTACGTTAATCAGCGCGAATCAGCATAGCATGTACAATCATATTTGACACCACAACTGCTTGCCTATATAATCATAACGTAATAGTTACGATTATGAGCGGACAGAATAGGAGTCGTATAACATGCATAATGAAACATCTTCTTCACGTAAGTATAAATGGCTCGGCAGCTTGCTGCTGACTGGAGCGTTGCTGGGGCTTGTGCTTGCAGGGTGCAGCAGCAAAGAGGAGAAGCCGGTTGAGGAGAACAAAGCAGCGAATGGGCGCATCAGTGTGGTTACCAGCTTTTATCCCATCTATTATCTAGCGTCGCAGATTGGCGGCGAGCAGGCCAATGTGATCAATCTCATTCCAGCCGGGGTGGAGCCGCATGACTGGACGCCCAAAAGCAAGGATCTGAGCGAAGCCGCCAAGGCGAATCTGTTCCTCTATAATGGAGCTGGACTTGAAGGCTGGGTGGATGATTTCCTGAAGGGACTTGGCAGTGACAAGTCCGTGCAAGCCTTCTCGGTCAGCGATGGCATCCCTTTCATTGAAGCGGATGGAAGCGAGCATGAGCATAGTCATGGACATAGTCACGAGGAGGAAGCAGACCATGGTCATGAGGGCGAAGCGGAGCATAGCCACGACGAAGAACACTCGGACCTGAATGTCGATCCGCATACATGGGTCAGCCCGAAATCTGCGCTGGCGATGGCCAGCAATATTAAGAACATGATGGTCAAGGTAGACGAGGGGCATGCTGCGGCGTATGAAGCGAATTATGAGCAGTTGAAGGCCAAGCTGGAGTCGCTCGACCAATCGTTCACCGAGCAGCTTGGCAAGCTGCCACGCAAGGATATTGTTGTTTCTCACCAGGCATTCGGCTATTTGGCACGTGATTACGGTCTGAACCAAGTTGCCATTATGGGCCTGTCTCCCGATGCGGAGCCAAGAGCCCAGGATTTGCTGGAGATCTCGAAGTTTGTGAAGGAACACGGCGTTCGCTATATTTTCTTCGAGGAGCTGGTATCGAGCGCTCTGGCGGAGACACTGGCACGCGAGGCGAAGGTGGAGACGCTGGTATTGAATCCGATAGAGGGCCTTACGCCAGACCAGGAGCAGGCGGGAGAAGATTTCATCTCGCTTATGGAAAGCAATCTGCAGCATCTCGTTCAAGCGCTGCAATAGAGAGGGGAGATAGCTGTGGACTGCCATCGTGATATTGTGACGATACGCGATCTTTCATTCGCATATGATCAGCAGCAGGTGATCAAGGATCTGAATTTCTCGATTAAGGAGCGAGACTTTGTTGGGCTGATTGGCTCGAATGGAGCGGGCAAGACGACGCTGCTGCGCATGATTGTCGGCTTGCTCAAGCCGGCTGAGGGCGAGGTTTCCTTGTTCGGCGAATCGGTATCCCGGTTTCGCCATTGGGAGCGGATCGGGTATGTGCCGCAAAAGAATGCCTTCAATCCGCTCTTTCCGGCTACCGTGCGCGAGGTCGTGCTGTCTGGCCTCTACTCCCGCAACAAGCTGTTCTCCCGAATTAGCAAGGAGGATATGCGCAAGGCTGAGGACGCGATGCATGCGATGAGCATCGAGGATCTTGCCCCCAAGCGCATCGGCCAACTGTCAGGCGGCCAGCAACAGCGCGTATTTTTGGCGAAGGCGCTCATCAACAATCCGGCGCTGCTGATCCTGGATGAGCCGACTGTGGGTATTGATATAGAGACGCAGCAGGGCTTCTTCCATATGATCAAGCACATGCATCAGCATCATAATATTACGTTCCTTATGGTGTCGCATGATATGGAGATGATTCGTTCTTACCTGGGCGAGGAGCCGAAGCAGACGAATGGAAAGCTTAAATTCTATATCAAGCATTCCCATGATCTGGAGAATTGCGTGGAGAGCGACCTGACTCATTCCTTGCGGGATTTGCGCCGCTCGATGGATCGGTTGTCTCCCGTTGTTGGTTAGAAAATAACGTTCATTCGTGGTCTTGTCTGACCTGCAAGGACATAATGTATACTATGGTGCGGAACAGAGTGCTGCCCCCTTAGCTTGGGGCAGCCGTGGACGCTTGAAGGAAGGGCTAACCTTGGAAATTATACAAACGGAATTTTTTCAGCGAGCCTTGATCGGAGGGTTGCTGATCGGAATTACGGCTCCTCTGATGGGGCTGTTTCTTGTGTTGCGGCGATTATCGATGATTGGGGATACGCTGGCGCATGTGTCCATTGCTGGCGTGGCGCTTGGGTTTCTGATCGGAATCTATCCGATCGGGGTCGGCTTGCTGTTTGCGCTGGGAGCTGCCTTTGCGATTGAGAAGCTGCGCAAAGCCTACAAGACGTATGCGGAATTATCCATTGCGATCATTATGTCGGGTGGAGTAGCGCTCGCCTCGTTGTTGTTCACGATGGGGCGCGGCTTCAACGTCAATGTGACCGGTTATTTGTTCGGCAGCATCTATACGCTTGGCAATGAAGATCTTGTGGTGATCGCAGTGGTGACGGTTGTGGTGCTGGCTGCTGTGGTGCTGCACTATAAGGAGCTGTTCCTGCTGACCTTTGATGAGGATGCGGCGGCGGTCAACGGTTTGCCAGTACGCTATTTTAATATTATGATAAGTATATTGACCGCCTTAGTCATTAGCGCTTCGATCAAGATCGTCGGTGCGCTGCTGATCTCTGCCCTGTTGACCATACCAGCGGCATGCAGTCTGATCATTGCGCGCAGCTTTAAACAGACGATCATCACAGTCGTTGCTGTCGCGGAGCTGGCCGTGATGTCCGGCCTGCTAATCGCCGGTGTATGGAATCTGGCACCTGGCGGCACCATCGTCATGCTGCTTATTTGCATGCTGATGATTTTGCTGCTGGTCAAACGCGGTTTCAAAATATGATGCGAAAGTAGGCTGCTCTATGGATGTTACGGTTTGGATGGCGTTTGCCGGAGGAGTCGCTTCATTTGTCTCGCCGTGCTGCCTGCCCTTATATCCTTCTTATCTGTCGTACATAACAGGCATTTCGGTGAAGGATATAAAGGCAGACCATCGGACCTCAGAGGTGCGAATCCGTACAATGGCTCACACCTTCTTTTTTATGCTCGGATTTTCATTCGTGTTCTTCTCGCTCGGCTACGGAACAAGTCTGTTTGCCGACTTCTTCAGCAATTATCAGGAATTGATCCGCCAGATTTCAGCGATTTTCATCGTGCTGCTCGGTCTCTTCCTGCTTGGCATCTTCCAACCGCAACTGCTGATGAAGGAGCGCAAGCTGGATTTGCGAATGAAGAAATCAGGCTATGTCGCTTCCTTTATATTCGGTATCGGCTTCTCTGCAGGCTGGTCGCCTTGCGTTGGCCCGATCCTGGCGGCGATATTGCTGCTCGGCACAACACAGCCTGGAGCATGGTTTCAGTTGACCGCTGCTTATTCGCTCGGCTTTGCAATTCCATTCTTCGTGCTCGCGTTCTTCATTGGCTCGACCCGCTGGATGCTGAAATACTCCAATGCCATCATGAAGGTCGGAGGTGCACTGATGATCGTCATGGGAATTCTGCTGTTCACGGATCAGATGACCAAAATTACGATCTGGCTCAATCAGTTCGCTCCGTCCAACCTGGGCTAGAGCCACGGGCACCCGGTATGTGCCGCTCGGGTGGCCCGAGCCGCAGGGCGGTTACGTGAAGTAATCGATCGTGCTTTCTGGAAAATGCTCGAAGATGCGCTCCGACAAGTACATGCGGAGCGCTTCTGCTTTTTCATCGGGATAGACATATTTGCCTTGACCCCAGCGACCCCATTTGTATTTGCGCTGCTCAATGTCCATCTCCAGCTTGGTGCGGGGATAACGTCTTTCAATGGTGCTCTTCGCTGTCTTGGTGAAGCGATGCTGAATCAGCTCGAAGGTGAGCTGAGTGCGCGCCTCCGGCGGGAGTGCTGCGGCCAGCGCCTCAATTAACTCTCCGTAGCCTTGTTCCCAGTCGTCATGCCATATAATCGGGGCGATGATAAAGCCGAGCGGGTAGCCGGCCTTGGCAATTTTGCCAGCCGCTTCGATCCGTTCCTCAAAGCTGGAGGTGGCGGGCTCGAAATGCTTGATCACATATTTGCTGTTGACACTAAATCGAATGCGAGTGTGCCCTTGATGGTTTAGATCGAGCAGTGAATCGACATGATGGAACTTGGTGACGAATCGCAGCCGGCCATACTCTTGATCGGCCATGAAGTTTATCAGCTCTTCGAGACTGCCGGTAATCGGTTCGAGTCCCACGGGGTCAGACGTACAGGCAGCCTCAAAGCGTGTAATCTCTGGCTTGCGCTCCTCAATGTAGCGCTGTGCGGCCTCCATAATCTCTGTGGTATTGACGTACACGCGAATGTAGGGCTTGGCGCCAAGCGTCGTTTGCAGATAACAGTAATGGCAGTGACCCATACAGCCTGTCGCAATCGGTATGGCATATTCCGCGGAAGGCTTGGACGTATCGAACTTCAACGTCTTGCGAACACCGACGACAAGCGTTCGCTTGGCGATCTTATATTGCTCTAGCTCACTGTCGCCAGGAAAGTTGGTTATCCGATTGTGCGAGGTGGTCATCCGCAGCGGAATGCCCTGATCCTGCGCCCATTGGTATATCCGTTTTCCTTTTTCGTATTCCAATGCACCTGGTTCAAAATAGACAAGCTCGGGAACGAAGGACGGACGAGGCGTGCGCAGACGTTTCTTCGGCGGCTCTGTAACCGTAGTTTCCATTATTGCAGCGACCTCCTTGATCATGTGGATGTGGATAAATACAAGGATTAGTGTGCCCGCATACACTGCAAAACAAAGCAAAAGCCTAGGTGGTGGAAAGTAGCAGCGGTGCCCTAAAAATCCCCGCGAAAGTTGCGGAGCAGGTACAAGTCATTGTATGATACTATAGAAGCTGCTGCCTTTTTGCAGGAAATGAAGCAGGTTAGGGGGATCTTTCAATGCCTACGCCGAGCATGGAAGACTATTTGGAGAGGATATACAAACTTATCGACGAAAAAGGATACGCTCGCGTCTCTGACATCGCCGAAGGCTTGGAGGTACATCCCTCATCCGTTACGAAGATGATCCAGAAGCTGGATAAGGATAATTATCTCATTTATGAGAAATATCGCGGACTTGTACTCACAAATAAAGGCAAGAAGATGGGGAAAAGGCTGGTTGACCGCCATCATTTGCTGGAGCAGTTTCTGACAGTGATTGGCGTTCAAGAAGAAAATATATATCAGGACGTAGAGGGAATTGAGCACCATCTGAGTTGGGATTCGATTACCTGCATCGAGACGTTGGTAGAATATTTTCGCAGAGATGAAAGCAGACTGCAGGAGCTGACCGCGGTACGCCAAGAGCTTGAGAGCGAGTAAACGGATGAACAGCATGAGCAGCAGTGTGGGGAACGATCCCTGTGCTGCTGCTTTTGTGTTGAATTAGGATGAGGTCAGAATCTATTTCTCCCTGCATACACATTAGTAATTGTGCTTAGATGAGGCTGCAAGCTCGCCCGCTAGCCACAAGCTTGCAGCTTAGAGGGGGAGGCAGATTCCGATTGCACATTAATGCGGTATTTGAAGGTGGCGGCATGAAGGGCATCTCATTAGTAGGAGCTGTTCATGCGGCAGAGCGGCACGGCATTCGCTTCCATCGTCTGGCAGGGACTTCCGCAGGCGGCATCGTAGCGGCGCTATTGGCAGCGGGGTATACGGCGTCGGAGATGAAGCCGATCATTCAGGCGACCTCGTTCGCTGCACTTATGCAGCGTCCCAGAGGGTTTAGAATAAAATGGGTAGGTTCAGCGGCACGCTTGCTGATTCGCAAGGGGCTCTATTCTGGCGATGGTCTGGAGCAGTGGATCAGAAAGCTGCTGGCTGCCAAAGGGGTTGTTACGTTCGACGACCTGCCTCGTCATAAGCTTAAGCTTATCGCCTCGGATATTACCAATGGCAAGCTCCTCGTCCTTCCTGATGATATATCGTATTATGGCATTGCACCCAAGGAGCTGGAGGTAGCCAGGGCAATTCGTATGAGTACCAGCATCCCGTTTTTTTTTGATCCGGTACAGATCAAGGGGGATGGCTTCAAGAGCAGAATCAAAGGACTGCGGCCGCAGCGCAAAAGTGCTTTTGTTGTGGACGGGGGCTTGCTCAGTAATTTTCCACTCTGGCTGTTTGACGAGCAGCATTGCAAGGCGTGCGGGGAGGAGGCCTTGCCCGCTGTGGGCTTTCAGATGGTAGGCAAAAACGACACCGAGCCGCGGATGATCCGCGGCCCGGTGTCGATGCTTCAAGCGATGATCGAGACGATGTTGCTGGCTCATGACCAGCGCTACATTGAAAAAGGAGACCGGGAACGCACGATCAAAATTCCGACGCTTGGCGTGCGCACTACGCAATTTCACTTGTCCCAGCAGCGGAGCGAGGAATTGTTTCATTCCGGTGTCGCCGCTGCAGAACAGTTCTTTGCTTCCTATCGGCCTTAATGATATTTAGGAAGGTCATCCTGATTGTCGTCCTTGCCGCCCTCGATGACGCGGAAGGGGATATTTTTGCGTGATGTCTTGCTCCTATGGCTGGGAGAGCTCGTCGCTCTGGGTTTGGCAGAGACGCCGGAGCGACCCTGCGTGCCATTGCGACGAAGAGGCTTAGGCGGAAATTTGTACAGCAGGAATATTGCGCCGAGCACCACAATCGGGATGACATATTGATCCAAATTCGCGGCAAGGCCAATCGCAGCCAGTACAATGATGACAATCAAGGCAGGACTCATCTTCCTCATAGCCATTCTCCTTTCTTAGCTGGCGGAGCGGCTGGTTGTGGCCGCGGTCGCCATTTGGCGGTCAAGCTCTCTCATCCGGTTGAAGGAAGCGATCGATACTTCGACCTGTTCGTCCGTCGGTTCCTTGGTCGTCAGCTTCTGCAGCCACAGACCAGGGTAGCCCAGCACACGCAGCACAGGTGTATCGCGCAGCATATTAGTAAAGCGCAGTGCCTCATATGAAGCGCCCAGCACGACTGGCAGCAGCAACACCCGTATATAGACCCGCTCCCATAACGAATCCCATGTGAAGAACGAATAGATAATGACGCCCAATATGACGGACAGCACGATGAAGCTGCTGCCGCAACGGTAATGCAGGGTGCTGAACTTTTGCACATTCTTCACTGTCAGCTCCAAGCCTGCTTCATAGGCGCTGATAACCTTGTGCTCGGCTCCATGATATTGGAACAGCCGCTTGATGAGCGGTGTCATCGAGATCAGGTACAGGTAGACGAGCAAAAATACAATTTTGATCAGCCCTTCAATCAGATTATGCATGATGACATTGTCAAATGCGTTCTGAAATAGCAGCTCCTCTACAATAGCGGGCGTCACGGTGAAAATCAGCTTGCCGAAAATAAACGAGATGATGCCGGCGATCGCTACGCCAAAGATCATCGACAGGCTAAGTCCTGACTTTTCCTCCTTCTTGGGCTTGGCCGCAGCCTCAGGGTTGTTGTTGGCCTCTTCCGCACTCTCGTCCTCAGCGTAGGCTTCAAAAGAGTAGTTCAAGTGCTGCGAGCCCTTGGCGCTCGATTCGATAATGCCCACTACGCCGCGCAATAATGGAATTTTCTTCAGCTTCTGTACCCATGGCTTGGTCGTTTTGGGCACCTCGTAGAAGGTAATTTCATTATTCTTGCGCCGCACCGCGGTTACATTGACATGCTGTCCGGCAAACATCACGCCCTCAATGACGGCTTGTCCCCCATAAATATTTTGTTTCTGCGACAGGATGCTCACCTTCCCTTAACAATTTCTGCGGTTATCCGCCTAATCATTCCTTCTTCTATTGTACTTGATATTGATGCAGGATGCCAATGGTCTTATGCAGCGCGGGCGATAGGTTGGATAGACGTCAACGCTTGGAGCATAATAAGTTCAAATTGTTAGAAAGGATGAAATGAGCTGTGGCGCACGCAACGACTTCACCCTATGAGGGGCATCAGACTAACCGCTGGCTGTATGGCTTGAACATCGGTTTTTTTGCCGGGCTGATCGGTGGACTATTTCACTGGCTGCTCTATGGCATCCACTTCACCACCGTCCTGCCAGGCTTTATGCTGGACATCTTCATGAAGCAGAGCTTCCTCGTATCGTATTGGGGCATTGCTGCCGGAATAGCCGCTTTTATCGTCTTTTCGATCGGGGCTGCATACCTGTACCTGCTCACTCTTGGGCAATATCGGGGACCATGGCCGGGCTTGCTCTATGGCTTGTTCTGGTGGGCTGTTATCTATCTTGGTGTAGGCCCGTGGTGGGGGATGGTGAAGCCCTTTCGCCTGCTGGGGTGGAATTCCATTACGACAGAATGTTGCTTTTATTTGATATGGGGGCTGTTTATCGGTTATTCCATCGCCTTTGAGTTTCATGACGAAGCCTCGCGGGAGCCTGTTCACGCCAGCTAAGGAAACACTTCTCAAATGTCTTTGTTTTGTGGTAAAATGTCAAAGAACTTTGCAGAGGTGAGAACTTGCGCTCCTGCATATAAGGGAGGTTCTCGCATGACGAGAATAGTTGTCATCAATGGCCCGAATCTGAATATGCTTGGCATTCGTGAGCCGCAAGTATACGGCACAGTGACGCTTGCTGATATAGAGCAGTCACTGCGGGATAGTGCAACGGGGCAGCAGGTGGAGCTGGAGTTTTTCCAGTCTAACCACGAAGGCGCACTGATCGACAGAATCCATGCTGCGTTCGGTCAGGAAGACGGCATATTGATTAATCCTGGAGCTTATACCCATTACAGCTATGCGCTGCGTGATGCGCTTAGCGGTGTCGGCCTCCCGGTGGTTGAGGTGCATCTATCCAATATACATAAGCGTGAAGCCTTCCGTCATGTATCCGTCATCGCGCCTGTAGCGCTCGGCCAGATTGCCGGATTTGGCCCGCTCGGCTATGAGTTGGGGCTCACCGCTCTGTTGCAGCATATCCGAAAGGGAGGCTAATAACGATGGAGAAGCGTGTACAACGGCTCAGGGAGCACATGCACAAGGAAGGGCTGGAGGCTGTGCTCGTCAGTCATCCAGTGAATCGACGCTATCTGAGCGGCTTCACAGGCTCAGCAGGCTATCTGCTCATCACAGAGGACAACAACTGGCTGCTGACCGACTTTCGCTATATGACCCAGGCTCCTGCACAGGCGAAGGCCTTTGAAGTCGTCGAGCATGCGCCAAGCTTCATGAATACCGTCAAGCAATTGCTTGACGATGCGGGGATTGGCCGTGTGGGCTTTGAGCCACAGACTGTCGTCTACAGTGACTATCAGGCGTGGGCGGAGACGCTCGGATCGATTGCTCTAGTGCCGGCCCCGCCGATGATCGAGCATCTGCGGATGATCAAGGATGAATCAGAGATTGCAATTATGCAGGACGCAGCGAATCTGGCAGATGAAACCTTCCGTCACATTACGAATCTGCTGCGGCCTGGCATCTCGGAAGCGGATATTGCCCTTGAGATGGAGGTCTTCATGCGTTCTCGCGGGGCGGCCTCGTCCTCCTTCGAGACGATCGTTGCCTCGGGTGAGCGCTCTGCTCTCCCGCATGGCGTAGCCAGCGGGCGAATTATTCAAGCGGAGGAATTCGTCAAGCTTGACTTTGGCGCCTACTACAACGGATATTGCTCTGATCTGACGCGCACGGTCTATGTCGGCACACAACCGACGGCCAAGCACCAGGAGATCTATGCGATTGTGCTCGAGGCGCAGATGTATGCGCTGGAGCATATTCGTCCAGGGATGACAGGTAAGGAAGCGGATGCCTTGACGAGAGATATTATAACGCGGTATGGTTATGGAGATTGCTTCGGACACGGTACAGGCCATGGCCTGGGGATGGAGATTCACGAATCGCCACGGCTGTCGAAGCTTAGCGACACAGTTTTAACACCCGGCATGACGGTGACGGTTGAGCCCGGCATTTATCTCCCCGGCTTCGGCGGAGTGCGTATCGAGGATGATGTTGTCATTACGGATAACGGGATTAAAATATTAACCTCTTCTCCGAAGCATTTTATGATGCTGTCGTAGTGAAGGAAGACATGTATAAAATGGAGGGTTTTCAACGTGATCTCAGTTAACGATTTCAAAACAGGCTTGACCGTCGAAGTAGACGGCGACATCTTTACCGTATTGGACTTTCAGCACGTAAAGCCAGGCAAAGGTGCGGCATTCGTGCGCTCCAAGCTGAAAAACCTGCGCAACGGCAATACCGTTGAGAAAACATTCCGTGCGGGCGAGACGATCGGCCGTGCGATTATCGAGAACCGCGAGGTACAGTACCTGTACAACTCCGGTAACGAGTACACGTTCATGGATAACGAAACCTATGACCAGTTCAATCTGGAGAAGAAGCAACTGGAATGGGAGATCAACTTCCTGAAAGAAAACATGAACGTCAATATCGCTAGCTACCAAGGCGAAATTATCGGCATCACGATCCCGAACAGCGTAGAGCTGAAGGTGATTGAGACCGAGCCAGGGATCAAAGGCAACACCGCTACTGGCGCCACGAAAAACGCGAAGGTCGAGACTGGACTGAATGTTCAGGTTCCGCTGTTCATTAATGAAGACGATGTGCTGTTGATCGATACACGCGAAGGAAAATACATCTCCCGCGCTTAGCTTGTGGAGAGGTTGAAAGAAACGGATGACCTGCATGGCCAGATGAGGCTGTGCAGGTTTTTTTGCCGAAATAAACAGAACATTAGTTCCCATAAATCAGAAAATAGGATATAATTGCATAAAGAGATGGTAGAAGGAGAAGCTCGATGACCAATCCAAACAGAAAAACTGTTCGTCATGCTCATGACCGGGGTTATAAGCATTTGTTGTCCAGTAAGTCATTATTTATGCAATTGTTGCGTTCATTTGTCCGACGGGGATGGGTTGAACATATTGATGAAGCTGGTATGATAAGAGTAGATAAGTCCTTTGTGCTGCCAGATTTCAGCGGTAAGGAATCCGATCTGATTTATCGGGTGAAGATTAAAGGCAAGGATGTTATATTTTATATATTAATGGAGTTCCAGTCCACAGTGGACGCCTTGATGCCGTGGCGCCTGCTGCAATATCAGGTGGAGATATGGAGGCACGAGCTGAAGGATCGGGGACAGAAGGAGCGTAATCGTGGTGACTTCAAACTACCGGTCATCGTTCCCATCGTGCTGTATAACGGTTCATCAGCCTGGAGCGCACCGCTATCCTTCCGCGAACTGCTGGCAGAGGAGCCGTTGTTTCATGAAGAGCAGCTGCTGAATTTTTCCTATTTTTTGTTGGATATTAGGCGCTATCAGCCGGAAGCTCTCGAGAAGCTATCAAATATGATTGGATCTGTTTTTTTGATTGAGCAGCATTCCAACCTGTCTGTTGCAGATTTAATCGGACTGTTCCGTAAGCTGGCACCGGTCATAGATAACACAGCTCAGGAGCAGCGGGAGCAGTTTGCGCTATGGTTGGAGCACATTATGCTGCGGTTCGGAACGGTCAAAGAGCAGGAACAGATGATCAAAAAGATGGTGTCGCAAATTCAGAGGAAGGGATTGAATGCGATGATTTCTAATTTTGAACGAAATTTGGAATGGCTGCAGCAGCAGAGTATTGAGAAGGGGATTGCACAAGGCTTGGAGCAAGGTAAAGAACAAGGGATAGAACAAGGGATAGAACAAGGTCGGGCAAGAGGTTTGGAGCAAGCGGCAATAAATATGCTCAAGGAGGGGCTTGACCTGCAGCTTGTTGCCAAGGTAACGGGTCTGTCCGAGCATCGGATCAAGGTATTGAAGCGTCATCTAGATGGGAAGAAATAATGAACGAAGATGGTTGCGCGCGTACTTTAGAATTGCGGCTGTGGGTGCCGATTTCTAGGACGCGCGCATCATCTTTTTTAATGCTCACCTCTGGCAGTTATGCTATAATAAATTATTGTATGTTAAAGTAAAGGTTAGGAGTGAACGGCGTTGTCATTAATAGTGATGAAGTTCGGTGGAAGCTCTGTCGGTACCCCGGAGAGAATGCAGCGGGTGGCCAAACGAATTATAGAGAGACAGCAGGAAGGTCACCGAATCGTGGTCGTCGTCTCTGCAATGGGAGATACGACAGATGATCTAATCGATCAATCCAAGCAGCTTAACCCGAATCCGCCTGCGCGTGAGATGGATATGCTTCTGACGACAGGGGAACAGATTTCGATTGCTCTACTCTCGATGACGATCCACCATCTAGGTGGCACGTCGATTTCTTATACAGGCTGGCAGGCCGGATTTGTAACGGATGACAATCATGCCAAGGCTCGCATTCAGGATATACAGCCGGACCGGATTTTAAAGGCGCTGGATAACGGGAATATTGTCGTAGTAGCCGGCTTCCAGGCGATGACGGAGTCAGGCGAGATTACGACATTGGGGCGTGGCGGCTCTGATACGACGGCCGTAGCGCTGGCGGCAGCCATCGAGGCGGACATGTGCGAGATTTATACCGATGTGGATGGTGTCTATTCGACAGACCCGCGCGTCGTGAAGAATGCTCGCAAGCTGAATGAAATCTCTTACGATGAAATGCTAGAGCTGGCCCATCTGGGAGCAGCGGTGCTTCATCCGCGAGCGGTGGAGTATGCCAAGCATAATAATGTATGTCTCGTAGTGCGCTCAAGCTTTACGTATAATGAAGGAACGTTTGTGAAGGAGGAAGCGATTATGGAGCAGGGCGTAGTCGTCCGCGGCATTGCATTCGATAAAAATGTGGCTCGTATCAGCATTCAGGGAGTAGAGGATGTACCGGGCGTATTGGCCAACGTATTCGGTTCTCTGGCTCAAAAGGGAATCGATGTCGATATTATCGTTCAGAGCGGTGTATCTGACGGCAAGACAGACTTCTCGTTCACGGTGTCCGGAGATGACAAGGATGGGGCGATCGCAGTGCTTGAGAGCATTCGCGAGGTTGTGCCATATCGCGAGGTCAGCTCGGAGGGTGGACTCGTTAAAGTCTCGATCGTCGGTGCAGGCATGGTCAGCAATCCTGGAGTTGCGGCAACAATGTTTGATGCGATCTCCAAGCTTGGGGTGAGCATCAAGATGGTAAGCACCTCCGAAATCAAAGTATCCTGCGTGATTGCTGCCGAGCAGTTGCAGGAGGTTGTCCGTGCGCTCCACACCGCTTATGGCTTGGATACGGATCAACAAGTATTTGTTGGCGGTCCACAGGATCGCAGGTAGATAGATTACAATAAGAAGAGCGTGCGATCGCCAAAAACCTTGAGGTTTTGGCATCCACGCTTTTTTGATAGTAAGGCTTATCTTATATCTCTTATATCACTCACCCGAGCCGCTCGCTGATTAAGGTGAACACCTTGAATAAGATCGCTGTAATTCCTGCTGCCATGAGCGGACCGACGGGAACGCCGCGAAAGAACACAATACCGAGGATCGAACCAATCACCAGTCCAACGATGAGCTGAGGGTCCAGCTTCAGCAGCTCCAGTCCTTTGCCATTGACATAAGTGGCGATCGCTCCTCCTGTCAGAGCTAGCCATCCTGGCCAGGAGCTTAATGCTTGGGCAATCTCCTTGGGGGCGATCCGGCCGGAGGCGAAAGGAACCAGCACGCTAAATGTAAGGAACAGCAAGCCTAGCTCCAGTCCCCGACGCTCTATGGCAGGTAAGTACCTGTCAAGGTGAACGAGCTTGACAATGAGCAGGACACAGGCTGCCGTTGCTATAATTGGAGATCGTCCTGCTATCCCGATAATAATTAGTCCGACAAGGATAATGTCTCCGGTCATACTGCGTTCTCTCCGTTCCGTGGCATAGATGGATGTTTCCACTGTTCAATCTATGCCAAGCGGGCCAAGCTTATGCAGTTAGCCGCTAGATCATATACATGATCGCTTCGTGTGCTGCTGGCGCCTTATCCTTAGGAAAGGTATCGGAGCGCAAGCCGCGTCTTAGCGCCTCCAGTGCGATGGCATCGGAAGGCTGAATATTGCCAAGATGGACATTAGAGCCGAGTGCTGTAATCAGATCAACCTGCTGCGACTTCAGCGGCGCTTCCCACAGCAGTCGGTGCTGTGGAAGCCTGGCATTGATCTGCTCGAGCATGGCATGCCGGCAGCACCCCTGCTGGTCGAACAGTCCGACATCAATGCCCGATTCACGCGCTTCGATAATAACCATCTCTGCTCCTGCCTCCATGTCCAGCTCCGCTGTTCGCACCAACTCCTGCAGCTCAATCTGCGAGCCGCTCACCTTCTTGCCATATTCGGTGAAGATGCGTAAGCCGCGCCGCAGCCCTTCCTCAATCAATTCGTCACGCCGCTGCCGCGACAGCTCAATCGTGCCGTCCGACACTTCGACCGCGTTAAAGCCTAGCCGCTCTAGTGTGTCAAAATAGGAAGGAACAACATCGAGCTGTACTGCTGCTTCAAGCAGAGTTCCCCCAGTCATCATATCAATGCCATAGTGGCGAGCAAGCGCCGTCTTATACAACAGCAACTCGTCAGAATATAGAACGGATGTTCCGAATCCTAGCTTGATACAGTCCACGTAGGGAGAAGCCGTCTCCAAAAAATCAGTGAAGGCCGATCGGCCCAGCCCCTTGTCAATGACCATCGTAATGCCTCTGGCAGCCATATGCTGCCCCCGCTCTTGTACGGTCATGCTTCGGTTGCGCAAGCCCCGCTCTCCGACTGGATCGCTCAAACGCATATCCCACATGTTGCCTTTCACCATCGAGTTCATATGCCCATGCCCCTTACTTCGCAAGTGTTGAGGATGGAAAACTTCCAACCATGACTTTACTATATGCCAGAGAGTCTGGGCGGGTGTCATCATGCCTAAAATCAGACAAGCCTGCATATAGATAGAGCATCATCTGATTGCCGGAAAGGAGCGCAGACAATGCTCAACAAAATCGTGATGGGAATGGCTTCGCTGAGGCTGTTCTCAGGCAGTCTGGAAATCATCGCGGCCATTATCATGCTGCGGCTGAACCAGATTGACAAGGCGCTGGTCGTGAATTCGTCACTGGCGCTAGTGGGTCCGCTTATTCTGATCTCGACAACAACACTGGGCTTGGTCGGCTTATCTGACAAGCTGTCACTGGATAAATTCGTATGGGTGCTTGCTGGAGTGGCCTGTCTGATGATCGGCATTTTGAAGAAATAGGGGGCTCAGGTAGCTTGGCATAATCTATGGACAGGTTTCATAGAATGAGATAAGCAAGAGCAAGGACATACATCCGGGAGGGCTGAGGATGATGAACCGCATCATGCATCTGCTGCCGCAGGAGCTGGCTGGAATAATCGCGCAGTTGCCGATGAGCAGCATGCGGGAGCTGGAGGAGATTCGCATTCGACAGGACAGGCCGCTGGAGGTTGGCTTCGGGGGGAGGTTCCAGTTCGCTGGAGCGGACGGCTCCTTGCATGCCAGACCCGAGCTGGCTTACAGGCCGGATCAGACCGTATGCAGCAAGCTGCTGGAGAGGATTACGAACCACTCCTTGTATGCGATGGAGGAGGAGCTCAAGCGAGGATATATAACGGTAGCCGGGGGGCACCGAATTGGTCTGGCCGGGCGAACGATTCTGAATCAAGGGGAAGTCAAAGCGATTCGTGAGATTGGCGGCTTTAATATCCGGATTGCCAGAGAAATTCACGGCGCTTGCGCAGGTTTGCTGCCGAAGCTGCTCGATTGGCCACGCAAAACGTTGCTGCCGACGCTTCTCATCGGGCCGCCGCAGCAAGGCAAGACGACCGTGATTCGCGATCTGGCACGCTGCATCAGCGCTGGAAGCTGGGAGCATCCAGCCGCAGCCTCTTGGCCGGGGCGCAAGGTTGGCGTTGTCGACGAGCGTTCGGAGATTGCCGCGAGTGTGCGCGGTGTTCCGTCCTTCGATCTGGGACCGCGCGCAGATGTGATGGATGCCTGCCCGAAGGCGGAGGGGATGATGATGCTGCTGCGGTCGATGTCTCCGGAAGTCATCGTGGTGGACGAGATCGGACGGCAGGAAGACGCAGAGGCGGTGAGGGAGGCCGCGCATGCCGGTGTATGTGTTGTTGCGACCGCTCACGCCTATGATCTGGATGATGCAAGAGGGCGCCCCGTGCTGCGTTCACTGATTGATGAAGGTGTATTTGCCGCAGCGGCAAGACTGCGCAAGTCTCAGGCGGGCATTGAATTCGACGTCATCTCGCTGCGCAGAGCGGGGGCGCCTGCAGCCAGAGAGCCAACGCTGTCGGAACAGAAGCAAGCGATCGCCAGAGGACAGCCGCGATGATCAAGCTCGCCGGCGCGCTGCTGGTGCTGTTCGCAGGCACGATGATCGGCTTCTATCAGGCGGCTCGCTTCGCGGCTAGACCACGTCAGCTTGCACAGCTTGCCTATGTGCTGCAGCGATTAGAGACGGAGATTAGCTACGGATATACACCGTTGCCAGAGGCGTTGCAGCGTGCGGCCGAGTCTGGCGTCGAGCCCGTCGCTGGCGTACTGCGAGAAGCAGCGCGCAGACTGGCTGAGCAGCCCGATTCATCATTTAGAGAGAGCTGGGAGGCTGCGGTCACCAATCGATGGAGCGACACGGCGATGCGTGCCAATGAACGGACGATCGTGCTGCGGCTCGGCCCGGTTCTGGGCATTAGCGACCGGGAGGATCAGATGAAGCATTTGCGGTTGGCGCTGCTGCAACTGAAATCAGAGGAAGAGGCGGCGCGGGAAGACCAGACGAGGTATGAGAAGATGAGCAAGAGCCTTGGCCTGCTCTTGGCTGCGCTGATCGTCATTCTGATGATGTAATGGGGTGCCGGAATAATGAACATGGATGTCAGCGCTATTTTTCAGATTGCGGGTATCGGAATTATTATTGCAATGATTCACACGGTGCTCAAGCAGATGGGCAAGGAGGATATGGCCCATTGGGTAACGGTAATCGGATTTGTCGTGGTGTTGTTTATGGTCGTTCGTCTTCTCAATGAGCTGTTCCAAGAAATCAAGACGATCTTTCTGTTCCAGTAGCCAAGCAAGCTTGAATCTGCACTGAGGTGACCCAGCATGGAAATGATCCAGATTGTCGGACTCGGCCTGATCGCCACGATTCTCATCCTTGTTGTTCGCGAGCAAAAGCCGATCTTCGCTTTCGTGCTGGCTGCTTTTACCGGCGTCTACCTGTTTCTGTTTCTAATCGGCAAAATCGATACGGTCATCACGATGATTGAGCATCTGGCCAATCGCTCCGGTATACCCGGCATCTACATGGCGACGGTGTTGAAGATTATCGGTATTGCCTATATCGCTGAATTTGGTGCACAGATTGTGCGCGATGCTGGACAGGAGAGCATTGCCGCCAAGATCGAGTTTGCCGGGAAGGTGCTTATTCTTGTGATGGCGGTGCCGATCATCAGTGTCATCGTGGAGACGGTGTTGAATCTGCTTCCGGCGGGAGGATAGCATGATGAGTCGCAAATTAACGTGCAAGCTACTCCTCTGCGTCTGGATTCTCGCAATCGCTCTATCTGCTTGGTGCGTGTATGCGGTCGAGGCGGCGCCAGCTTCTGTTCCCCAAGGCGGGGGACAAGCGGATCGAGGGGAGCTGGAGCAATCGGCGGATCGGCTGGTGAAGGAGCAGTTGCGCATGATTGAGACAGGCTCGGTTGAGACCTACTGGACAGAGCTGGTTACTGAATACGGCGGTTATTTTCCCGGGGGGAAAATGCCGAGCTTCATGGAGCTGGTTCAAGCCGGAGGCGGCGGTATCAGGCTGGTAGATATGCTCAAGGCGCTGCTTCGCTATATACTGCATGAGGTGTTATATAACGGCAAGCTGCTGGCTGCTGTCGTCCTGCTGACCGTGTTCAGTATGATACTGGAAACCATGCAGACGGCCTTCGAACGCAAGGCGGTAAGCAAGGTCGCCTATGCTGTATCTTACATGGTGCTGATTATTCTAGCCGTGAACAGCTTCTATGTCGCCATCGGTTACGCGAAGGATGCGATTAACGGCATGATTCAGTTCATGATGGCGATGATTCCGCTGCTGCTGACCTTGCTTGCATCCATGGGCAATATTGTCACCGTCTCGGTCATGCATCCGCTCATTATTTTCATGATTCATACGGTAGGAACACTCATTCATGCGATCGTCTTTCCACTGCTGTTCTTCTCTGCGGTACTGCATATTGCTAGCGCCATTAGTGACCGCTTCAAGGTGACCCAGCTTGCGGACTTGATCCGCAAATGTGCGGTGGGACTGCTAGGAGTGCTGCTGACGGTATTCCTTGGCGTAATCTCCGTGCAGGGTGCCAGCGGCGGCGTAACCGACGGCATTACACTCAAGACAGCCAAATTCATTACAGGCAACTTTGTTCCGGTCGTCGGAAGGGCGTTCTCCGATGCGGCGGATACGGTGATGTCGGCCTCGCTGCTCGTCAAAAATGCAGTTGGTATTGCGGGTGTCGTAATTCTGCTCTTTCTCTGTGCCTTCCCTGCCGTCAAAATACTGGCGCTCGCCCTGATCTACAATGTATGCGCGGCAGTGCTGCAGCCGCTCGGAGACAGCCCGATTATCGACTGTCTGGAGACGATCGGCAAGACGATGATCTATGTATTTGCAGCGCTGGCGGCAGTGGGGCTGATGTTCTTCCTGGCCGTTACGATCATATTGACAGCCGGCAACGCTGCCGTCATGCTCCGTTAGCGGAAGTGGACAGCAGGCTGGCAGGGAAGGGGGAGCAGGCGCTGGAGTGGCTATCGGATTGGCTGAGGCAGATTATCGCCGTTATCCTGCTGGCGGGCATCATCGACCTGCTGTTGCCGAGCAACGCATACCAGCGCTATGTCCGGCTCGTGATCGGTCTCATTATATTGCTGACGCTGCTCTCCCCTATTCTGCGTCTGTTGCAGGGAGACTTCGAGACGAGACTTGCCGGCAGCCTGGGAGACTGGATGAGCGTCAAGCCAACAGCAGCAGAGGTGACGCGCATTGAAGAGCAGGCAGCATCGCTTCAGCAGCAGCGTGCCCAGCAGGCAGCTTCCTTGGCGAAGATCAGGCTGGAGGAGGAGATGCGAACGGAATTAGAACGGGTCACAGGGCTGGCGATTGCCTCCTTGACGGTCGTGCTGGAGCAGGATGGGGAAGCAAGATGGCGCGTTCGCACTGTGGAGGCGGTACTGGATGAGGAGAGGGCAACACCTCACAGCGGTGATGATGTGGAACCGGTCGCTCCGGTAACAATCGAGGTATCCGCTGCGATCGAGCTGGAGCCCATCGCCCCAGTGGGCGAAGACAGAGCCCAAGAACGCGAGCGGCTGAAGTCTGTTGATGCTCAGCGCGAAGAGGCGGATGTGAGGGAGTCTTTGCCATCCAGGGACAGTCGGTATCAGGCGATCGCGGCTGCATTGTCTGCCGGATATGCGGTGGCGCCGGAGGCGGTGCGCGTCTATGCGAGCACTGGCAAATGAAACGTCAAGCTTCGCGGACAGTCTGGAGAGGGCAGCAGGGTAAGGAGGGAGAAGTCCGATGGCGAATTGGCTGAGCCGCATCGAATCGATGCTTGGGCAAGGGCCGTCAGGCCCCAAAAGAGTGCGAACGATGCGCTGGCTGCTGCTGATTGGAGCGGCGGGCATCGGCTTGATGATCGTGAATTCATTTCTAACGATGCGGCAGGTAGAGCCGACCGCCCATGCTCCACAGACAGCGCCTGAGGCTCGGGAGACGTTGCTTGGACACGGGGACGAACCCGACTCCGTCTTTGAAGCGTTGGAACGACCATTGGAAAATCGACTGAAGGACATATTGGAGAAAATTGTGGGGGTCGGTACGGTTGATGTACTCGTCACGATTGATTCTACAGAAGAGACGGTCGTCAAGCAGAATGAGAAGCAATCCCAGCAACTGACCGAGGAGACCGACCGCGGTGGGGGCAAACGGCATATTACCTCAACGACGCGTGACGGCCAGGTTGTTATCTACGAGGTATCTGGAGAGCAGACCCCGCTTGTAACCAAAAAAATCAAGCCGCAAATTCGCGGCATCCTGATCGTCGCTCTGGGGGCAGAGAATCAGACAGTGCGACAGCTCATTATGGAGGCTGTAAAGAAAGGCTACAGTGTGCCGGCGCATCGAATCTCTGTCGTCCCCCGGAAGCAGCCATAAGCAGAAACTATGATCTAAATATGAAAGGATGAATGGTCCATGAATTCCAAAAGACAAACGGTATGGCTCGTATCGATGTTAAGCTTGATGGTTATTTTGTCCGCTTATTATCTGTTTACAGAGGATGGCAGCTCCAAGTCTCCTGCGGGGCAGGCACAGACAGCGGAACTGGACAGCGGTAGCGGTGACACCCAGCAAGTCGTTGTAAATGAGACCGAGCTGGGCGGTCAAGCGGCGTTGTCGGACGAGGATTTGAAGGTGATTCAAAAGTTTGAAGAGGAAGAAAGCCGCGCCGTATCCTCTTCTGACTATTTCATGGAGCAGCAGTTCAAGCGGGCGGAAGCTGTACAGACAGAATATGACCGTCTGATGGGCATTGTATCGGATACGACCAACACGGGCGCTGAGGAAGCGAGCAGTGCTATGGAGCAGGTAGAGAAGCTGGAGCAGCATGAGGAAAAGATCAGCGAGCTGGAGAGCAGTCTGCGCGATGAGTTCAAAAATGTCGTTGTCTCTCAGGAGAAGGACAGCTATAAAGTAGTTGTGGATGGGGAAAAGTTGGAAAGAAGCCAGGCCGACAGCATTATCCAGCTCGTGATGAATACGCTGGAGGTGGGCGCGGATCGGGTAACCGTGCAACTTCACCATTGATTCGGTGCGCCGGCTAGTTATGAGTGACCTCCATCGTCTGTCTATGCCGCTGTACCGCGGCATTAGACAGGCGTTTTTTATATTTAGTTGGCAACTAGCAATCTCAATTCGACTACGGAGAGACTTTACACAACAGCCTGTACACGTTATCAAAATAGAGTTAGGATAAATATTTCTATTATGATATAATACTAACGTTATCCAAATAAAGATCGCGACAGGTTCAACAATGTTAAGGAGTGAATACTATCCATGTTCAAATTGAGCGAGATTAAAGAGCTGATTAAACTAGTTGATCAGACCTCTGTACAAGAGCTCGAAATTGAAAATGAAGGGACGCGCCTGCTTATTCGCAAACCGGGCAAGACCGAAGTGGTGAATGTACAGACAGCCTCGGTTCCTCATACATATTCGCCTGTTGCCATGCCTCAGGCGTCACCAGCCCCGGCTGTACAGCCTGAAGCGTCAGCACCAGCAGCTCCGGCCTCTCCGGCAGCAAGCGGGCTTCATCAGATTGTTTCCCCTATGGTTGGCACGTTCTACCGTTCGCCGTCCCCGGACGCAGCGCCTTTCGTGAATACCGGAGACCGCGTAAGCGAGAAGTCGGTTGTATGCATTCTTGAAGCAATGAAGCTAATGAACGAGCTGGAAGCAGATGTCCGTGGCGAGATCGTCGAGATTCTAGTTGAGAACGGGCAGCTTGTGGAGTTCGGACAACCGTTGTTCCTGGTCAAGCCGGAATAATGGCTTCAAGAAAGGAGCATTGAAGGGTGAAATTTCATAAAATACTTATTGCCAACCGCGGAGAGATTGCGGTGCGCATCATTCGCGCCTGCCACGAGCTTGGCATTCAGTCGGTCGCTGTCTACTCCGAAGCGGATCGCGACTCGCTGCATGTCAAGCTGGCAGATGAGGCCTATTGCATCGGGCCGACCTTATCCAAGGACAGCTACCTGAATCTGACCAACATTATGAGCGTAGCCACGTTGACGGGCTGTGATGCGATCCATCCGGGCTATGGCTTTTTGGCGGAAAATGCGGATTTTGCAGAGATTTGCGAGTCGTGCAACATCGCCTTCATCGGACCTTCTCCATCTGCAATTAGCCGGATGGGGGATAAGGCGGTCGCGAAGCAGACGATGAAGAGTGCCAATGTCCCCGTCATTCCAGGCTCGGAAGGCTTGATCGAGGATCTGGACGAGGCGGTGCGAGTAGCGCGCGAGATCGGATACCCGGTCATCATCAAGGCAACGGCTGGCGGCGGCGGCAAGGGTATCCGCATTGCGGAGGACGAGCCATCGCTAGTTCAGCAGATTACAACGGCACAACAGGAGGCGCAGAAGGCATTCGGTAATGCGGGCGTCTACCTGGAGAAGTTCCTGACAGGCATGAAGCATGTCGAGATTCAGATTATGGCAGACAAGCATGGCAATGCCGTCCATCTGTTCGAGCGGGATTGCTCGGTGCAGCGTCGCCGCCAGAAGCTAGTGGAGGAGGCGCCTTGTCCGATTCTGACACCAGAACAGCGTGAGAGAATGGGACAGGCTGCTGTGCGCGCAGCGCTTGCTGTCGACTATTCCGGCGCGGGAACGCTAGAGTTCTTGCTCTCGCCTGACGGAGAGTTCTACTTCATGGAGATGAACACCCGCATCCAGGTCGAGCATCCGGTCACCGAGATGATAACCAATGTCGACTTGATCAAGGAAATGATCATGGTGGCCGAGGGCCAGCCGTTGTCATTCCGCCAGGAAGACCTGTCCATCAATGGCTGGGCGATCGAATGCCGGATCAATGCCGAGGACGCTGAGCGCAACTTCATGCCGTCTGCGGGACATATTCCATTCTATCTGCCTCCGGGCGGTCCCGGCGTGCGTGTCGACAGTGCGGTTTATCCAGGCTATACTATCTCTCCGCACTATGATTCAATGATCGCCAAGCTGATTGTATGGGGATCTACGCGGGAGGAGGCAGTTAGCCGCATGAAGCGCGCGCTGTCCGAATTCGCGATTGAAGGCATCAAGACGACCATCCCGTTTCATATGAAGTTGCTGAATCATCACCGCTTTTTGCAAGGGGATTTTGACATAAAATTCCTGGAAGAGCATGATGTAAATGACCCGGAATCATAGGAACGGCGCGGAAATTGACAACGGTACAAGTTTGTCATAAATCTCGCCAAATGTTATAGTATAGAAATAAGATTGCGGATCGATGCTTAACCATCAGACAGCGAGGACATTCGCAACTTTACGGAGGTGAACATTCAGATGAGTACAATTGCAGCCGATTACGAGAAGACAGACATGGGTACCATCCAGATCGCCCCTGAGGTCATTGAGGTGATCGCAGGCCTGGCAACGATCGAGGTACAAGGTGTTGCGGGGATGAGCGGTGGGCTGGCAGGTGGAATCGCCGAGCTGCTGGGCCGCAAAAACTTGTCCAAGGGTGTCAAGGTTGAGGTTGGCCAGCGTGAAGCGGCAGTCGATGTATCGATTATCGTGGAGTATGGCAATCGTATTCCTGAGATTGCAGCCGAGATTCAACGCAATGTGAAGCGCTCGATCGAGATGATGACGGGGCTGCATGTTGTGGAAGTGAATGTGCATATTCATGATGTGCATTTCAAGTCTGCAGAGAAGCCTAGCGAGGAAGAAGACCTTCAATCCAATCGTGTGAAGTAAGGAATGTGTGAATAGAGATTCCCCCTTGCGTTAGCCATCGCGCTCGGCGCAAGGGGGCTTTTTACCGCTTGACAGCTTATAGGCCTGATGACAAAGCTGGAGGCTCGTGAAGGGAGACGTAACCGTGGTAAAAATTATGGATAGGCTTCTGCTTTTCGTGTATAGCCTTATCATAGGTATTTTGTCCGTGTTCGCCTTGAGCATGGGGGCAGGGTGGGTGCATGAGGAACTGGCGGGCACATGGCTGGATGCGTTGTACAGCGAGCTGCCGTTGCAGATCACCGTCATTTCCGTAGCGGTCATCCTGTTTTTGATCAGCTTTCGTCTATTTTATATTTCCGTCAAACGGGGCAATGCGTCCAGTCCTTCCATCGACCAGCGGACAGATTTTGGCGATATACGTATCTCCATGGAGACGGTGGAGAACCTGTCCCTGAAGGCAGCCGGCAAGCAAAAGGGAGTACGCGAGCTAAAGGCGCGCATTCGGGTTCTGGAATCTGGTCTTGAGATTACACTGCGTGCTGTGGTCGACGGAGAGAGCTCGATCCCGGCATTAACAGAGGAGATTCAGCGTAGCGTCAAGGAGCATGTGGAGGATATTACAGGCATTCCGGTTACCTCGGTCACCGTATTTGTAGCGAATATTATTCAGACCCAAACCTTCAAAAGTCGCGTGGAATAGAGGTGGATCAGCCGATGTGGAGGGAGCTATGGACAGTTTACGGCGGGCGAATAACTGGCGTCGCCGCCGCATTGTTTCTAGGATTTATCTATCTATTCGCCGGTTTCTGGGATATGCTGTTTGTTGCATTGCTTCTATGGATTGGCTATTACGTCGGCAAGCAACGGGATCTCTCGGCAGATCCGTTCCAGATGTGGCAGCAGCTTGTAGATTGGCTGCAGCGTCGCTGGCGTATGTTCAGAAGGTAGCCGAGCTGCGAAGCATTGCTATGGCATGCATGATGTCTCAATGTTTCTACCCTGTGCTTTCCTCCGTTCGCCGGACATAACGGCTGGCCGCTGTTCGGGGCAGGGAGGAGATCATAGGTTTTTCTGTATTATTGTTGTTTTAACATTGAAGGGTCGGCAATTGACCGGGCGATAATGAGGAGGATTCATGAAACGTAGATTGGCACGTGAGATTGCAATTCAGAGCTTGTATCAAATGGAAATGAATGAGGTGGCCGCAGAAGAAGCGGTTAACATGCTGCTTCAGGAAGCACGAGAGGAAAATGAGATTGATGCGGCGGCGGAGGACATCAAGGGAATCGAGGAATTCGTCCGGCAGTTGGTTAACGGGGTGGCAGGCAACCGCCAGGCCATAGATGATATGCTGCAGCAGTATTTGACAGGCTGGCAGGTGGACAGGCTCTCTCGGGTTGATCGGCAGGTGCTGCGACTGGCCTGCTATGAGCTCGTCTACACCAGCGATGTTCCGCCCAAGGCGATTATTAATGAGGCGATAGAGCTTGCTAAGCTGTTTGGCACGGATGAATCCGGCAAGTTCGTTAATGGTGTGTTAGGCAGGCTGTTGAAAGCACTGGATGAATTGAAGCAAAGATAATTCGTATAAGAATGGGAGCGATAGAGAGATGACAGCACAGCGTATTGATGGCAAACAGATCTCCGAGTTGGTTCGTCAGGAGGTAAGCGAGCAGACTAGCAGACTGAAGGAGCGGGGCGTCACACCTGGACTAGCCGTTGTGCTGGTAGGCGAGGACCCGGCGTCCAAAGTATATGTGGGCAGCAAGGAGAAGGCATGCCAGCAGATGGGGTTTTATTCCGAGGTGCATCGCCTGCCTGAGCAGACAACGGAGCAGGATTTGCTGGCGCTGATTGACCGGTTGAATGCCCAGAGCTCGATTCACGGTATTCTGGTACAGTTGCCTCTGCCGCGTCATATTAACGAGAAGGCAGTCATCGATGCGATCAGTGTGGACAAGGATGTGGATGGCTTCCATCCGGTAAGCACCGGCAATCTGATGATTGGTGATGACAGTCTGCTGCCATGCACGCCTGCGGGCTGTATTGAATTAATTAAAAGAACGGGAACAGAAATTGCTGGAAAGCATGCGGTTGTAATCGGACGGAGCAATATTGTCGGCAAACCGGTCGCCATGCTGCTGCTGCGTGAGAATGCGACAGTGACGATCTGCCATTCCAGAACGGCCAATATGAAGGAACTGACGAAGCAGGCGGATATTCTCGTCGTAGCGATCGGCAAAGCAAATGCCATCGATAGCAGCTATGTGAAGCCTGGCGCTGTCGTCATTGATGTCGGCATTAACCGTCTGGATACGGGAAAGCTGGCAGGCGATGTTGACTTTGCGAGCGCTCAGGAGGTTGCTGGCTACATTACGCCTGTTCCAGGTGGGGTCGGCCCGATGACAATCACGATGCTGATGAACAATACGCTTACCGCAGCGAAGCGCATCCACGGAATCGAGGAGTGATGGGAATGGCGCAGCATCCGCGCATTTATTCCATCAAGGAAGTTAGCCGCTATATGAAGCTGAAGCTGGAGTCGGACACGGTGCTGTCCGACATCTGGCTGCGCGGGGAGTTGTCTAACTTTACGCATCATTCCAGCGGCCATATGTACTTCACGTTAAAGGACGCAGCGAGTCGGATCAAATGCGTCATGTTTGCCTCCCATAACCAGCGTCTGCCCTTTATCCCCAAGGAGGGGATGAAGGTGATGGCGCGTGGAAGCGTATCCGTCTACGAACGGGACGGCAACTATCAATTCTATGCTCATGCCATGCAGCCGGATGGCATCGGCAGTCTCTATCTTGCCTATGAGCAGTTGAAGAGGAAGCTGGAGGCCGAAGGATTGTTTGCGCCAGAGCGCAAGAAGCAGATTCCGCTATATCCGAAGGCGATCGGAGTTGTAACATCCCCCACGGGAGCTGCTGTGAGGGATATTTTGATTACCCTGGAACGGCGCTATCCTTCGGTGCCGGTTGTCGTTGTACCTGTGCTGGTGCAGGGGGCACAGGCGGCCCCTTCGATTGTGCGCGCGCTCCATTTGTTGAATCTTCTTGGCGAGGTCGACGTATTAATTGTTGGCAGAGGAGGCGGGTCGCTCGAGGAGCTATGGGCGTTCAATGAAGAGTCGGTGGCTCGCGCCATCGCGGCATCCGTTATTCCGGTCATCTCCGCTGTAGGACATGAGACGGATTATACGATTGCCGACTTTGTGGCCGATCTTAGGGCGCCAACTCCTACGGCTGCTGCCGAGCTAGCTGTACAGCACAGGAAAGAGCTGAAGCAGCAAGTGCAGCGCCTGGAGCAGCGCCTGCAGCAGGCGCTTCAACGTCGGCTGCTGCACAGTCGGGAGCGGCTGGAACGCGCACGCAGCTCGCGTATGTTAAGGCAGCCGCAGCGTATGCTGCTGGAGCCGACGCAACGCGCCGACAGGCTGCGCGCCGAGCTGCTTGGGCAAATGGCGAGGCTGCAGGAGCGCACGGTGCAGCGATATAAGCAACTGCAGACGAGGCTTGGCGCGATGCAGCCTGGCGAGCAGCTCAAATATGCCGACGCAAGGCGTCGCAATGCGCAGCAGCGGCTAACCCAGGCGATGCTCGCCCAGCTTCGCTCGGGCAGACAGGAGCTGAGCAGCCGTGTGCGTTCACTGGATGCACTGAGTCCGCTCAAGGTGATGTCGCGCGGTTATAGCTTGTTGTATCAAGAGGGGGGCAAGCTTGTCCGATCGGTTGAGGATACCGCAGTCGGCGAGACGGTACAGGTGCTCCTCGCAGATGGAAGCCTGGATTGTACAGTAATCAATAAGGAGAGGAGCTGAAGTGATGGCTACATCTGAGGAGCAGCTCAGCTTTGAGCAGGCGATGGAGAAGCTGGAGCAGATCGTCGTCCGTCTGGAAAACGGTGATGTGCCGCTGGAGACGGCCATTGAATTGTTTCAAGAAGGCATGCAGTTGTCGCGGCTATGCGGAGGCAAGCTGGAGCAAATCGAGCGCCAGGTTGAATTATTAATCGAGACAGAGCAGGGGCTGGAGCGCAACCCTTTTTACCCTGTCCAAGAGGAAAAAGGAGAATAGTGCATGGCCAGATCCGAGCTTGATATTGTACAGTATTTGAATGAACAGGCACAGCATGTGGAGAAGACGCTGCGCCATATCGTTCCCGAGCAATGGGATATTCCCTTGAAGCTGCGGGAGTCGATGAATTATTCCCTGGAGGCAGGCGGCAAGCGTATCCGCCCGATATTGGTCATCGCTGCTGCAGAAGCGGTAGGTCATGATCCAGCCGCAGCGGATAACGCGTATCCTGTAGCAGCGGCGATAGAGCTGATTCATACGTATTCCCTTATTCATGATGACCTGCCGGCAATGGATAATGATGATTACCGTCGGGGCAAGCCAACCAATCATAAGGTGTACGGGGAGGCCATGGCGATACTGGCCGGAGATGCGATGCTTACTCATGCCTTCTATTGTATCTCTCTAGCTGCCAAGAACAGTCGGGTCAGTGCAGAGACGGCGCTGGCCATCGTAGAGGATCTTTCTGTGCTAGCTGGGGCGGCAGGGATGGTCGGCGGCCAGGTGGCCGATATTTTAGGCGAGCAGGGCATTACGACATTGGAGCAACTCCAATATATTCATCTGCATAAGACAAGTGATCTGATCGCCTTCTCGTTGAAGGCCGGGGGTCGGATAGCTGGAGCAAATGAGGAGCAACTGGAGGCGTTGTCCGAATTTGGCCGTGGAATCGGTCTGGCCTTCCAGATTCAAGATGACATCCTGGATCTGATAGGAGATGAACAGAAGCTGGGCAAGAAGACCAATAGCGACGTGGAGCAAAGCAAGGTGACCTATCCATATTTGCTGGGCCTTGAGGCAAGCCAGGCGGAGGTGGCCAGGCTGACGGAGGCTGCAAAGCAGCGGCTGTTATCTGCGGGGCTGGCGTATCCGAATCGATTGCTTGCGCTTGCTGATTATCTGGTAGGGAGAGATCGTTAGTCGGCTTGCGGGTCTAGCAGGGCGTGCCAGAAAACTCTGAACAGATCAGATTTTGGCCGAATTTTCGTTCCAGGCAAGGCGCTTTTTTCAAGGTGTACCGGGGGTATGTCAAGAAAAGGCAAGGCAGCACGGGGCGAAAAGGCGATGAGAGAAGGCTGTTGCAGGAAGACAGCAGCTTGGGATTATGTAGGCGGCATGCTATAATAATGACAATCGTGTGATGTTTAATTGGACAACAAGTGTTTTCAGTCCAAGAAAGTGAGGAAAACACGTGCTGATTGAGAATATTAATGATCCGAAGGATCTGAAGCAGTTGAGTATGGAGCAGTTGCCGCAATTAGCAGAGGAGATTCGGCAGTTCCTGATTGAGAAGCTGTCCAGTACAGGCGGGCATCTGGCACCAAATCTTGGTGTGGTGGAGCTGACATTGATTCTGCATTATTTGTACAACAGTCCAGAAGACAAAATCATATTTGACGTAGGCCACCAGTCTTATGTTCACAAAATATTGACGGGTCGCCGCGACCGGTTCGATACATTACGCAAATTTAAAGGGTTGTGTGGATTCGTCAAGCGCGCGGAGAGCGAGCATGATGTATGGGAGGCTGGCCACAGCAGCACGTCGCTGTCCGCCGCAATCGGCATGGCCATGGCTCGTGACTTCAAGGGCGAGAGCAACAAGGTCATAGCTGTGATCGGGGACGGCGCCTTGACAGGCGGGATGGCTCTGGAGGCGCTCAATCACATCGGTCACGAGAAGCGTGATTTAATTGTGGTGCTTAACGATAACGAGATGTCCATTGCTCCCAACGTAGGAGCGATTCATAATTATTTGGGGCGTATTCGCTCTGACAAGCACTATCAGAAGGCCAAGGATGAGCTCCAGCACTTCCTTAACAAGATTCCTGCGATCGGCGGCAAGCTGGCCAAGACAGCAGAACGGGTCAAGGATAGTCTGAAATATATGGTCGTTTCGGGAATGCTGTTTGAGGAGTTCGGTCTGACTTATCTGGGGCCTGTTGATGGTCATGACCTGGAGAAGCTGGCTGAGGTATTCCAACAGGCCAACAATGTAAGCGGCCCTGTACTGGTTCATATCCTCACAACCAAGGGTAAAGGGTATCAGCCTGCAGAGGCGGATTCTCATAAGTGGCATGGCATTAGTCCGTACAAGATGGAATCTGGTCAATTGCTTAAAGCAGTCGGTCCGCCTATGTATACCGAGGTTTTCAGCGAAGCGCTCATCGAGCTGGCAGCAGTTGACAAGCGAATTGTAGCCGTTACCCCTGCGATGCCAGGCGGATCAGGGCTAGTCAAGTTCTCGGAGCTGTACCCCGGCAGGATGATTGATGTGGGCATTGCCGAGCAGCATGCGGCAACAATGTCTGCTGCGCTGGCGATGGAGGGACTCAAACCGGTGTTCGCGGTCTATTCCACGTTCTTACAGCGTGCTTATGATCAGGTAGTGCATGATATTTGCCGTCAAAATCTGAATGTCATCTTTGCTATTGATCGCGCGGGCTTTGTAGGCGCCGACGGTGAAACCCATCATGGTGTCTATGACATTCCGTTCCTTCGTCATATACCGAATCTTGTGCTCATGATGCCGAAGGACGAAAATGAGCTTCGTCATATGATGAAGACTGCGGTGGACTATAATGACGGCCCGATCGCTGTGCGCTATCCGCGTGTTAATGGCCGAGGTGTGGATATAGATGCACAGATGAAGCCTATTCCGATCGGATCGTGGGAGACGCTTCGCGATGGCGAATCCGCATTAATTATTACGTTGGGACCGATGATCCAGGTTGCGGAGGAGGCAGCGGAGCTGCTGAAGCGGGATGGCCTGTCGGTGAAGATTGTCAACGCTCGATTCATTAAACCGCTGGATGAGGAGATGCTGGTGGCGCTAGCGAAGGAGACGCCTCATATGCTGGTGCTGGAGGAAGGCGCCGTCCTGGGAGGCCTTGGGAGCGCCGTACTGGAGTTCTATTCCTTGCGCGGCATGGATGAGCCGATCGTGCGGTTGATGGGGATTCCAGATGAATTCATCGAGCACGGCTCCATCAAGGAGCAGAGACAGGAGACCGGGCTCACTGCTGAACATGTTGCTGCAGAAATTGTAGACCTGATGCGCGGCCTAAGACACAATATTAGAATGCAAAGAGGGTAGATCACAGCATGGGTGCAGCAAGCAAAGAGCGTATCGATGTGCTCCTGGTAGAGCAAGGCTTTTATGACAGCCGCGTCAAAGCAAAGGCTGCTCTGATGGCTGGTCTTGTCCTAGTGGATGGCGAGCGGATCGAAAAGAGCGGTACGAAGGTGCCTCGAGACGCAGGTATTGTAGTAAAGGGCGCGCTGCATCCTTATGTAAGCCGCGGGGGCTTGAAGCTGGAGAAGGCGATCAGACATTTCGGGCTTGACCTAGCAGGCTTGACAATGCTCGATATTGGCGCCTCAACCGGGGGCTTCACGGATTGCGCGCTGCAGCACGGGGCGACCTACGTGTACGCGATTGATGTAGGATATAATCAATTGGATTGGTCCATCCGGCAGGACGAGCGAGTCAATGTAATGGAACGAACGAACTTCCGCTACACGAAGCCGGAGGATCTTACAGGGCCTGCACCTGATTTTGCAACCATTGATGTCTCATTTATATCGTTGCGAATTATTTTGCCTGCATTGGCCGGATTGCTTAGCGATGGAGCCGGGGTGATTGCGCTGATCAAGCCTCAATTCGAGGCTGGAAGAGAAAAAGTCGGGAAATCTGGTGTTGTCAGAGAGCAGGCCGTTCATAAGGAAGTTCTCCATCAGGTGCTGGGATATGCGTCAGAGCTGGGCTTTGGGCTCCAAGGCTTGACGTTCTCGCCTATTACCGGTGGAGAGGGCAATATTGAATTTCTGGCTTATATGAAATGGTTGCCAGAGCAGCAGCATGCCGCTCCAGAGGATGCGTTCATTGATGGCATCGTTATGGAGGCAGCGGCAACCTTCAAAGGTTAAAATCAAGTCATTGAGGAAAGAGTAAAACTTAATGAGGCAGCTTCTGACCGTTCCGATGGACGATAAGAAGACAGGCCCAAAAAGTTTGCTCTTTTTTTATTTTGCTCTAGCCAAGCGCCGAACTTTTTGATAAACTGTGTTTACAAACAAGTGTTCGCTTTGAGCGTCGTTGTATGGAAGGACACCGCCTTTGTATTGAATTCCTCAGCTCTAACAGGAGAAACAAGGTCTGTTGCCGAATTAATTGGGGTATAATGCCTGTAATTCGTGCACAGGGGGAATGGTGCAATTGGGTAAATATGGAGACTTATTTATCATGATTGTTGCCGGAGGACTGCTTCTTATTTGGCTATACCGCGGATTTTACCGCTGGCTTCATTCGCCGGCCGGCCACCGAACGCTGCTGTTGCAGAATGGACGGGAATTACAGCCGGATGATGAATGTATTCAATATTTGGAGGCTGAAGGCTACACTGTCCGATCAAGCAAGCACCGGATACCGGTTGATATTGATGTGGATGGGCAGTCGATGCAGAGCCGGCTCTTTATTGATTACATGGCAGAGAAGGACGGTAAATCCTACGTGGTGAAAACCGCCAGAGAGAAGCGCCCGGTGGAATGGACCGGAGCAGCCATCCGTGATCGTTTTTTGATATTCGCGCTGCTGGTACCCTATTGTGAGGGTGTATTGTATGTGGATGTCAAGGAACAATCGATACGTACCATCTTGTTCACCATTGCTGAAGAGGCATAATGGGAATTCAATTAGGAGGTTTTATGAAGGGTATCCGCCATATCAAGATCAGAGAGATTATATCGAATGACATTATCGAAACCCAGGACGAACTGGTCGAAGCGCTGCGCAAAGCGGGCTATCAGGTGACCCAAGCGACCGTGTCAAGAGACATTCGCGAGCTGCAGCTAATCAAGGTGCAGACAGAGGACGGGAGCTACAAATATTCACTACCGACAGAGCAGCGCTACAATCCGATTCATAAGCTGCGCCGCGCTATGCTCGATCATTATGTGCATATTGATTATACAGATAATTTAGTCGTTATGAAGTGCTTGCCCGGAACAGCTAATGCCATCTGTGTCCTGCTGGACAACATGGAATGGACAGAAGTGATGGGCACCATCTGCGGGGACGATACGATTTTAATTATTTGCCGGACGAAGAAGAACAGTGAGGAGATTGTAAGTCGCCTCACGTCTTTGCTCAATTAACAAGGAGGTACATCGACATGCTTCGAGAACTGTCTATTCGCAATTTGGCTGTTATTGAATCAACCGTTGTCAATTTTTACAAAGGATTTCATGTGCTGACTGGTGAGACCGGGGCAGGGAAGTCTATATTAATTGATGCGCTTGGCCTTGTCATCGGAGGGCGCGGAGCGGCTGATATGATACGTCACGGATGTGAACGGGCGGAGATCGAAGCGATGTTTGATCTTCCGGCGATGCACCCGGTATGGGAGAAGCTATCCAAATATGGCATACCGGCTAACCCCGAGGAGCTACTGGTGATTCGAAGGGAGCTGTCGGTTCAGGGCAAGAGTGTCAGTCGTGTCAACGGCCAGATTGTGAACTTAGCCGCTCTGCGGGAAATCGGCGAGCATCTGGTCAATCTGCATGGTCAGCATGAGCATCAATCGCTGCTCAAGCCGGAACAGCATCTGGAGTGGCTGGATATATACGCAGGGATACCGCTGTTGGAGAAGAAGACCCAGTATCGAGAGGTATTCCGCAATTATCAGCAGGTGAAGGCGAAGCTGCGTGAATTGGAGGAGAACTCGCGGCAAAACTTTCAAATGCTTGATCTATACCGGTTTCAGATGGAGGAGATTCGAGCGGCGAAGCTCAAGCCAGGCGAGGATGAAGCATTGGCTGAAGAGAAGCGGAAATTGACGCATGCAGAGCGCAGAATGGATTATGCTTCGGAATCATACTCCCTTCTCTATAACGGTGGAGGGCTGGATGCAATCAGCAAAGCGATTCATAAGCTGGAGGAGATTCAGGCTTATGACCCTGCGGAGCTTGACCCGCTGCTGGAGCAGCTTCGTTCCGCTTTTTATCAAGCTGAGGATGCTGCATTCCAGCTTCGCAATTATCGTGATCTCATTGAATCCAATCCGGAGCAACTGGATGCTATTGAGGAACGACTGGACTTGATTCATACTTTAAAGCGTAAATACGGAGAGACGATTCCTGAAATTATAGATTATCTGAACAAAATTACGTATGAAGTAGACAAGCTTGAGAACCGTGATGAGCATCTGGGTCGATTGCGGGATGAAGCGGCACAGTTGCAACAGAAGGCGCTGAAGCTTGCTTTGAAGCTGTCCGAGCTTCGTCGGCATGCTGCTGGCCGATTGTCCGAATCGGTGGAGGCTGAGCTGAAGCAGCTTCATATGGAGCGCACCGTGTTCCGTATCGAGCTGAATCAGCAATACGACAGTAATGAAGAATATCGTTTGAGCTTGCAAGGAATCGATGAGGCAGTTTTCGTCATTTCGCCCAATCCGGGCGAGCCGCTCAAGCCCTTGCATAAGATTGCCTCTGGTGGAGAGATGTCACGGATTATGCTGGCGATGAAGGCTATTTTTGCTCAGTTGGACCAGGTGCCTGTACTTATCTTTGATGAGGTGGATACAGGAGTGAGTGGACGGGCTGCACAGGCAATTGCGGAGAAGATGTCCCAGTTATCCAAGCAATGCCAGGTGTTTTCGATTACGCATCTGCCTCAGGTGGCTTGCATGGCTGATCATCATTATGAGATCAAAAAGCAGATCAAGGGAGAGCGAACAGCTACCTCCGTCACTCCGCTGCAGCTTAACAATCGAATTGAAGAGCTTGCTCGAATGCTTGGAGGGGTTGAAGTGACAGAGAAAACACGTCACCATGCACAGGAAATGCTTGATTTGGCCCATCGTAAAAAAGGGGCGTAATTCACACCATACAGGGAATGTTTTATAAGTCATAAAAGCAAAGGCTCACGGTTACCTTATAGGTACGCCATTGGCGATACCCGTCAGATGATGGACCATAGGGAGCGTGAAAATCATTGAACAACCGTAAGCAATGGTTTGGCCTTATTCTCTCACTCATCGTGTGTATGATCGGCGTTTCAGCCCCTTTCCAACATTATGCCGCTTTCCCTAGCGAGCTTAGAATGTTTTCGGGACAGCAAACAAAACTCGATTATGCGATGCCTGTTCATGCCCGCTTATCCTTAACCCATCCAGAGCTGGTGAAAATAAATGGTTCGGCTCAACAGCATGTAGATGTTGATATGAATCAGCCCATTTCACTCGAACCTCTACAGAGCGGACAAGGGAAAATGACACTGAAGCTGTTCGGTTCAATTCCAGTCAAAACGGTTCATGTACAAGTGATGCCGGAATTAAGGGTAATACCAGGTGGTCAGACCATCGGGGTCAAGGTGAAATCTGCAGGCATCATGGTTGTGGGGCATCATCAGGTGGCTACAGTATCAGATCATAAAGCTTCACCTGGCGAAGAGGCGGATGTGAAGCTGGGTGATCTGATTGTGGATATTAATGGTCAACACATTAATGAAGTCAGCAAGGTTGCTTCAATTGTGGAGCAAGCCGGCAAAGCAAAGGCACCATTGAAGCTTCGCATCAAGCGCAACAATCAAATGATTGAAAGATCCATTACACCAGCCTTTGATACAGAGGATCAAGCATGGAGACTTGGTCTATATATTCGTGATTCTGCTGCTGGTGTCGGTACATTAACTTTTTATGCTCCCACACAAGGAGTATATGGAGCATTGGGGCATGTCATTACCGATATGGACACGCAGACTGCGATTGAAGTTGAGGATGGGCAAGTGTTGCAGTCCAGTGTAACCTCCATTAATAAGAGCCAGCACGGCGAACCTGGGGAAAAAAGAGCACATTTTCTAAAAGAAGGCAAAGTACTCGGCAATGTTGTACGCAACACGCCCTTTGGAATATTTGGCGATATGAAGAGCACTCCGACGCATGGTTATAGCAACAAGCCGATCCCGGTCGCCTTTGCCGAAGAGGTTAAAGAAGGGCCGGCAGAGATATTGACTGTAATTGGCGGTCAAAAGGTGGAGAAATTTCAAATTGAAATTGTCCATGTCACCAAGCAAACGTCACCCGCAACGAAAGGAATGGTCATCAAAATTACGGATAAGCGTCTAATTGATAATACAGGCGGTATTGTGCAAGGGATGTCGGGAAGCCCAATACTTCAAAATGGCAAGCTTGTTGGCGCAGTAACTCATGTATTCGTAAATGACCCGACTTCTGGATACGGTTGTTTCATCGAATGGATGCTGCAGGATGCAGGCGTGCTGGTGAAACGGAAGGACTCTGATCTTAAGGCGGGTTAACACGCCTTAAGATTTTTTGTTAGGTCGCTTATATACGGCAAAGTCTCTCTTCACTTTGTCGAAAATTTACGAAATGCTGCGAATGGTGTGGTTTAGTGTAGTAAAATTTTTATTATACTGGATTCCTCAAAAAAAATAAAGAAAAATAATTTTCGACAGAAGGATTTTATAGGTCGATGTCGAAAATATTATGACAGGAAAAGGAATTGACCATTTTGGGAGATTTGAGTTAAAGGGAGGACCACACATTGCAAAAAGTTGAAGTGTTGTTGGCCGATGATAATCGCGAGTTCACTAATCTGTTATCTGAGTACATTTCTGAGCAGAGCGATATGGAGGTTATTGGGGTTGCTTACAACGGCGAAGAAGTGCTGCGCCATCTGGAGGAGTCGCATAAGGCGCCTGATGTCTTGATTCTGGATATTATTATGCCGCATCTAGACGGACTTGGTGTATTGGAACGGCTTAGAGAGATGAATCTCTCCCCTATGCCCAAGATTATTATGCTGACTGCATTTGGACAAGAAAACATTACTCAGAAGGCAGTTCAGCTCGGAGCATCCTACTACATACTGAAACCCTTTGACATGGAAATTTTGGCCAATCGTATTCGTCAATTGGTCGGGACTTCTGTGGTCACCTCTTCAAGCAGCTACGGCGGCGCTGCGGTCAGTAGCATGAAATCTAATGTTGTTCCTATAGCCAAGGGCAAAAACCTGGACGCAAATATTACAAGCATCATTCATGAGATTGGTGTACCTGCTCATATTAAAGGCTACCAATATTTGCGGGAAGCGATTACGATGGTGTACAACAATATTGAAATTCTTGGCGCAATTACGAAAACGCTGTACCCGGCCATTGCCGAGAAATTCAAAACAACGCCAAGCCGCGTCGAACGCGCCATCCGTCACGCGATTGAAGTTGCCTGGACGCGCGGCAACATTGACAGCATCAGCCATCTGTTTGGCTACACAATCAACATCAGCAAATCTAAGCCAACCAATTCTGAGTTTATCGCGATGGTTGCGGACAAGCTGAGGATTGAGCATAAGGTGTCGTGAAGGAGTAAGGATTAAAAGAAGCAAACTGAAAATACCGCTTGTTTATGGGTTCCCTTAGGAGCTGATAAACAAGCGGTGTTTTTTCAAATGTAAAGGGGCAATAAGGGAGCGTTCCGCAGGAATGACCAGTAGATGCCCTCCATGGCAAGTGTCATTTAGGACTGATGCTGCCTCGGCGGACGAGGCTTCTTTTTGCGAAAGCGAGGGGCTACATAGTTGTGTTTGCGGTCACGGAAGAAGATCCATCCTCCGATAAAGCCAACACCGGCAAGAAACAATACGAGTCCAATTACGAATGATCCCCATGCAAAGGCAGGCATAACAGCATTGCTCTCGTCGCCAAAGCCGGAAAAGTATGCAAAAACGGCATCTTTCATTTTCAGAAAACCAAAGGTAGCCGCTGCTCCAGGAATAACGAGCAGCAGGACGGCTATAAACCGTGCGATTATTATTTTCATCTACGTTCTTCCTCCAACCACTTGCATTGATGCATAATTAATTACAATGATAACCTGTCCCGCGGCTGTTTGTCTATGGAGGGGCTTGGTGGTGATGAAGGTGCGGTTTACGCTAGGGAGCAAAAACAGTTACAATAGACAGAGGACTTAGGGACATCAATTGGAGGTAATCGGATGACGATTGAAGTAGATATGGCCGTATTGGGCGGCGGGCCAGGAGGATACACGGCTGCCATTCGGGCGTCACAGCTTGGGAAGAAGGTGGCGATCATTGAAATGGGCCAGCTTGGAGGCACCTGCCTCCACCGTGGCTGTATACCAAGCAAGGCACTGCTGCGCAGCGCGGAGGTGTACCACACGGTAAAGAAAGCGGATCAGTATGGCGTGAGCACAAGTGAGGTGGTGCTTCGATACGAGACGGTGCAGCAGCGGAAGCGGCAGACCGTAGACGGGCTGTATTCAGGCTTGCAGTACCTGATGCGCAAGCATGGGATCGAGGTTGTTCAGGGTAAGGGGAGAATTATCGGCCCCTCCATTTTCTCTCCGCGAAGCGGCGCGGTAGCGGTGGAGCTGGAGAATGGAGAGATGGAGACGGTAGTGTCTACAAATCTGATCATTGCTACGGGCTCAAGAACGCGTCATCTACCTGGCCTGGAACCGGATGGGCGTGCGATTCTGTCCAGTGACGAGGCACTGGAGCTGGAGGAGCTTCCGGGGACGCTGCTCATTGTCGGCGGCGGAGTAATTGGAGTGGAGTGGGCCTCCATGATGAATGATTTCGGCGTCGAGGTGACGATGGTTGAAGCGGCAGCTCGCCTTCTGCCAGGGGAGGACGCGGATATTTCTACTGAACTGGAGCGATTGCTGCGCAAGCGCGGTGTGCGCATCTTGACGGGTGTCAAGCTCGACGCCTCGTCCCGACAATATACCGAAGAAGGCAAATTGTCCATTAGTGCGGATACTTCAGATGGCGCGGTATTGCTGGAGGCGGACAAGCTGCTCGTGTCTGTAGGCAGAGAAGCAAATGCCGACCAGATCGGTCTTGAAAACACCGATGTGCAGCTTAACGGAGGATTTATCAAGGTGAACGCCATGCTGCAAACGACGGAACCGCATATTTATGCGATCGGTGATGTCATCGGCGGCCTTCAGTTGGCACATGTGGCAGCTCATGAAGGGATTATTGCGGCTGAGCACGCCTGTGGCCTGAAGCCTGCGGCGCTCTCTGCGACGCTGGTGCCACGTTGCGTCTATTCCCGGCCTGAGATCGCGTCTGTCGGCTGGACGGAGCATGAAGCGCGCCAGCAAGGACGAAACGTGCGTATCGGTAAAATTCCGTTCTCTGCACTCGGCAAAGCGAGGGTGCTTGGCGAGCAGGAAGGCTTTGTGAAGGTAATTGCCGATAGCCAGACGAAGGATGTGCTGGGGGTACATATGATTGGACCGCATGCAACGGATCTCATCGCGGAGGCTGCGCTTGCCAAGGTGCTTGAGGCAACGCCGTGGGAGATTGGACAGACCATTCATCCGCATCCGACCTTGTCGGAGGCGCTTAGTGAAGCCGCCTTGGCGGTAGATGGAGAATCATTTGTCATCTAGGAGCCGTTTGCTGTCCGCAGGGGTGCTGTTTCTTTTTTCACGGAAACACGTTATAATTGGTTTAACCAAGTCTTAGTACCAGGTTATAACACCTGTATTTGGGACAAATCTTGAAGCACGGCTGTGCTTCACTAATCGGTTAGGAGGCTGCTCCATGACATATTCCGGATCGGTAGGCCAAACCTTCAGGCATCATGAGCTTGGACTTAGCGATGAGCAGGTTATAGAGATGTATACGATGATGCAGACAGCAAGGGCATTTGACGAGCGCTGTATGCTGCTTCAGCGAGCTGGCAAAATCAACTTTCACGTATCGGGTATCGGACAAGAGGCGACGCAGGTGGCTGCCGCCTTCGCTCTCGATCGTGCGCAGGATTATTTCCTGCCCTATTACCGTGACTACGGGTTCGTGTTATCCGTAGGTATGACGCTGCGGGAATTAATGCTATCTGTATTTGCCAAGGCGGAGGATCCCAATAGCGGTGGTCGCCAGATGCCAGGTCATTTTGGCAGCAAGCGGCTGCGTATTGTTACGGGCTCCAGCCCGGTGACGACACAGGTTCCGCATGCCGTTGGTTTCGCACTTGCTGCGAAGATGAAGAAACAATCCTTTGTGTCCTTCGTGACATTCGGGGATGGATCGAGCAACCAGGGCGATTTTCATGAAGGGTGCAACTTCGCGGGTGTACACAAGCTGCCGGTAATTTTTATGTGTGAGAACAACCGATATGCGATCTCTACCCCATTCAGCCAGCAGAGCGCCGGCAAGATCAGCGATCGTGCTCTTGGTTATGGATTTCCAGGCGTAGAGGTTGACGGTAACGATGTGCTGGAGGTCTATCGTGTCGTTAAGGAAGCGCGCGAACGGGCAGTTAATGGCGAAGGGCCGACCTTGATTGATGCGCTGACGTATCGCTTGTCGCCGCACTCCACCTCTGATAACGATCTGGCATACCGGACGAAGGAGGAGGTTGACACGTACCGGGGACGGGATGGTCTACCGCATTTCAAGCAATATCTGATGGATTGCGGCATCTGGAGCGAGGAGCAGGATGAGGGGCTGCGCAAGCAGCTTCGTGAACAACTGGATGATGCGACAAGCTATGGTGACAAGGCGCCATTCCCGGCTCCTGAGGATACGCTGCGCCATGTATATGCCGACTCGGATGGTGAAAGGGGACTTTAAGCGATGGCTGTCATGGAATATATTGATGCAATCCGGCTGGCGATGAAGGAAGAGATGGAGCGGGATGAGGATGTATTTGTACTCGGGGAGGACGTAGGTCGCAAAGGTGGCGTCTTCACCACGACCAAGGGGCTGATGGAGCAGTTCGGAGAGCAGCGGGTGCTGGATACGCCGCTTGCGGAATCGGCGATCGCCGGTGTAGCGATCGGCGCTGCAATGTACGGCATGAAGCCGATTGCCGAGATGCAGTATTCGGATTTCATGTTCCCTGCTACCAACCAGATCATTAGCGAGGCGGCCAAAATCCGTTATCGCTCCAACAACGACTGGTCCTGTCCGCTAGTGATTCGCGCTCCGATCGGCGGCGGCATCTTCGGCGGCCTCTATCACTCTCAGTGCACCGAATCGGTCTTCTTTGGCACTCCCGGCTTGAAGATCGTTGCACCGTATTCAGCTTACGACGCCAAGGGGCTGCTGAAGGCTGCTGTTCGCGATCCTGACCCGGTTCTGTTCTTCGAGCATAAGAAATGCTACAAGCTCGTTACCGGCGAGGTGCCCGAGGATGACTATATTGTACCGATCGGCAAGGCTAATGTGCTGCGTGAGGGTGAAGACATTACGGTAATCGGCTACAGCCTGCCGCTGCATTATGTGATGGAGGCGGCAGCGGAGCTGGAGCAGGAGGAAGGCATCCGGGCTCATGTGCTCGATCTGCGCACGCTGCAGCCGCTGGATACGGATGCGATTCGCGAGGCAGTGCGCAAGACAGGCAAGGTGTTGATTGTACATGAGGATAACAAGACGGGTGGCATCGGCGCGGAGGTAGCGGCAATTATAGCTGAAGAGCTGCTCTATGAGCTGGATGCACCGATTGCGAGGCTGTGCGGCCCGGATGTGCCGGCTATGCCGATCAACCCGCCTAGCGAGAAGTTTTTTATGTTGAACAAGGCAAAGGCAAAAGAGGCCATGCGCAATTTGGCTTTGTATTAATCAAGCAGAGCGGCGCATCCCCCTTGCTGAAGTCTGCTGCTTGCCAGGGTCACCGATCATGGCGCAAGCTGGGACTTCACGGCATGCTATTGCTCCTCTCCGTTCAGACGGGCAGGAGGTGCCGAACCAGGGCCATGCGATCGTTTAGCTGAGGGTTAGGGGATGAAGGGTTTTGAGTAAAATCGTTGAAATTATTATGCCGCAATTGGCGGAGTCGCTCGTCTCGGCAACTATAAATCGGTGGTTGAAGCAGCCTGGCGATCAGGTGGACATGTATGAGCCGATCTGTGATTTGCTGACGGATAAGGTGAACGCCGAGCTTCCATCTACCGTCTCCGGGACGCTCGTCAAAATATTGGTCGGCAATGGGGAAAAGGTGGATGTGGGAACACCCATCTGTCTAATTGAATCGACGAACGCAGATGATGGCTCGGACACGGCCGGGAATGGTCTACAAGACAGTGGCGCGGAGCAAGCTAGTGTCAGTGAAGCTGCTTCATCTGAGGATCGCAGCATGCGGGGAAGATTCTCTCCGGCTGTGCAGCAGCTCGCTGCGGAGCATCGGATTGATCTGAATCAGGTGGAGGGCACCGGACTTGGGGGGCGAATCACCCGCAAGGATGTGCTCGCTTATGTAGCTTCGGGCAAAAAAGACGCAGGTTTAGCACAGCAGACACCTTCAACGGGACCTGATCCGAGACTTGCCGTGCGCACAAGTGGCCTTCACCTGGCGGAGACGCCCAAAATTCCGCATATCGAGATTGAGCATTCGATACCGGGGCGGGGCGAATATTTCATCGATGTGACGCCGATTCGCAATAGTATTGCGCGTAATATGCGCCAAAGTGTGTCAGAGATTCCTCACGCGTGGACGATGATTGAGGTGGACGTCACGAACATTGTCGTGCTGCGCAACAAGCTGAAGGAGGAGTTCCTGAAGCGTGAAGGAGTCAACCTGACCTATCTGGCCTTTTTGATGAAGGCTGTCGTGAATGCAATCAAGGATTTCCCGATTATGAATTCGGTCTGGGCGGTCGATAAAATTATCGTCAAGCGCGACATCAATATCTCGCTGGCCGTTGGTACTGAGGATTCTGTGCTCACCCCAGTCATCAAAAACGCCGACCAGAAAAATATTGCCGGCCTCGCGCGGGAAATTGATGAGCTGGCACGTAAAACGAGAGAAGGCAAGCTGACGCTGAGCGACATGCAGGGAGGCACCTTTACCGTCAACAATACCGGCTCCTTTGGTTCCATTCTGTCTTATCCGATCATTAATTATCCGCAGGCAGCGATTGTAACGTTTGAGTCGATTGTGAAGCGTCCGGTCGTTATTGATGATATGATCGCGGTGCGTTCGATGGCTAATATTTGTCTCTCGCTGGATCATCGCATTTTGGATGGAGTCATCTGCGGCCGTTTCCTCCAGCGTGTGAAGGATAATCTGGAGAGCTATAATTCGGAGACGAAGCTGTACTAGATGCGTGGTAATCAACACGAAGGGCGGGAGAATGAGGTGGATAGCGAACGGGCGCTCGATGCGCGATATATGGCAACGGTCGATTATGGCGAGGCCTGGGAGCTACAAAAGGCGATGGTCAAGGAGATTGATAACGGGCAGCGCAAGGAGACGCTGCTGCTGCTGGAGCACCCGCCGACGTATACGATTGGCTCGCAGCAGCATCCCGAGCATCTGCTCTTAAGCGAGGAGGAGCTGAAGCGGCAGGGCATCGCTCTGTATAAAATCGACAGAGGCGGCGATATTACATATCATGGTCCCGGTCAGCTCGTTGGTTACCCCTTGCTGTACCTTGATGCTGCAGGTCTTGACCTGCACGGCTACCTGCGCACACTGGAGCAGGTGCTGATTGACTGGCTGGGCGGCTATGGTGTGCAGGGCGGGCGCAAGCCAGAATATACCGGCGTATGGGTAGGAGATCAGAAGATCGCCGCCATCGGCATCAAATTCAACAAGTGCCGTCATCGCCGCGGCTTTGTGGCAAGCCATGGGTTTGCGTTAAACCTGAAAGCCGGGATCGCCGCAGAGGGCTTCCGCGGCATCGTCCCTTGCGGTATACAGACCTATGGAGTGACCTCGTTCGCAGATTTGACAGGTCAGCCTATGCCGCTGGAGCAGGCGGCTGCGGAGCTGCTGCCCCACTTTTGCCGCCATTTTGGATTCGAGCCAGCGGAGCTTGTCCACACCGTGCATCGAACATAAGAACGGTGCTTGCCTGGCAAATGACTGCCTGCAAGCGGTCGCTGCGAGCCTAGTAGAAGATTAAGCCAAGACTCATGACAAGTGTAGATAGCAGCATGGAGGCAATGATCAGGTAGACCACGATTTTCACCCATTTGTTGTTTTGCATTGCTGCGGTCTCCTTTCGGTTAAAATAAAGGCGTCGAATACTATTGTATACGATGCAGGTGGATGGAGGAAAGTCGAATGATTTCACAATCACGTTTGGTGGAGGAGTTTATGGAGCTTGTCCGCGTCGATAGCGAGACGCTTCATGAGCAGGAGATATGCCGGGTGCTGAAGGAGAAGTTCAGCAGCCTGGGCTTGCAGGTGGAGGAAGATGATACGACGAAGGTAACAGGACATGGGGCAGGCAATCTCATTATCAAGCTGGAAGCGAGTGGCGCAGACGCAGCGCCGACCATTTTCTTCACTTCCCATATGGACACCGTAACTCCAGGGCGGGGCATCAAGCCGCAGCTTGATGATGACGGCTATATCCGCAGCGATGGCACGACGATTCTGGGCAGCGACGACAAGGCTGGCATTGCCGCTATGCTGGAGGCGATCCGGGTCATTCAGGAGCAGAAGCTGACGCATGGGCCGGTGCAGTTCATCATTACCGTGGGCGAGGAGGCCGGTCTGAACGGCGCCCGGGCGCTCGACCCTCAGAAACTGGAGGCTGTGTATGGCTATGCGCTCGATTCGAACGGCAAGATTGGGGATATAGCAGTCGCAGCGCCAACTCAGGCCAAAATTACGATGCAGGTTATCGGGAAGTCCGCTCATGCCGGAGTGAATCCCGAGGATGGGATCAGTGCCATCCAGGTAGCCGCCAAAGCTATCTCGCGCATGTCGCTCGGCAGAATCGACAAGGAGACGACGGCCAATATCGGACGGTTCGAAGGCGGCGGGGCAACGAATATTGTCTGTGATCATGTTCGCCTGGATGCAGAGGCGCGCAGCATCGTACAGGAAAAGCTCGATAAGCAGATCGAATCGATGAAGCAGGCGCTGGAGAGCGCTGCGAGCGACTATGGCGCACAATCAGTGTTCGAGAGCGAGATCATCTATCCGGCGTTCAGCTTCTCAGATGGCGACGAGGTTGTTGAGCTGGCGAAAAAAGCGATTGCGCAAATTGGAGAGACTCCGCGGCTATTCCCTTCTGGCGGCGGCAGCGACGCCAACATTTTCAATGGCTTTGGCGTGCCGACAGTGAATCTGGCTGTAGGCTATGAGCATATCCATACGACGAAGGAACAGATCAAGGCAGAGGATCTGGCGAAGACGGCTAGGCTTGTCGTGGAGCTGATCGTGGAGGCTGGGCGCTCAACCCGCCAGCCGTAGACGTCAGAAGACATGCTAGGTGGCAGCATAGCAACAGCTTATTGGCTGCTATCAGCGGCTAGGCTCAGAGCCTCTGGCGCCATGCAGCCTGTGGCAATGAGAACATAGAGATTGCTTTTGCGGAAGAACCGCAGTGAATGGCGCAAGCGCCTTAGCTGTGGTTCTTTTCGTTGCCGTCTGCTGCGGCGAATTCATGCCCGCCACAAAAAAAACGAATGTATGTTCGAAAAAAAGCTTGGCAAAGGGACGCAAACAAGGTAAAATTAAATTATAAACAGTGAAGGATGTGAGTTGCTTGTCAGATCGTCGCGCAGCGCTTGAGATGGCATTACGCCAGATAGAGAAACAATTCGGTAAAGGCTCCATTATGAAGCTCGGTGAGAATGCAGGCATGCAAGTGGAGACCGTCCCTAGCGGTTCGCTTGCTCTTGATATTGCACTTGGAATCGGCGGGTATCCTCGCGGCCGAATTATCGAAGTGTACGGACCGGAGTCCTCCGGTAAGACAACGGTGGCTTTGCATGCGATTGCTGAGGTTCAGCGTATTGGCGGACAGGCTGCCTTTATCGATGCCGAGCACGCCCTTGATCCGCTCTATGCGAGCAAGCTGGGCATTAACATTGACGAACTGCTGCTATCGCAGCCAGACACCGGAGAACAGGCGCTTGAGATCGCCGAGGCGCTGGTACGCAGCGGCGCAGTTGATATTATCGTTATTGACTCCGTAGCGGCGCTCGTACCGAAAGCGGAGATTGAGGGTGAGATGGGGGATTCCCATGTAGGCTTGCAGGCTCGCTTGATGTCGCAGGCGCTGCGCAAGCTGTCCGGCGCAATCAACAAGTCGAAGACGATTGCGATCTTCATTAACCAGTTGCGGGAGAAGGTCGGCGTGATGTTCGGTAATCCGGAGACAACGCCGGGCGGACGGGCCTTGAAGTTCTACTCCAGCGTCCGGCTGGATGTGCGCCGCATAGAGACGCTGAAGCAAGGGAATGACATGGTCGGTAACCGTACCCGGATTAAGGTCGTCAAGAACAAGGTGGCGCCTCCATTCAAGCAAGCGGAGATCGACATTATGTATGGCGAGGGCATCTCGCGCGAAGGCAGCCTCATCGATATTGGCACCGAGATGGATATTGTCCAGAAGAGCGGCGCATGGTTTTCCTACAGTGGCGAGCGCCTTGGGCAAGGACGCGAGAATGCGAAGCAATATTTGAAGGATCATCCTGAAGTAGCGGCGACGATCGAGCGTGAGGTTCGGAATGCGAGCAGCCTAGCTGCCGCGGCGGTTCCAGCAGACAAGCTGGGAGGCAATACGGAGGATGAGGACGAGGAAGATCTGGCATTTGAATAGGATATAGCATCATATGCGCATTGTGCCCTGTGGCATTGCATGCGTTAGGCTGGGAAAGCACCTGCGGAGCAAGGTGCTTTTTCCGCGTTAGAGCTAAGGAAAGGGATGAGGCAGTATGAGACAGGACGGGGAAGGTGAGCAGCCGCTCTATCTCATTGTCAGCGTGCGGAGGGACAAACAGCGCAAAGGGCGCTATCTGCTCTACACGGCCGGCAGGGAGGAGCCATTGCTCTCGGTGCATGAGGATATTCTGGTGCAATATAAGCTGCTCAAGGGAGTGGAGGTCACTCAGGCGGAGCTTGAGGACATTATCCGCACAGACAGCAGGCAGACGGCCTATGCGATGGCAATCGCTTATCTTGGGGTTAAGCCGCGTACTCGGAAGGAGATCGAGCGATACCTGAAGCGCAAGGAGCTGGATGCTGAGCTGATTGAGCAGGTGGCTGACCGGCTGGAGCAAGAGCACATCATCGACGACAGGGAGTACGCCCGCATGTATGCTAGCCAGCGACTGCGCAATCATGCCAAGGGGAGGCTGGCGATCCGTCAGGAGCTGCAGCAGCGGGGAGTGTCCAAGCAGGCTGCAGAGCAGGCCACATCAGAACTGGATGAGGAGACGGAGCTGGCGGCGGCGCTGCGCGCTGCTGAGCGCAAATGGCCCTACATTAAAGGAGAGTATCGAGATCGCAAGCGCAAGCTGACGATGTTTCTGATGCGCAAAGGCTATCCGTCAGATGTTGTGCGGCTAGCCTTGAAGACGGCAGCGGTCGAGGCGGATGAATCGGAGCTGTGTGACGAGGATGGGGTAACGCTTGACAATTGAATTTAGCAACAGATAAAATAAACATGTATTCCTTTCTTATTTGAATCAGTTTTCCTTCCAAAAATTGATTTAAATGGAACATTTCGTCAATACCTAATGTATGCGATGAACGGTTTGAAAGCCGGCTTTGAAAACCCAATAACATCCCAAGCGCGGTTGCCTTGGTGAATGCAACGAGGAGGTGAGAAAGATGGGAGATGTCTGGATCACGATCGTTCTCGTTGTTGGCGCGATATTCTTAGGGGTTGCGATTGGTTATTTTATTCGAAAGTCGATTGCCGAGGCCAAGATTTCAAGCGCGGAGCAGGCCGCTGTTCAAATCGTTGAGAATGCGAAGAAGGAAGCGGAAGCGCAAAAGAAAGAAACGGTGCTCGAAGCAAAAGACGAAGTCCACAAACTCCGGTCCGAAGCTGAAAAAGACATTCGTGAGCGTCGTAATGAAATACAACGTTTGGAAAGACGACTGTTGCAGAAAGAGGAGTCGCTGGATAAGAAGATAGAAGCGCTGGAACGCAAGGAAGAACAAGTTGCCAACAAAGAGAAACGGATCGAAGAAACCCAGGAACAGATTGACTCGATTTGCAAGCAGCAAATTACCGAGTTAGAGCGTATCTCCAGCCTAACGATGGAGGATGCGAAGCAGTTGATCCTCTCTAATGTAGAGCAAGAGGTACGTCATGAAACAGCGCAAATGATTAAGGAAATGGAACAGCAAGCCAAAGAGGAAGGCGATAAGAAAGCAAGAAATATTATCTCCTTGGCTATTCAGCGTTGCGCTGCTGACCATGTTGCGGAGACGACCGTATCCGTCGTTTCTCTGCCGAATGAGGAAATGAAGGGTCGGATTATCGGCCGTGAAGGACGTAATATCCGTGCTCTGGAAACATTGACCGGTATCGATCTCATTATTGACGATACGCCGGAAGCGGTCATCTTGTCCGGTTTTGATCCGATCCGCAGGGAGATTGCCCGCACGTCGCTTGAGAAGCTGGTTGCTGACGGACGCATCCATCCAGCTCGCATCGAGGAGATGGTGGACAAGTCCCGCCGTGAGGTAGACGAGCGCATCCGTGAGTATGGCGAGCAGGCTACCTTTGAAGTTGGCGTGCATGGACTTCATCCTGATCTGATCAAAATACTTGGACGCTTGAAATATCGTACAAGCTACGGTCAAAATGTGTTGAAGCACTCCATGGAAGTGGCCTATCTGACAGGCCTGATGGCTGCTGAGCTGGGCGAGGATGTCACGCTGGCCAGACGTGCCGGCTTGATGCATGACATCGGCAAAGCACTGGATCATGAGGTTGAGGGCTCACACGTCGAGATTGGCGTCGAGCTGGCGAAGAAGTATAAGGAGCATCCGGTTGTCATTAACAGCATTGCATCTCACCACGGCGACTGTGAAGCGACATCTGTCATTGCAATGCTCGTAGGTGCGGCAGATGCATTATCTGCAGCCCGTCCGGGAGCAAGACGTGAAACGCTGGAAACGTACATCAAACGGCTAGAGAAGCTGGAAGCAATTTCGGAGTCCTTTGATGGTGTGGAGAAGTCTTATGCGATTCAAGCAGGTCGCGAGGTGCGCGTAATGGTGCAGCCTGAAAAGATTGATGATACGGAAGCCTTCCGACTCGCTCGGGATATTACCAAAAAAATCGAAGGCGAGCTGGATTATCCGGGTCACATCAAGGTTACAGTCATTCGCGAGACGCGAGCAGTTGAATACGCCAAATAGTGAACATGCTGACATCCTGTGCGCAGGCAATGTCATTTCATCAAGATAGAAGCGGCAGACGGCTGGTGAAGCGTCCGCCGCTTGCTGCTAAAAACGCTAGATTGAATCGGTAGAACATTGAGTTCCCAACTATAGTTGCGAATGCAAGTGGCTGATCTGGAATCAGCCACTTTTTCCTACTGCGGGACATGAAGCTAACCGCTCTTTAGCATCCCAGGATTGAAGAGAAAGAAGGTAAATAAGTGAAGGTTTTGTTTATTGGTGATATCGTTGGAAGCGTAGGTCGCCAAGCGGTCAAGCGGGTACTGCCGGCGCTCAAGTCAAAATATAATCCCGATATTATTATCGCGAATGGGGAGAATGCAGCCGCAGGCAAAGGGATTACAGGGGCGATTGCCCGTGATTTTTTTAGCTGGGGAATTCATGGTTTGACGATGGGGAACCATACATGGGATAACCGGGATATTTTCGAATGGATCGATGACGAGCCAAGGCTCATTCGTCCGGCGAATTTTTCGCCTGCTGCTCCTGGGATCGGGTATACGGTAATTCGTGCCAATGGCAAGGAATTGGGCATCGTCAATCTGCAAGGTCGTACCTTCTTGCCCCCGATTGATTGTCCGTTCCGCGCGGCGGATGATATATTGGACGAGCTGAGAACTAAAACAAAGCATATTCTGGTCGATTTTCATGCGGAGGCCACCTCCGAGAAGATTGCAATGGGCTGGTATCTGGATGGCCGAGCATCCATCGTGGTGGGCACCCATACGCATGTTCAGACTAATGATGATACGATCTTGCCGCAGGGGACTGCTTATTTGACCGATGTGGGGATGGTCGGCTCTCGTGAGGGCGTGCTTGGCATGGAACGCAAGTCAATCGAGCATCGTTTTCTAACCCAGCTCCCTGTGCGTATCGTTGCGGATGAAGGCCATTGGCATTTTCATGCTGTTGTTGCCGATCTGGATGATGCGACTGGGCGCGCCAAGTCCTTTCACAAAATTCGCTGGGTTGAAGAGGATCTGCTGATGCTGTAGAGCAGGGACAGCGCGGCTAAGACGTCGTCATCGGATTGTCTGATACCGGCAGATAAATGGGGGAAATCATGCTGCCGGTTTCACCTCATTTGAATTTTCTCATAATTCAGAACAGTTAGAAAGATAGCGCCTAAAAAGAAGGAATTTTTCCTCCTCTCTCGAATACAAATGAAGTAGTGGAATTCATTCATCATTCCCGAGGAGGTACTTTTCATGGAAGTATTAAAAGTTTCAGCAAAGTCCAATCCAAATTCTGTTGCTGGTGCGTTGGCTGGCGTATTACGCGAGCGTGGCGCGGCTGAATTGCAGGCAATCGGGGCTGGTGCATTGAATCAAGCGATTAAGGCAGTGGCCATTGCCCGGGGGTTTGTTGCTCCGAGTGGGGTTGATCTAATTTGTATTCCGGCATTCACGGACATCGTGATCGACGGAGAAGACCGGACGGCAATCAAGCTGATTGTTGAACCCAGATAATGACTGGCGGCTGCTGACTATGGCAGTGCATATTGCAAAAATGAAGCCTGTTTACATATGTAGACAGGTTTTTTTTGATGTGATGAAGGAGGAGAGCTTCATGAATAGATACCCTGTTATTGATTTTCATTGTGATGTGTTGTGCAAGCTGCTGGGGCGGAATGATCTACAGTTTGTCAATGATCCGACCGGAACGCTGGATGTCACCTTCGAGCGGCTAACCGAAGCAGATGCCTGGCTGCAGGCCTTTGCCATCTATATCCCCGAACGAATGGAGCGGGGGGTGCTGCCTGTGCTGCGCAGTGTGGATCTGATGTATCGTTCCGTGCTGTCGCATCCGGGCATGCAGCTTGTGCGAACCGCTGCTGATCTGAGGCAGGCGCGCAGCAGGGGGAAGATAGGCGCATTGCTGACGCTGGAGGGGGTAGACGGACTGCAGGAGGATTTCAGTGTGCTAAGAGTGCTGTTCCAGCTCGGCGTTCGTTCGGTAGGATTAACATGGAACCACGCCAACTGGGCTGCTGACGGGGTGATGGAGCCGCGCCAGGGCGGACTGACAGCCAAGGGGAGAAGGCTGGTGCGGCTATGCAATGAACTGGGCATGCTGCTGGATGTATCCCACTTGACCGATCGTGGCTTCTGGGAATTGGCGGATGCGAGCGAGCGGCCGTTTATTGCCTCTCACTCCAATGCCCGCAGTGTGTGCGATCACCCTCGCAATCTGACGGATGAGCAGATTCGGGCGATTATTGCAGTCGATGGACGGATTGGCGTTACCTTCGTGCCTTGGTTTGTGAAGAAAGCCGACGAGGTCGTGCTGGCGGATGTTGTGCCGCATATCGAGAAAATATGCGAGCTGGGCGGCGAGCGTCAGTTAATGCTAGGTTCGGATTATGATGGTATCGATACGCATGTGAACGGCCTTGCACATCCTGGGCAGACCCCGCAGCTTGCGGCTGCACTGCTCCGGTACTATTCTTCCGAACAAGTGGCGAATTTCTTCCATGGGAATGCGATGCGCTTCCTGGAGCAGCAGCTTCCATCGTCATAGAATTCGCTGATTTGCGAGCCTCTGAAGGTCAGAGGCTTCGGCTTGGCCTGACTAGGCCCTGCGAGGGACTGCGCTGAAAGCAAAGAGTAAGCAGGCGAGGGTCACCATGACTTGTATTGGTTAGTCCGTTTGGATTGCTGATGTATGAATGTCATAGGAATGACTAGGAATTAACTTGCTTTTTACGTGAAGGAGACATAAAATTTTAGATGACTGTATATATGCGCTGAGAATGATTCTCTCAAAAATAAGCTCAGAGATACGCGATAGGATACGGATAGGTAGAGAGCAACAGCACGGAGCCGAAGTATTGCGGGCACTGGAAGCATGTTAACGAAAAAGAGGAGTTGGACATTTTGATTAGTCAATTGTCTTGGAAGATCGGTGGACAGCAAGGGGAAGGTGTGGAGAGCACCGACCGGATCTTCTCGACAGCATTGAACCGACTAGGCTATTATTTATACGGCTATCGTCATTTTTCATCCCGCATTAAGGGCGGGCACACGAACAACAAGATTCGCATCAGCACAACACCGCATCGGGCAATCTCCGATGATCTGGATATTCTCGTCGCCTTCGACCAGGAGAGCATTGATCTGAATGCTCATGAGCTTCGCGCAGGAGGCGTCGTCGTCGCCGATGCCAAGTTCAATCCGGTGCTGCCGGAGGGAGTGGAGGGGAGACTGTTTGCAGTGCCGATAACGGCAATAGCAGAAGAGCTAGGAACCTCCTTGATGAAAAACATGGTGGCTTCCGGTGCATCGTGGGCGCTGCTCGGTCTTCCGCTGGAGGTATTCAATCGGGCGGTAGAGGAGGAGTTCGGACGCAAGGGGCCGGCGATTGTGGAGAAGAACGTAGAGGCGGTCAAGCGCGGCGCTGAATACGTGCTGGAGCTGGCCGGCGGACCGTTGGAGGAGTTCCGTCTGGAAGCCGCTGACGGCAAGCAAAAGCTGTTCATGATCGGCAATGAAGCGATCGGCCTGGGCTGTCTGGCGGCTGGTTGCCGTCTCATGTCCGCTTATCCGATTACACCTGCTTCCGAGATTATGGAGTACCTGATCAAGAAGCTGCCCAAGTTCGGCGGTACGGTCGTTCAGACTGAGGATGAGATTGCAGCGGCTACGATGGCGATCGGCGCCAACTACGCTGGTGTTCGCACCATGACCGCCTCCGCGGGGCCGGGGCTGTCGCTCATGATGGAGGCCATCGGCCTGGCAGGCATGACGGAGACGCCGCTTGTTATCGTGGACACACAGCGCGGCGGACCATCTACAGGGCTGCCGACCAAGCAGGAGCAATCCGATCTGAATGCGATGGTATACGGGACGCACGGGGAGATTCCCAAGGTGGTCATCGCGCCAGCTACCATTGAGGATTGCTTCCATGACATGATCGAGGCGTTCAATGTGGCAGAGCTGTATCAGGTTCCGGTCATCGTCATGACCGACCTTCAGTTGTCGCTTGGCAAGCAATCCTGTGAGCCGCTGGACTATCATTCGGTCGAGATTCTCCGCGGGAAGCTGGTTCAGGGAGCGCCGGAGCTGGAGCCGAACCAACTGTTCAAGCGGTATGAGCTTACCTGGGATGGGGTCTCGCCACGGGTGTTGCCAGGTGAGAAGTATGGCATTCATCATGTGACCGGCGTGGAGCACGATGAGACAGGACGGCCATCGGAGAATGCGGATAATCGCCGCAACATGATGGACAAGCGTCTTGGCAAGCTGCGCAGCCTGCAGATACGCGATGCGATCCGGGTCGATGCGCCGCATGAAGCCCCAGACCTGCTGCTCATCGGCATGGGCTCGACGGGCGGAACGATTGATGAGGCTCGGGTGCATCTCGAGCGCAGTGGGATAACCACCAATCACATCACGATCCGTCAGATCCATCCGTTCCCTGCTGAGTCATTGCGGCCGTATCTGGAGCAGGCACGGCGCGTGATCGTGATTGAGAACAACGCTACAGCTCAGTTGGCGAATCAGATCAAGATGAATAACGGCTTTGGAACCAAAATCCGCCATCTGCTGAAATACGACGGCAACCCGTTCTTGCCGCTGGAAGTGTATCAATCCTGCAAGGAGTTGAGTGAAGATGGCAACGTTTAAGGACTTCAGAAATAATGTCAAGCCGAACTGGTGCCCAGGTTGCGGAGACTTCTCCATCCAAGCGGCCATCCAGCGCGCGGCGGCGAATGTCGGGCTAGAGCCGGAGAATCTGGCGGTCATCTCCGGGATTGGCTGTTCAGGCCGTATCTCGGGGTATATTAATGCTTATGGATTGCATGGCATTCACGGACGGGCGCTGCCGATTGCCCAAGGGGTGAAGCTGGCTAACCGGGAGCTGACGGTCATTGCCTCCGGTGGCGACGGCGACGGCTTCGCGATCGGCATGGGGCATACGGTGCATGCGATCCGCCGCAATATTGATGTGACGTATATTGTCATGGACAACCAGATCTATGGCTTGACCAAAGGACAGACCTCGCCGCGCAGCGCGGAAGGCTTCAAGACGAAATCGACACCGGAAGGCTCGATTGAGACGACGCTGTCACCGCTTGAGATTGCCTTATCCGCGGGAGCCACCTTCGTAGCCCAGTCGTTCTCCAGCGATCTGAAGCAACTGACCGCACTGATCGAGGCCGGCATCAATCATCGCGGATTTTCGCTGATTAATGTGTTCAGTCCATGTGTGACCTTCAATAAGGTCAATACGTATGACTGGTTCAAGGAGCATGTGGTCAATCTGAATCAATTCGAGGACTATGATCCGTCGAATCGGATGCTGGCGATGAATAAAATTATGGAAACGAACGGATTATTGACAGGTCTTATCTATCAGAACACAGCGCGCAAGCCTTATGAGGATCTAATCCCAGGGTTTGGGCAGGAGGCTCTCGTTCATCAGGATCTGAAGCTGTCCGGTGACGAATTCGAGTCCTTATTGGCAGAGTTCAGATAATAACCGCATAAACATACCATGAATCGAAGGAGACGAATTGCAATGAAAACTGTACCTGTAGGTGTGTCTGCCCGTCATATTCATCTGTCCCAGGAGCATGTGGAGAAGCTCTTCGGCAGCGGCTACCAGCTTACGGAGATGAAACCTCTGTCTCAGCCGGGGCAATATGCAGCGAACGAGACGGTAGCGGTCGTTGGGTCGAAGGGAAGCTTTGGGAAGGTACGCATTCTCGGACCGGCACGCAAGCAGACACAATTGGAGGTATCGCGAACCGACGCATTCGCGCTTGGCGTCCATCCGCCGGTTCGCGAGTCCGGCAATATCGCCGGCTCGCCTGGAATCACGATTCAAGGCCCGGCTGGAGAGGTAGTGCTGGAGGAGGGAGTCATTGTAGCGGCTCGCCATATTCATTTCCATACATCCGACGCGGAAAAATGGGGGATTCAGGACAAGCAGTTGCTTCAAGTCAAGCTGGAAGGCGAGCGGGGGCTGATTTTGGACAATGTGATCGCTCGCGTATCGGCTGACTTTGCGCTGGATATGCATATTGACACAGACGAGGCTAACGCGGCTGGAGCCAAGACTGGCGACACGGCCATCATCTTGGATTAAGTAGATCTGGTTGTGGAGCCGCTATACGATTGATGTCTAAGGGTCATGCTGCGCTTTCAGTAAGCGTGGCGTGACCCTTCGGTGATTTGGACAGGCAGTAGCACGAACTGAAGGCGGTGAAGCTCTCCATTGCCGCACAATTCCCTTCATGGATAAGTAAGGGACTTTATGCTATACTTATTTATTGATGATTTCAATGGATATGACTCTTTTTTGCGGAAATGAACATAAAGGAAGTGAGATTCCATGAAGGAGACACCTGGCCTGGACGAGAGAAAGACAGACAAGGATTCTGAGAAGGATTACTCCAAATATTTTGATTTCTCTAGCGCCAAATTGCTCAGCGAGGATGAGAATGGCAAGCGCATACGGATTAATGGACGTGAGATTCAGATCAAGTCCCAGCCGGACTACAAGGAAGGGAAACGCCGGGGCAAGGAAGATATTCATGTTCATTCCGATTTCTCCATCCCAGAGGATATGAGCACGTTTGGCAAGGGGAAATACTATACCATCTACACGTATGGCTGCCAGATGAATGAGCACGACACCGAGGTTATGCGCGGCATGTTCGAGCAGATGGGCTACACGGCTACGGAAGACCGGACGTTGTCCGATGTGATACTGCTGAATACATGCGCCATTCGGGAGAATGCGGAGGATAAAGTATTCGGCGAGCTGGGACATTTGAAAACGCTCAAAACAGAAAAGCCCGGATTGCTGCTGGGCGTCTGCGGCTGCATGTCTCAGGAGGAGTCGGTGGTGAATCGCATCCTGAACAAGCATGGCTTCGTGGATATGATCTTCGGCACCCATAATATTCATCGTCTTCCGCAACTGCTCAAGGAAGCGATGTTCAATAAGGAAATGGTCGTCGAGGTGTGGTCCAAGGAGGGCGACATTATCGAAAACCTGCCTAAGAAGCGCGAGGGAATGCGCGCCTGGGTAAATATTATGTATGGCTGCGACAAGTTCTGCACCTACTGTATCGTTCCATACACCCGTGGCAAGGAGAGAAGCAGGCGCCCTGAGGATGTCATTGCTGAAGTGCGGGAGCTGGCGCGGCAGGGCTTCAAGGAGGTTACATTGCTTGGACAGAATGTGAACGCCTACGGCAAAGATTTCGAGGATCTGAATTACCGCTTTGGCGATCTGATGCACGACATCTCCAAAATCGATATTCCGCGTATCCGCTTTACGACGTCGCATCCGCGTGATTTTGATGATCACCTGATCGAGGTGCTTGCGGGAAGAGGCAATCTGGTGGAGCATATTCATCTTCCGGTTCAGTCCGGCAGCACCGAGGTGCTCAAGCGGATGAGCCGCAAGTATTCGAGAGAGAAATTTCTGGAGCTGGTACACAACATCAAATCGGCGATTCCAGATGTCGTGCTGACCTCGGATATTATCGTGGGCTTCCCTGGCGAGACGGATGAGCAATTTGAGGAGACCCTATCGCTCGTCCGTGAGGTCGGTTTTCATTCGGCATTTACGTTCATCTACTCCCCGCGTGCAGGTACGCCAGCGGCAGGGATGGAGGACAATGTGCCGATGGAGGTGAAGAAGGTGCGCCTGCAGCGTCTGAATGAAGTGTTGGCAGAGATTGCCAAGGAGGAGAATGATAAGCTGCGGGATGCGGTGGTAGAGGTGCTGGTAGAGGGCGAGAGCAAAACCCGCTCGGATGTGCTCTCTGGCCGCACGCGCACGAACAAGCTGGTGCTGTTCGAAGGGCCGAAGTCGTTAATCGGACAATTCGTTCAGGTCAAGGTCACCGCCCCGCAAACCTGGCTGCTCAAGGCGGAGCTAATTAAGGAAACTGCTGTAGAAGCGGTATAGATAAGGGAGAAGATAACGATGACAACGAATCAGCAAGCATCCGGGCATAACCATGATCACGACCACGACCATCATGAGCATTCACATAGCGGCTGCGGCGTGCCCAAGTTCAACACGCGCGATCTGATCGTCAAGGAGGACATCATGGCCAAGGCGAAGGAGCTGGCCGTCATGTTGTTCGAATCCGAGGAGGTGCGCCATTATCAGCGTGCCGAGAAGCAGATTCAGCACCATGAGCGTGTTCAGGGGCTGATTGCACAGATGAAGAAGAAGCAGAAGGAAATCGTCGCCTTCCAATCCTTCAACAATCCGTCTATGGTCGCCAAGATTGAAGGCGAGATCGAAGCGCTGCAGGATGAACTGGATAGCATCCCGATCGTGTCGGAATTCCAGCAGAGTCAAGCGGACATCAACTACCTGCTGCAACTGGTGACCTCGGTTATCCGCGACACGGTAGCGGAGAAGATCAATGTCGAGGGCGCCGCGCAGGAAGAGCCTGCAGAGTGCATGGAGTAATATCGTACTATAACAGGCTTCCTCTCTAACGGAGAGATGCCTAATCTGGCCGGGCAAGCGGCAGCAGTATCTTAGCAAGCGTGTCCATGGGGCACGCTTGCTGTCTATAGCAGATGGCTTGCTGTCTATAAGCCATAAAGACAAAGCTTCTGTCCTAGGGTGTTCCTTCAAACTCCGACGGGAGCAATTTTGCCGAATTTTCGTTCCGGTCAAGGCACGTTCTCGCAGGCGTACCGGGGTACGTCAAGAGAACGTAACGCAGCACGGGGCGAAAAGGCGGTGAACGATGCCCTTGAGCGGGTTTGAAGACACGCCCTAGCCGGGTGATGCGTTATTTTGGAGCTTCAGCATAGCCATGGGAGCAAGCGCAAAAGTGCGGATGTGACTTAGGCGCAGAGACTGCCGGATGACACGAACTGAACGGAAGGAGGAGATCGCCTTGCCGGACTGGTCATATCACGGATTATTCAAACCGTGGCTTGACAGGCTTGCGCCGGAGCAAGCTCGGAAGCTAACGCTGTCTGCTGTTGGCATACTTGGACGTCTGCCACTAGGAAGCGGTCTGAAAATCATCGAATGGATGGGTCACATGGCACCGCCTTCCGAGCTTGGTGCCACAGTCGGCGGCTTGTCGCTCAGCTCCCCGGTAGGGCTTGCAGCGGCTGTTGACCCCGAACTGCGGGCGGTGCGCTCCTTCACCCGTTTTGGCTTCGGGTTTACGATGCTGGGCGCAGCCGATCCAGGCGCAGGCAATGGTCAGGGGCTGCGTGCCGTGAAGCGCGATCCGCAGCGGGAAGCGCTGAGCTATAGCAGTCGAACCGAGGGCTGCGCCCCGGAGAGACTACTACAGCAACTGGGTGGCTTGGCAGACCGTAGCCCGCGAGATCCGCTGCGCGGGCTGACCTGGCTAGCTGCTACGGGCGATCTGCCCCCCAGGGACATGCAACTTCGGCAGCAAGCGGAGCTGTCAGCGAGCATCGACTTTTGGACGGTTGATGCATGCAAGCCTTGCGGTCAGGTCGATGAGGAGGCGTTGCTATCCGCGGTGGCGTCCCTTCGGGAGGCTGCGCCAGGCAAGCCTTGGCTGCTCCATCTGTATCTGGATACCCCGCTTGATCAGATACGGCGATTAGCAAGCTGGGCGCAGACGGCAGGCGCGGCGGCAATCTGGATCGATGATACCATTCAGCAATCGCCCGGGGTGTATGTCTCAGGTCGTTGCCAACTGGGGCAGCTAATCGCAAGGGTGGAGGAGCTGCGCGAGCTTGAGGGCAACCGCTCTCTGCCGATTGCTGTCGCGGGAGCGGTCACAGAGCCGGAGGAGGCGCTGAGACTGCAACGGGCAGGAGCAAGCCTGATAGCGATCCATAGTGGTCTGGTCTACAGCGGCCCGGGCCTGCCCAAACGGATCAATGAGCTGCTCGCTCAGGAGGCGCAAGCCGTTCGCCAGGGAGAGCTAGCCGCTTCCCAGAGGGCGCATGAAGACGGTGACCACAGCACTCAGCAGGAGGCTACGGGTCAGGCTGTTGCCGCTGCTTCCTCCGTCTACGGTCGCCTGAACGCAGATAAGCAGCGAGAAGCGCCCGCCATCTGGCGGCAGATAAGCAGTAACTGGGGACTGGCATCGCTGCTGGGGTTAGGCATGGTCATTGGCGGCTTGCTGGCATGGTGGATCGCAGCGACCTCGATCGTGCTTCCCTATGATCTGGCTTATGTCGGCATGACGAGAGAGCAACTGGAGCTGATCAATGATCGGCTGCTGCCGTTTATGATGCATGATCGGCTCACCTTGGCCGGTACGATGCTCAGCATCGGCATTCTCTATGTCGGCCTGGCCCGGTTCGGGATGCGACGGCGCTTGCATTATGCGAGGCAGACGCTGCTGGTGTCGGCGTCGGTGGGTTTTCTCAGCTTCTTTTTGTTTCTTGGCTTTGAATATTTCGACCCGCTGCATGCGCTGGCGGCGCTCATCCTGCTGCCTTTCTTCGTTCTGGGGATGCTGCGCAGCCGGGGAGACTTTCGCTTCCAGGTTCCCCCGGTCAATCGGTACAACGATGAGCGCTGGCGGGAAGGACTGCGCGGGCAACTGGCTCTAGTCATGCTGGGGTTCTCTCTGATCGTTGGCGGCGGCGTCATCTCGCTCATCGGTATGGGCGTCGTGTTCGTACCCGAGGACCTGCTATTTCTATGTACGACATCCGAGGAGCTTGCACGACAAAATGATCGGCTCCTCTCCCTGATCGCCCATGACCGTGCCGGCTTTGGCGGCGCACTGCTCAGCCTGGGGCTAGGCGTGCTGCTGCTCAGTCTATGGGGATTTCGTCAAGGGGAGCGCTGGATATGGTGGACGTTAGCGCTGGCTGGCATGAGCGGGCTGGCAACAGCATTCGGCGTTCACTTTGCTATCGGATACACGAATGCCTGGCATCTGCTGCCTCCATTTATTGTGCTCTTGCTCTATCTCATTGGACTCAAGCATTCTTATTCCTATTTGCATACAGTGCCTGGAGGAGAGACAGAGATGACGGCGTGAAGACGAGACTTCTCCCCCAAGAAAAAGCAAGAGCGGCGGCTCCTGGGCATGATTCCCAAGAGGTGATGGCTCTTGCTTTTTTGGTCTGATCAAGCATACGAGTCAGGCTGTCCTCGGACTAGCTGCGCTCTGAACGGTTGTGCAAAGCCGGGATATGGGCCTGCAGCGCCATCGTTACGATCGTCGCGGCAATCGCCTTGACCAGATCGCCGATCAGGAAGGGGTACATGCCTGCAGCAAGCGCCTTGGACAGCGACAGATTCGCTGCATACGCCAGCCAGGGCACTCCCCCTGCATAGGATAACAATGAGCCGAAGCCCATAAATATAGCGAGTAGAACGAGAAACCTCAGCGTGGTATTCTTCTGTAGTATGGATGAGCTCAACGCTCTGGGGATCAAGTAGCCGACGACAACAGCACATATAGGAAACATCCAGATAAAGCCGCCGGTCGGACCGAATACGACGGCAAGTCCTCCCTGGCCGCCCAGCAAGGGCAAGCCCAGTGCAGCAAGCACGCAGACAAGCAGGATGCTCAGACCGCCGTAGCGCGCTCCAAGAAAGGCTCCTGCGAGCATGAGCGCCAGATTTTGCAGCGTGATCGGTACGGGAGAGAAGCCAAGCGGCAGCTTGATCGCGCTCATCACAATGAATAATGCCGAAAACAGCGCGGTGTAGACAATGCTTCGAATAGAGGTGGACATTATGTAATCGCTCCTTTATGATAATGTTAACCTGAATAATTATTTGGTTAACAAAAAGGATCGTATCACAAAGACATTGGAAAGGGAAGAGGGGAAATCGAGTGAAAGCAAAAAAGCTGCTCTCTCTCCACCAGGTTGAAGTCTGCACTGCTTGGGGCGCTTCGTTGTTACAGATCGACGAGTGGGCAGTTAATCAGGGCGAATGGATTCATGTGCGCGGCGCTAATGGGAGCGGCAAAAGCACGCTGGTGAAGCTGCTGACGGGAAGAACAGGGCAAGGACTGAAGATCCATGGCAGTGTGGAACGATCGCCGGAGCTGGAGCGGCCATTTCCTTATGTGATGCAGCATCCTGAGGCGGCTATCGTCGGCACGACGCCTTGGGAGGATTTGCTCCTTGGGCTGGAGCAATCCGGGATGGCAGCAGAGCTGATCATGCCCAGGCTGGATCAGGCGCTGGCTTCCGTCGGACTGAAGCCGTTGCAGCATCGTCCAGTGGCTGAGCTGTCCGGTGGCCAGAAGCAATTGGTGGCGATTGCGGGTTGTCTCGCATCGGATGCCCCGCTGCTCGTATTGGACGAAGCGGTGTCAATGCTTGACCTGGCGGCCAGACAGTATGTGCTGCGAGCTGTACGCGAGCAGCACCGCCGCGGCATGACAGTGATCTGGGTCTCCCATGCCAGCGAGGACATTGAGCCTGCCGATCGTATCATAGAGCTTCGCGCAGGCAAGATCATCCAGGACAGCGCATCTGGCTGCGGGCATGCACCTGTCAAATGGACGGGCGGGATGCTAGAGGAGGCTCATGAGCATGATCATGTGCAGGCGCAGGCCCAGGCAAGTCTACATGCGGAGACTCCAGTGACAGTCCGGCCTAGCGAAAGATGTGGCGATCACGCTGGCGCAGCGTCGTGCTGCTTGGAGCAGCCTATGCTCAGAGGCACGCAGAACGCCGGGAAGGGGACAATGGAGTCGGCGGGTCAATGGAAAGCAGAGGCGGCTAATGCCGGGAGGAGCCGCGTCGTCATCGACTCGCAGCCGCTCTCGCTCTCCCCGCGTCCTGCCGCAGATTGGGTGCTGAGCGGAGTAACTGTCGGGGCAGGGCGCTCTGGCTCTCCGTTGCTCCAGGATGTAAGTGTCCGGCTCGCCGCAGGCACGCTGACGCTGATCGTCGGGCGCAATGGAGCAGGCAAGACAACCTTGCTGGAGTCGCTCGCCGGCTTGCGGGAGCTGAAGCATGGGGAGATTCGCCTCGGTGAGCAATCGCTCTGGGATGGTCGTCGGCTCAACCAGCAAGTGCTGCTGGAGCTAGGTGTATCGCTCCAGCATAGCGAGTCGCAATGGTTTCTGCCGCGGGCGGAGCAGGAGCTGCGCTACTCGCTGCGGCCATACCGGCTGCCGGAGCAGGAGCAGCAGGCACGGGCAGCGGCTGGCCTCCAACGGGCCGGCCTGGCGCCAGAGACCGCGCAGCGTGATCCGTGGACGCTTAGCGGTGGACAGCAGCGCCGCCTTGCCTGGGCCTGTCTGCTCGCTGCCAAGCCGTCATGGCTGCTGCTGGATGAGCCGACAGCGGGGCTGGACAGTGAGGGAATCGCCCTGCTGCGGGCTCATCTGGCAGCGCATCTGGCGGCAGGCGGGGGCGCGGTTATCGTCACTCATGATGTAGATGTGTTTGCGGGAATGGCAGCGGATGTGCTCCATCTGGAGGAGGGCAAGATGAGGGGAGTGACGGCGCGTGCTGGGGAGGCGGCTTCCTATACAGCTCGCGCAACAGGCTTGCCGGAGCTGGTTGAGCCGACGTCAAGCAGCGACGTACAGTCCGCTGAGGGCTTGGAAAAGGGCGGATTTGGTACAGAGGCGGTGAGGCGCGGGATCGCGACTGCGACAGGCAGTAAGCGAGAGCGTGGGCAAGGCTCCTGGGCAGCTTACGACCCGCGCGCGCTCTGGCTCGCCTATCTGCTGCTGGCTGGGGGCATTCTGTTGCAGATGAGCTGGACGGGTGTTCTGCTTGGCAATGCGATCGCGGCAGTTGTGCTGCTTCGTAGGCGCGCTGCATTGCGGCCGTGGCATGGCTTGATTGCATGGTACGCGGGTATGGCAGCTACCTTTTGCCTGTTATCCGGGATTCGCTTCTCCCCGCCAGGACTGGAAGTTGACGTTATGAACCGGACGGCGCTCTATTTCTGCAGGCTGCTGCCTGTCATGGTACTCGGCCTGGGGCTGGCTGCGGCGATGACGCCCTTTCGTCTGCAACGCGCAGTGGAGCAGGTGATACGGCCACTGAAACGTTTTCGTCTGCCTGTCGACATGATTGCGCTGACCGTCTCGCTTGTTTTTCGTTTTATCCCGTTGCTAAGCGCCGAATGGTCGAAGCTGGCGCGGATTGCCCAGGCTCGAGGCAAGCGCGGGGGCAGAGCGGGCAAGGTGCCTGCACGCGATCTGCATCGTGTGCTCCTGCCCTATCTCGTGCTGCTGCTTCGAATGGCAGATCAGATGGCTGAGGCGCTGGAGGCGCGAGGCTTCGCTGCACGCGGAGTACAGCCCACCAGAGCTTGGCAGCTTCGTCTCAAGGCGCAAGATGGGTATCTTGCAGCCGGGGGCGCCTTACTCCTGGCCATTCTGGCGACCTGCTCATTGTGGCTCGGATAGTTGTGTGGTGAATTTGGCATCCGCACCTCCATGCAAGTATAATAGAGTAGAAGAGTAAGATTTTATATGTTTTTGGAGAGGAGAGAAGAGATGCAGAAGAATTGGAAGAAGGAAGTACGCGAATGGGCATTGACGATCGCTGGAGCAGTGGCGATCTCTTTACTGATTCAAAATTATGCGTTCGCACAGACGGAAGTTCATAATATCTCTATGGAGGGCACGCTTGTTGAAGGGCAGAGACTGATTGAAGATAAAGTATCGTACCGGATAGGGGAGCCTGAGCGTGGAGACATCGTAATTATTAATGGCTCCGAGAGTGACAAGCGTCTCATCAAGCGACTGATCGGTCTGCCTGGCGATACCATTGATATGCACGATGGCAAGCTGATCCTAAATGGCGAGGAGCAAGATGAGCCTTATGTCAAAGGGGAGACCAGGCCGCTTGGGATGGAACTCCCTTACGTTGTGCCCGAAGGGAAAGTATTCGTGCTGGGGGACAATCGCGAGCGCAGCATGGATAGCCGGGATCTGGGACCGATTGCGATGTCTTCTCTGGAGGGCAAGGCCATCTTTCGTCTGTGGCCGCTCAGTGAATTTGGCAATCTGCGTTAATCGGCATCGGGCATCCTGTGCCACGGCCAGCATGCTGCTCTCGCACAAGGCGCTTAGAAAGGAGGCGGCGGCATGCCTTATACGTTAGCCCATCCGCTATATGCCGTTCCCCTGAAGAAGGTCGCTCCGCGCTATCTGTGCACGACGGGTCTGCTGCTTGGCAGCATGGCTCCCGATCTGGAGTATTTTGTTGCTTTTGAATCCAATAAAAGCTTTGGCCATTCGCTCCAGGGCTTCATCTTGCTGGGCTTGCCGCTGTGCACCGCATTTGCGATCGCCTTCCACAGGCTGATGAAGCCGGCGTTGGTGAAGCTGCTCCCTTCTACGCTAGGTCTGAACAAGTTCGCCCGTGATCATAGCACAGCCTGGAGCCTCACCACAGGGCGTGACTGGTTCCTATTCCTTTGCTCGCTGTTTATCGGCTTTATGAGCCACAGGTTTATGGATGCCTGGACGCATAACCACACGATCTTTGTCCAGCAGATCCCCTGGCTCCGGGAGCACATTAACGGGGAGTATGTCTACCATTGGCTGCAATACGGCCTGTCGGTGCTGGGACTCGGTGCTGCGCTGCTCTATGGCCTGTGGAAATGGAGCCGCTGGCGCAGAAGAAGGTCTGAGCCGCTGTCTGGCGAACAGAGAGCATACCGTTGGGGAATGAGGCTCGCGGTAGCTGCCATCGCCACCGTGTTATTCATGCTGAAGCTAAAGTCCGGGCCGTCGGCGCATGGATACGGCTTTACTACAGTTGCCCCTGTCTCATCGCTTGCCGTCGGCTGGTTTATCGCTGCGGCGCTGTATTGTGCTGCGGTGCAGCAAAGGCTGGCGCAAATGCTGGGCTTGCTTGCCCTGTTCGCCATGTCGGTCATTGCTTTTCCACTCGCACAGCAACTGCCATCCACCTCGATTTTCCATCACCTGGGTTGGATCGAAACGATCGGGCAACGATTGGGTACAGCACGGTGGGAGCTGGCAGTGTGGATCGGTTTCATATGGATCTGGTCGTTGTTTATTATCGCCATTAGCATTCAGCGACAGGTACGCAGGCGAGATGCCTATTTTGCCGAGCAGTCGCACCAGGAATCCAGTTGGCGTCAAGGCAGAACCTGATCGGATTGATTATGCATATCCAGGCCCGGATGAGGAATAAGATGAGACAAGTATGAATTATGATGGAGACGGGAGTGCAAACGGCTTGGACGATTTAATAAAAGCCATTATATTGGGGATTGTGGAAGGGTTGACAGAGTTTTTACCGGTATCCTCGACCGGGCATATGATTTTGACGGCTCACTTGCTGGATTTCTCAGGGGAGCGAGCCAAAACATTTGAGATCGTCGTGCAACTGGGCGCAGTGCTGGCTGTATTGGTGCTTTATTGGAAACGATTCGCAGGGTTTATTATGGATGTTCTCAAGCTCGATCTGGTACACAAGCGCGGCATCAATACGGTGCATCTTATCTTGGCGATGCTGCCGGCAGCAGTTGTCGGCCTTCTGCTGCACAGTGCCATCAAGCAGTATTTGTTTGGCCCGGCAACGGTGCTCATCGGTCTAGTCATTGGGGGCATACTGATGATTGTAGCCGAGCGAGCCAAGGTGCAGATCACTGCCGAGGACATGGACAGCATCAGCTACAAGCAGGCGCTTGGAATCGGCCTGTTCCAACTGCTCGCGCTCTGGCCAGGCTTCTCCCGCTCCGGCTCCACCATCTCTGGCGGCATGCTGCTGGGCACAAGCCAGAAGGCGGCCGCGGAATTTACATTCATTATCTCCGTACCCGTTATGTTCGGCGCAACGCTGCTGGATCTGGTAAAGAGCCGTGAGTACTTGACCACACAGGATGTGCCGCTGTTTCTGATCGGGCTGGCTGCTGCTTTTATCGTAGCGATGATCGCGGTTGTGACCTTCCTCAATCTGATCAAACGGCTGAAGCTATCCTGGTTCGCTGTGTACCGCTTCGCGCTGGCGGCAGTGTTCTTTATCTTCGTGGTTCTGTAGGGCATGCTGGACGGAGCGCTGGCACAGCAGGTATAATTAGCCTAGCGGCATGAAGGGGTATTCATGCAGCCTTGGCTGCAAGAAATCATTCAACTTAGATCGCATAGAGATGGAGGAATTGGGATGCTGATTAGTACAACCCCAACGTTGGAAGGACGTCCGATTCAAGATTATGTCGGCATCGTTACGGGCGAAGCCATCATGGGCGCCAATATTGTGAGAGATTTTCTAGCCTCCATCACTGATGTCGTGGGTGGTCGTTCGGGCGCCTATGAAGGCAAGCTGAAGGAAGCAAGAGATGTAGCCTTTCAGGAAATGAAAGAACAAGCCCGGCGCATGGGAGCCAATGCAATCGTCGGCATTGATATTGATTATGAAATCATCCGTGATGGCATGCTGATGGTAGCTGTCAGTGGAACGGCTGTCAGAATCTGATAGCGCGGAGCGCGGAGGCAGCTATAGTAGCAGCGCTACAGGAAAGGAGTTCAGCAAATGAGTTATCCGGAATGGACAGCCGGGGAGCTGGCTGCGAAGCTGGCCGGCGGCGAAGTGGTCAATCTGGTGGATGTGCGCGAGCTGGAGGAATGGCAGGAGGGGCATATTAGCAGTGCGCGCCTCATCCCGATGTCCGAGCTGCCAGACCGATTGGACGAGCTGACGCAAGGCGCAGAGCCGATCGTTCTGATCTGTCGTAGCGGCGCGCGTAGCGGCAGAGTATGCGATTATCTGGAGCAGCAGGGCTATTCGGCTGTCAATGTAGCTGGCGGCATGCTTGCCTGGCCAGGAGAAGTCGTGGTTGGCTAATCGATGCAGCCTCGCGTACAAGCGGGGCAAAGAAGTACATGGCGGTGCCGGAGGCGATCTCTGGCACCGCTGTTTTGCGTCGTGTGGGACGTGGCCTCGGCATGAAGCCCACAGACAGTTTAAAAAAATCTTAAGGTTCATAATTTTCCTTCATGAATGAGACAAAGGCGGGTCAATCGTGTATAGTAGAAAACAATTCAACCGATAGATAAGGAGCCGGTAGCATGAATCAACGGCGTCTGCTCATTGTGGATGATGATAAGGAAATCGCTGATTTAATCGAAATTTATTTGAAAAATGAAGGGTATGAGGTCGTCAAGGCCTATAACGGGGAGGAAGCGCTGCAGAAGCTGGAGCAATCCGTGTTCCACCTCGTGGTGCTGGACATCATGATGCCCAAGGTAGATGGGCTGGAGGTATGCCGAATTATCCGTAAGGATATGGCGGTGCCGATCCTGATGCTAAGTGCGAAGGCTGAGGACATGGACAAAATTATGGGGCTGATGACAGGCGCGGACGACTACATGGTGAAGCCGTTCAACCCGCTGGAGCTCGTGGCCCGCATCAAATCGCTGCTGCGCCGCTCGTATCAATACAGTGTGACAGCCTCTGCCGCAGGGTCTGAGGAGCATACGTTGGTGCTTGGACCGCTGCGCATCGAGAAGTTTACACATACGGTGGAGGTGGAGGGCAGACCGCTTCATTTGACGAGTACGGAATTCGGCATCTTATTTTTGCTAGCCAGCCATCCGGGCAGAGTGTTTAGTGCCGAGGATATTTTTCAACAGGTGTGGAAGGAGAAATATTTTGAATCCAATAATACGGTTATGGTGCATATCAGCAAGCTGCGGGACAAGCTGGAGCAGGAGCTTGGGGATAAGCTGATCGTAACGGTATGGGGGGTTGGCTACAAAATTGAAGGGTAATGTGACAGCGGGCATGACGATCCGCTTCATTGGCAACATAATTGGAGCGGCCGTGCTAGGATTGGTGTCCTTCTATTTGTTCGTCGTTCTGGGCTACTCGTTTTTACGGGATTTTTCCTTAATCGGGTCCGTTGCCAGAGGGCTCATGAATATGATGAGCGAAGAGGTATTTCTGTTTGGCGGGTGGTTTTTTTTCTTTGTGCTGTTTCTGGTGCTGTTGCAATGGCGACGTTTCCGATACTTTGGCGAGGTCAGCGAAGCCGTCATGCATATCTCGGAGGGCAACTTCGATTATAAAATCCCAGTGCGCCAGCGCAATGAATATGGTGATCTGGCGACCTTCACGAATCGACTGGTTGCCCAGTTGAAGACGTCGATGGATGAAGAACGTCGCGCGGAGCAGACGAAAAACGAGCTGGTCACCAATGTCTCGCATGATCTGCGCACACCATTGACCTCCATTATCGGCTATCTGGGGCTGATTGAGCAGGATCGGTACCGGGACGAGGTCGAGCTAAGACATTACGTCCAGATCGCCTACGATAAATCTCAGCGGCTGAACGTATTGATTAACGATCTGTTTGAATACACGCGCATGCGCAATAGCACCTCCCAGCTACGTCTGGTGACCTTCAATCTGGTTGAGATGCTCAAGCAGCTACTCGAGCAGTACCGGCTGACGCTGGAGGAGGCCGGTATGAGCGGCCGCCTGCATGCGCGCGACAGTCGGCTTGAGGTGACGGGCGACCCGAACAAGCTGGTCAGAGTGTTTGAGAATCTGCTCTCCAATTCGGTCCATTACGGCAAGCAGGGCAAGAAGGTCGAGCTTTATCTATTCAAGGAGGGCAGTCATTCCATCGTGGAAGTATCCAATTATGGAGAGCCGATTCCTGAAGTCGATCTGCCATACCTGTTTGACCGGTTCTACCGGGTGGACAAATCGCGAACCGAGCATGCAGGCGGCTCCGGGCTGGGACTCGCGATTGCCAAGAGCATCGTGGAGAAGCACGGCGGCGAAATATCCGTATCGAGCGATACCTGTCTGACGACCTTTAGAGTGAAGCTCCCGGCTGCTGATATGAAGAGTGGATAACACACGAACCATAGTCATCTTGATCTGATCGCACCTTGGGCGGGGTTCATTACCTGATTTTAATTGGGTGAATGAACCTTTTTTGTTTGCAAATCGTCGAATAAGTGTAATCTTAAGGAAAACTTATGATTTCATTAGGATCAATTTAAACCTCCCCCTTTACAATGAGTTACATGAGATTGCGAAGGTCGCTGCCTGTGCGGTGACGCTGCAATACGATGCCTGCGGGTCAACCGCACATCGACTGACCTATAGCTAGAGGGGATGTCTTGCATGAAACGGCTCGTTGTTTTGATGGTGCTTATGTTAGTTGGACTATGGATATATGGTAAATATGGGGTGTCAGAGGCCGGAGAGGCGCTGAGCAAAGCGGACGGCCAAGCCGAGCCTCCTGTAACCGTGCAGGTGAGACCGTAACAGTGGCAATGAACGGATTGCTTGGAGATGCGCGGAACGAGGCTTAGCACGTCAAGGACGGCGGTAGCCGTCTACGCTGGGCAGGCTTGCTTATCTATAACTGCCGTTGCTTGGGAGGATTAGAGATGGATTTTCAGACAAAAATAGCGACGCTCAAGCAGTACGAAAGCGAATGCTACCAGGTATGCTATTACCTTGCGAGGAATGACAAGACGGCATGTAAGGCAGCGGAGGAAGCGATGGTGACGCTGTTTACCAGCGAGGATTTCTGGACAGCGGACGAGTTGAAGCGCCGCAAGGCGGTTCAACGGGCTGCCATGGGGAGTTGCATGAAGCTGTTGAAGCATGAAGAGATCGCTGTGTGACTGGCACGGCGCTTGGGATGCTATAAGACTTGAATTCCCACCGGGTATTGAAGTACACTACGTAAAAATGCCTAGACGTCTAGTTGAAGGAGTTTTACTGATGCACTCATATCCGATTGATACTATAATACCATCGCTCAAGCAGGCGCTGGGGGATGCCCTGGGAGCGGTGCTTGTCGCCGAGCCGGGGGCGGGCAAGACCACCCGTGTGCCGTTGGCCCTCCTGGAGGAGCCATGGCTCCAGGGTCGTAAAATATTGATGTTGGAGCCCCGCAGGCTTGCTGCGCGGGCTGCTGCCCGTTATATGGCTGCTACGCTGGGCGAACGCTGCGGCGATACGGTGGGCTATCGGGTGCGCGGTGATAGCTGCATCGGTTCGAATACTCGCATCGAAGTGGTGACGGAAGGCGTGCTCACCCGGATGCTGCAGGCAGATCAAGCGCTTGAGGAGGCAGGACTGGTTATATTCGATGAATTCCATGAGCGCAGCCTGCAAGCAGATCTCGGACTTGCGCTGAGCCTCCAGTCCCGTCAGCTTCTTCGCCCCGAGCTGCGGCTGCTGGTCATGTCCGCAACGCTCGATGCGCAAGCTGTGGCCGGTCTGCTGGAGGACGCTCCGGTTCTTCATTGTCAGGGGCGAGTCTATCCTGTAGATACCCGTTACATGGCGCAACGCTCGGAGTCGCGGCTGGAGATAGTGGCGGCGACTGCAATTCGGCGCGCGCTAGCAGAGGAGAGCACTGGCGATGTGCTCGTCTTTCTGCCGGGAGCCGGAGAGATCGGGCGGGTGACCGGACTTCTGCGGGCGGAGCAGCTTCCGGGTGATACGATCATCCGCCCCTTGCATGGCAATCTCCCATTGGAGGAGCAGGATCAGGCAATCGTTCCCGATAAGGCCGGACGCCGCAAGATCGTGCTGGCGACCTCGATTGCTGAGTCGTCACTGACCGTGCAGGGTGTTCGTATCGTTGTGGACGCAGGCATGATGCGTGCCCCCCGCTTCTCTCCGCGCACGGGCCTCACTCGCCTGGAAACCTCACGGGTATCGCGAGCCTCGGCAGATCAGCGTCGCGGGCGCGCCGGACGTCTGGAAGCGGGCGTATGCTATCGGCTGTGGACAGAGGAGGAGGATCGGCAGCTTGCGCCATTTAGCTCGCCAGAGATACTGGAGGCCGATCTGTCTGCGCTCGCGCTGGAGCTGGCACTCTGGGGAGTCGAGGAGCCTGACGAGCTGGCCTGGCTGGATGTGCCGCCTGCTCCGGCTTATCGGCAGGCGCTGGAGCTGCTGGAGCTGCTTGGGGCGACCGATAGCCATGGCAAATTGACGGCTCACGGTCGTCAGCTTGCTGAGCTGGGTGTTCATCCGCGGCTGGGCACGATGATGCTGCGAGGCAAGGAGAGAGGAGGCGGCGCTGAGGCATGCCTGCTGGCTGCTCTTCTCTCCGAGCGTGATGTGCTGCGCAAGGAGGACGGGCGCACCGAGGCCGATATTCGGCTTCGTCTGGAGGCGCTTCGCGCAGGGGGACGCAGCGGCTACAGGTTCGATACAGCTCGCGCTGCTGTGGTGGAGCAGGAGTGGCGCCGCTGCCAGCAGTTGCTTGACCTGCCGCCTGCCAAGCTGACAGCGCTGCGACTGGAGCTGGCTGGCGCGCTGCTGGCGCTTGCGTACCCGGATCGCATTGCGAAGCAGCGCGGGGCTAACCGGTTTCTGCTCAGTAACGGTCGGGGAGCGCAGCTTGGCGAGGTGCAGCCGCTGTCATCCGCACCCTATCTCGTTGCGGTGGAGCTGGATGATCAGGGCAGCGAGAGCCGGATCATGCTGGCGGCTTGGCTGGAGCCTTCGCAGCTTGAGGAAGTCTGCGGCGAGCGGGTCGAGATGGAGCAGTCCGTGGAATGGCGCAGCGCGGAGCAGGCAGTGCGCGCCCGCAGCAAGCGCCGATATATGGCGCTCGTACTGGAGGAGAAGCCGCTTGGGCAGCCTGACCCGGAGCTGGTTGCGAGGGCGCTGGCTGCGGGTATCCGCGAGCTGGGACTGGCCGTGCTCCCATGGACCAAGCCGCTCCGTCAACTTCAGCAGCGGCTCATCTTCATGCACGCCCAAGACGCTAGCTGGCCTGCTGCAGATGATGAGTCGCTGACCGCAACGTTGGAGGAGTGGCTGCTGCCTTATCTGCACGGACTGCGCAATCTCCAGGATCTGCGTCGCTTGCAACTGCGGGAAGCACTGGACGCGCTGCTGGCATGGGAGCAGAAGCGGCTGCTGGAGCAGCTTGCTCCTACCCATATAGCGGTGCCGAGCGGCTCGCGAATCGCTGTTGATTACAGCGACCCGCAGGCGCCGCATCTGGCTGTGCGGCTGCAAGAGCTGTTCGGACTGCTGGACACGCCGCGCATCGGCAAACAAAATATCCCGCTCACGCTGCATTTGTTGTCTCCGGCTGGAAGGCCGGTGCAGGTGACACGGGATCTGAAGCACTTCTGGAGCGTTACTTATTTCGACGTTAAAAAGGATTTGAAGGGGCGCTATCCGAAGCATTATTGGCCAGAGGACCCGCTGGCCGCTATAGCGACCAACAGAGTCCGTCCTCGGACATAGCGGGCTCCTATCGCTGGAGCTGCTCTCACGCCTCTGGCTATGGATAGCGGCAATTCGGGAGCAACTGCTTGTCGCGAGGAGAGTGGACGCTTCGTCGCTAGCTACATCGCTCACAGCCCCTACTAAGCTGGATGCGGGTTATTAACCCGCTATCCCTCCAGCGCTTGCCTTATCTGTCGCGGCCTCTGCGCCCGCCGTCCTGCCGTCCGCTCGAGCGGCCCTGCGACCGTCCACCGCCGCTGCGTCCGCGTGCGCTCTGTCCGCTTCGCTCTGCTCTCCCACCGCCTCGTCCTGCCGACGAGGCGGCTTGGCGTGCGCTTGTCCGCGTCTTGCCCGCGTCTTGCCCGCGCAGAGGAGCCTGTCCCTCGCTCCCGGCTGCCGACCGTTCGGTCTGGCCTCGTCTTCCTGCGGCTTCATTCCCTCTGCCGCGGCCTCTGGCTTCGGCCTGCTCCGCGCCTTGCCCTCGCCATCCATCACCTGCTGTGCGCGCTACCCGTTCGCCCGTCCGAGGCCGAACAGCATCCTTCGCGCCCTTGCCGCGGCCTCTGGCTTCGGCCTGCTCCGCGCCTTGCCCTCGCCGTCCGCCACCTGCTGTGCGCGCCTTCCGTTCGCCCGTCCGGGGCCGAACAGCATCCCGCGCCCCCTTGCTGCTGCGTCCGCCCTGCTGTCCGCCGCGCGCGCGATCGTTGGCCTCGTATCCATTGCTCTCCTCAGGGCCCTCGCTGTCGCTATTGTAGGCTGCCATCGGCTGGCGATTGAGCTGAGCATGAATGCCGCGCTCGATACCCAGCAGCGTCATCCTGTCGCGCGGAGAGGCAAAGGTGATCGCTGTCCCGCTCTGACCGGCGCGTCCAGTCCGCCCAATCCGATGGATGTAGGTTTCGGCATCATGAGGGATGTCATAGTTGATGACATGTGTTACGCCTTCCACATCCAGTCCACGTGCTGCGACATCGGTTGCCACCAACACCTGCAGCTTGGCACTGCGGAAGCGGCGCATAACCTGCTCCCGCTTGGCTTGCGTCAGGTCGCCGTGCAGCTCATCGACCTCGATGCCTGCTTCCGCCAGTTGCTCGGTCAGCTTCTTCGCCCGAATTTTGGTGCGGCAGAAGACGACCGCCAGATAGGGGTGGTGGATGCGGATAATGCCGAGCAGCGTCGCAAGCTTGCCGCGGTCGCTCGTCTCGACTACGATCTGCTTGATGCTGTCTAGCGTCACACGCTCGCTGCGGATGCGAATGTCCTCGGTATCGTTCATGTAAGCTTGCGCCAGCCGGCGAACGGAGTCAGGCATGGTTGCGGAGAACAGCAACGTCTGCTTGCTCTTGGAGGTTTGCGCCAGAATCTCCTCGACTTCATTCAAGAAGCCCATATGCAGCATTTGATCCGCTTCATCCAGCACGAGCATTTGCAGCCGCCAAAATTGCAGCGTTCCCCGGCGCAGATGATCGAGCAGTCTGCCCGGTGTACCGACAACAATCTGAACAGCTCCTTGCGCTTTGCGAATCTGGGACTCCACATCTTGTCCGCCGTAAGCCGCCAGGACGTGATAGCCAAGGGAGTTGGCCAGCTTGCTGATCTCCTTCGTAATCTGGATCGCGAGCTCGCGAGTTGGCGTAATAATGAGCGCTTGCACGTTTTTGTTGCCTGGCTCTAATCTCTCCAGGATCGGCAGCGCGAATGCGAGCGTCTTGCCTGTGCCGGTCTGCGCCTGTGCAATTACATCCTTGCCGGACAATGCAACAGGAATCGTCTGCTGCTGTACAGGGGTTGGCACCGTAATTCCGCCGGATTTCAGGATTGCTGCTAGTGAGGGGCGAACGCCCAACGCTTGAAAGGTGGATGACATCATGTATGGCCTCATTTCTTTGTATTTCTTCGTGGATGCTTGGAAGGGCTCTTTATCCAGTCTACCCAGTATACCAGACTCTTCACATCTTTGCCGAGAGAAACCTGCGCACCGCGAGCAAGGGCAACACCATCCTGGCTATCACTATCTTCATTGCCATTATTGAAGGAGATGCTGTACAATTCGAGAAAGGCAAATCCCCGAACGAGCACCTGCATTCGCAGAAGCAGTTGGGGATACTTGTCCGATCGCTAGCGGCGAGAAGGATGAAGCTATGCAGTCAAACAAGCCGCTCCTGCGTGATGTGACTCATCGCGGGAACGGCTTGTTTGACTGCAGTGTGTGAAATCAAGAGTATTGGCGTTTTAGTCGAATGTCGAGCACGAAGGTAGCGAATGGGATAAAGGATGCAAGGGCCGCAACGAAGATAAACCCAAGGCTCCATTTCTTCTCCAGCGCAGCGAGCAGCAGTCCAAGCATATACAGCACAAACAACAACCCGTGCAGGGCGCCAACGACCGTCACATAAATTGGCATGTCCCAAAAATATTTGAGCGGCATGGCGATCGCCAGCAGCACAAGAAATGAGATGCCCTCAAGCAGAGCAATCAGGCGAAAGCGGCCAACAGCAGTGCGCAGCAATGATGTTTCCTCCAATCTGCTAGTTAAGATATGTCCATTATAATTCGAGATCAGGCTGCAAAACGGGTATAAACGTATAAAGTTCATAATCTTTTCAAAACTTTGTGACAAATCTCATATGCTCATGACCGTTATTCAATGGCTGCTTGCCATCTGGAGCCCGAGACGTTCTACAAGGCTGCGACTTTCCTTGTTCAGTCCGGTCAGCTTTACGGTTTTGTCCAACTGCTTGTATTTGGCGATGACCTTTGACACTGCGGTAACTGCGGATTGATCCCATATATGGGATTGTGAGAAATCAATCGTCACTAGCGGCGGGTCCTGCTGGTAATTGAACTCGTTCAGGAATGTCGAGGTCGTGCCAAAAAACAGTTGGCCGTTTACATGGTATTGCTTTTCACCTTCATGTTGCTGGGTCGCATGCAGCCGGATACGGGCGATTCTGTAGGAGAACACCATGGCGCTTAGCGCCACACCCGCAAGCACGCCTTTGGACAAGTCATGCGTCAGGAGAACGACTGTCACTGTCAGAAGCATAACGGCGGTGTCCGCAACTGGAAGCTTGCGGATGCGTGTCACAGAGCTCCAGTCAAAGGTGCCGAAGCTGACCATGATCATGACGCCGACTAGCGCCGCCATCGGAATCTGCATGACCAGATCACTAAGCAGCATGATCAGCAGGAGCAGCACCACGCCTGCGGTCAGGGTAGAGAGTCTGGTACGCCCGCCTGAGCTGACATTAATGACCGATTGTCCGATCATGGCGCAGCCCGCCATGCCACCAAAAAATCCGGTGATGATGTTGGCAATGCCTTGTCCGCGCACCTCCTGGTTTTTGTTGCTCGGCGTATCGGTCATTTCGTCCAGCACCGTTGCCGTCAGCAGCGATTCCAGCAATCCGACCAGGGCAAGCAAGAAGGAGTAGGGGAAGATAATCCATAACGTATCCCAATTCCATATGATCTGGGGCAAATGGAAAAATGGCAGTGTGCTTGTAATTGTGCCCATATCCCCAACTGTGCTAACATTCAATTGAAGGCCGATAACCATCGTCGAGATGATCAGAATGGCTGCCAGCGGTGAAGGAATGACCTTGGTGAAGCGGGGCAGCACATAAATAATGACCAGTGTAGCTGCAACCAGTCCATACGTCAGCGGACCCGCGTTATTGAAATGGACGAGCTGAGCCATAAAGATAAGGATGGCTAGAGCATTTACGAAGCCTGTCATGACCGATTGCGGGACAAATGCAATGAAGCGACCTACCTTGAGCAGACCAAGCGCAAATTGAAGAATTCCGGTTAGTATCGTTGCCGCGAACAGATATTCGAGCCCGTGATCCTTGACCAGATTTACCATCAGCAGCGCCATGGCTCCTGTCGCAGCCGATATCATGGCAGGTCTGCCGCCAACAATGGCGATGACAATTGCGATGCAGAAGGAGGCATATAGCCCAACCATTGGATCAACACCAGCTATAATGGAAAAGGCAATGGCTTCAGGGATGAGAGCAAGCGCGACGGTAATGCCCGACAGCAGATCAGCGCGTGTGTTCGAGAACCAATGGTTTTTTAATCGTCGAGTTAGCAAGTCATGTCAACCTCCTGTAAGATGTACGTCGTATCCACACAAATTTTAATTATAGCGGAAGTGTAGGCTTAATTCGAGTGATATGAGTATGGTTTATTAAAAAAATAAAAATAAGAAATTACAAATTGTTCGCTGTATACAGTGATTATATTTCTACACGAAACGAAGCTTTGCCTGTCAAGGATGGAGGCAGCCGTTTGTGCTTATAAAAAACTTCTGTTTTCTTAGTTATTCTAGCGTTATGATACAATTATAACGATATTTGATTCGTAGTCTTGGGAGGAATAGATGGAATGAATATGACAGTGGTGCACGCCCGCATGGAGTGGAATGAAGCGGAGGGCTATCTTGGCCAAGTGCAATTCCGAATGGAAGAACATCAGGGTACATATGAAGTAACACTTCAAAGTAAAAAAGGTAAAGAATGGATGTATGCTCTCAACTTTGCCGACGGCTCGGGCAAGGAAGAAGAAATCATGCAGCTAGAGGAATGGTTGGAAGAGGATGACGAGTTGTTTGACGCTTTAATCGATGCCGCGCGGGGAGCGCTGGACAACCCTTCCTGAATGTGCGAGCAGATCGGAGAGCCCGCGCCAAGTAACGAGCCGGAATGCGGTCTGGCCTGCGCTAAGCGGTCGTTGTGGCTCGCCGCGGGTTAGCGTGGAACGAAAGTGACTTCACGGTTAAAAGGCAGGTAGATGCAGTATGGAACGTCCGGCAGTTGCAACCAGTCGTATTGGTGCCGCGCGTAGAAGCGAACAGCTCCTCAAGGAAGGACGCAAACGCTTAGTTGAGGAACTTAAAAACTATATTCGTGAATTGGAAGTCCTGCTTGTCCGCTGCGAGGCAGGCGAGCGAGGAAGTGCAGCAGCGCTGTGTAGAATTGCACATACATTAAAAGGAAGCGCGCCTGTATTCGGCTTGAGTCGGATCGGTGAGATCGCAGAAATACTATGGAAGCAATGGGAGCCTGTAAGCGCCCAGCAGGATCAAGATAAGGTCCGGCCGCTGCTTTACTCCGGCCGCCAACTGGTATCACAGCTATGGATGGAGTATGAGATCTGCGTCAAGGAGCAGCAGCTCGAGACGAAAGGCGTGCGCGGTAGTGGCGGACCTGCGGCGGCACCAAGCAGATTGTTGATCATCGACGATGATGATGTGCTGCGTTCTTACTTGGCGCGCAGCCTCCATTATGATGGCTATGAGGTTATGGAAGCCGCGGATGTGGACAGTGGCAAGCAGATGCTGCGAAATCATCATTTTGACCTGGTCATATTGGATTTGATGATGTATCCCAAGTCGGGCTACGAGTTGTTTGACTTCCTGAAGGAGGACCCTACATTCAAGTGGCTTCCGCTCATTGTATTATCTGGCAGGCTGGATGTGCAGGACAAGGTGCAATGCTTTTTTCTTGGTGCTGATGATTACGTCACGAAGCCATTTGAATACGAGGAATTGTCGGCACGAATTTACAGTCTATTGGAGCGCAATAAAGGCTTTGAGCAGATGGCATTTCGCGACCCGTTAACCGGTGTATTTAATCGGAGATATATGGATCAGCAGCTTCAGACGGAATTGAAGCGTATGGAACAGTATCCGGCGCCGATGACACTTGCATTTCTGGATATAGACAAGTTCAAGCTGATCAACGACAACTACGGTCATGCTGCAGGAGATGTCGTCTTGCAAGGACTGGCCAACGTATTGCAGAGCCAACTGCGGGTAACTGACTTTATCGCTCGCTACGGGGGAGAGGAATTCGTCATCATCATGCCTGGCACTACGCTGGCCGAAGGTGAGAAGGTGCTGTTGGGCGTGCTTGAGGTGATCAGGGGAGCAGCGGTTGCTCGTGATGAGGTGAGGGAATACTACATTACTTTCTCTGCCGGACTGGCACAATGGAGAGAGGGGATGTCCGCGGAGGAATGGATCAAGCAGGCGGATGCTTCCATGTATGCCTCCAAGGCAGAGGGGCGTAATCGAATTACGACTCGTGGGGAGGATGGACTGCTCGCCGCGCCGGATAAGCCCGAAGAGCTCCAAAAACTGCTTATTGTAGACGATGATGAGATTATCCGTTCCTTCATTGTGAAGTCGCTGGAGGGTCTGCCCTTGACTGTGCTGCAGGCGGCCAGCGGCAAGGAGGCGCTGGAGGTGCTGAGTACTGAAGCGGTCGAGCTATGTATATTGGATGGGATGATGCCTGGAATGGATGGCTGGGAAGTGCTAGCTCAGGTCCGCAATAACGATCGACATGCAGACAATCCCACCAAGGTGATCATGCTGTCTTCCAAGAAACAAGAGGAGACAGCTCATCCTGGCAGCCCAATCTCAGCAGACGAATATATGTCGAAGCCGTTCTCAATTGTTGAACTCGAGCTAAAAGTGAAACGGCTCCTTAATATAGAAGAACATGGTTTGGGATAGCAGCAAGCTTTAACCAGGTATGATGTTTCGTGTGTGCGGGAAAAACAATTACGAGCCGGAGGAACAATCGGTTCTAATAACCTGAAAGGGATGACGCACAGCATGAAACGTTTTGCAGCCAGCTTGATGCTTATTGCCTCGCTTATGTTGATTCTGTCCGTGCCAGCGTTTGCCAACATGTCCTCAAATTCCAGCACAAAGATGAACACTGGTGTAGGGACATACGGTACGACAACGAATGACAGAACAAACATGTACAACGACAACATGTACAACCGGAACGGAATGGGTGGCGGGTATGCCGGAACGGGCTACGATCGTGTAACCACAGATGGCAATTACAACAACTACAATATGCGCTCTCTAGATGGCACGACAACTGGACATCGTTATCGTACCACAGCAACAACAACGAATAATAACGGTATGAGCTGGGGCTGGCTGGGTCTGATTGGCCTGTTCGGACTGGCTGGTATGCGCGGACGCAATCGCGAAACATCCTAAAGATCGCTCTTGTTTATTTAAATACCCGGATGCCATATTTGCTGCTGATTGTTCGGTAGCAAGCTGGTCTCCGGGTGTTTATTTTTAAGTAAGCTATGGCACTATAAGGGGAAGAATGCTTAATTAAAAAAAGCTATTGACTTCATATTGAGTATCGTGATATATTATTTCTTGCCGCTTTTGAGGCGGTGGGTTAAATGGTTTTACAGCTCTGGCATGTATGAAAGTGGAATGAAAAAAAGTTCTAAAAAAAGCTTGCCAAAGCATAGCGAACTGTGATATATTATAAAAGTCGA
>NZ_JBUEDD010000012.1:0-229926 GCF_054955055.1 Paenibacillus sp. J5 | reverse complement strand
TGCTTCCTTCAGATTCCGCCTCACGACGGACACCCTTGCTCTTGGCTAATGGTAGGCGCTTGCCAGCCCCCATTCCGGACTTTCACCGTAGAGATGACGCCCATGCTGGGCGTACATAACAACTGACTGGCTAACGTGCCGGTCAGTTGTTTTTTTTGGGAAACTGGACGATAATGGTCGTTCCCTGGTTCGGCTTGCTAAATACATCAATGTTGCCATTATGCAGCTCCACGATTCGCTTGGCGATGGCTAGCCCGAGACCCACGCCGCCAGTTGCCCGGCTGCGGGCGCCGTCTACCCGGTAGAAACGCTCGAACAGATGCTGGATTTCCTGCTCGGGAATGCCGATCCCACGGTCCTTCACATCGACGCGGACGGTATTTTTGGCGGTGCTGATGGTAATATCGATGGGCTCCTTGCTGTACTTGATGGCATTATCCAGCAGGATAACGAATAACTGGCGCAGCTTATCCTTATCGGCAACGATCTGGACGCCGTTGCGCTCGGAATGGATGCGTATAGTGCGCTGGAAGGTGGTCGTCAGCATACCCGCCAGCTCGTCCAGCACCTTCACCACATCGAAGCTGCTCAGACGCAGCCAATCCTCCTGCTCTGCCTCGGCGAGCACAAGCATCGACTTAGTCAGGTTTTGCAGCCGCTGCGCTTCCTTGGAGATGGCCTCGATCGCCTCATCCCTTACCTTCTCGTCATCACGCCCCCAACGCTTGAGCATGCCGGCGTAGCTGGAGATGACTGTCAGTGGCGTCTTCAGCTCATGGGAAGCATCGGCTACGAACCGTTTTTGCCTCTCGAACGTTCGCTCCAGACGCTCGATCATCTGATTAAACGCGCGGATGAGCTGCTGCAGCTCCGCCGACTCCTCATTGCTGGACAGCTCGATCTGTCGCAGCTTGCCGCTGCGGTCGATCTCGCGCATCGTCTGCACCATATGCGAGATAGGAGCGAGCAGCCGCGAGGTGAACCAGTACGTACCGAAGATCGCGAACAGCACAGCGCCAAGCGAGGTGACGACGAGCGCCCCCACCAATATTTGCAGATAGCTGTCCAGCGAGTTCAGCTTGCGCACAATTTCCAGCATCCCGGTGAGATTCATATTTTTATCATAGAGCGGCACCCGCAGATAGACGACACGCTTGCCTGCATAATTCTCGATGCCTGTCGAGTTGTTCCAGCTAAAGCTGACCGGGATGGACAGCAGCTCCTCATCCGAGCCGATCTGATTGATAATATTGCCCGTCACGCTGACGATCCGAATCATCTCATTGACATTATAGAACTCACTCAGGATGTGAGGATCATCCAGTGAGTCCGTCTGCTGAATCCGTTTGTTCTCCAGCAGCAGATTGACCTTGTTCATCAGGAGCTGCTGCTCGCTGCGGGTTGTAATTTTGATGACATAGAAGTAGACAAATATATTAAACAAAATCAAAATAAATATAAGCCAGAAAATTGTAAATAGAGTAAAACGCTTGCGCAACGTCATTATTCCTGCTCCTTGAGCATATAGCCCACACCGCGCACTGTATGAATCAGCTTATAGCGGAAGCCTTTATCAATTTTTTGCCGCAAATAACGGATGTACACATCCACCAGATTCGTCTCCCCAATAAAATCATAGCCCCATACCTCAGACAAAATTTCCTCTCGGGATTTCTCCTGATTTTTATTCTCGGCAAGGAAAATAAGCAGCTCGAATTCGCGCGGTGTCAGCTCGATCGGCACCTCCTTGCGGAAGACCTTGCGCGTGCGCAGCTCAATCGTCAGCTCAGCGACCTTGAGTACATCCGCTCCGCCCTCCTCCTTGTTCTTCTGCTGGAAGATGCGCAGCAGGTTGCGGACACGCGCCAGCAGCTCTTCCATGGCGAACGGCTTCGTAATATAATCATTGGCGCCGTGCTCGAAGCCGCTTACTTTGTCCGGCACCGTATCTCTGGCCGTCAGCAGAATGATCGGGATCTGATTCCCATTGTTACGCAGTCTGCGCAGCACCTCAATGCCGTTCAATTCGGGGAGCATCACATCCAGCAGCATGAGATCCCATTCCCCCGACGCCGCCATCTCCAATCCCTGTCGCCCATTCTCCGCCCTGCCGACTGTATAGCCTTCATGCTCCAATTCTAATTGCAATATGCGTGCAATGCTGTCCTCATCCTCAACGACCAGCAGACGTTCCTGTTCCATCGTTATCACCACATTTCAACAAGTTGAATACTTCAGAATCCCTCGGTTGCCCATAGCTACAGTCATCCTCCATGGGCGTATCGGCTCAGCGGTTACCCTCTGGAGGCAGTCTGTAATAAATTTATGATAATGAACACGTAGATGAATTGCAAGTTTACTCGACTGGAAATGAAAGACAAATTCATAAATTTCATATATTCTTTCTATCATGCATGACACTCGCCGCGCGCAATCCAGGAGAAGCGGCTGCTTCGAGCTGCCTAGCTGCGCACGGGGATGGCCTGCTGCATCAATGGTGTCAGCACACGCTCCAGCGTGCGCCGCCAATCCTCGTCATCCGTCGCCCAACGTCCCTCCCAGACACACTGTGTCCAGCGTCCAGCATCCAGCAGCGGCACAGCGGCGCAGGGTTGTTCTGGAAGCAGCGACAGCCATTCTCTTCGGCTGGAAAATGCGACATCTTTATTCGCGACCCAGACGGTCGGCAGATGGCGGTTGTGGCGAAGCGCAGCGAGCTGCTTCAAGCGACGCAGCGTATCTGGTACCCACTTGGACAGCCATGGATCAGCCACCAGCACCAGCAATTCCGCCTCCTGCAGCAATGACGTATTTTCCAGCTCGCGCCAATGTGAGGATATGTCGATCAAGGCCAGCTCCTCCTGCTCCGACTGCTGCTCAAGCAACTGCATTAGCCGAATATCGGCGTCCCGCGGGTCCTTGCTCGGAGAGCTGAGCATCAGCCAGCTTGCCATCTCCTCGCGGTACAGCTCATAGCCTAGCGAGATTGCAGCTTGCTCCCTGCGCCCCGCCTTGCCGGAATTGTCCAGAGCGAGCAGTGCCCGCCACTCCGGCAAGACCAGCGGGTGCTCAATCGCGCTGCAGGCGATCTGCCGTTGCTGTAGCAGCTTCGTCATCGTCAGCGTGAGGAAGGTTGACCCTGAGCCAGGAGAGACGGAGGCTATGACTACCCGTCTAGGTCTTAGGATGGACATGGCTGAGCCTAGAGAGACGGTTCGTCCGTCTCCTGACGCCTCTTGTCCCGGGAGGCGCATATACTCCCTAGAGATGTTCATCAGCGCTTCCCCGACCTCAGCAGCAGAGGCTGGACGCTGGCGCGAATCCGCCGAGAGCAGGCGGCAGATCAATCCCTCAAGGCCTGGTAGCTGCCGCCAGATGGCATGATGCCACTGGAGAGCGTTGCGTACCGCATGGCTCCCCTGCTCACGTGCATCCCAGGCAGCTCCGGGATGGTACAAAAGTCCTGTTGCCATATAATACAGCAGTGCCCCGAAGCCGTAGAGGTCTGTGCGGGCGTCTGTCTGCGCCCCGCCGCTCTGCTCGGGCGCCGCGAAGCCTGGAGTCCCCAGCAATTGCGTATCCGCAGCAGCGCCAAAACGGAAAAAACGGGCGATGCCGAAATCAATCAGCTTGATGCGCTCGCCTGTCTCCAGCATGACATTCGACGGCTTCAAATCACGGTGAATGATTGGCGGCTGCTGACGGTGCAGATAATCCAGCACACCACTGAGCTGAATAGCCACCGACAGCAGCGAAGCAGGCGGCAGCACGCCGCCGCACTTCTCCATATAGCGCCCGAGTGTACTGCCCTCGATAAACTCCGTCACCAGCACCGCCTCGGCTCCATTCTCACGCTCGAAATAGTCAGCCACCGCAGGCAAGCAGGGATGGTGAAGCCGCATGAGCAGTTGCGCCTCCTGCAGGTAGCCCTCTGCTCCAGGCGGTCTGCTCATCTGTTTTAGCGCCCAACGCTTGCCAGGCAAGCGGACATCGCGCGCTTCGTATACGGTGCCCATGCCTCCAGCCCCCGCCACCCCCACGATCTCATATCGGTCTTGAATAATGCTTCCCGTGTTCCATTGCTTCAATTAAAGCCCTCCTTATCGTCTGATTCAGGGCGTGTCTGAACACTCTGAACGGATCAAATGGTCTGGCCAAACTTTCGTTCCAGATAGACACGACCTGGCCACGCAACGCTATATATGAAAAAAAGCATCGCGACGAAGGCGCTGTGTGCGCCCTGCATCGGGATGCTTTCCCAGGTTATTTTTTTTCCAGCCATAGTGTAATCTCGTCCCGGTTATGGAACAGTTGCTTCGCCTTGCGAATCTCGAATGCCTCCTGCAGCCTGCTCAGCACCTCGCGAATGGTCTGCAGCGGCTTGCGGTGCATCAGCTTGACCGTAATGACGGCTATCCCACCGCTTCGAAGCGCCGCCTGAAGCTCCAGCACCAGCTTGCACATCTGCATCGGACTCCAGCTCATGTCACAGACGAGCAGGTCGAAGCTGTCTGGCGCAAGCTTGACATCGGACGCATTTTTCTTCAGATACGTCAGCCGGGGATAAGCCAGCAGCGAAGGGTGCAGCTCGGCCGGATCGATCGCCGTCACTGCAAGTCCGCGCTCCAGCAATAGCGATGTCCAGCCGCCTGGCGCGGCGCCAACATCTAGCGCTGATCTGTACTGGGCAAAATCAAGACCAAAGGCCCGCTCCGCCTCCAGCAGCTTGAACTTGGCGCGCGACACCTGTCCGTCCTCCCGCTGAAAGCGCACGGCTCCTCCCGGCCAGTCAGACAGCAGCTCCTGCGGCGTCCCCCAACCGATCAGCAGTTGATCCCTAGTCGCATAGATGGAAATGATCCACTCGGGCTGCTTGAGCGCCGGCTCGCTGCCCAGCTCCAGCAGCACCGCATCGACCACCGCCTTCGTATCTGCCGCCGAATAGGGGAAGACGGTTCCTTCGACCCGGCGGATGTGAACCGCAGTACGTTTCCCGGCAAATTGACTGCCTGCATGGCGCACCACGTCACCCAGCTCCTGCAGATCGTCAGCCATGCCGCTGAGCGGAATCGTTCGCTCGATCGGCTGAATATGACGCAAAAAGATCGGCTCGTGCTGCGCAATAGCAGACAGTACAGCCCCATGATCCAATTCGGTCTCAAAGCTGAACACTTCACCGCTGCTGAGCTGCTGAAACTTAATGTCGTGAAGCAACCGCCGCAGCTCCTCCATCGCGTAAGGAGCAAAGCCTTTATTAGCCGTACCTATCCAGCGGCTCACGGTCTTCCCTCCTGCTCGCCCACCTTGATCCATGGCCTGTCGTATGTCCATTCCACCTGGATCGGCACATCATAGGCCTGACTCAGCAGTTCATCTGTCAGTACCTCGCGCTTGGGCCCAGCGGCAGCTACCTTGCCCTCATGGATCAGTGCAACATGAGTAAACAATGGTATAATTTCCTCGATATGATGGGTAACATACACTGCCGTCATGCTCTCCTGACTCAATCGGTTCAGCTCCTTGAGCAGCTTCTCGCGCTCGAACAGGTCCAGACCGGCACAAGGCTCGTCCAGTATAAGCAGCTTCGGATCAGCCATCAAGGCACGAGCCAGCAGCGCCTTTTTGCGTTCTCCCTGGGATAGAGTGCCTAGTGACTGTTCGGCCAGATGTCCGATGCCCATGCTCTGCAGCAGCCCGTAAGCGCGCTCCTGCACCTCCTGCGGAATTTCCTGATAAAAGCGCAAGAATGCAAAAGCTCCCGTTGCGACAACCTCCCAAACCCGATCGGCAAGGGCGAGCTTCTCAATCAAGGACTGGCTAATATAGCCGATCTGCTTGCGCACCTCGCGCACATCGCATTGACCATATCGGTTGCCCAGCACCTCCACAGTGCCTGAGCTGGGGAACATATAGCCGGTCATCATTTCCAGCAAGGTCGTCTTGCCGGAGCCGTTCTTGCCCAGGATGACCCAGTGCTCACCGGGGTTCATCTGTATCGTTACGCCGTCCAGAATGACGCGCTCCTCGCGACGCAAATAGAGATCATTCAAATAAATCATGCGTTACCGCCTTTCTGTAGCACAGCAGCCCCTGTCAGGGGCTAGCCGCCATGTTGTATATCTCGCTCCCCCTGCCGCTGCGCAAAGCCTCTCAGCGCCTCATCCGAATCTGCCATCGGGCCAAAATGCAGCAGCACCCCTTCGGGAGCATGCTGGGACAGATGCTGGTACATTTTCATTTTGCCGGCAGGTGAAGAGGTGTGCAAATAGATTTCCTGCGGATAGCGTCCGCTGCTTACGATATGCTTGGCAACCTCCATGCCGGTCGGCTCGCCCCATCCCAGATCAAAATCAAGCGACAGTATGCCAATCTCCTCCTGATCGAGAAGCAGGATACATTCCTCCGCATTCAGAGCCAGCACAAATCCGGTTGGACAACGTCTGTAATCATCAAGATAAAGGTGAATCATCACAGGCTGCCTCCTTTTCATCCATCCACTGTCTCAGCCGCCCGATCTGCTCCCGATGCGTGCCATCGGGGTCCTTCGCTGTTTCCAGCACCACCGGAAGTCCGGCAAGCTCGGGGAGCTGTATGAAGCGACGCAGTCCACTCTCCCCAATCCAGCCTTGGCCGACTACGGCGTGGCGGTCGCGTGCAGAGCCGGAGGGGTAAGCCGAGTCGTTCAGATGAACCGCAGCCAGATGCGCCATATAGCCTGTCGCCCGCGCCTTGTCGGCAAAGGACAGCTCCTGTGGATCGCTCCACACTCCGCTGGCGAACAGATGGCATGTATCCAGGCAAAAGGCGATCTGCTCCGCATAGCGCGACAGCAGGCGAACCTGCACCAGCTCCTCGAAGGTGGTGCCCATGGATGCATGGTCACCCGCCTGATTCTCCAGCAGCAGCTTGGCATGCCCCTCCCACTGCGACAGTGTCTTATCCAAACATTGTATTATATTTTTGTAGCCTTGTAACGGGTCTTTTCCTTTGTAAATGCCAAAATGCACGACCACGCCGACTGAACCGCAGCTCTCGGCAATATCAAGATCATTCAGCAGCGATGCAACTGTGACTTCTTGCTGCTGCTCATTATCGGCAGCCAGATTGACCGGATACGGGGCATGAGCGATGGACAACAAGCCATGCTCCTTGCATAGCGCCGCACAACGGGCCGCGTCCTTGCGGTCGAATGCTTTGACGCCAAGGCTGCGCGGATTTTTCGGGAAATATTGAAACGAGCCGCCCCCTTGGTGAAGCGCAGCGTGCGCGGCTGCCGCATATCCATGGCCAATGCTAACATGACTGCCGAATTGAGGCATGGAATCAGCTCTCCTTTTGACAATTAGGGCAGTAAAATACTTTGCGCGAGGACATCTCGGTCTTCACAATCGCTGTCCCGCACTGCACACACGGCTCGCCGCCCCGGTCATAGACGAGGCATTGGCTGTTATAGCCCCCAGTGAGCTCATCGTCTCGGGTAAACGGCAGCTCCATATAACCGCCCTTGTCAGCCGCATCACGCAGCACCTTATGCATCGCATGATAGAGCCGCTCCAGCTCCGTCTCGTCAAGCGTAGTCAGCTTCCTGTCCGGGCGAATACCTGCTGTGAAGGCGATCTCGTCGGCATAGCAGTTGCCGATCCCTGAGAGCACATGCTGGTCAACGAGCGCGTTCTTGAGCGCGCTGCGCTTGCTCTGCAATCTCGCCTTGAAGTTCTCCAGCGTCAATCGCTTGTCGAATGGATCCGGTCCCAGCTCCGCAAGGCGCGCCTCCACCTCCTTCACCGACAGATAATGCAGAAATCCTAATCGTAACCCGATAAAGTATAAATGCCCTTGCTCAAATGTCAGCGTCACCTGTACGGTCCGATCCGGCCGATCCTGCTCATCCGAGCCATAGTACAGCAGGCCGCCCAGCATCAGGTGCAGCAGCAACCGCTTGCCATTATCCAGATGAAATAATATATATTTGCCACGGCGCTCGATAAACCAGATCGTTCTGCCTTCAAGCTCGCGCTTGAACTGCTCGGCATCGACATTGACACTCTTCTCTCTTGCAATCTCGACCGAGCGGATGCTCTTCCCAGCCACATGCTTGGTCAGCATCGCCCGATATGTTTCCATCTCCGGCCATTCAGGCATTCGTTCATCTTCCTCCCTGATCTCTAGAAGCATCTTCCTTCTCTTATGTCCCCAGCATCGATAAAATATACGTGTTCAACTGGCGCAGATCCGCAAACACGCCATCTGGCTGCATACCGGTCTGTTCCATGTAATGCGGCAGATTATCGAGTGTCGTCAGCCCTGTCAGCACCAGCGCGGTGCCACAGCCGGCTCCATGACCAGCCGCAATATCTGTCGCCATATTATCGCCCACCATCCAGGTCTGCTCTGCCTCCAGGCCGATCCGGCGCAGCGCATAGCTCACCAGAATGCGAGACGGCTTGCCAATCACCGTCGGCTGCACGCCTGACGCAGTTGACAACAGCGCTGACAGCGAGCCGGCTCCAGGCAGCAAGCCGTCATCTGACGGCAGCAGTACATCCGGGTTGGTCAATATGTATTCAGCACCGCCTAGCAGCAGGCTGACCGCACGCTGCAGCTTGCTGTAATCCAGCTCGCGATCCAGGCCCTGCAGCACATAGCGAGCCTCGCCGTTATCCACGAGCTGCAGCCCTGCGTCGGCAGCGGCAAGCTTCAGCCCTGCCTCGCCCACAATATGTACCGTTGCCCCCGGACTGTGTTCGGCAATATAAGCTGCCGCGGCCTGGGCAGATGTAACGACCTCATCCGCACGGGCTGTTATGCCCATACGCTCCAGTCGAGCAGCAACCAGCTCTGGCGCTGCAGTCGAGTTATTCGTCACGAACAGAAAGGGCAGACCGCACTCGCGCAGCGAGGCAATCCATTCATCCGCGCCGTCAATGCGCCGCTCCCCATGGTATAAGGTGCCGTCCAGGTCAATTAGCAGACCTTGCGGCTTCCGTAGCTTTGTTTTCAACACCGTACCCTCACTCCCTCGGCCAGGGCATGTATGCACAACCCTAGCAACGATCCAGCTTCCGCTGCAGCCGGTCAATCCGTTTGTCCAGCGCGGCTTGCTCAGCCCGCTGCTTGGCATCCGCACGCTGCAATTGATGGCGGCTCATCAACAGCTCGCGTGCCGCCTCTGCACAGGCGAGCGCAGCATGCAGGTCTTTGACGCGATGCTCACAATACATCGCAAGCTCAATATTAGCCTCGACGGCTGCCTTAGGCGCCGCCTCGTGCAATTGAGCCACCTTTTGCCACAATACCACAGCTCGCTCCCAATTGCCATGCTTCTTGTCTCTTGCCGCCAGCAGCAGCAGGCACGGCTCCGCTCTCCGCCCCGCCTCAAGCGCCCGTTCGAGCAGCGGTTCCGCCACCTCCGCGCAGTTCATCCGCTCCAGCCAAAGCCCCGTCCGAATCAGCTCCTCGGTCTCTGCCGGGCGATAAACCTCATCGATCACTCTGCCAGCCAGCAGCCTGCCGAAGCGAATCGATAGACAGGCCATCGCCAGCATGTCCAGCTCATTATGGACAAATACTCCCTCCAGCGGCTGCGGGTTCGCGTCAGCGAGAAATCGGAAATAGATTTCCGGCGCCTGCGAGCCAGGCACATCGTCCACTCTGAAGATGCCAAGCCGCTCCTCCTCGACATGGCTCAGCTTGCAGGAGGCCAGCGTATTGCGCCAGATGCTGCGCGACGGATGAAGAAAGTCGAGATGCCGCAGCTTCAGCTCCACTCGGCCCAGCCCATTTATAATGAATCGGCTCGCCAGCACCGGCCAGTCGAACGTGCGCCCGTTATACGTGACCAAGTAGCGATAATCGTCCAGCTTCGCCTTCAAGTCAGCAAGCATGGCGCGCTCCTCTGCCGGATGTCGAATCAAATATTGCATAATGACGAGCTGTTGCCGCTCCACATAAGCCAATCCGACCATGAACGGAATATTGCCCGCGCCTGCTCCCAGGCCCGTCGTCTCCAGATCCAGGTACAGCAGATTATCCGCAGCGGGCTCCGCCTCATCTGCGCCACTACCCTCAGGATGGAAGGCGGCAAGCGCCGTGGACGCCTCCAGCAGCTCCGACAGTTGATGGTGACCATGACGATGGGTCAATGGATACCTTACCTCACGCGCCAGATAACTCCCCCAACTGTTATGTCGCTCCGTAACGCCCAGCCGCTGCCATACTGCGGCATAAGCATCAAGCACAGGCGTGACGGCCACATCCGGCATGACGGCAGCGGCCATTTGCGCCTCAGCAGCAACCTGCTCCTCGCACACTGCAGGCCCAGGCTCCTGCCCTCGCGCCGTGGGCGGCACATCTTGCAGCGTCTCCGTTCCTTCCGTATCCGTCAGCTCTGTCTGCTCTATACCTCCGCTCGGCTTGCCCAGCAGCCGGTTCATGCGCTCTCGCAGTCTGCTCATCCGCTCTCCTCCGATTTCACCAGCAGCATCATTGAACTGCTGTCCCTGGGACTTGCCTATCGAGTCCATCTCCCCATTCGATTCAACCCTGACTATAGAAGGCTCAAAAGCTCTATGCTTTTGTGTTTCCCGTTCATTCCTGCTATTTCGGATCCAATACATGACGGGCAGCCCTCCTTGCAAGGACATTTCCTGATCAGATTTTTGGCTGACTCCCGCACTTCGTCAAAACGCTTGTACACGTTATCCGCTAACCCGATGCCTCCGGGGTAGTGGTCATAGATAAAGATCGTAGGCAGCCCTGTGTGGGCTGCTTTGATCTGAGGAGTGACATGGACATCTCCACGGTCACACATAACCAGTACAGGGACGATGTGCTGCAACACGTTCGCGATCCCCAGCAGCAACTGCTCCAATGTCTTCACGCCGATCTCGGGGTCTACCTGCTTCAGCTCCAGCCACGTAGCGCTTGTATGCAATTCTTCTTCTGGCAGATGAATCGGGCCAGAGCCTATGTTCTCGAACGTGGTCAGTTTAATTTTCTTGAATATAGTAGGAATCATATTCACCGCAACATCCCCAAAGTGTATGGCGGCCTGTCCTCGATCACTCGTCCGGTCAATCTCCAGCACCTTCAGATTGACGGCCAGGTTAGCATCCGTGTAGTATTCAACGTCTACCTCGCGAACATAGGCCTTCTTGTGCTCCCAGTCCAGCTTCTCCACCTGATACTGCACGCCCTCGTGCAAATAGATGGCCTCGTCATGCAGCAGGGTCATCGCACTGAAGCGATCCATTTCACCGATAATTTTTACCGCGGCGACATGAGATTGATCGATGATCACCACATTTTCCTGGGATGCGGAACGCAGGCTGATCTCGCTTGCCGGGAAGGATTGCGCCGACCAATAGAAGGTATCTCCGTTGCGATGCAGCACACGTTCCTCCTGGAGGTATTCCAGTATATCCGTGACGTCGAGCGGGCCGAATTCCTCATCCGCTTTGAATGGGAGCTCATAGGCTGCACACCGCAAATGATCCACCAGAATCAGCAGGTTCTCCGGGTTAATCCGCGCATGCTCCGGTGTACGCTCAAAGAAGTAATCCGGGTTCTGAACGATATACTGATCGAGCGGTGTTGAGCTGGCCACCATAATGATCAGAGCCTCCCCATGCCGCCTTCCCGCACGCCCGGCCTGCTGCCAGGTGCTGGCTATGCTGCCCGGGTATCCGGTCATGATGCAGACTTGAAGCTGCCCTATATCTACGCCCAGCTCCAGCGCGTTCGTACTTACGACACCCAGAATTTCGCCATCTCTAAGTCCGCGCTCGATTTCTCTGCGTTGCTTCGGGAGGTATCCTCCCCGGTAACCGCGAATCGACTTTGTGCCCAGCTCGTTTTTGACCAGCTCCTGAATATGACTGAGGATAATCTCGACTCTCACGCGGCTGCGGGCAAATACGATGGTTTGAATCTTATGTCTCAGGAAGCTCTTGGCCAGGTCATTGACTTCAACGGTCGCACTCTTCCTGATGTTAAGCGGCGCATTTACAATCGGGGGGTTGTAAAACACGAAGTGCTTGCGTCCGCGCGGCGCTCCATTATCGTTAATGAGCCGCATGGGGCTGCCTGTTAATTGCTCGGCCAGCTCCCTCGGATTGGCAATTGTCGCCGATGTGCATATGAAGGTCGGATCGCTCCCATAGAATCGGCAGATCCGTCGCAGCCTGCGAATAACATTCGCAACATGACTGCCGAATACGCCTCGATAGGTGTGCAGCTCGTCAATGACGATGAACTTTAAATTTTCAAACAGGTTCACCCATTTGGTATGATGCGGCAATATGGCTGAATGCAGCATGTCCGGGTTCGTAATCACGATATGTCCGGCTTGTCTGACAATCTGCCGGATGGCAGGCGACGTATCCCCGTCGTAGGTATAACTCTTAATGTCAATGCCCATCTCGTCTATTATTTCGTTAAGCTCGCTCTTTTGATCCTGTGACAAGGCCTTCGTCGGGAACAGATACAATGCCCTGCTCATATCATCATTAGCGATGGCCTGGAGTACAGGCAGGTTGTAGCATAGCGTTTTGCCGGATGCTGTCGGCGTCACCGCTACGATATTTTCCTTGGCGGCTACGGTACGATATGCCGTTTCCTGGTGCGTATAGAGCTCCGATATGCCCCGGCGATGCAGAGCCTCCCGAATTCGCGGGTCAACACCTTCCGGGATGGGTCGCGTCTTGGCCTCCTGTGGCGGCATTTCGTACCAGTGGGCAATATTTTCATTTTTACGCAATTCATCAATCAATTCAATGAGAGACTTCTTGTTCAGCATGCAGTCACCCCGCACCAAATTTGGCGAAGCTAACGTCCTGACCCAAGCGCAAACGGCTGCTTCCCGCCTTGATTGGCAAAGCTCCGTATCGCGTAGATCTAAGTCAGGTATAAGCCGCTTCACTTATAAATCATACATAAAAATAATTCCCCGCACAGGCAGGGAAAGCGTTGTTGCTATGTAGACAGAGGGATGCCGCATGCATTGGCTTCCACAGACGCGACCGTGCGCGCCTCGCGCCGCGGATCTCTGCCAGTCCGTGACATTGAGCCTCATTGCTTACTCCTCATTTTACAGAATACACGTTCGCGCTGCAATGAAATTTTGTTGTGCCGACAGCAAATTTCTTCGTAAATCATCGTTTTTCAACAGTGGTTCTCCACTGTATGCCGGCAAGCCTCTGTACGGTGCCAACAACATATAGAAGTGTCCCTGGCTCCCTCCCCCATATGTTGCCGGCATACCGCTCAAAAGCGACGCATGGCGAAATAGCGCCATTCAATGAGCAGGCAGCAGACTGTCATATCCTGCGATTTCCCGGGAAACGGGAAATTCCCCTATTATACTGGTGGACAGCATGAAGCCGCCAGAGCCAACTGCAAGGCAGCGGTTCTGGCGGCTTCACCTGCTTGCGCCTATGCTTTTTCGACGTTGAAGTACTGCGCCTCGGGATGAGCGAACACCATCGCAGATACGGATGCTTCCGGCTCCATCATAAAGCCCTCTGTCAACTGCACTCCGATGTCCTCAGGCCGCATCAGCTCGAATAACGGCTCCTGATCCTCCAGATTCGGACAGGCCGGATAGCCGAAGGAGACGCGAATTCCCTGGTAACGGGCACCTAGCCGCTGCTTCATCGTCATTTCTTGCGGATCAGGGAAGCCCCATACATCACGCATCATATGATGCACTCGCTCTGCCAAGCCTTCAGCCACCTCAAGAGCTACCGATTGCAGCGCATGCGAGCGCAGATAATCGCCATTATCCTTGAGCACCGTGGCCTTCTCGCGCACTCCTTCGCCTGCCGTCACAACGAGGAAGCCGACATAATCCATGATGCCGCTCTCCACCGATTTGAGATAATCGGCCAGACACAGGTACGGCTCCACCTGCTGCCGCGGGAAGCTGAAGCGCTTGATCTCCTTCGCATGATTGTCCGGGTCATAGATGATAATGTTGTTCCCCTCGGACTGAGCCGGGAAGAAACGATACATGCCGTGCGCCTGAATCGTCCCCTCTTCGTTCGCTTCCTTCAGTATGCTGTCCACGGTCTCCTTCAGTTGAATCGTCTTCTCATGTCCTTCTGCAATCAGTTGCTCCACCTTGCCCCGCACACCCAGATGATGCCCCAGCAGCATCTGCATGTTCACATAGGGGACAATATGGCCGATCGGCACATGACGCAGCACATGACGCTCCAGATCAGGCGGAACAAATACCGGCGCTTCCTGAGAAATCTTCGAACGCTCAATACGTGTCAGCTTCGGCAGCTCAGGCGTTTCCGCGACCGCAACCGCTCCCTCTGCCTTCATGGCGGCATGTTCCTCCTCCAGTCTTTGCCGATGCACCTTATCCGTCAGCTTGTTGGCCAGATCCAGTCCATCCATTGCATCCTTGGCGTACAGGACGAGTCCATCGTATTCCGGGCCGATGCGCGTCTTCGTGAACTTGCGAGTTAACGCCGCTCCCCCTACCATAATCGGAGCACTGATGCCGGCATTGCGCAGATCCTGAGCAGTAATGACCATCTGCTGGGCCGATTTGACGAGCAGTCCCGACAGACCGATCGCATCGACCGGCTCCTTGCGATACGCTTCGATCAGTTGCTCTGGCGGCACCTTGATCCCCAGATTGATAATTTTGTAGCCGTTATTGGACAGGATGATCTCCACCAGGTTTTTGCCGATGTCATGAACATCGCCCTTCACGGTCGCCAGAATAATCTTGCCCTTAACTGCGGACTCCGTCTTCTCCATGAACTGCTCCAGGTAGGCGACAGACGCCTTCATGACCTCGGCGCTCTGCAGCACCTCTGCAACAATCAGCTCATTATTGTTGAACAGGCGTCCGACCTCTTCCATTCCCTTCATGAGCGGGCCGTTAATCGTCTCCAGCGGCGTATATTTCTGCAAGGCCAACTCAAGATCAGGAATCAGCCCCTCCTTCGTTCCCTCAACGACATAGGAGGCAAGCCGCTCCTCAAGAGTCAGATTGCTGGCCTTCTCCTTCTTCTCCACCTTCTTGTTGCGGAAAGCGGCAACGAATGCGGCGAGCGTCTCATCATTGGTATTGTACAGCAGCTCCTCCGACAAGCGACGCTCCTCCTGCGGAATCGAAGCATAGCGCTCCAGCTTCTCTGTATTGACGATCGCGTAATCCAGCCCCGCCTTCGTACATTCATAGAGAAAGACCGAGTTCAGCACCTCGCGCCCTGCCTCCGGCAAACCAAATGAAATATTGCTGATTCCCAGAATGGTCTGACAGGATGGTAGCGCCTCCTTGATCATGCGGATGCCTTCAATCGTCTCCTTGGCCGAGCCAATGTACTGCTCATCGCCAGTACCAACCGGAAATACGAGCGGGTCGAAAATAATATCCTCGGCCTGCATCCCATATTTGTGCACAAGCAGGTCATGAGAACGCAGCGCAACCTCCAGCTTGTCCTCGCGGGTAATAGCCTGTCCACGCTCATCGATCGTACCGACGACAGCCGCCGCTCCGTAGCGATGGATAATTGGAACTACATGCTCGAATTTTTCTTCGCCATCTTCAAGGTTAATGGAGTTAATAATGGACTTGCCCTGGGAGTATTTCAACGACATGTCGATGACCTTGGGGTCTGTCGTATCGATAACGAGCGGCACCTTCACCTTCTTGACTACCAGCTCCAGGAACTTGCTCATGTCCTCTGTCTCGTCACGGTCAGGGTCCTGCAGACAGACATCAATAACATGCGCGCCGTTCTTCACCTGCGCACGCGCAATCTCAGCCGCCTCCTCGTATTTCCCCTCCACGATCAGCCGCTTGAACTTGCGGGAGCCCAGCACGTTCGTCCGCTCGCCGACCATGTAAGGACGGTTCTCGTTCTCAATATAGACCGTCTCGATGCCGGACACTGCCGGCGGATGTACCCCTGGCTTCGTGCGCGGCGGATAAGCGGCCAGATGTTCAGACAGCGCACGGATATGCTCCGGTGTTGTACCACAGCAGCCCCCCGCCATATTGAGCCAGCCCTGCTCCGCAAACGCCCCGATCTTCTTCGCCAGCGACTCCGGCGACTCGTGATAATGGCCGTTCTCATCCGGCAGCCCCGCATTCGGATAGCAACTGATCGCCGCCTTGGATATTTCGGAGAGGGAGCGGATATGGTCGCGCATGAATTCCGGTCCTGTCGCACAGTTCAGCCCGATCGATACCGGATCAAGATGCTCCAGTGAGATATAGAATGATTCAATGTTCTGTCCGGCAAGCGTCGTCCCCATCGGCTCGATCGTGCCGGAGATCATAATCGGCAGCTTGCGCCCGAGCGTCTCGAACGCCTTGCGGATCGCAATGCTGCCCGCCTTCACATTGAGCGTATCCTGGCATGTCTCCAGCAACAGCGCATCGACATCGCCTTCCATCAATGCAATCGTCTGTTCATAATAGCTTTCGACCAATTGGTCAAAAGTAACTCCGCCAGTAACAGACAGTGTCTTCGTCGTCGGCCCGATAGCTCCCGCCACATAACGGGGCTTGTCCGGCGTTGAATACTTGTCCGCTGCTGCACGCGCAAGCGCCGCCGCGGCAAGATTAATCTCCCGCGCCTTCTCGGGTATGTCATACTCCATCAATACGATACTGGCTCCGCCAAATGTATTGGTCTCAATAATGTCCGCGCCAGCCGCCAAATACTGCTCATGAATAGACTGAATCACATCTGGCCGTGTCAGCACGAGCATCTCGTTGCAGCCGTCCAGCTCTTCACCGCCAAAATCTTCCGGGACAAGTCCCGCTTGCTGTATCATCGTGCCCATAGCGCCATCCAATATGAGAATGCGCTGCTGCATCAATTCTCTTAACGTCGGTTTTGTCATGTTCGAACTTCCTTCCAAGCGATCATTAAGGTTTAGTCTAACAGAAACTAAGGGTGGTGAAAAGGGAATTCCAGTCGACAGAAACAAAGCTTTGCTTTATAATAATCGTATTACATCATTTCTTATGGGAAAAGAGGGAATAGAATGGCTCAAATTCGGATTCGTAACACAAATGAACGAATTGAAGACGAGGAAAAGGTTCGCGCATTCCTGAATTCACAAGAGGTATTATACGAGCATTGGAATGCAGACAAGCTTCCGACTGAGCTAAAGAATCAATTTGTTCTGTCTGATGAGGATAAAGCGACGATCCTGTCCACATATGAAGAAGAGATCAATGATCTGGCCAGCCGCCGCGGCTATAAAACGTGGGATATTGTCGCCCTCTCGGATGCTACTCCGAATCTTGACGAAATCTTGAAAAAGTTTGAAGAGGTTCACACCCATACCGAGGATGAGGTACGAGCCATTACGGCTGGCAAGGGCATCTTCATCATCAAAGGAACGGACGATGTCGGCTACTTTGATGTGGAGCTGCAGGCAGGAGACGTCATCTCTGTGCCGGAGTCGAAGCCTCACTTCTTCACTTTGATGGACAATCGGCAGATTGTTGCTGTGCGACTGTTCATCGAGCCGGCAGGCTGGGTTGCCCAACCGTTCAATGACCCATCCTTTACAAAGTAAGTACATCTACTATGGCCATGCCAGCCCCGCCTCCCCTGAGGAGCGCGGGGCTTTGTTGCATGGTGTGGCTTACAGAAGTTGCCGCCTTACCTGTTGCTGCCTATAGCTTGGGAAGCAAGTCCAGCAGCTCCTTCAGCTCATCAATTTCATAGGAAGGAACAATCTCGTCAGAGCGCTGAATTCGGTGCCGGTTAATCCATACCGCATCCATACCGACTCCGAGCGCTCCGATCACGTCCGTCGTCAGCTTGTCTCCTACCATCAGCCCTTCCTCCGGAGCAATCTCCAGAAGCTGGAGTGCATGCCTGAATATCGAAGCATCAGGCTTGCCACGCCCAAATTCACCCGAAATAATAATATGATCAAAATAAGGAGCGATCTCCGGCACGCCAGCCAGCTTCTCACGTTGCAAATCCGGCGAGCCATTCGTCAGCAGCAGCAGCTTGTAGCGTCCCTTCAGTTGATCCAGCACATGAAACGTATCATCATAGACAAGCGCGCGGGCTCTGCGTTCAGCAGGAAAACGCTCGGCCAATTCAGCGCCAAGCTCGGCATTGTCAACACCCAGCGCCAGCAATCCGGCTGTCCATGCTGCTCTGCGATACGATGGAGCCAGCGACTCCAGCTTGCGGAACTCAGCTTGCTCCCCTTCGCGGAAGTTCGCCCACAGTCCCTCAAATGGATTAATACCGATCATCGTCGTAAACGGATAGGTCTCATAGGAGGAATATAGCTCGCGAGCTTGCTCGCGCACTGCCTTCTCCAACTGCTGCGCATCAACGCCTGTCCGCTCTGACGCTAATTCGCAGGTTGCGTCAAATGCCTCTTGTACGCTTCTGTCATCCCATAGTAGTGTATCATCTAAATCGAACAAGATTGCTTTCTTAGCCATGCTGCACGTTCTCTCCTTAAATATTGAATAAAATAATAGTTAGGTCGTGAGTTAGGTCGTGTCTGAACACCCGTTCAAGGGCATCTCCCCGCTGTTCGCCCCATGCTGCGTTGCCTTTTCGCAGGCGCACCCCCGGTACGCCTGCGAAAAAGCGCCTTGCCTGGAACGAATATTCTACAAGATCGGATCCGTTCAGAGTGTTCAGACAGGCCCTAGACTTGCTCTACAAACTCAACATGATTCTCCTTGGCGAAAGCCTTCAGGCGCGCAGTCATGTCCTCGGTAGGGAAACGGTTCAGGAATCGTGAAAATGTCCAGCTCGGCCCCTTCACCTGCTCAATGACCACATAGCCATCCTGAACTCTAATTTTCCTAATGCCACTGGCACGCAACATCTTGTCGCCAGTGATCCGCCGAGTCTGAATGAACTCCTTGGCCACGTTCAGATAAGGACGGCGGAAGAAAAAGAGCATCGCCAGCAAGACATAACATACGATCGTGATCCAGTATAGCGAATCCGTGCCGCTTCCTTGCCCTTCTACCGGTACCGCCTGACGGGCAATAAAGCTGACGTAAGCGTAAAAACCGGTAAAGAATAAAATGACCGTTGGTAAAATAAAATTGCGTCCTTTAAACCGGTCGATGCGGGAAGCCTCAGGTACAAATCCCTGACCACCCTGCTTCTTCCGACTTTTATTGATTGCACTCGTATTTTTGCGAACCATCCGCTCCCAGGAACGGGACATGGCAGTTGCCTCCTTGTAAGCATAGAGTAGCGTTAGGTAACTCCGCTAGCTATGTATCGTATCACTTCTACTATAACGGTCGTTTAAACTTCTCTATAAAGCGGTTCGGATATTCAGAAGGCAGCGAACTCGCCTCGTCAAGACGGGACCAGATGTCCTGCGGCATGGTCCAGCCTGTGGCCCCCATATTATCTTCGAACTGCTCCAATGTGCTTGCGCCAAAGATTGGAGAGGTAATCCCTCTGCGCTGCAGCAGCCAATTGAGTGAAATTTGAGCCGGTGTAACCCCAAGCTCGGCAGCCGCCTGGAGCACTGTGTCCAAAATAACGAAGTTCTTGTCGGTCGCTCTGTACATCCAGGAGCTCTCCCCGGCCTTGGCTGTCAGCCTGCCGCTATCTGGCTCGACCCGGCTATATCTTCCGGTTAGAAATCCCCCGCCAAGCGGCGCCCATGGAATGACGCCCACATTCTCCTCCAGACATAGCGACATCATCTCCCGATCCATCTCACGGCTGACCAGGCTGTATTGCGGCTGGATCGACACAAAACGGACGTATCGATTCGCATCGCTGCAAGCGAGTGATTTCATTAACTGCCATGCGAAATAATTAGAACAACCGATATACCTCACCTTGCCGGAGGAAACCAGATCATCCAATGTCCGCAGTGTCTCCTCAATAGGAGTCGCATGATCCCATACATGCATCTGATACAAATCAATATAGTCTGTGTTCAAACGCCGAAGGCTGGCATCTATGCCATCCAAAATATGCTTGCGCGACACGCCCGCACCATTAATGTCATCGCTTACCTTCATTCTCACCTTGCTTGCAACAATAACCTCTGCACGACGACCCTGGATCGCCTTGCCGACAATCTCTTCGGAACGCCCGTTCACATACACATCTGCTGTATCCAGAAAATTTCCGCCCTGGTCAAAGAAACGATGCATCATTTGTATAGAGTCGGCCTCAGATGTCGCCCCGCCAAATGTCATCGTACCTAAGCATAGCTCGGATACCGCTAGCCCACTTCTTCCAAGCAAACGATAATTCATACCAGTATGCCTCCCGAAAAAGAATGGTTAACCGCTGCCGTTCGGAGAAGCTTGACTGTCGACCAGCGGCCAGCGCCTCTCCGCGCGAGACAGCACAAACCAATAGACCAATCGCCCTGACGGTTCGATCTGCCTATTGGTATAGGAAATGTCATGTCGTTCATTAATGCTTGAGAGGCGGCTCCTCGTCTGTCCATTCGATCGAATCGAGCTGGTTGCGGAAATTGCCGCGGAAGATCTCCAGATATTGCTTCCTCAGCACCTCGCGCTCAGCCTTCTCTTCGTCAGTCAGCCCGACGGACTTGTTCTTTCTAGACAATTCATTAATACGGTCAATCAGTTTTCCCATTGTGAGCTACCTCCCTGAAAACTATCCACTCTCTACTTTGACATTTTCCACGGGGAGTGTCAAGCGACGAGAGACATTAAAGCCATGAATGAATGACGCTGCACCCGAGTCGAACGTTAATCAGGTATGCGAATCACTTGTCCGACTTGAAGCTCTCCATGCGTCAGTTCATTGAGCTGCTGAATCCGGTACACATATTGTCTTAGATCGTCGTTAACCGGCTTAAAGCGCCTCGCAATGCTCCAAATTGTATCTCCATAAGCAGCAATGATGTACTCCGCCTCTACAGCTTGCTTAAGTTGCCCGCCATGTGCCTCTAAACCCGCAATTGCTGTGTTATTGGATGGTTCCACGCTTCGCCCCGAAGCATTGGACTGTACGAACATTACACAGGACACAGCAATAGACAGCAGCAGCACGACCATGATAACACGGAGGACACTCTTTCTTCTTCCGCTGACCTCATCGGCCTCATAACCATTCCTTATCCTCTGCGAGCTCCCCGTGTTCGTCTTGCTCTCCGAGCTGACGGTCTCACGCGCCGCGGCACGAAGTGCATCCATATCCTGATAATAGTAAGAGTGATTCATTATCCAACACCCCAAACATTTGTTCTTGTACCTAGAATAAACCGAACGCTTGTTTGTGTCAATATATATATTCCTCTACCAAGGACAGGTTTTATTTTCAACGAACTTATGTTTGTGCGAACTCCGGTTCTGTGCTATAATTTGACACAAGAATGATTGTCTGGGGGTATGTGAAAATGTCGAAGCTGTCGAACCGTCAACAGACGATATTGGAATTTATTAAGAATGAGGTAAGAGAGAAGGGCTATCCGCCCTCTGTTCGGGAGATCGGGGAGGCTGTTGGTCTGGCATCCAGCTCGACCGTTCACGGCCATCTGGACCGGCTTGAGAAGAAAGGACTGATTCGGCGCGACCCGACCAAGCCGCGTGCAATCGAGATATTGAATCAAAACCAGGATGAGGTTCCATTCCCCGTTCATATCGCCAAGGTACCGGTAGTCGGCCGAGTAACCGCAGGGGTGCCGATTACTGCCACAGAGAATATCGAGGAATACTTCCCTCTGCCTAGCCACTTTGTTGGCGATAACCAAATGTTCATGCTGAGTGTCGTGGGCGACAGCATGATCGAGGCGGGCATTCATAATGGTGATTATGTCATTGTTCGCCAACAGCAGACCGCTAACAATGGTGACATCGTAGTCGCGATGACGGAGGAGGATGAAGCGACCGTCAAGACGTTCTACAAGGAGCGGGATCATATCCGTCTGCAGCCGGAGAATTCCACGATGGAGCCGCTTCGTCTCAAGAAAGTGACGATTCTGGGCCGCGTTGTTGGCCTGTTCCGCGACATTCATTAGACAGTCATGTCTTCGCGGCTTGGCTGGACTGGATGATTATTTCTCCTCCTCTATCGAATGGCAATCGTTTGCCCGATATAGATAGTAAGGAGGTGTAATCAATGGACATCGCAGCACTATCCAGCGTCATGAGTCAGGCCTCGCTAGCCCAGGCAGTAAGCATGAAGGTTGCCAACCTGGCGAAGGGTCAAGCGGTTCAGCAGAGCAATGATCTCGTCAAAATGATGCAGCAAAGCGCAATCCCTGGTGTAGGGGGCAATATAGATATTCGGATTTAATGAAAGACTGCAGCCCTGCGAGGGGCTGCAGTTTTTATTATCGGCGCTTCGCGCTTCTACATATAGCGCCGTGCCAATAGTTATTTTACGTGCAATCCATACAAACGCGCATTTCATATGCACCATGTATGGTATAGTATTAGTTAAACCCTTTGTATGCGAGGTGCATCATGGCAATTGCGAAGATTCGGAATGTATCTATCAGCAGCAATGTGTTTGCTGCAATGGCAGTTGAAGAGGATGAACAAGCGATAAGCCAGCTATATTTGCATACGGCAGTATGGCTGAAGGAGTCAGGCTCCACACAGTGGTCGGGTTTGCTGCAGGGCCTGGATCATCATAATACGGCTGCCGCCATACGTCGCAGGGAGGTATTTGCCTTCCGGCATTCAACCAGTCAGGAGCTTGTAGGCTCTGTCATCTTACAGCAGCAGCCGAGCGAGTGGGATCGTAATCTCTGGGGAGACGACACTACGGATAGAGAGTCGGCAGTCTACCTGCATCGGCTTGTAGTCAACCGCAAGTATGCTGGCCACGGCATCGGAAGTCAGATTATGACGTGGGTGGAGCATGAACTGGCAGGACAATTTGCCAGCATCAAGCTCGACTGTGTCGCATTCAGCACCAAGCTGAACCATTTTTATAGACAACATGGCTATGAATATCGGGGAGAGAAGAACGGATACAGCAAATATCAAAAGTGGCTTTCTGGAACTCTGCCGCGTTGAGGGACCGAAACATAAAATATGGGGGCAATCCGGGGGCAGATCCATCATCCAATGAATGAATCTGTCCCCAGCTGCCCCCAATAAAACCTCTTATACCAGCTCCATTACTGGAATACCTCGCTTAATACAACGTCAGATATTGATCCCGTTCCCATTGGTGAACCTGGGTGCGGTACATATCCCATTCAATCTCCTTCAGCTCGTAAAAATGAGCCAGCGCGTGGTCGCCCAGCGCGTCGCAGATGACGCCGTCACGAAGCAGCTCTTCCAGCGCCTCCTTGAGATCTGCCGGCAGGCTAGGAATGCCTTCGTCCGAGCGCTCCTCATCTGTCATCACATAGATATTGCGATCTGTTGGCGCAGGCAGATGCAGCTTCTCCTTAATGCCATTCAGACCAGCCTTCAGCATAACAGCCAAGGTCAGGTAAGGGTTGGCAGCCGGGTCAGGGTTACGCACCTCTACCCTGGTGCTCAAGCCGCGTGAGGCCGGAATACGGATCATCGGGCTGCGGTTGCTGGCCGACCAGGCTACGTAGCAAGGCGCTTCATATCCAGGCACCAGACGTTTGTACGAATTGACCGTCGGGTTCGTAATGGCTGCGCATGCTCTTGCATGCTTTAACAGACCTGCCATGTAATAACGCGCTGTCTGGCTTAGACCAAGCTTGTCGTTCTCGTCGTAGAACGCGTTCTTGTCACCTTGGAACAGCGACTGGTGACAATGCATGCCTGAACCATTTACACCAAATAGCGGCTTCGGCATAAAGGTCGCATGCAATCCGTGCTGACGCGCGACAGTCTTGACGACCAGCTTGAAGGTCTGAATCTGATCGGCTGCCTTAACCGCATCGGCATATTTGAAGTCGATCTCATGTTGGCCAGGCGCAACCTCATGGTGAGATGCTTCAATCTCGAAGCCCATCTCCTCCAGTGTCAGCACGATCTCGCGGCGGCAATTTTCGCCAAGGTCAGTCGGAGCCAAGTCGAAGTAACCTCCCTGGTCATTCAGCTCGGCTGTCGGCTCGCCCTTCTCGTCGGTTTTGAACAGGAAGAACTCCGGCTCAGGACCTACGTTCATGGCAGTAAAGCCCATATCCTCCGCTTCCTTCAGACAACGCTTGAGAATACCGCGCGGGTCTCCGGCGAACGGCGTGCCGTCCGGCATGTAAATATCACAGATCAGACGAGCAACACGGTTCTCTGTTACCCAAGGGAACACTACCCATGTGTCCAGGTCTGGATAAAGGTACATGTCGGATTCCTCGATGCGTACATAGCCTTCAATGGAGGAACCGTCAAACATCATTTTGTTGTCAAGCGCTTTCTCCAGTTGGCTCACTGGAATTTCCACATTTTTGATCGTTCCAAGCAAATCGGTAAATTGCAACCGGATAAAACGAACATTTTGCTCTTCCGCAATGCGCGAGATGTCTTCTCTTGTAAAGCCCACAGTATCCTCTCCTTAGCCTCGTTAGAATTCAAACTTTACTTCTCTCTTGTGCGCCAGCCTGCAGCAGCAGCTATGGCTTGTTGCTATAGAAACGGGACAACTGGCCTTGAATGAGCGAGGCCTTGCCCGGTCTCTTCTCTAGAAGCTGCTGCTTCAACATGCGGTGTAGCTGTGTATCCGACAGCTCGCGGCGCTTCGTCTCCGTCTGATCTGTAATGACGGTTGCTTCCTCGGACTCCTTCGAGACCGGGTTCATTACCTGCTTGATGCCGGCAATGTTGACGCCTTTCTCAATCAATGACTTGATTTCCAGCAAGCGCTCTACATCGTTAAAAGAAAACAGGCGTTGATTGCCATTTGTGCGCGCGGGCACAATCAGCTCATGCTGCTCATAATACCGGATTTGTCTCGCAGTTAAATCCGTCAGCTTCATAACGATTCCGATAGGAAATAATGCCATATTCCTGCGTATTTCGTCAGCCATGCACATCTACCTTCCAATCCTTGTGATATGTTTTTATTGTAACTGTCTTCCAAAAACATGTCAAGTCATGTTAGGTTTGATCACAAATATTCCACGTTTTTCCATGTCTTCAAGTGCAGTCAATACCCCAAATTTTACATGGCTGTACGTAAGTCCGCCTTGCATATAGGCAATATATGGCTCACGAATTGGAGCGTCCGCCGACAGCTCCAGGCTCCCGCCCTGAATGAACGTTCCCGCAGCCATGATGACCGGGTATTCGTAGCCCGGCATATCCCATGGCTCAGGAACGACATGTGCGTCCACCGCGGCGGCTCGCTGGATGCCCTGTACGAAGGCGATCAACGCATCCTCCCGCCCAAATCGTATCGCTTGAATAAGGTCAGTCCGTTCTGCATCCCATGCGGGATTCGTCTCGAAGCCTAGCAACTCCAATAACGCAGCAGTAAACACAGAGCCCTTGAGCGCTTGTCCCACCAGATGAGGCGCCAGGAACAGTCCCTGATAGGTAGCTCTGAGCGTATCCAGCATCGCCCCGACCTCTCCACCTATGCCAGGCGCAGTCAGACGGTAGGACGCCTTGCGCACCAGCTCCTCCCGTCCGCAGATATAACCGCCTGTACTGGCAAGCCCGCCGCCCGGATTTTTGATCAGCGACCCAGCCATCAGATCCACTCCGACCTGGGTTGGCTCCAGCTCCTCTGTAAATTCGCCATAACAGTTATCGACGAAGACGATGGCGTCCGGTTTCAGTTGCTTGATTTTCTTCACCATCTGGCCAATTGCCGCGACGGAGAAGGACGTTCGCCATTCGTAGCCGCGCGAGCGCTGGATACCGATCACCTTCGTGCGGCTTGTCAGCGCCTGCTCCACCTGCTCCCAATCGACCTCCCCGCTGGCTAGCAGCGGAATCTCCTTGTAGCCGATGCCGAAGTCCCGCAGCGACCCTGTACCGTCGCCTTCATGGCCAATGACCTTATGAAGCGTATCATACGGCTTGCCCGTGATGTACATCAGTTCATCCCCTGGGCGGAGCGCACCAAACAACGCACAGCTAATCGTGTGCGTTCCCGAAGCAAAATGCGGTCTGACCAGCGCAGCTTCTGCACCAAAGATGTCGGCATAGACGTCATCCAGCACCTCTCTGCCCCGGTCATTGTACCCATAACCGGTAGAACCGGCAAAATGAAAATCGCTTACCTTATGTTTTTGGAATGCCCGGATCACCTTCCAATGATTCCGTTCGGCAATCCGGTCGCGCTCTTGCAGTCTGGAGGCAGCGTGCCGCTCGGCACGCTCCGCCCACTGCTCCAGTCGCTCCCAGCTCGTCTGTTCATGCTTGTCCACGATGGCGTTGATTCTCCTCTTAAGTTTCCATATATTCGCGCAGCTTATAGCCATGCACTTCGAAATCCTGCTTGTTCAGTTCGATCGTGAGCAGCATCTTGTCATCCTCGATCGTCTGATCTTTGACCTCCCCGCAGCGGTACGCCAGCGCAATCAGATCACCACGTTCTGCCGGCAGCGCAAAACGCTGCGTCTCCCCTGCAAGGCGCAGTTGAATCTGCTCGCGCAGCACGTCTAAATCCTGCTGCGAATACGCGCTGATCCAGATGGAGTCCGGGCCGCCTGCGATGCGCTGCTCACACAGATCCTTTTTGTTAAATACGGTAAGCTGCGGCTTGTCGGCCGCATTCAACTCACCCAGAATACGCTGCACAACCTGCATCTGCTCCTCGCGCATCGGAGACGAGCTGTCCACGACATGCAGCACCAGATCAGCCTCGCAGACCTCCTCCAGCGTCGCGCGAAATGCAGCGACAAGATCATGCGGCAGGTTCTGGATGAAGCCAACCGTATCGGTTAACACAATCTCCTTACCGCTAGGCAGCTCCAGGATACGCGAGGTCGGATCAAGTGTAGCAAACAATTGATTCTCCACATAGACATCTGCTGCTGTCAGCTCGCGCAGCAGTGTCGACTTGCCGGCATTGGTATAGCCGACAAGCGCTACCTGGGTGACACCGCTTTTGCGCCGCCGCTCGCGGTGAAGCTGCCTGTGTCTGACTACCTCATGCAGCAATGCCTTGAGATCAGTGATGCGATCGCGGATATGGCGACGATCTGTCTCCAGCTTCGTCTCGCCAGGCCCTCTCGTACCGATGCCGCCGCCCAGGCGCGACAGATTTTTGCCATGCCCGGACAACCGGGGCAGCAGATAGCTAAGCTGGGCCAGCTCAACCTGAATAATCCCTTCGCGTGTCTTCGCGCGCTGGGCAAAAATATCCAGAATCAACTGGGTACGGTCGATGATCTTCAGATCGAGCGCTTCCTCCAGGTTCCGCACCTGTGCGCCGGATAATTCCTGGTCGAAGATCGCGGTCGTAGCTCCCAGCTCAGCAGCTATCGCACGCAGCTCCTCCACCTTGCCCTTGCCGATAAAAAACTTGGTATCCGGCGTCTCCAGATTTTGGGTCATCGTCGTCAGCACTTCTACACCGGCCGTCTCCGCAAGACTGACCAGCTCCTGCAGAGAATGCTCTGCATTTAACCCGCTGCGCTTGATCGCTTGCGTGACGAGACTGACCAGCACGGCGCGATCCTTTAGCTCATTATCGGTCTCATGTGTCGATGGACGCATAGTGTCTATCAAGTCTCCTTAGGTCGCTTTATTTTCCCACTTTAAATCCTCCGGACGCAGCGCCATCAGCTCCTGCCTTCCCGGAGACCCTGTCTGGTATTGCCCGAGCAGCCTTACTGCCTGAAAACGAATAGAACGTTCAATAACATTACGTACATAGCGGGCATTGCTGAAGGCATACAGCATCGAACCGCGTTCCTGCATCAGATGCTCGCGCAGCTTGAATAGCGCTTGCGGCAGCAGATGATAATCCCGCTCCTTGGCCATCATCTCCGCAATCTGAATGAGCTGGTCTACCGTGTAATCCGGGAATTCGATCTGAATCGGAAAGCGCGAGGGCAGGCCCGGATTCGTCAGCAGAAAGTTCTCGATCTCCAGCGGATAACCAGCCAGGATGAGGACGAACTGATTCTTGTGATCCTCCATCGCCTTGACGAGCGTATCGATCGCTTCCTTGCCGAAATCCTTCTCGCCCCCGCGCGCAAGGCTATAGGCTTCATCGACGAACAGCACGCCTCCCAGCGCCTTCTTGACGAGGTCCCTCGTCTTCTGCGCGGTATGCCCGATATATTCGCCTACCAGATCTGCCCGTTCCACCTCGATGAGATGCCCCTTGGCGAGCACACCCATCTTCTGAAACAGCTTTGCCACAATACGCGCAATCGTCGTCTTGCCCGTTCCCGGGTTCCCCTTGAAAATCATATGATAAACATGCGAACCGCCGTTAAGGCCAGCAACGGAGCGAAGCTTGCCGACCTGAAGCAGCGCATAGATCTCATAGATGAGCGTCTTCACATTATCCAGCCCGACCATCGGGTCAAGCTCCTTCTGAATATCCGAAAAAGCATCGCTGGAGATATGAGCCTTCAAGCCAGCAGCGACCGGCTCTGCTTCCTCTGCTGTCTGGATGACAGCCGCTGCTTGCGAATGGCTGCGCAGTACCACATTGATCTGCCTTGAAGGTCGTGCGTTGTTAGTTTGCACGCTGCTGCTCGCTGTATTCAGATTCATAGAGCATCCCCATCCTTTGCAACGTCGGCATAAGTAGCGGCGCACGGAGCGTCTCATTGGCTCCGCCAGTATCGCGCCTACGAGCGGCGCCCCGCGCTGGTGCAGCCATGCTCGTATATTCTCGCCGCATTACCAATGTATTCAGGCTTAACCTGTCCTATTAGCATAATTGCAAAAGCAGCACCTCTGAATCTCAGCAGCAACCAGCACTCTCGCACCTAGGCATGGCGATTAATGACCGTCCTATAACGGCGACAGCCCCATGCCCATCAGCAGCTTGTCCAGCTTCCACTTCGAGAGCGCCAATATCTCACGGCTACGATGGTAGGCAAGGGACAGCACCTCGGTTGCCGCACCGGATACAGCCGGCGGATCAATGCCGACATAAGCCGCTATATCCAGCGCACGAGCAGCATGATATTCATGCGTCACGATCGTTGCACTATGCAGACCATGCTGCTCCATGACACGCTTGCTAAAGAGCAGATTCTCGTAGGTTGTCGTCGACTCCCCCTCCAGCAGCACGGCCTCGGGCGCAATTCCCTGCTCCAGCAAATAATTACGCATACCCTCGGCTTCGGTTAGCGAAGCGCCGGGATCGAGTCCACCAGATACAATAATGGTACGGAACTTCCCTTCCCGAAGGAGCTCGGCTGCGCGATTCAGCCGCTCGCGCAGCGCAGGGCTCGGACGATCATTCCATAGTGCCGCACCAAGCACAATCCCCGTATCGGTTACCGTCTGCGGCTGCACATCCTCGAAGCTCAGCACCGTATACGCCATCCAGCCGACCCACCCTGCGGCCACCAGCAGGAGCGCCGCCAGGGCTAGCGCAAGCCTTCTGGGAAAGCTGCGCTTGAACCGGCTGCGGCTGCTTACCGCATGGCCAGTGGACAGACGCTCACTCATGAGCCCTGCCCCCCCATGCGGTCGGCAAGTGTCTTGCGGTGCTTCAAGCTAAGCGTAAAATATCTGAATCTTCCGTTGCGAATGGCGGACAGCAGCTTGCCCGCTGTCTTGCGCGCCATGTTCGCATCCTTATGCGTGACTTCGCCAGAGCGTACCGCATCCTCCAGCTCATCCTCATCCATCAGAAACACCTCACCGCTCGGCAATACGACAACATCAAGGTACAGATCGTCAAACCACGGCACCTTCTGATCTGTCAGCCCCTGATTTTTGCATACATCGATATACCATTGCACGACACGGCCCTTATCATCAAACATCGTCGTGACTACAAACTGCTCTCCCTTGGGAAAGTGCTGCATCCACAAATAACCGCGATCAGCCAGACAGAGACGGCGCCCGTTATACTCCTTCCATAGAGGCTCTCTCAGCTCATGGATTCGGTAAAAAGTAACCAGGCCTCTAAACTCCTCCCCGTCCATAGACAGGCAAGAGTAACTTTTCCGGAGAATACGACGCCAATTCGCCCGGTCAGAAAATTTTCTTTTCATACGGAACGTACCCCTCCGAAGTAGGATACGACAGGTTTACCATTGAAGCAAATCCGTCGTCAATCTGTCAAGCGTAAGACGGCTATCGCCGCATGACCAGACGACAGGGGGAGCCACGGCCTGTGAACAAGGTCAGGAGCAATACAGCCTGCCTGACTTGCTTATGGCGGGGTCCCTTCTGAACCGCCTGTTTTATCATTTACAAAAAGCTTACCACAACTTAACGTCCATCTCCAGCCGAACGCCAAAATAAACCAAGCTTCATTTGCTCCTTTGGTGGCTATGATGTGACAACTATTAGAATAGCCTCTCTACCGGAAAAACCATACATCAATGACACATGTCATGGTTTGTGTCCCGTATTCAGCAATCTGCATCTGCAACCATATGAGCTTCCCGCCTCCAGCATGGGTGCATTCCCCGTCGCACTAAGCGCTGCTAACCCGTTGACCACAGAGGGTGCGTAAAGTAAGTGGAGAGCTTCATAATCAAGCGCAGACAACAAATGGACAAAGAGCTGCATTCAGCTCTTTGTCCACTGTCCATGTGTATCAGCTTATTCGAACCGGATTGCTCATGGCGCACTCAGCGCATCGGCTGGCTGTTCTGGCACATCATTGCTATGTCCCTGATTTTGGCCGCGGCCCCGGTTACCTTTGCCTGCATTCTCACTTTCAGTTCCGTCGCTGCCTCCATCCCCTCCGGAATTAAGCCAGCCCGGCAGCTCTTCTCCCGCCCCTGGAGCCTCCGGGGTACCGGAGCCAGGGTCTGCTCCAGGATCTGTTCCATCCGTCGGCGGTATGCCTCCTCCAGGCTGTTCCTCCGGAATGCCTTCGCCTGGTACGCTGCCGCCCGGTTCATCAGGAGGCACGCCACCCGGCAGCTCTGGATTGTTCAGATCATCCGGCACCTTAATCTCCTCGATCGGGATCAGCACCGTCGCCTGCGCAGATGCAGCGCTCTCCAGCTTCGTACTGGCATCGTAGGCCGTCACATAATATTCGTATGACTTGCCTTCCTCAATACTGAGGTCCTCAGCAGCTATCGCATCCACCTGATCCTGTATTCGCTTGAAATCAGACTCCGCCGCTTCCTTGCGATAGATGCGGTAAGTGATGCTTCCGCCCTCTACCGCTGACCAGGAGAGCTGGACATCTCCGCGCTCCGGTACATAGACTGCACTCAGACCATTCACCGCGCTTGGCGGCTGCAGCTCCTTCACACCAGACGGCTTCTTGAAGCTCGATTTGGGTTGTCCCTTCATCGCCTCGCCCATAACCTTGGCAAAGAACGTTGCTGCCTGACCGCTGCTCTGCTTGAGCAGATGATCCTTATCGGTACGGTCATAACCCATCCATACCGCTCCGGTCCACTCCGGCGTATAGCCGACAAACCAGACATCACGGTTAGCGCTTGAACGAAGTCCAGGGATACCGTGCTGTGTCGTACCGGTCTTGCCTGCGACCGAGCGCCCACTGATCTGCGCCTTCGTCCCGGTGCCGCCCTTCTGGGTGACGCCCTGAAGAATCTCGGTCATATACCAGGCTGCCTCTGGCGTCATCAGTTGCTTCGTCTTGGGCGCCTTATATTCATAATTCACAGCGCCGCTCTTATTCTTGATGAGTGAGATCGTATGCAGATCAACCGACTTGCCGCCGTTAGCAAATACGCTATAAGCGGTCGCCATCTGCATCGGCGTGACACCCTCAGTTAAACCGCCGAGCGCAATCGCCAGATTGCGATCCTGAGAGCTTAGCTCGAAGCCAAGCGTCTTGGCAAATTCCAGGCCAGTCGCGACACCGATCTGATTGAGCAGCCATACTGCCGGCAGGTTGCGGGATTCCTTGATCGCCTGGCTCATCGACACGGGACCGATGTATTTGACACGGTTGGAGTCGCTTGGACAGTAGCCATTAAAACATTCCTTGTCGTCGCGCAGCGTCGACCACGGGAACCACTCTCCGGTCTGGAGTGCAGGACCGTAGGAGGTGATCGGCTTGAAGGAGGAGCCTGGCTGACGCGGCACAATAACACGGTTCCAGCCGTTCTTCTCGTAATCGCGTCCGCCAACCATCGCCTGAATCTCGCCATTGCGGTGATCGGCTATAATCATCGCCGCCTGTACCTTCTGCTCGTCTATACTCTTCTCGAAGTTATCGTCCAGCTTGAACTGCTCTTCCATGATCGTCTGCGCATTTGCGTTGAGCGTCGTATGAATCTCGTAACCGCCCAGGCGCAGCTCCTCCTCCGACAATCCGGTCTTCTCCATCGCTTCGCTGATGGCATAATCCACGAAGGCCATAAACACAGTATTGTTAGGCCGCTTCGCCTGTTCAGGATCGTAATCCTTGTCCTTGGCCTCCACCATCTGCGCTTGCGTAATCAGCCCTTGCTCGTACATCAGTTGCAGCACAACTGCGCGCCGCTCCTTCGATTTCTCCGGGTTGCTCAGCGGGTTGAATGAGCTCGGCGCCTTCGGAATGCCGGCCAGGGTGGCGATCTCCCACACCTCCAGGTCATTCAGGTTCTGCTTGCCGAAGTATAGCTCTGCCGCGGCCTTGATGCCATAGGCTCGCTGACCGAAGAAGATGCGGTTCAGATACATCTCCAGAATTTCATCCTTGGAGAAATTCCGGTCCAGCGCCAGGGCGATCGATGCCTCTGTTGCCTTCCGCAAGATCGTCTTGTCATGGTTAAGAAACATATTTTTAGCGAGCTGCTGGGTAATCGTGCTGCCACCCTCCACAGCGCTGCGTGCGATAATATCCTTCACCACCGCCCGGCCGATCGAGATGAAATCCAGTCCCGAGTGCTCGCGGAAACGCTTGTCCTCAACAGAGACGAAGGCGTCAGCCACCAGCTTCGGAATCTCCGAATAGGTGACATACTCACGATTTTCATTAGTGAACAGCTTCATAATCTGGTTGCCTTCCCGGTCGTAAACGACCGAGGCTTCAGCGAAATTGAACTCGTCCTTGTTCTCCTTCAATATTTTCTCGCCATTGAGCGTGATGAGAAAATATCCGATAATGCCGCACAGCACAAACAATGCTCCGGTAAAGAACAGCCCCATAAAGATTCGGCGTGGGGTCACTTTGCGTTTCCCTTTTTTCTTCTTCGTCGTGGTTTTCTGTGGTGCTGGCCGCCGCGGTGATTGACGTTCTGCCATGAGCCGACTCCCTTCCTCTAGACGCCCGGAAGCGGCGCCTTTCTCTACTGCTATGACGTTAATTAAACAAACGATGCTCGGAATGAAAAGAACAACCCTCTGCCGCCCAGGGAACAGCCGACCTCCTATGTCGGTTGGTTGTTCGCTGGCGCATCAACGGTTGCTCTGCAGTCCGTTATTCTTTTAAACGCGCTACCCTGATAAAAAGTTTCAAAACTTGTCGCTGCGAGGTCAGTCGTTGCTGCCGGAATCCTGCATTAGCGACACATTGCGCTGTGGGGTAAAGGTCGAGATCGCATGCTTGTAAACCATCTGTTGGCGGCCTTCGCTGTCAATGACGATCGTAAAGTTGTCGAATGCTCTGATGACACCGCGAATCTGGAAGCCGTTGGTCAAATAAACGGTAACCGGGACACTATCTTTTCGCAGTTGATTGAGAAATGTATCTTGAATGTTGATCGATTTGTTCATTAACCGTTACCCCCAATTATAGATAGGATTGATTAGATTTATATTCGCGCTGCTCCTTGAACTTTCCTGCTATTATATCATGAATAATTTGCAGGGCGTCATTAAAATTTTGTAACCTGTCCAGCTCCACCCACTGAATATCCTGCATATGTCTGAACCAGGACAACTGGCGCTTGGCAAAATGGCGCGTATCCCGCTTGAGCAGATACACCGCCTGCTCCAGCGTATACTCGCCCCGCAAATACGGAACCAGCTCCTTGTAGCCAAGACCCTGCATCGAAATGGCCGTCTCTGGCACGCCAGCCGCCAGCAGCCGCTCCACCTCGGCAAGCAGTCCCTGCTCCATCATGAGATCGACACGCTGATCGACACGCTCATACAGGTAGCTGCGCTCCGTGTTCAATCCAATGACGCACAGCTCGTATGGCGACGTCTTCTCCTGCCTGCGGGACTGGTCGGCCATCACTGCTCCGGTGAGCTTATAAATCTCCAGCGCGCGGATGACCCGCCGCACATCATTGGGGTGCAGCCGCTTGCCCGCCTCGGGATCGACTGCGCACAGCCGCCTGTGCAGCTCCTCATTGCCCTGCTGCTGTGCAAGCTGCTGCAGCTCCTCCCGGTAGTCCTCATCAGAGCCGACCTCGGAGAATTGGTAGTTGTAGCAGATCGACTCGACATACAGCCCGGTGCCACCCACAATGAAAGGCAGCTTGCCGCGCGCATGAATCTCCGGTATCAGCTCCTGGCAGCGGCTCTGAAACTCCGCCACAGAGAACGGGTGCTCCGGCTCGCAAATATCAATTAAATGATGGGGGATGCCCTCCCGCTCCGCTAGCGGGAGCTTCGCTGTGCCAACATCCATCCCTCTATATACCTGCATCGAGTCGCCGGATATAATCTCGGCGTTCCATGCTTTGGCAATCTCCAGGCTATAGGCGGTCTTGCCGACGGCTGTCGGGCCGACCAGCACCAGCAGCCTGGGCTTGTCCGTCATCTGCTGTTCTGTAGTCACGTTGCTATCACTCCATACGCAATTTTCGATGTGCTGGCCTGCACCTGCTCAAAGCCAAGACGAGCAAACTCTCCGCTCCAGCGGTGCTCCTTGAGCACCACAGCCTTGCGTGCCACCCGCACCGCTTCCGCAACAGATGATGCGGATAGCTCACTATGATTCGCGAGCTGACGCAGCGGCTGCAGGGCGCTGGATTCCTGGATCGGCCGGCGGAACATCGGATCAAAATATACGATGTCGTAGCTGTTGTCCGGCAGGGACGCAAGGCGCTCCGCATGGTTGGCCGCGATCAGCTCGATACGCCGCATCGCCTCATTGACATCAGCGATCCCGGTATCATACCGAAGCAGTCCGTCGCGGACAAGTGCTGCCAATACGGGCTCGCTCTCCAGCGCTGTGACACGACCCTGCGCCCCGACAGCAAAGGAAAAGACCAGCGAGTCCGCACCGAGGCCAGCCGTGCAATCCAGCACTTCATCTCCAGGAGCGCAGCGGCTGGCGACCAGCATCGGATCATGCTCGCCGCTGATCAACCGCTTGATGCGAATAAGCGCCATGCTAGGATGAAAATAGAGCGGCTGCTCCTCCCCCTCATAATACCGCAGGTTATGGCTCGTCACCACCAGCAGCCGTTCTTCGCCCAAGCGCCGGCCGATGCGCCGCAGCGAATGCTGCCCACGATGCACATAGACCGCGGACAGCTCGGCAGCGAGCCGCTTCGCCTGCTCCACGGTCTGGCTGACCGGCGCTTCCGATGTTGTTACAATCATTACATCACCCGCTTAAACATTTTTTCCAGTTGGTAGGTCGATAGGTGCACCACAATCGGCCTTCCGTGGGGACACGTATACGGCTGATTGCAAGCAGCAAGCCGTGTAATCAACGCCTCGCCCTCCTCGCGGGTCAGCCGCTGATTGGCCTTAATCGATGCCTTGCAGGAGCAGAGGATAGCCGACTTCTCCCGCAGCTTGCCGACGTCAACCGCACGCTTCTCGGCCAAAATCCACTCCGCGATCTCCTCGATGACCTCGAGCTCGTCTCCCTTGGGCAGCCATTGCGGATGCGAGCGGACGAGAAAGGCATTCGTACCGAAGGGCTCGATCTCCAGCCCCGCCTGTGCAAACAGCTCCAGACGCCCGCGAAGCTGCTCCGCCTCCACGGTCGTGAACTCCAGCGTATGGGGCACGAGCAACTGCTGGCTAGCCTCCTCGGGCTGGCCAAACTTATGATAATAATACTCATAATGAATTCTCTCATGAGCCGCATGCTGATCGATCAGATACATGCCGGATTCATTCTGCGCAACGAGATAGGTACCGTGAAGCTGCCCTACCCAGGACAGCTCCGGGAACGCAGACGCATTGGCGTTGGACGCGCGTGCCGGCTCAGATGCCCTGTCTGTGCCTGTCATGCCGGTGCCAGGCGAGCTGCCCCTCGCCGAGTCAACGGCCTGTGAGCCACCCGCCGCACGCGCTCCCGCTGTGTCCTGAGACAGCTCCATGCTGCTGTTCGGCTGACTACTGCCTAACCGATGCCCCCCATGCGTGCCGTCCGCTCTGAGCCAGTCATCCGCCAGCCTGGCAGTCTCAGTCGTAGCCGCTATGCTGCCAGTTGCCGAATCAGTCTGAGCAATCCAGGCGTCCGCTGATGCTGGGGGCCGAGCGGCCGAGACCTCTCCCCCCGCCGCAAAGCCAGGCTCATGCCCCGGATTGACCGTCTTGCTGCCATTCGCTACTGTATTGCCGTCCAAACCGCCTGCTCCGTCTGGGCGTTCACGCAGCTCCGCTCCCGCGGCCAGGAGCGGGGAAGGCTTGTACAGCTTCTCTGCCGCTCCGGCTGGTATAGCAGGCCCCGCGCCTTGCCCGGATTCGCCAAATGCCAGGGAGCCTCTCTGGCGCTCCTTCGTGGACGCTGAATCGGCATCTGGCCGGAAGAACGAAATCTGCTGCTGCACGTAGGCAGGCTTGTCACGCTCCGTCTGTACAGTTGCAGATGGAATATGGACATAGCCTGACAGCGCCTCGCGCACGGACTGCTGGACAAACTCCTTCAGCTCGACCTCCTTGCTGAATCTCACCTCCATCTTCGATGGATGGACATTCACATCGACAAGCGATGGGTGCATGCCAATCTCCAGCACCGTGAGCGGGAAACGGTTAATCGGCAGCAGCGTATGAAACGCCTGCAGAATCGATTGATTCAAGATGAAGCTGCGGATGTAGCGACCATTGACGATCGTCGTCATCCCGTTCCGGTTCGCTCTGGTCTGCTCGGGCTTGGATACATAGCCACGCAGTGTATAGTCCGGGTGCTCGCCTGCAACCAGCAGCATCGCCCGCGCCATCGTCGTGCCGTAGACGGCAGCGATGACCTGCAGCCGATCGCCATTGCCAAGCGTGCGCAGCAGCGAAGTTCCGTTATGCTTGAGCGTGAACGCTATGCCAGGATGAGCCATTGCCAGACGATACATATAATCGGAGATATGACCAAGCTCCGTCTGAATCGACTTCATATACTTGAGCCGTGCAGGCGTATTATAGAACAGATCGCGAACGATCATCTCCGTCCCCTGACGCGAGGCGGCCGCCTCCCGGCTCACCACCTTGCCGCCCTCGACCAGCAGCTTGACGCCAAGTCCGCTGTCATCGGCCGCGGTCACACATTCTACCTTCGCCACCGCTGCGATACTTGGCAATGCCTCCCCGCGAAAGCCCAGGCTCGCAATTCGGAACAGATCACGGCTATCCAGCAGCTTGCTGGTCGCATGGCGGAGAAATGCCAGCTCCAGATCGTCCGCTTCAATCCCCGCACCGTTATCGCGAACGCGGATGAAGGTCAGCCCTCCCTCCTCGATCGCTACATCGATCGTGGTGCTTCCTGCGTCAACTGCGTTCTCCACCAGCTCCTTGACGACGGAGGAGGGTCGCTCCACCACTTCGCCAGCGGCGATCTGGTTGGCCAGTTGCTCATCCAGCACATGTATTTTCGCCACGGCAGCACAACTCCTTTCCTTCCCTTACTCAGCGAGCTTTTGCTTCATTTCGCTAATCCACTGCATCGCCTGCAGCGGCGTCATATTGAACAGATCGAGCTTTCGCAGCTCCTCCGCCACCTTATCCGACTTGGTCGGCTTGCGCGGCTTGTCGGCAGCGGACGGCTCCGTCGCGGCGAACAGCGACAGTTGCACCACCTCACCCGCCGCGGCGACCTCTGCCGCGTACAGCGGGGATAACGACTGATGCGCTGCCGATTCCCTGATAGCTGTGTCAGGGGCAACAGCCATGCTGGCTGCGCCACCGCTATCCGCCCCCGCTGTGGACGATTCATCGCCAGAAGCAGCGTTAGAAGCCGCTGTCGCGTTACCCGCTCCCTCGCCAGGCTTCATCCCGCCGGAAGGCGCGGCGGCTAGCCCCGTGTGCGCAGCCGCAGCCCATGGCTCGCCTCTGCGAGCAACATCCACCGCCGCATTAGACATACCCGCGCCTGAAGCAACGTCGGCTGGCGTGGTCGCCACGTACTGAGCAGCGTTGACAGACGGGACAGACCCGCCTCTCTGCGCTAGCCCTCCGCCATGCTGCTCCCCGCTATGGAGCAGCGCATAGGCGCGGTCGATGATGATGCCAGGCAGTCCCGCAAGCTGTGCGCAGTAGATGCCGTAGCTTGTGCTGGCGGCGCCTGGCACCAGCTTCCGCAGAAACGTGACCTGATCGGCGCTCTCCTGCACAGCCATGCACGCATTGGATAGTCCAGGCAGCGAATCCTCCAGATGAGCCAGCTCGTGGAAATGTGTCGATACGAGCGCCTTGCAGCCGATCTGATGATGGACGAACTCGATGACCGCTTGAGCGATCGCCATCCCTTCGCCAGTCGAGGTGCCGCGACCCAGCTCGTCAATAATAACCAGACTATGCCGGGTCGCCTGCTCGGTCATGATCTGGATGTCCTTCATCTCGACCATGAACGTACTCTGCCCGCCAATCAGATCATCCGCCGCTCCGATGCGGGTGAAGATCCGGTCTGTGAGCGGGATGGTCGCCGCGTCTGCAGGCACGAAGCAGCCGATCTGCGCCATGATGCAGATGAGCGCCACCTGACGCATGTAGGTGCTCTTGCCCGCCATATTCGGCCCAGTGATGAGCAGCATCGGTTGTTCATCGCCAAGTGAAGTGTCGTTGGCGATGAACGGCGTGCTGCCCATGACCGCCTCCACGACCGGATGACGACCGCCTTCGATCTGAAGTCCGTAGCCGCTGCTGATGACAGGTCGGCAGAACCGCTGCTCCGCGCTGATTGCCGCCAGCGACTGATAGACGTCGATCGCGGCGATCACCTCGGCCAAACGCTGCAGTCGGCTCAGGTGACTGGCCAGATGGTCGCGCAGCTCAGCGAACCGCTCGTACTCCAGGTCAACCATCTTCTCCTCGGCCTCCAGAATAAGCCGCTCCTTCTCCTTCAGCTCCGGCGTCACGAACCGCTCGGCATTGGCAAGCGTCTGCTTGCGCTCGTAGCGTCCCTCAGGCAGTTGGGACAGATTCGCCTTCGTTACCTCCAGATAGTAGCCAAACACCTTGTTGTACCCGATCTTCAGCGTCCGTATGCCGGTCGCCTCACGCTCCCGCTTCTCCAGCTCGGCCAGCCACCGCTTGCCGCCGGTGCTCGCCTCGCGTAGCTGATCCAGGTAGTCGTCATAGCCCTGGCGTATCAGACCGCCCTCGCGCACCGACACCGGCGGGTCTTCCACCAGCACGGTCTCGATCATCGCAGCCAGGTCGGCGCAATCGTCCAGGCCCGTTACGAGCGCGGACAGGGTGCCCGATGCCGAGCCCTGACAGCGCTCCGCAATTCCTGGCACCCGTTGCAGCGACAGCTTGAGCGCGTTCAGGTCGCGGGCGTTGGCGCTGCCGAACGCTACCCGTCCAACCAGACGCTCCAGATCGTAGATTTCCTTCAGATCGCCGCGCAGCTCCTCGCGCAGCATGAAATCATGATAGAGCTTGTCCACAGCCTCCAGCCGCTCCTCGATCGAATGCTGGCTCAGCAGCGGCTTATCGATCCAGCGGCGCAGCAAGCGCGCCCCCATCGCGGTCTCGGTTCGGTCAAGCAGCCACAGCAGCGAGCCCTTCTTCCGCCGTTCATGAACGGTCTCCGTCAGCTCCAGATTGCGACGTGTGAACGGGTCCAGCACCATATACTGATTGGGCTCATATCCCCGAATGACAGACACATGGCCAAGCGACCGTTTTTGCGTCTCGTTCAGGTAGCCGGTAAGCACACTCACCGCGCGGACGCGGGCAGGAGCAAGCTTGGATAGCTGCTCTTGCCCGTATTTGCCTTCGAGCAGCGCCTGATCCATCGGCTCCCGCTCTGTCAGCAGCAGCGGACGCTCCCATCCCTGGGCGAGCTCCTGAAGCGCCTCCAGCAGCGCAGCCTCGCCTACAACCTCGGCAGGATGATATACGTTCAGCTCGTCAGCAAGCATCTGCACGGAGGCAGGGAAGGAAGTAGCATACAGCTCGCCTGTGGATAGATCGCATACCGCGAGCGCATACGAGCCGCCCTCTGCCGCGACGCCCGCAATAAAGTTGTTCGCCTTGCCCTCCAGCGACTTCGTCTCCATCACCGTGCCCGGTGTAATGACCCGGACGATCTCCCGCCGCACCACACCCTTGGCCGCCGCCGGGTCCTCGACCTGCTCGCAGATCGCTACCTTATAGCCCTTCTCGATAAGTCTGGATATGTATCCTTCTGCCGAATGGTAGGGCACGCCGCACATCGGGATGCGCTCCTTCCCCCCGCCATCCCGCCCGGTCAGCGTAATCTCCAGCACTCGTGAAGCTAGCACCGCATCGTCAAAAAACATCTCGTAAAAATCGCCCAGCCTAAAAAACAGAAACGCATCCTGCGCCTGCTCCTTAATTGACAAATATTGCTGGATCATCGGAGTATAGCCTGACATACACAACCTCCTGCCTCTATCATTAAGCTCACGCAGCCATTCATTTATTCTGAGTATTTCATTATATCAGAATATCAGAATTATTGCTCAGGAGGCAATGGAGGGCTAACGCGGCGACACGCCACCCCGTAAGACGTATTAGCGCACAGGAATCCGCCACTTCAGCCGAATATCCCGCCCCTCATCCCACACGTCGCCTCGCCTCGCCGCCTCCAGCAGCGGCTCGATCCAACGAGCCAGCCGCGCATAGCTCGGCGTCAACGCCAGCCGGGCGAAGAATGGCTCCAGGCCGCGCAGCAGCGTCTGCCTGTCGCCCGCATAATAGGCCGCCACCAGCGCTTCATCACAGGCGGGCAGCACATGCGGCGTGGCGGCAAGCGTCCGCTCCTCGACAGCAGCGAGCAAGGCGAGCGCGAAGGCGGCGCGGGCGGCCGCAGGCGATACGAGCCAGCTTGGCGGCGTGCGGTACTCGAAGCCGCCATGGGGCTGGCGACGGAAATCGCCGAGCCAGCCATAGCGCGGGCGGCGAGTGCGGGCGCCCGCCCCCTCCACCAGCGCCAGCGGCAGCGCCACGCAGCTATCGAGCGTCCGCAGCAGGCGGCTCGTCAGCGGCACGCCGCTCAGGTGGAGGTGGCCGCCCAGCGCCAGGCCCGGCACCGGCATGCCGCCTGCCAGCCAGCGCAGCCCGCTCGCGCCGATGCGCTGCGAAGCCTGCTGCAGCAGCGAGCGCAGCGCGGACGCCAGCGCAGCGGGGTCGGCTGCCGGAGCTGGCCGCAGCTCGGCGACCGGGTAGCGCAGCCGCCGCCCGACAGGCACAGCGTCGCAGCCGACAGGGCCATGCGGCGGCAAATAACGCGCCGCCGATGCCAGCCTTCCGTCTGGGCGTAGCAGCGCAAACTCGGGGTCGGCGCCCAGCAGCACGCTGCCGCGAGCGGCCTCCTCCGCGGGATACGTCAGCGCAAAACGCGCCGCGGCCTCCTGCCAGACGCTGGAGCCATGCGGCGGCAGCTTCACCGCGCTTACGCTCGTGCGGCCATCATCATCCAGCGCCACGATCACTTCACCGAAGTCGAGGCAGAGCGCATACAGAGCGCGCATCGCCATGCGCGCCACTCGCCGATAGAGCGGGTCCGTCTCATCCAGCCCCGCCCGCACCTCTGCACGCCGCCCGTACCCTGCTCCCGCGGCGGACAGACCCGCAGGCCGCCAGCTCGCAGTATCAGCACTGTAGCCGCCACCCAGGAGCGGCACACCGATCCTCTCCATCTGCACAATCTCCAGATGAAAGACTGCAACTCGGTAGAAACGGCAGCCTGCTCTGACTGATTCAGTGGCAGGCTCCTTCTCTTGCAGCGCTCTCCAGCCGATCCCGGCAGCTCTGAGGCGCGTTGCCAACGCGGGCTCATCCAACTCTGCGATTCGGGCGGCTCCTGCGTTCAGAAGCCATGCCCCGTCTGGCAGCTTCGCCCGCTCCAGCAGCGGCTGGCCGCTGGCTAAGGTGCCCTGTTCCCGTTGAAGCAGAGCCGCTCCACTGGCATGCTGTAGACGGTTTGACCTCATGACTGCGCATGGCCACAGCAAGACAGCCGCTTGCTCGGTCTCTGGCTCCAGCTCCTGCAGCTCTGACAGGCCATCTACAGGAGCAGTCTGCCTGCCCGCGGCTGCTTCCTTCCCTGGTCGCTGCTTGTTCCCTCTCCAGATCCATACTCCACCGCTCATCGCTTCCTCTCCCGCCCGGATCATCGCTGCGCGCCTGACCTCAACCCCTCGCCTGCCGCGGGATGGCGAGCTGCCCTTGTAGCGCAGCGCGTGATTTGATGACATGCGTTAACGGCTGTCGCCGTCCTTGACGGCTAAGCTTCGTTTCGCGTAGATATCGAAGTACCTATAAGGCGAACAGCACGTATAAATTAATTCGTATATATTAAAAAAAGAGGGCTATCGCCCTCGACCGCTGCTGCGGTCCTTGCATAGATTATACTAAACGTACAGGAAGGAATTTCCTAATTACAATTCATCATCAAGCAGCTCGGGGTCCAGATCCTCGAAATCGCCGTCGCCTTCCAGACCATACTCAAAATCTTTGCCGTCCAGGTCGTCGCCTCCTGGCAGAACCGCGACGAACACCTTGGTCTCGGCGATCATCTCCACGGAGAATTCCCGTTCTACGCGGATGACCACAGACGTTCCGCTCGACGATATGGTGGCCTCGATGCAATTGGGCTCCTGTGTCGCCTCGGCAGCTACCTCCTCGGTAGAGGCTCTATGCTTCGGATCGAGATAAGAGAGCGGAACGCTTTCTACATAGGATACCGTCTCTTTGGCCACATCAGTTTGCGAGTTTTTGTCATAGGAATACCAGCAGTTAATATCGTAAGTACCGATCACCTCGATTCCGTCGCCGGCCTTCACCGCTTCATATTGGTGGTTTATGATCCAAGCACCTAATATGCTAGTCGGGTTGTGAGGCGGTGTGACGGTATGCGTTACTGTCGAAAACTTACGACCTTTGCCGCAGACAGCTTTCGTGATTATCTCTCTGGCTTGTAGCTGTTTATCTGCAATTGTCATTGCATTAACCTCCTCCATACAATCATTCAATTAAAGTGTATGCAGGACATAGGCAAATGTTGATACATCTGTACCGCAGAAATGTCAACTCTTTTAAATGTTTTTGGACTGTCCAGGTAGATGACTGCCTTCCATCCGCCCGTTTCCCCGCACTGCAACGAAGCAGATGTCCCCAGCACGGGCAGCCTGATCGCCCTATATCTGCTTAAGCTATCTTCTTTCGCTTCAGGCGTCTGGCGATGGATAGGAAGCGCTCCAGCTCCCGACACAGCAGCAGCAGCGCCGATCGAATCTCGAATTCCTCGCGCGTCGCAGGCAGCGGCATCAAGCGGAATACCTCCTCCAGCTCCTCCAGCTCCCGCTCAACTCTGCCCTCGTATACATCAGACATCACCTCAAGCGCCAGCGAATCGAATACCTCTGCGAGCAGCTCGCCCTGGGGCACCTTCTCATAGGCAAGCGCCAGCAGCGGCAGCATCTGAGAGATCGAATCAAGCTGCTCTCTGCGCATCGCATAGTAGGTGCGCCAATATTTCTCATACCCGATCAGCCGGTTCTCCCGGTAGTTGTCTGCTTTGGCCGCCCCGCGCTCAATGGCATCATGAGCATGCAGCAGCTCCTCGCCGTTCCACAGATGCGCAGGGTTGCGCAGGGAGCGGGACATCTCGGTGAAGATCGCGCTGAACAGTTGCTCCAGCCGCCGCTTCCCCTCCTGCAGCGACTTCTCCTCGCTGGGCATATACAGCAGATTCATTACCAGCGCCCAGCCAAGGCCGGTTACCAGCAGCATAAACTCATTGCCAATCAGCCCCCAGCTTACCTCCTGACGCTCGAACATATGGAAGACGACTACAGCGCTCGTCACGATCCCATCCTTCAGGCTCAGTCGGGACAAGATCGGAAAGGCCGTAAGCACAAATAGCGACAACGCCCAAATCTTGAAGCCGCAGAGCAAGAATATAATAGAAGCAAAAAACAATCCCAGCATCGAAGCGACCAGGCGGATGGCAGCGATGCGTATGCCTCTCATCCGGGTGACCTCTACAGCCAGGATTGCGATCAGGCCTGCCGATAATGCCGGCGTCAGCCCCAAATATAATGCAGTATAGATCGCGGCGAGCGCTGCCGCTGCTGTCTTAATAATGCGCATTCCCATACCATAATCCTCTCAGTCGTCGCCATAGGGTAAGATGGACGCTGCATTGCTGCACCGTTCCATGTGCTTCTATCCTACCGCTGCCCATACCCCCGCGTCAACCGTTCCTCCAGCGCCGCAACCAACTGATACATCACCGCTGCCACTACGGCAATCACCATCAGACTGGACAGAACGAGCGTAAAGTTAAACACCTGGAAGCCATAGATGATCAGATAGCCCAGACCCGCCTTCGCCGTCAAAAATTCACCTACGATGACACCCACCCAGGCCAGACCTACATTAACCTTGAGGGTCGAGATGATGACCGGGAAGGAAGCGGGCAAAATCACCAGTCGGAACACTTGGCTGCGGCTTCCGCCGAACAGGCGGACGACCTTGACATAGTTGGCGTCAATCTCCCGAAATCGGTTATAGATCGCCAATGTTGTAATGATGACCGTCACCGACAAGGTGGTGGCGACGATGGCGATAAAGCCAGGCCCCAGCGCCACGATAAAGATAGGCCCCAGCGCCACCTTCGGCATACTGTTAAGCACAACCAGGTACGGATCCAGCACTCGTGACAGGAACGGGTACCACCAGAGCAGCGCTGCCAGCGCCGCCCCGAGCACGGTCCCTAGAATGAAGCCTGTTACCGTCTCAGCCACAGTAATGGCGATATGTGGCGGCAGCGAGCCGTCCGCCATCGTCGTATAGAGCTGATCCCACAGCTTGGAGGGATAGCTGAACAGCAGCTCATCGATCCAGCCCCATCTCCCTGCCAGCTCCCACAGCAGCAGCAGTCCAGCCAGCAGCAGCAGCCTTACCGCGAGCACCGCTGCTGTAAGCTGACGACGCCTGCGCTTATAATCCGCATGCAGTCTACGAAGCATCCGATTCATGTGGCCTTCACCTCCTGCTCCCCCTCCAGCTCCTCCCAGATGGCATCGAATATATCCTGAAACCCCGCGCTCCGCCTGGCCTTCGTTGGCAGCAGCTTGCGAATATCCTCTGGTATGTCAAAGACCTGACGCACTCGTCCAGGGCGGCTGCCGAGCAGGACGACACGGTCGCTCATCGCAGCGGCCTCTGCCAGATCATGCGTGACGAGCACCGCCGTCTTCTTCAGCTTGCGCAGCGTCTGCTGCACGAGGTCCTCCAATTGCAGCTTGATGTGCATATCGAGCGCAGAGAACGGCTCATCGAGCAGCAGCACCTCCGGCGATGCCATCAGCGTGCGCACCAGCGCCACCCGCTGGCGCATGCCGCCGGACAGCTCATGGGGATAACGGTCGGCCGTGCCTGTCAGCCCCATCTCCTCCAGAAGCTGCTCCATTGACTGCCTCTGATCTAGACTGCGCCGCCCCGCCACCTCCAGCCCAAGCAGCGCATTGTCTGCAATGGTTCGCCACGGGAACAGGTAGTCCTGCTGGAGCATATAGCCGATCTTCATCGTGGGCGCTGTCATTCTCCGGCCGCGCAGCAGCACCTCTCCTTCGGTTGGTCTCATGAGCCCGGCCAACAGACTTAGCAAGGTCGTCTTGCCGCAGCCGCTTGGCCCGACCAGACTGATGAACTCGCCCGGCATGACAGCCAGATCGATCGCCTCCACGGCAAGCGATGCCTCCTGCTCATTCACATAGACATGGGACACTTTGCGCAATTCCAGCATCGGCTTCATAGCGCGGCCTTCCCTACTGCATGCTTTCGAGCGCAAAGGAGTTATCGACCAATTGACCGTGCTCGACCCGCTGCTTCAGTTCCCCTGCAGAGGTCATCACATCGAGCAGATTGTTCCATTCTGCCTCATCGATGATCGGGTCTGTGGCGTAGGAGCCTTGGCTCTTGTAGCGGTCGACCACCCGAATGATGATCCCCATGTCCGCATCCTCGAAGTAGGGCTTGATGGCCTCGGCAATCTCCTCTGCGCGATGCTCCTCCACCCACAGTTGTGCCTTATGAATCGCGCGTGTGAACGCCAGCACTGCCTCCTTATTCTGCTGCAGGAAGCTCTGCTTTGCCATATAGACGGTGTACGGCAGATTGCCGCTCTCCGCACCGAACGATGCGACGACATGTCCTCTGCCTTCCTTCTCGAAGATCGACGCCTGCGGCTCGAATAGCTGCACATAGTCTCCCGTTCCTGACGCAAAGGCCGCAGGGATATTGGCGAAGTCCACGTTCTGAATCAGCTCCAGATCACGCTGCGGATCGATCCCATGCTTCCTCAGTGCATATTCGCCCGCCATCTGCGGCATGCCTCCTTTGCGCTGCCCGAGAAAAGGCTTCCCCTTGAGATGCTCCCAATCGAAGCTCTCTCCTGCCTCGCGAGCCACCAGGAACGTGCCGTCTGTCTGTGTCAACTGGGCAAAGTTGATGACCGGGTCCTTGGCGCCCTGCTGTGCAACATAGATCGAGGTCTCTGAGCCGACAAGACCGAGGTCAATAGTGCCTGACAGCAGCGCCGTCATCGTCTTATCCCCGCCGAACGTTGGCATCAGCTCGATCTCCAGCCTCTCCTCCGTAAAAAATCCTTGGCTGAGGGCCACATATTGCGGCGCATAAAAGATGGACCGCGTCACTTCGCCCACCTTCAGCCTCATCACCTCATTGTCTGTGCTTTTGCCGCACCCTCCAAGCGCAATACCAGCAACGAGCAGCATGCCCAGCAGTGCGGCTGCATAGTTTAGGCGCATCGCCCATCCCTCCATCCTAGCTATTCGTAATGCTAGACTATGCGGCCTGTTAGCCCTTGGTGTCTAGGGCGTGTCTGAAAACTCTGAACGGAACAGATCTGGCCGAATTTTCGTTCCAGGCAAGGCGCATTTTCGCAGGCGTACCGGGGGTGCGCCTGCGAAAAAGCAACGCAGCATGGGGCGAAAAGGCGGGGAGAGATGCCCTTGAACGGGTTTTCAGACGCGACCTAGTTAGCAGGACATGGGACGAGCAACCAATGTCATCTCCCAAGCGTAAACGGCTGTCGCTGTCCTAAGCAAAAAGGTCGCCTCCCAGATGATGCACCTGAGAGACAACCTATAAAGAGACAACCTTTAAGAGATAACCTTTGCAAGAAAAACTTACAGCTTGTAGATGTCCTTGTACTTGCCCTCCAAATACCGGAACAGATAGGAAGGGTCGAGCGGCTGCCCAGTGACGCGCTCGATAATCTCCGATGGCGTCTGCAGCTTGCCAAATTTGTAGATGCGCTCCGTCAGCCATTCCTTGATCGGCAGCAATTCCCCCGACCCGACCAGACTCCATAGCTGCGGCAGCTCCTGCTCCATCGTGTCCATGAACTGAGCCGCATACATATTGCCGAGCGCATACGATGGGAAGTAGCCGAACGCTCCGCCTGACCAGTGAACATCCTGGAGCACGCCATCGCGATTGCTTGGCGGTACAATGCCCAGGTACTCCTTGTATTTGGCGTTCCAGATTTCGGGCAGCTCTGCTGCCTTAACCCCTTCGTTAAAGATCATCTTCTCGATCTCATAGCGAATGATAATATGAAGATTATAGGTCAGCTCATCCGCCTCGATGCGAATGAGCGAGGGCGACACGACGTTGATTCCACGATAGAACTGCTCGACCGGCACATCAAGCTGCCCAGGGAATCGCTGCTGCAGCTCGCCCATGTACCGTTCCCAGAATGGACGGCTGCGACCGATCATATTTTCCCAGAAGCGAGACTGCGACTCATGAATACCCATGGAGGTGCCCTCCGACAGTGAGGTGCCGATCAGCTCCTTGCCAATGTTTTGCTCATACAGCGCATGCCCCCCCTCATGGATCGTGCCGAACAGGGCGCTCGTCACATCCTCCTCCAGATAACGGGTCGTGATGCGCACATCGCCGGGATTCAGGCCAGTAGCGAAGGGATGCACACTCTCATCCAGCCTGCCCGCGTCAAAGTCATAGCCCATCTGTCTTAATATGTAGAGACTGAAATCCTTCTGCGCCGCCTTGCTATACGTTTGCCTCAGGAATGAGGTATCCGGCTGATGCGAGGAAGCGGCAATGGATGCGGCCAGCGGCACCAGCTTGCTGCGGAGCTCGCCGAACACCTGGTCTAATTGCGCCGTCGTCAATCCCGGCTCGTAATCATCAAGCAGTGTATCATATCGGCTCGCCCCTGCGCCGCGCAGATCAATCATCTGATTGGTCAGGTCGATAATTTTATCCAGGTAGGGCTGGAAGCCTGCGTAATCATCCTTCTCCTTCGCCTCCTCCCAGTAGCTCTCCGCCTGCGAGGTCAAAATAACGAACTCCTGATTGAGCTTGGGCGGGATTTTTTTGCTCTTGTCATATTGCAGCTTGTTCTCTCGGACAAGCTTGGCCTGCACCTCATCCAGCGAAGCGAGCACCTGTTGCTCGCTCAGTCGCTCCAGCAGCTCGCCCATCTCATCAGAGGTGGTCAGGCGGAACGCCTCGGCCGATAGCACGCCGATCGCTTCCGACCGGGTAGCGACTCCCTTGCGCGGCGCACCTGTGCGAAGGTCCCAGTATAGGACGCCCAGCGCTTCATGGTAGCTTTTAATGGTCTGGTCTAGCTCGCGAAATCTGTCCAGTGTCTTCTTATCTACTGCAGTCACAGCCATCCCGCCTTTCTTGTTTTGGAAATTGGAGAATTGTTCCTTACCACTTGATCATACTTTTTGCAGCACGTATAATCAAATTTATTCTCATGCGTAAGGGGATTATAGGATCATGAAAATTATATTTAGCCAGACGGCGAAGGACAAGCTGCTCCCAAAGCTGGAGAACGGCTCGGCACAGCTCAAGCTTCTGTATGATACCGAGGGCTGCGGATGTGTCGTCAGCGGCGTCCCGGCGCTGCAGCTAGTGAACGAACCAGGGCCGGATGATCGGGAGGGCGAGGGCGAGCTGCCGTTCCTGTTCGAGCCTCGCCACGAGGTTTTCTTCGAACCGGTGCTCAAGATCGACTATGACACGGTTAAAGAGCAATTCTCCTTGAAGAGTGACCAGCAGATCTACACGAATCACCTGCGGCTTATTCCACGCTCAGCCGGCTGTGAGCTTCCTTAGTACGAGTCACTTTATTCACCGAAAGGAAGCCAAAACGATGAACAATTTGGATTCAATATTCGCCTTCAACCGGCAGTTTGTCTGCGAGCACAGCTACGAGCCCTACCGCACGACCCGGTATCCCGACAAGCGTATGGTGATCGTAACCTGCATGGACACACGGCTGACCGAGCTGCTGCCCAAGGCGCTGAATCTGCGCAATGGCGATGCCAAGATGATAAAAAATGCCGGCGGCATCGTCACTCAACCATTTGGCAACATCGCGCGCAGCGTGCTGATTGCCATCTATGAGCTGCAGGCTGACGAGGTGCTGATCATCGGCCATCGGGATTGCGGCATGACCGGCATCAACCCCGAGCATATCGTGGACAGCATGCTGGAGCGCGGCGTGTCAGAGCACACGGTGCATACGCTCCGCAGCTCAGGCATCGACCTGATGCGCTGGCTGCGTGGCTTCAATAACCTCAAGGAAAGCGTCGAGAACAGCGTGCGCATCATTAGCAACCATCCGCTGCTTCCTGCCGGCGTTCCTGTGCACGGGCTCATTATTGATTCAGAGACTGGAGAGCTGGAGCTGGTGACAGATGGCTATGCGGCGCTTGGGAACAAGCCGCTCATGCTCTAGGGTGTGTCTTCAAACCTCCGACGGGAGCAGACTTCGCCGAATTTTCGTTCCGGGCAAGGCACGTTCTCGCAGGCGTACCAGGGTACGTCAAGAGAACGTAACGCAGCAAGGGGCCAAAAGGCGGTGAACGATGCCCTTGAGCGGGTTGGAAGACACGCCCTAGTCCGAGACCCTCTTGGCCCCGCGTCTTGCTGCCGCCTCCGCCCGCGCCAGGATGACATCACTGCGATCGCGCAGCTTATGCCGCTCAATGAGCTGCCTGTCGTCCATCGGGCTGGGTCGCCCCCATTTCAGACCTAGCTCAGCGGCGCGTTGTCTGCACAGGCGCTCCAGCTCAGGGCTGGCAATAGGCAGCTCCATATCCGCATACGGCGCATGGTCGCCCTCCGCCTCCAGCCTTGCAAGTACAGCCCTCACGATGCGCTCCAGCTTCTCCCCATGCAACCCAAGCGGATTCGTCCCTTCCGGGCGGAGCCGCGGGATCGCCTGCAGGAGCAGCTTGCGGGCGCCAGCAGCGTTGCCTCGCCGATGGTGATATTGCGCCACCGCCAGTTGGATCAATCCGACCCATGCTGCCGCATGAGGGTCATCTCTCCCCTGCTTCTTCCAATGCTCCTCCAGCAGCTCATGACATTCAAAGTAATCCCTTGTTGTATGAAACTCTACCAGATAGTTAATATAGGCATCAGCATAATCGTTCATGTCGCATCCCTCTTCGTCCCCGTCATCCTTATAGAGCAGCACTTCGTGTGCGCCGGAATAGAAAACCTGTATTAGTTGAATCACATATATAAGTTCTTATTATTTTTCAAAAAAATGAAACCTGCTTCTATCTTAGCCGTAATGTAAGGTTAAGGCAACGCAGCCGAGCCATGCTGCACCCGCAGTAGACGGATGCGCTGCCATCATAATTTTTTTTTAGGAGGAACAATAGAAATGAAGAAGTTGATGCTGCTTATGATGGCGTTCACACTGCTGCTGGCCTTTGGCGTACCGGACAGTGCAGATGCCAAGCGTGGAGGCGGCAAGTCGGGACGCTCCGGCTTCACACAGACGCCAAGCAAGCCTGCACAGAATGTGCAGCGGAGCGACTCGTCCACAGCAGCCAAGTCCCCTGCTTCCACCACTGCAGGCTCCACAGCGAACCGCGGATTTTTTAGCGGCGGCGGCTTGATGAAGGGGCTCATGATTGGCGGTCTGGCTGGCATGCTGTTTGGCAGCATGTTCGGCGGTATGGGCTTTATGGGCGACATCCTGGGCCTGATGATCAATCTGCTCGCCATCTTCCTGCTGTTCGTAGCGATTCGCGCGATCTTCACCTACTTCCGCAATAACCGCAAACGCGTCGATGACAATCGGAGACCGTATTAATTATGATGCGCATCTTTACGGACGAGCTGATTAATGCCATCATCATCCATATGGCGGAACGCAAGGACGTGCCGCTCTCCGCTGTTGAGGTCGAGCTGTCCATTAATGATGAGCACGGCTTCACTGCTGAGGTATGGGTCAATAATCGCAGTCAGTATCTGGTAGAGTCCAACATTCTCGAAGCGGTTGAACAGTATATGCTCAAGCAATACAATATTCGCGTGTTCCGTTCGCAGATTCGGCTCGATGCTGATGACGAGGAATTTTTCGCAGAGATTGCTGACGATTAAGGGGTGTGTCTTCCAACTCCGACAGGGGAATATTTTCCCAGCTCTTCGTTCCAGGCAAGACGCTTGCTCATAGGCGTACCGGGAGTGCGCCTGCGAGCAAGCAACGCAGCTCGGGGCGAGAAGACGGTGAACGATGCCTTGAACGAGGTTGAAGACAGGCCCCAATGGAGCCGGCCAAGCGTCCCAGACGCTTGGCCGGTTTTATTTTCCAGGCAACCTATCACCTCTGGCTGCGTCTAACCTTGTGCAGCTTCATCCCTGCTGCGCAAGGAAGGAGAGTGAGAGGCAGACTATGAAGGCAACACGAGCATTATCCTCGCGCGCGCTGCTGCTATTATCAGTGGCGCTGGCTCTGCAGTGCCTGGTGAATCTAGGAGGACTCGAAGCCGAAGCCGCAGGGCAACAGGCTGGATTCCGGGTGTACCAGAATGATAAGCCATTGCAAGAATTCCCGACCAGAAGCCAGGCAATCGCCTACGCTGTCTATTATGAGTATAGCCATGTCGAACGAGTGGGCAGCCGGGAATGGCTATGGGACAATTACCCGCGCTATGTGGTCTATCAGGAAGGGATAAGCAAGCCCACATGGGCATATCGCACCTATGCTGAAGCACTGGCGCAAGCCCGCACGATGAAGGAAGTACATATCCGGGATGTGGAGCAGCCCGGCTGGGTATACAGCTATTATACGTCGTATCAACTCTACCAGGGAGACAAAACCTATCCCGAATGGGGCTTTGCTACCCTCAGCGAAGCGAAGAAGGAAGCCGCCAAGTGGACGAATGCGCACATCATGGACAAAGCCGCTAACCGTTGGGTTTGGGACAATCTGAGCGCAGCCGACAAGGAGAAGCAGCAAGCGGGTGCACCTGCCTATGAGCTGTGGCTGCAAGGCCAGCCGACTGGCGAAGTATTCAGCTTCTTGTATGATGCCATCGCTGCTTCCAACGCGCGAAAAGACAGTATTGTGCGTCATACGAAGAGCGGACGCATCGTGCATTCCTCCTCCGCACCCTACCGCGTGCTTCAGAGCGGACGTGAGCTGCGCTCCTTCTTCAGCCTGGCTAACGCGGTAGTCTATGCCCAAGACTTCGCCTATGCGCAGGTAGTCAAGGATGGACGAGCCTACTGGACCAATGTCCCCTATCTGCAGGTCAAGCAGGATGGGCGCTCCGTCGGCTACTACCACTCCAAGGCTTCTGCGCTCAAGCAGGCTGCAGCCCTCTCAAGCGCAGTCGTCATCAACGCTGATGGGAGGAGGCTCTGGAGCAATGAATATCAACTGCTGATTGCAGGCTGGCATGGCTCCTCCGCTGCCACCACCATCACAGATCAGCTCGCCAGAACACAGGGCCTGGATATTTCCTCGCCAAGCTGGTTTGAGCTGGCAGCAGCGGATGGCTCGCTGAAGGACAGCTCGGACGCCCGTCTGGTCCAGCAGTTGAAGGCGCAGGGACTGCAGGTGATGCCGCTCGTCCATAATCAGTTCGATGCGAAGCTTACGAGCGCTTTTTTGCAGGATGCAGGCGCGCAGGCGCGTTTTATCGACTCGCTGGTGAACAGGCTTGCCGCGCTGGGTGTCTCGGGAGTAAATATCGACTTTGAGATGATGTCTGGCACTGACCGTGAGGCTTACTCCGCCTTCGTAGCCACTCTGTCCGCGAAGGCGAAGGCCAAGAGCCTGCTCGTCTCGATTGATTTGCCGCGCGGCAGCAAGACATGGAATCATCGGACTGCCTACGATCTGGAGAAGCTTGGCGCAGCGGTCGATTATGTCATGATGATGGCCTACGATCAGTACTGGGCGGGCAGCGACACGCCAGGCTCGGTATCCGGTCTGCAGTGGACCGAGGAGGGGATTCAGGAATTCCTCTCCTATGGCTTGCCTCGCCACAAGCTGCTGCTGGGCATTCCCTTCTACGTCCGGGAGTGGAAGCTGGACCGTCAGGGAAAGCTGCTATCCAGCCGTGCGGTCACCATGAAGGAGCTGCCAGCCCTCATTCGCTCAACAGGCGCCGCCAGCCAGTACGACCCCGACTATGGCCAGACCAAATACAGCTACACCAAAGAAGGCTATCAATATGTTCTGTGGGCGGAGACGGCGGACACTGTGAAGGCCAGGATGAAGCTGGCCCGGGACTATGGCCTTGCCGGGATTGCGATCTGGCGGCTTGGCTATGAACCACAGGAGCTATGGACGCAGATGCTTCCTCTCAAATAATGGGCTGCTTCTCCCCGCAGTCCCCCCCTCCTTGCTGCGGACAGCGTGCCGCGAGGAGGGGTCTTTGTATGTTCCCGGCATGAAATACAGACTTGTACAATATAATGGGATATTCAATCCAATGACCGGAGGGTTAGGGATGTACTATTATATTCAATTGTCTGCCGCCGCTTCCATCTGCACTGTCCTTGGGGCGCTTCCGGCCCTGCTTTTGCGACATGTATCTCACCGGGGCAAAGATATTTTGCTGGCCTACGCCGCCGGCATCATGGTTGCCGCCTCTACATATGGGCTAATTCCGTCTGCTCTTCGCCTGTCGAATTTCTACGTGTTGACAGCAGGAATACTGCTTGGCACATTGCTGCTCACCTTTCTGGAGCTATATGTTCCTCATTCTGATCCTGGGCATGGCACTGACAAGACAACGGTCAACCGCCCCTACTCCCTGCTGCTCATGGCTATGGTGCTGCATAACCTGCCGGAAGGGTTATCCACAGGCGTGAGCCTCGCCACAGGGGACACTAACCTCGGGACGCTGGTTACCGTCGCCATCGGGCTGCAAAATATCCCCGAAGGATTTCTTGTCGCGCTCTTCCTCATCACCCAAGGCACCTCAAGACGCAAGGCGCTCCTATACTCCTTGCTCATCTCCTCGACAGAGTGGATAGCCAGCGGAGTCGGTTATGTGTTCGCGACGCGGCTCGAATTTCTCATTCCTTATGGACTTGCCTTTGCAGGCGGAGCCATGCTGTATGTCGTCTATAAGGAGCTGATCCCGGAGAGTCACGGGGATGGCAACGAGATTCCGGCTACCATCGCCTTTATCGTCGGAACGTTGACGATGATCGGCCTGACGTCATGGCTGGGTTGAGTGGCAGGGCGCCCCCCCTCCTTGGAACCATGACATTTGTCATATATGGCCACTGATACTTATGACTACCCCCTCCCTCCTGATGCGGTTACAATGGATAACATAATGAATTTGTCTATCCACCCAGGAGGAGTTGCCAGCTATGAGTCTTGCCAAGCAAAAGGAACTTAGAAAACAGATGTCCCCCTTCGAGGCGACCGACCTCAGGGCAAGTGTCCGGCAATTGTGCAATACATTGTTGCCGCTCGTACTGCTCTGGGCGGCCGCCTATTTCAGTTTGTCGGTCTCGTATGCGCTCACCCTGCTGTTTGCGATCCCTGCAGCCGGATTTGTCATCCGCTTGTTCATCATTTTTCATGATTGTTGCCACCAATCCTTCTTCAAGAGCAAGCTCGCCAATGAGGTTGTGGGCACGATTGCAGGCGTGCTGACGCTATGCCCCTATCATCAATGGAAATACAGCCATTCGGTTCATCATGCAACGAGCGGCAACCTGGACAAACGCGGAATTGGCGATATTTGGGTGTTGACCGTAGAGGAATATGCTGCTGCTTCCTTCTGGCGTCGTCTTGCATACCGACTCTATCGCAATCCGATCATTATGTTCGGTCTAGGGCCGATCAGCCTGTTTCTAATCGAGTACCGATTTAACCGTCGGGGCGCCAAACGACGGGAGCGCATCAACACGTATATTACCAATGTGGCCATCGCCGTACTGTATGGACTGCTGATATGGGCGATTGGCTGGCAAGCGTTCCTGCTTGTGCAAGGGCCTGTGATCTATGTGTCCGGGCTTCTGGGCATCTGGCTGTTCTATGTACAGCATCAGTTCGAGGACTCGTATTATGACCATGAGGATGAGTGGAGCTATGTGAAAGCGGCTGTAGAGGGCAGCTCCTATTATAAATTGCCTGCCTTGCTGCAATGGCTGAGCGGCAATATCGGCTTCCATCATGTCCACCATCTGAGTCCCAAGGTGCCTAACTACAACCTGCAGGCCGCTCATGACTCATCTGTGCCACTGCAGCAAGCCACGACGATTACTCTGCTTACCAGTCTGAAGTCACTGCGCTTCAAGCTGTGGGACGAAGCCGGGCATCGGTTTGTTACCTTCAGGGAGGCACGCACGATGCAGCTTAGCAGCCGCCCTGGCAAGCTGGCTTCCTGACTATATAAACTACGCGACTGCGGTATCGACTTCTTCTGAGGACGGTGCCGCAGCTTGCTTTTTATGATACACTGTAACATGCTAGCATTTCATGGGGAAAGGAAGGGCCGCCATGCACAAGTGGCATCAAATTTTTCATAAAAGCACCGGATTGAGCGCTTATGTATGGGTTGTGTTTTGTATATTGCCCTTCTACTTTATTTTCCGTTCCTCGTCCCCTTATGCCGTTGTATCCGGCATTGTCATGATCTTATTGTTCTTCACCTGTTATGTGCTCGCCTTCGTCTCACGCGGCTGGAAGGTCTACCTGTGGACCAGCCTGCAATTGATTATATCGATTACGATGACTCTGTTATTCAGCTACGTATATTTCTCGATCTTTGCGGCTTTTTTTATCGGTAACCTGCAGAACCGCGCCGGCTTTATCACCTTGTATTCCATACATTTGGTAACCACCTTCGCTACCATCAACTATGGCTTTTTCTCAAAAAATCATCTGCTCTTCACTCAATTCCCCTTTATCCTGATCTGTCTGATTGTCATCATACTGCTGCCATTCAATACGTACAATCGCAACAAGCAGGATCAGCTTGAGGGGCAACTGGAGCATGCGAACAAGAAAATATCCGAGCTGGTGAAGCTGGAGGAGCGTCAGCGCATCGCGCGCGATCTCCATGATACGCTAGGACAGAAGCTGTCACTGATCGGACTGAAGAGCGATCTGGCCAGCAAGCTGGTCACCAAGCAGCCTGCACAGGCCAAGCTAGAAATGCAGGATGTCCATCAGACGGCGAGAACGGCGCTCAAGGAGGTGCGGGAGCTCGTGACCAAGATGCGCGGCGCGCGCCTGGATGACGAGCTGCAGCACGTACAACAGATGCTGCAGGCAGCCGGCATCACATTGACGGTGCATGGCAGCCCTTACCTGTCGGATACCTCCCTGCTGGCCGAGAATGTCCTTAGCATGTGCTTGAAGGAGGCCGTCACCAATATTGTCAAGCATAGCACCGCCACCGCTTGTACCCTGTCCATCATTCCTGGGAGAACCGAGCTGACGGTTGTGGTGCAGGATGACGGAATCGGTATTGCCGATGAGCTCAGTCGATTCAAAGGAAACGGGCTGAGAGGCATGAAGGAACGGCTGGAATTTGTCAATGGCTCGCTGGAACTTGCATCAGATAGCGGCACGCGGCTGACACTCAAGGTTCCCAACACAGCTTCACGGCCGCCGCTAGACAATGACACTGCCTAGGAGGATGAATCATGATACGGATCATCATTGCTGAGGATCAGCGTATGCTGCTTGGAGCGCTGGCCTCCCTGCTGGAGCTGGAGGAGGATATGACCGTGGTCGGTCGCGCTGCTAATGGCGAGGAGGCGGTCTCTCTTGTCCATACGCTTCAGCCAGATATATGCATAATGGATATTGAGATGCCAGCCAAGAGCGGCCTGGAGGCCGCCGAGGAGCTGCGAAGCTCAGGCTGCGGCTGCAAGATCATCATCCTGACCACCTTTGCCAGATCCGGCTACTTTGAGCGTGCGCTCAAAGCCGGCGTCAGCGGCTATCTGCTCAAGGACAGTCCGAGCGAGGAGCTGGCCGATTCCATTCGCAGTATTATGGCTGGCCGCCGTATCTATGCGCCCGAGCTGATGGATGAGGCCTACGGTGAAGGCAATCCGCTTACCGACCGTGAGCGCGAGGTACTCTCGCTCATTGCAGATGGCAAGAACACCAAGGAGATCGCCAGTATGCTCTACATTACGACTGGAACGGTGCGCAACTACATCTCGGTGATTATGGACAAGATGGATGTCAGCAACCGGATCGAGGCCATCACCCGCTCCAAGGAAAAGGGCTGGTTCAAATAATCCGTGCCTTGCAGAAGGAATTGCGTCATATTCTGTCGAATGTGTACGACAAGTCCTGACCGAAGGGAGCGTGCGAGATATGACCCGACCACTAATTTTCGTATTTACCGGTACCAATGGCGCAGGCCGCAAAACTACCGCCCACCGCATCGGCAAGGAACTGGGGATGGAGCACGTGCTCTCCACTACGACTCGCCTGCCGCGGGAGAAGGAATATCCCGACAAGGACTATCATTTCGTCTCCCCTGTCAACTTTGAGAAGATGGCGGAGGAGCAGCAGTTCGTCGAGACGGTATGGATTGATAATGTCCGCTACGGCGTCCGCCTGCAGGAGCTGAATCGTCAGCTTCGCTCCGGCAAGCATGTCTACCTCATTCTGAACAGTGAAGGCGCCTCGGTATTCAAGCAGCTATATAAGGAGCAGGTTGTACGCATCTTTCTGTATGTCAGCAAGCAGACGATGCTGGAACGACTGGAGTCCAAAGGACGCCCGCACGAGGTCATTGAACAATATGCCCGTCTCTACCCTGAAGAGGTTGGCTACCGCAAGCAATGCGAGCATGTGATTGAAAATGTCAATCTGAACCGCACCCTGGAAAAGATACGCGAAGCGATATTATCTCATCTGTAACTGCAAGCCTGTTCCCTGGCATATAGTGCCTTAGAGGAACAGGCTTTTTTTGTCTGATTCCTGTCCAAAACTTTATTAAATCTTAAGGATATTTAAAGAGAGATTCATCACGGAGATGGTATAGTAATAAAGAAAATACATAGATTTGGAAAAAGACAGGAGTGTTTTGAAGCGTGAAGAAGTATTTGGGAAAACCTGCCCTACTGCTCACCGTCAGTATGTCGCTCATCGCCGGGTGCAGCGGAGGCAACAGCGCCAAGCCAGAGGAGAAATCCATGCTGAAGGTGCTCTTCTATGATGAAAAATCGTTCCACAGTGACTATGGGATGCTCTATTCCGCATTGAATTCGAATGTGGACATCGAAGTTGTTACGATGCAGGATCGCTGGGGTAATCATGATGATGGCGAAGACCCAGAGGTCATATTACAAAAAATCATCGATGAAGAGCAGCCCGATGTACTGTTCCTCTCGGCAGACGAATATTCCAAATTCAGCCAGCAAGGCAAACTGCTTGATCTGAAGCCCTTCATCGAGCAGGACAAATATAATACAGACAGCTTCGTACCGGGTATTCTTGATTTTCTGCAGGAGCAGGGCGGCGGAACACTGTATGGACTTAGCCCCAGCTTTTACACTCAGGCACTGTTCTATAATAAGGATCTGTTTGAGAAATACAGTGTAGAGCTGCCGACTGATCGTATGAGTTGGGATGATGTACTCACACGGGCGAGCCGTTTCCCGACAGAGGGGAAGCCAGATGAGCGGATATATGGATTGAAGAATAGCTATCATACAAGCTTGTTGGATTTCGCAACATCGATTGGGGACACCCTTGGATTAAGCATGTTTAATGCGGACTCGATGCAGGTTACACTGGATACCCCTGCTTGGCGGAACGCCTTCTCTACGGCGCTGGATGCGATCCGCTCTGGAACGTTCTATGTCGAGGATGAGAACATCATGCGTTCCTGGGACTCCTACGAGGAATATTTGATGTCAGACCCGTTCATTTCAGGACGAACTGCGATGATGATTGAAGACGTCTATATGATTGAACAACTGAAGCAAGCCTCAGAGCAGTTGAAGGACAAGCTGAACCTTAACTGGGATCTGGTGACACTGCCCGTTGACCCGTCTAACCCAGACTATACAACCGCAACTTTTATTGATCAGATCTTTGCCATCAACGCAAGCTCCACCAACTCGAAGGAAGCATGGAACTTTATGAAGTATGTTCATAGCGATGAGTATGCGCGCGTAAAATCCAAAACGTATAACGGCGGCTCAATCAGTACCCGCAGCGGCTACTTCAAGGACGACGAGGGTCGCAGCCTGGAGACGCTCTATGCCTTGAAGCCTAGACAGGCTCCAAGCCGGCTCTACTACCACCAGTTGCCCTCCGACTTCTACGGGGATTTTATGAGCTTAGCCGGGAGCAAGCTGGAGCCTGTGGTCAAGAATAATGCGTCGCTGGAGACCGTGCTGAAGGAGCTGCAGCAGGAAGGTCAGCAATTGCTGATGAAGGCCAAGCAACAAGAGGAGGAGAAGAAGAACGAGGATGGGAAAGCAAGCAAAGATCAACCGGAGGGCATAGATGAAGCGGTCACTGAAATCGCGCCTTAGCCCTTTCGTTCAGCTAGCCAATTAGCCTGGCGACCTTGGTACACTTCAAGAGCCGCCGGGCTTCATTGCTTTCCACGATCATTTCTATTCAAATCTTTATTAATTCTTAAGGATATTTAAAGAGAGATTCATCCAGAAAAATGGTATACTAATAGAGAACATACATAGATTTGGAAACGGATAGGGGTGCTTTGAAACGTGAAAAAAGGTTTAGTAAAACCCGCCTTGCTGCTTACCGTCAGTATGTCGCTCATCGCCGGGTGTAGTGGAGGCAACAGCGCCGCAACAGAGGAAAGATCGATGCTGAAGGTGCTCTACTATGATGAAAAGTCGTTCCACAGCGAATACGGGATGCTCTATTCTGCATTACATCAAAATGTGGATCTCGAGGTAGTCGACATGCAGGATTACTGGCGCAATAATACTGGTGGCGAAGAGGCGGAGGCAGCCTTTCAGAAAATTATCGATGAGCAGCAGCCCGATGTGCTATTCTTCTCCTCTGAGGAGTATGACAAATTCAGCCAGAAGGGCCAACTGCTTGATCTGACGCCCTTCATTGAACAGGACAAATACAATACAGAGAACTTCGTACCGGGTATTCTTGAATATCTGAAGGAAAAGGGCGGCGGAACACTGTATGGCCTCAGCCCCAGCTTCTTCAGTCAGGCGCTGTTCTACAATAAGAATCTGTTTGAGAAATACGGTGTAGAGCTGCCTACTGACCGTATGAGCTGGGATGATGTCATGGCGCTGGCACGCCGTTTCCCGACAGATGGGACACCTGAGGAGCGGATATATGGACTGAAAGGCGGCTACCGTTCCAATTTGTATGGCATGGCGACATCGATCGGGGATACCCTTGGACTAAGCATGTTTAACTCAGAATCGATGCAGGTGACACTGGATACCCCGGCCTGGCAGAACGCTTTCTCTACGGCACTGGAAACGATCCGCTCCGGAACGATCTATGTCCAGGATGAGAACATGATGCGTTCCTGGAACTCCTACGAGGAATATCTCATGTCAGACCCGTTCACCGCAGGACGAGCTGCGATGATGATTGAGAACGTATATATGATGGATCAACTGCAGCAGGCTGCAGAGCAGTTGAAGGACAAGGTCAGCTTCGACTGGGATCTGGTGACCGTACCGGTTGACCCGGCTAACCCGGATTATACGACAACAACTTCCGTTGAACAAATCTTTGCCATCAACGCGAACTCCACTAACTCGCAGGAAGCATGGAACTTTATTAAGTACATTCATAGTGATGAGTATGCCCGTGTAAAATCCAAGACGTATAATGGCGGCTCGATCAGCATTCGCAGCGGCTACTTCAAGGATGACAAGGGCCGCAATCTGGATGCCTTCTATGCGCTGAAGCCAAAACTGGCGCCAAGCAGACTCTACTACTCCAAGCTGCCTTCCGGCTTCTATGATGAGTTTAGAGCCTTAGCCGATAGCAAGCTGGAGCCTGTAGTCAAGGACAATGCGTCGCTAGAGACGACGCTCAAGGAGCTGCAGCAGGAAGGTCAGCAATTGCTGATGAAAGCCAAGCAAGAAGAAGATGAGAAGAAGAGTGAGGATGGGACTCCAAGCGAGGACCAGCCGGGAAGCACAGATGAGGCTGATCAGAGTGAAGCAGAAGCTGCCCCGGCGGTCACGTCTTAACTTCCTATTGTACCCTCGTTAAGTTAAATCGATAGCCCGGTGACCTGGTATCCCCCAGGTCGCCGGGCTTATTTTTTCGTTCACCAACTCGATCTAGTTGGCACCCAGCGAGTGGCAGCCGTCTTGGCAGACATCCCCCCTTCCCCGGAGTCCAAAATGTTAAGCGCGGGGCCTTGAGCGTACAATAATTAATGAATTGTTAAGAGAATCTACAGCAAAAGGGTAGGTTGAGGATGCTATACTCGTATAAGCCATCACGGTGATGGTGACAAATACATAGAGCTTAGGGACAAGATAGGAGTGCTGTGAAACATGAAGAATTATGTAGGAAAGCATGCCTTGCTGCTTGCCGTCAGTATGTCACTTATCGCGGGATGCAGCGGAGGCAACACCACAAACACAGAGGAAAGATCGATGCTTAAGGTCCACTCCCTTAATGAAGAGGCCTTTCACTATGGATACGGGATGCTCTATTCTGCATTACATCCAAATATGGACTTCGAAGTTATCGAGACGCAGGATCTCCTACTGAACGCTGATAATGAAGACCGCAAGGCGGCCTTCCAAAAAATGATCGAAGAAGAGCAGCCTGATGTGTTGTTCCTCTCCCTGGAGGAGTATAACCTATTCAGTCAACAGGGCAAGCTGCTTGATCTGACGCCCTTCATCGAGCAGGACAAATATAATACAGATAACTTCGTCCCGGGAATGCTTGAATATCTGAAGGAGCAGGGCGGTGGAACACTGTATGGCCTGAGCCCCAGCTTTTACAGCCAGGCGGTGTTCTACAATAAGGATCTGTTCGAGAAATACGGCGTGGAGCTGCCGACCGATCGTATGAGCTGGGACGATGTGATGGCACGGGCGAGCCGTTTCCCGACTGATGGGACACCTGAGGAACGGATATATGGACTGAAGAGCGACTTCAGCGCTAATTTGTTTGATCTGGCAACATCGATCGGGGATACCCATGGATTGAGCATGTTCAACTCGGATACCATGCAGACTACGCTGGATACTCCGGCTTGGCACAACGTTTTCTCTAATGCATTGGATGCGATCCGCTCTGGAACGATCTATGTCAAGGATGAGAACATGATGCCTAATTGGGACTCCTATGAAGGATTTCTAATGTCAAATCCGTTCGTATCAGGACGAGCTGCGATGATGATTGAAGAAGCGTACACTGTTGATCAACTGAAGGCGTCCGCAGAGTATCTGAAGGACAAGGTCAGCTTTGACTGGGATCTCGTGACGGTACCGGTTGACCCGGCCAACCCGGATTATACGACAACAACATCCGTTGACCAAATCTTAGCCATCAATGCGAACTCCACTAACTCGAAGGAAGCATGGAACTTTATGAAGTATATTCTTAGCGATGAGTTTGCACGCGTAACATCCAAATCCTATAATGACGCTATGGCAATCAGTGTCCGCACGGGCTACTTCAAGGACGACGAAGGCCGCAACCTGGATGCCTTCTATGCGCTGAAGCCGAGCCTGGCGCCAAGCCGCCTCTACAACTCCAAGCTGCCTTCCGGCTTCTATGATGAGTTTAGAGCCTTAGCCAACAGCAAGCTGGAGCCTGTAGTCAAGGACAATGCGTCGCTGGAGACGACGCTCAAGGAGCTGCAGCAGGAAGGCCAGCAATTGCTGATGAAGGCCAAGCAAGAGGAGGATGGGAAGAAGAGTGAGGATGGGAAACCAGGCGAGAACCAACCGGAGAGCACAGATGAGGCTGATCAGAATGAATCGGAAGCAGCCGCAGAGGTCGCATCTTAATCCCCTATTCCCTATTGTACCCTGGTAGTTAAATCGATAGCCCGGTGACCTGCTGGCAGGACGCCGGGCTTATATTCTGTCAGGATCAGGGGGAAGATATACACTCCCCCCTTCTACTTCGCCTACTCGTGTCGCAAATGCTGGAGGGTCTGACCGAAAATCTCCTCCACATGGTTGTCATCCAGTGAATAATAGACCGTCTTGCCCACTTTGCGTCGCTTCACCATCCTCACATTGCGTAACAGACGCAACTGATGAGACACGGCCGATTGCCCCATCTCCAGCACTTGTGTCAAGTCATGAACGCACATCTCACTTTGCAGCAACGCATGAATAATTCGTACACGGGTCGGATCTCCAAGCGCCTTGAACCAATCCGACACCTGGGTGGCTGTCGTCGTCGAGATGAGTCGGTCGCGAAGCTCCGCCAGATTCAGCTCTGTTGTACCCAGGCAGCTATCCTCGCAAGCTTCATTCATTGTTTTATCCAAAATCCTCACCACCGTCTGTGTTAAGTTATGCTACAAATTATACCACAAACGTGCCGAGTAACTGTAGTGATTACGAATAATCCAGCCAAAGCCTGCAGAGCCTATATATACAGACTACTGTATTATGCGTAAATGGCTACCGTCGACCTTTATAAAAAAGCAGACGATGTCTTTAACGACACCATCTGCCTGTTATACTTGGTACAATTATTTGAGGCGATAGTACAGGTCATTCCAACGCAGCTCGTTGCGGAAGCTCGGCATGTTCAGGTTTTTGTCGATAACGACACACTCGATGCCTGTCATCTCTGCCCAGTCGCGAAGCTGCTCCGTCGTTGCCACGAAGGACAGAACGGTATGATGCGCACCGCCAGCATAGATCCATGCTTCTGCCGATTCGCTCAAGGAAGGCTCTGGCTTCCACAGTATACGAGCAACTGGAAGCTTCGGCATCTCATGCTGTGCCTTGACCGCTTGTACTTCGCTGATGATGAGACGGTAGCGTCCACCCATCTCCACAAGCGAAGCATTCGTTGCAGAGCCGTCGATGCCATCAAAGATCATACGAGCAGGATCAGCCTTACCACCGATACCCAGCGGATGAACTTCCAGACGCGGCTTATTCGCTGCAATGGTCGGACATACCTCCAGCATGTGGGAGCCGAGTATCAGCTCATTGCCTTCCTCCAGATGGTAGGTGTAATCCTCCATGAAGGATGTTCTTTCATTGTTCGCCATAATCTTGATCATCCGGGTCAGTGCCGACGTCTTCCAGTCCCCCTCGCCGCCGAAGCCGTAGCCCTTCTCCATCAAGCGCTGTACAGCCAAGCCAGGCAGTTGCTTGAGGCCGTGCAGATCCTCAAAGCTGGTCGTGAATGCGCTAAAGCCGCCTTCTACCAGGAACGACTCCAGTCCCGCCTCAATTCGCGCCTGCTCGCTGATTGCAGCCCATTTCCCGGCGTCATCGCGGAACGCCGAAGTGATCTCGTACTTTTCAGTGTACTCGTCGAGCAGCGCCTTTACTTCAGCATCAGTCACCTCGTTCACACGAGCGACGAGATCCCCAATGCCGTAACCATTGATGGACCAGCCGAATTTGATCTGTGCTTCCACCTTATCGCCTTCGGTTACAGCCACCTGACGCATATTGTCACCGAAGCGAGCTACCTTCAGGCTGCGGCTTTCCTTGAAGGCTACAGCCGTATGCATCCAGCCGCCAACACGCGCTTGAACCGCTGCATTCTGCCAGTAACCAACTACGACCTTGCGCGGCACATTCATGCGTGTGCCGATAAAGCCATATTCACGGTCACCATGAGCCGCCTGATTCAAGTTCATGAAGTCCATATCGATGCTATCCCAAGGAATGTCGCGATTGTATTGGGTGTGCAGGTGCAACAGCGGCTTGCGCAGCTCTGACAGACCTGCAATCCACATCTTCGCAGGCGAGAACGTATGCATCCATGTAATCAGACCGGAACAGCTTGGGTCTGCATTGGCCTGCTGAATAAGATTGAATATCTCCTCTGGAGTCGTAACGACCGGCTTGAAGATGACGCGGAAAGAAACCGCTTCCGCCTGATTCAAAGTCTCGGCAATCTCCTTGGAATGCTGATTCACCTCATCTAGCGTCTCTGGTCCATATAGATGCTGGCTTCCGGTTACAAACCAAAACTCATGCGTGTTCAACGTTAACAATTGAATTCCTCCCTGGCAATGAATGTAGAAATGAACATGATACTTTAGCGGCTCCAACTATCCCTAGCTTATCACTTGTACGAACATCTTGGAGCAAATACCTCATTATCACCGTTATTCATTATAACTTGTACATACAACCTTATTGTAATACGATCCGTCAATTATCGCAAGTATCCCGTTTGTTCTTTATATAGAATAAAAGGAACGGGGGATTGTTGTATTCTCAACCGTAGTGATCTATGATAAAACTCAGGTTATAGTAATGGGGAGGGGTACTTTTGGAGGAAAGAAGCATTTATAAACGTGACGGGAAAAGGCTTATTACTCAACATTACGACAATTACGTTAAATCGTTTGATTTTGATGTCGAGCAGATATATGTGGACACAAGTTATGGTAAGACACATGTTCTTGTGGCAGGACCACCTGAAGGAAAGCCTGTTTTTATATTTCAGGGTGGAAATTGTATAAATCCAATGACTTTATCTTGGTTTTTACCACTAATAGATACATACAGAGTTTATGCACCAGATACAATTGGTCATCCAGGTTACAGTGATGAAAGCAGAATTTCGGCGAAGGATCATAGTTTTGCCCAGTGGATCAAGGAACTAATGGATTATTTTCATATAGAAAGCAGCGCATTTGTTGGTCCGTCCTACGGCGCAGGTATATTAGGCTTGAACAAGAAATGCCCAAATTAACTACGAAAGAAGAATTATCACAATTTAGCTCGCCCACTTTAATCATAGCAGGTACAAAAGACATCTTCTTTCCTGAAAGCAGATTAAATAAAGTTGCTCACGAAATTGTTCCAAATTTAATTGCATTTAAGACCTATGATATGGGACATTTCCCATCAGGGGAAAATCTCAAAAAAATCAACAATGATATTATAGAGTTTTTAAAGGTCTATTACTAACCCTGTATCTCTTTTTAAAACTTATGAACATTAATGCAACCAGGGACAGGCTATAATATAAAAACGCGATTGCAAAGGATAGTTCATCCTCACATTCGCGTCCCTTCGTTACCAGTAACTCTATCATAGCTTTAGGCACATCGTTCCTCGTTATCTTCAAAATATTGCAGACGGTCCATAATGTTGATCAGATTCACTTGCTGCAGCGAGCCCACTATATTGCAAATGTACACTACAAATACGGCCACCGAAATTGTAATAACGAGCGGAGCCTTCAGCACATTGACACTCATAATCACGTAGAGCAGGAACAGACTGTTTGTTCCAAACAAAATAATAAACCAGACTGCCCGCAGCATCTCACCTAAGTATAGATGTCCTGCTCCTGGGCACATCATGGCAAGTAGGACGGTCAGTGGCTTGCTCTTCTTGCCACAACCAACAAGCTTCTGTTCCGCATACTTCACGGTTTGCATACGATAACCCCTCCGACTGTTGTCTATACTTCTATCTTAACCAAATATACAATGATTGGAATCCGCCCAAGGTTTGGTTTGACACTAGACTTTAGTCGGGCTAACATCGCCCGCAATGTCCTGATGTGAAGCATATGGAAAAGGACCACTCCCCTGAGCAGTCCTTGAGTTACAACTTGATGCTACATGATATTTCAACTTACCAAGCGCTATGATGCCCGTTATTGAATAAAACAGACGCTACTGCGCTCAAATCTATGCCAGTCTAGATTTCAAAACAACAAAAGCCCTTCCTCTCTTTCGTCCTTGCGGCTCCGATGACCGCTCCAGTGTGAATCGGGTACTCTATATGAAAAAATCAAATTCAATTCAAGTTCAAGTTGATATTTCATTCTAGCATGAATTCAAGCTTTTGTCAATAATATACCGATTTTTGCAAAACATGCACTGCAATACCACTCCCGAATCGCTTACCATCACCTTCAGACGCTCGTCATCCTCCAGATCAAGAGCCTCCAGTCCCTGGTCATCCACGTCTCCGGTGGCAAAGAAGCGCACCTCATTACCACAATCACATACAAAGCTTAGCTTCATAACGGTTGCCTCCACATTCTTTTTAATGAAAATTTAAATCTAGACTTGACAATGATACAATTTGTATCATAAATTAATAGTAACACACTTTGTAATACTTAAAGCCTATTGCGGCAGGCATATGGAACCTCTCTTACTGATTCCTGCCTGATCCGCTATAAAAAAGTATGCGTGTAAGGGAGTAATCAACGTGACGATGGGAGATCGCTTAAGGGAACTGCGCCTGAAGAAAAACATCTCGCAAGAAGAAGTGGCCCGACGGGTCGGAATCACCCGCTCGGCTTACAGCCACTACGAAATCAACAATCGACAGCCAGTATACGAAACACTCATCAAGCTCGCCAACTTTTATGAAGTATCCCTCGACTATGTCATAGGCGGAGATGAGAGTAAGCCCGATTACCCGCTGTTTTCTGACACTCGGGAAATATTCCGTCTACTTAACAGCATGGATTACGAGAAACGTAAGCGCTCCATTGACGAAATGATTAAAGTATTGCAGCAGGCCGAATAAATGCTTCGCTGTCCGTCCATGAGGACGGTTGCCTATCCCTCTCCCCAGCAGCTATGCCGTTAGCGCATCGCTCGCACCTGCCGCCGAACGGGCTGCCGTGCAGCCCACTACCATCAGGCCTCCCCCTGCAGCCTCATAGCCTGCAGCAACTCAGGCGCTCTCTACTCCAGCGGGCGTCCCTTCTCTGCGGGCAGCGTCACGGTAAAAACACTTCCTACGCCTACACGGCTTTCCACTCGAATCTGCCCTTGATGAGCCAGCACAATCTCCTTGACGATGGATAGACCGATCCCACTGCCTTTTCCGTGAGCAGAATTACGGGATTTATCATTTTTATAGAAACGTTCAAAGATATGGGGCAGATCCTCCTCTGTAATCCCGCTTCCTGTATCTGTAATCCTGACCTCAACTTGTTGTCTGTCCTCCTCATAGCGCAAAGCGATCGTCAGCGTCCCTCCGGCTGCCATATGAGCCGCCGCATTATCAATCAGATTGGACATCATCTGAGCCATACGGAATTCGTCGATCCAAAGCCATAGTTCCTCGTCCGCTTCAGTTGCTGAAGGCATCGGCTCAAACACCAGGGTCATCCCTCGGCTCTCCAGATCAATCCGGTATTCTCGTTGCAACTGCTGCGCCCAGTCCTCCAGTCGCACCATGCTGAAATGGTAGTTCACTTGCCCCGCCTCCAGCTTGGACAGCTCGAACAGGTCATTAATGAGATGATTCAGCCCGTTCACCTTGTGCAGCATCATGCCAACGTACCGCTTCTGCTGCAGTGGATCTTGAACAACGCCATCATGCATCGCCTCCAGATAGCCCTGGATCAAGGTAATCGGCGTTCGTAGATCATGCGAGATATTGGTGAGCAGCCGCCGCCTTGAGTTTTCCTGACGCTCCAGGTCGCGATTGCTCTGCTCCAGCGCCGCATTAGCTCGCAGCAGCTCACGGGTACGGTCAGCAATCCGCTCCTCCAGTTGCATGTTCAGCAGCTTCAGCTCTGCCGATACCTCCTCCACCTTGCGCAGCGCATGGGAGAAACGGCTGGAAATGATAAAGGCCTGCATCATAATGAAGAACAACAGTCCGCTCGGAATCAGGTCGACCATACCGAACCATTCGTTATAGAACGACACATCATTGACTACGGTAACGACGAATACAGACATGCCAGTTAATACAAACAAGCTGCCCTCGCGCCTGCGGCGAACACTCTGTACCAGCGCATATAGCGAGAAGAAGCCGGACACAAATACATAGGCCTGAAACAACCACAGCAGCCGGGAATAATAATTGGCGGGGGTCAGCAGCACAAACAGGCACAGAATCGCGCTAAATGCGGACAAGCTGATGACAAACCTGCGTGATGCATCGGCCGGGAACAGGAAATAGACATATAAATAGCCAGTCAGTGCTGAAAGCGTAAGCGAGATGTATTCGATCTTATGTGCCGCCTCCCACGCGACAGGCAACCACTGCATGATAAACACGTCGCCTACAACGACAATTCGCACCGACACAAGCAGGCATAGAAGGCCAAAATAGAGCGTGAAGCGCTCCTTGCGCCGCAAGACGAATAAACCGAGGTGGTAAAATCCGATCATGGACAAACTACCGAACAGTCCCATCTGCTCCACCGCTTCGATCGTCTGAAAGCGATTCATCGCCTCGCTGCCGCCCACATAAAAATCCGTCCATATGCCGCCGCGGCGATGGTAGAAATTCGATACCTCGACAACTATTTCATGATAGCCATCTCCATTATAGAAGGAAACCAGCTCCTGCGCCTGGTCAGGACGGCTGGAGGCGCGATCTATGCCTACCATCCCGCCCTCCGCCATCGGCTTGCCATCCACCCATAGCTTGTACGAGCTGGAGATATTAGGAACGCGAAGCGACAGCACATAGTCACCGGGAGGGGTGAGCAGCCGCAGTGCATAGGTACCGTAGCCCATCCCACGTGCATACCCAAGCGATGCATCCTTGTAGTTGTTCCACGAACTGGGCACATAGACCTGCATACTCTGTGCACCCGCCGGAACGCTCCCCTTGTCTGTCAATGTAGAAGGATAAAATACCCACTCTCCTTCCAATTTGAGCGGACGCTGCTCCAGGTCCGCCTCGCGCAGATCCAGCACGCCCCCTGCAGCCTTTATCGCTGAGTTGGTCAGGGGCGCCCCAGGATTGCAGCCTGGCAGTGCCAACAGCACTGAGAACAGCATCAGCACCATCATGAGACGAATAGATAGGTTCATAAGTCCTCCGAAAAAAGGCAATTGCTTCATGAAGCCCGCATTCGTTATAATAGTCGAGAAAGAAAGCGGGGTAAAATATGAAACAGACGCATATTTTAGTCGTGGATGACGAGCCTGAGATAACCGAGTTGATCCGTATGTACCTGCTTCGTGAGGGCTTTGCCGTGCAGACGACAGATAACGGTGTCGATGCCCTCTTGCTGGAGCAGGAGCTCAAGCCCGATCTCGTCATCCTCGATATTCTGCTAAAGCAGATGAACGGGATCGAAGTGTGCCGGCAGCTTCGCCAGCACTCCAATGTCCCGATTCTATTCATTAGCTGCAAGAGCGATGATAACGACATTATACACGGTTTGACTGTTGGTGGCGATGATTACATTACGAAGCCGTTCAGTCCAAGCCAGCTTGTCGCGCGTGTAAAAGCTCATCTGAGGCGGGTCGAGCTGCAACGCCATCACCTCTCGGACGGCACTGAGGGGGCACATCTGCTCCAATATGACAATCTAGTCATTAATCTGGACGCGCACACTGTACATATAGATGGCAATCCGGTATCCTTATCGGTTAAGGAGTATGAACTGCTCACCCATATGGCGCAACGACCCAACAAGGCCTGCCAGATCGATAACTTGTACAAGTGGATCTGGGGTGAGGACAGCCATGGAGATACGCGAACGCTGATGGTTCATATCAGCAATCTCAGAAAGAAAATCGAGCCTGATCCGTCGAACCCGACCTATGTGGTGACCGTCCGCGGCATCGGCTACAAATTTGTTACCAAGGAAGGAAACTGACATGTATATTGCAGATCAATGGAAAGACTACGAGATAATTGATACCGGGGATGGGGACAAGCTGGAGCGCTGGGGAGATGTAGTGCTTCGCCGTCCCGACCCGCAGATCATCTGGCCGGTGGACACGAAGGTCAAGGATTGGCAGAAGGCAGACGCCCATTACCACCGCAGCTCGTCAGGCGGTGGCAACTGGCAGTTCAACAAGGCCTTGCCCGAGAGCTGGACGATCCAGTATGGCGAGCTTCGTTTCCAGATTCGTCCGACCAACTTCAAGCACACCGGTCTGTTCCCTGAGCAGGCCGTGAACTGGAGCTGGATGATGGACAAGATCAGACAAGCCGGCAGACCGATACGGGTGCTCAATCTGTTCGCCTATACCGGTGGCGCAACGGTTGCGGCAGCGGCGGCGGGAGCAGAGGTATGCCATGTCGATGCGGCCAAGGGCATGGTGCAGTGGGCCAAGGAGAACATCAGGCTCTCGGGGCTTGAGGATCGTCCTGTCCGCTTTATTACAGATGATGTGTTCAAGTTTGTCCAGCGCGAGCAGCGCCGCGGCAAGCAATACGACGCCATCATTATGGACCCGCCGTCCTACGGACGCGGCCCAGGCGGCGAGATGTGGAAGCTGGAGCAGAGCCTGTATCCATTTTTGGAATCCTGCCAATCGATTCTTTCCGATAACCCGCTGTTTATGCTGATCAATTCCTATACAACAGGCTTGTCGCCTACCGTGCTGCATAACATGCTCCATCTTACAATTGGGCAGCGACACAAGGGCAAGATCAGCAGCGGCGAGATCGGGCTCCCGATTACCCGTTCCGGCCTGCATCTGCCATGCGGCATTCTGGGACGCTGGGAGTCTATGTAATGAGCGCCCACAACACAGCCGGAATGCCAGACATTCCAGTGCTGTATGAGGACAATCATCTGCTCGTGGTCATCAAGCCGCCTGGTATCCCGTCGCAGGAGGATGAGAGCGGCGACCCGGATATGCTGACACTGCTCAAGCAGGACTTGAAGCAGCGCTACAACAAGCCAGGCAACGTATTTCTGGGACTTGTGCATCGGCTTGACCGTCCTGTCGGCGGAGTGATGCTGTTCGCCAAAACATCCAAGGCCGCGTCGCGTCTGTCGGAATCAGTTCGCTCGCGCAGCTTCGACAAAACCTATGCAGCCGTTGTACATGGCCGCCCGCCTCAAGCTTCCGCCCGCTTGAAGCATTATGTGCTCAAGGACAGCCGAACCAACACGGTAGCCTGCACGTTGTCTTCTGTCCCAGGCAGCAAGGAGGCGCTGCTCGACTACGACACGATCGCCGCTACAGACCGCTTGAGCCTGGTTGCGGTCAAGCTGCACACCGGACGGCCCCATCAGATTCGGGTACAGATGGCTGCGATCGGTTGCCCGCTCGTCGGTGATCAGAAGTATGGCTCAAGCAGAGGAGCGGGCGGGCAAGCCCATTCACGGATCGCGCTCTGGTCGACCTCCATCCGCGTCGATCATCCAGTGACGAAGGAGAGCTTGCTCTTTCGCAGCGCTCCAGCACAGACAGAGCCATGGAACGCCTGGCCAGCGGACACGCTGGAGCTGGCCGTCTCCCGGATGCTCGGGCAGGGCAGCCTATGAGAGCGATAAGAGCTGTTGTTGCTCTGTTGATGCTGGTGCTTGTTGTCAGCGGCTGCTCTGGACTCGTCTCGCAAGAGCGGCCCTCCTCTCCGATCGTACAGGATAACGGAGACACTACAGGACCTGACAACGAGGCATCACCTGACGCTGACAAGGATACACCTGGCTCCGATTCTGACTCGAGCCATGCGAGCGAGTCGCCGACCCAGCCGCGTACAACAGAGGCGGTATGGGTAGCTGCGGGCGATGTGATGCTGCACATGCCTCAATATCCAGGTGCATATGACAAGGCAAGCAAGCGTTATGTATTTGATCCGTTCTTCGAGCAGGTGGCTCCGATTCTTAGCAGCGGCGACTGGTCGATCGTGAATCTGGAGGTACCGCTCGGCGGCAAGGAGCTGGAATATACCGGTTATCCGATGTTCAATGCCCCGCCAGAGATGGCAGAGGCGCTCAAGAACAGCGGAGTGACGATCGTAGGCACGGCGAACAATCATTCGCTTGATCGCAAGGAGACTGGCGTGGTGCGCACATTGGAGGCGCTGGAGGCACAAGGGCTTGTATTTAAGGGGACTGCTCGTTCTCAGGCTGAAGCCGACCAGGCGGTCATTGTGGACAAAAATGAAATTAAGATGGGATTTCTCGCCTACACCTATGGCACCAACGGGGTGCGTATACCGGCTGATAAGCCCTACCTTGTCTCGCTCATTGATGAGGATCAGATGGTCGAGGACATCAAGCAGTTAAAGAGCGCAGGAGCGGATTTCATTACCGTTGCTCTGCACTTTGGCATCGAATATCAGTTCACGCCAAGTGAGGAGCAGCAGCGTCTGGCTCACAAGCTGATTGAGGCCGGAGCGGACATCATTGCCGGCTCGCATCCTCATGTCGTCCAGCCTTACGAGCTGGTAGATGCCGTCTATGAGGACGGAACACCAAGGCAAGGCGTCATTCTCTATTCCATGGGCAATTTTATCTCGAATCAGCGTGGAGACTTCAAGGATTTCGGCGTTATCTTCCGTATTCACGTCACCAAGCATCACGACAGTGGCCACATCGAGCTGTCACAGGTAGAGCCGATCCCGACCTGGGTGCATAAATATAAGGAGAACGGCTCTTATCAATACCGCATTCTGCCGCTGGAGCAGACGTTGTCTGAACGCAGCCAGCCTGGGCTCAGCTCGCAGGATTACAAGCAACTGGAGAGCTCCTGGAAGGTGCTTGACACCCGGCTGGGCTCTATGCTTAACTGACGGAATTCATCTTGCTGGCCGCAGGGAAGACTTTAGCTGAATTCGTCACCTTGCCCAGCAGATAGACCAGCAACTGCTGGTTATGACCGGAGAGCCGATCCAGCGCCTCCTGGATGAACGTCTCGCGCAGCTCCGTGCCGCGCACGGCTTCCTCGATACCCAGCGTAGTGACATTAATCCACACGATGCGGCGGTCTGATTCATCCCTTGAGCGGGTAATCAGGCCGCCTCTTTCCATACGGTCGAGCAGGGTTGTAATTGCTGCAGGCGTCGTCTCCAAATATTTCAATAAATCCGATGGCTTCATCGGCTCGTGCTCCAGCAGCAGCTCCAACACGTTCAATTGCCCCTCTGTCAGCGTTGGCGCAAGGGCATCCTCCAGATGATGCTTCCACTCTCTCGAAAATCTCATCCAAAGCTTAGCAAATTCAGCAGCATGCATGGCATGACACCTCCTAGGCATGATTATACCATCGTCATGAATGAGAGACTGTCGAATGAAAGGTTAACAGACTTAATACTTTGCGTGTCCAATCGCTACAGAACGCTACTGTACAGAAGATTGTGACAGCTTTAGACAGGTGCAGAGCAAGATCGTGTAGACACTACTCGAAAGGCTGTAACAGCACAGCAGCCGGGACGTCTCCTATGGAGTCCGTCCCGGTTGAGACAGCTCTGCCCGCACAAATACCGTTGCAACACGGTCATTTTTATTCAGGCTAACGAGCAGGCGGCCTACTGAGCGGCGCTCATCGAGCGGCGCCTTCTCCGTCGATACCGGCTCAGGCTGCTCGCCGCCGTGGAGCAATAGCTGAAGCTGCCGCTCCTCACGACACCACAATGCGCCGACAAGCACGGTACCGTTCGGCTTGATCCGCTTACCTTCCTTGAACTCGAAGGTCTGGATCCCCTTGCCTCCGCGTCCCTGTACCGGATAATCCAGCAGCAGCGTCCGCTTGGCATAGCCGAGATCGCTGACGACGAGCAACTCGCCCTCATCGCCCTCTACCCATAGCGCGGCGATCACTTCATCCTCTTCCTTTAACTGAATGCCCTTCACCCCTGCAGCTACTCTGCCCATCGGATTAACCTCGCTCTCCGGGAAGCGGATGCTCATGCCGAGTCGGGTAACAAGCAATATATCCTTCGTTCCATCGCTTGGCGTCACACTTACAACCTCATCCCCGTCCCCAAGCTTGCAGGCGGTAATGGCCTTGAGGCGATTGGTCTGGTACTCCTTCAGCTCTGTACGCTTGAGCTGTCCATTGCGTGTCGCAAATACGAGCGACATCGACTGCTCAAAATCCTTGACTGGCAGGACGCTAATGACCGCGTCCTCTTTGGCAATCGGCACCACATTAACAAGAGCCGTCCCGTTGTCCTTCCATTTGAACTCTGGAATCTGATGCACTGGCAAGACAAAATAGTGGCCCTTGCGAGTAAATAACAGCAGGCTGTCAATCGTATTGACCTCCAGCAGATGACGGAGCATATCCCCTTCCTTGACCCCAGCGTTGTCGAGTTCACCGCCGGAGCGCGTATAGGACAGCATGCTGGTGCGCTTGATATAACCATCCTGACTCAGGGTAACGAGCACATCCTCAGGGGTCACCATCACCTCAAGGTTTACCTTCAGCTCCTCCACCTCACCGCGAATTTCGCTGCGCCGATCGATGCCATACTTGGTTCGGATCTCCATCAGCTCATCGCGGATAACACCCTGCAGCTTCTTCTCATTGGACAAGATGGATTGGTATAACGCAATCTTCTTGGAGATGTCATGCAGCTCCTTCTCCAGCGAGGTAATCTCCAGATTGGTCAGCCGATACAGTTGCAAGGTCAGTATCGCATCCGCCTGGCGCTCGGTGAAGCCGAAGCTTGCGACGAGATTGTTCTGCGCATCCTGGCGGTTCTTCGATGCCTTGATAGTCGCAATGACCTCATCCAGCAGATTGAGCGCCTTGGCGAGTCCTTCCAGCACATGCGCCCGGTCCTCAGCCTTCTCCAGCTCATATTGCGTTCGGTGGGTCACCACTTCCTTCTGGTGCTCGATGTAGGCGGACATCATCTCCAGGATGCCAAGCTGCTTAGGTGCCTTGTCTACAATCGCAACCATGTTGAAATTGTATGTCACCTGCAGGTCGGTCTTCTTGAGCAGATAGGCCAGGATGCCCTGCGCATCCGCCTCCTTCTTCAGCTCAACAACGATCCGCGTGCCGTTGCGCCCGCTCTCGTCTCGCACCTCGGCAATCCCTTCCACCTTCTTCTCCAAACGGATCGTCTCCATCGCGGTTACGAGCCGGGATTTGACCACCTGATACGGAATTTCGGTAATGACGATCTGCTGCTTGCCTCCGCGCAGCTCCTCAATCTCCGTCTTGGCTCTCACATAGATGCGTCCTCTACCCGTCCGGTAAGCCTCCTGAATGCCCTCGGCACCCATAACAAGACCACCCGTCGGGAAATCCGGGCCCTTGACAATGCCCATCATCTCCTCCAGGCTTATACCTGGCCGTTTCATCAGCTCGATGCAGCCGTCAATTATCTCGCGCAGATTATGCGGCGGAATCTCCGTAGCAAAGCCGGCAGAAATTCCGCTTACCCCGTTCACAAGCAGATTCGGATAACGGGCGGGAAGCACAACCGGCTCCTTGGTCGTATTATCAAAATTATCCTTGAACAGCACCGTCCGCTTCTCAATATCCCGCAGCAGCTCCATCGCAATCGGGGACAGCCGCGCCTCCGTATACCGCATCGCCGCCGCCGGGTCATCGTCCATCGAGCCCCAGTTGCCGTGGCCATCTACAAGCGGGTGAGCCATCTTCCACGGCTGCGCCATCCGAACCATACCCTCATAGATCGAGGAGTCGCCATGCGGATGGTAATTGCCCATTACATCGCCTACCGTCTTCGCAGACTTCCGGTATGGCTTGTCAGGCGTGTTGCTTGAATCATACATCGCATATAGAATACGGCGCTGCACCGGCTTCAAGCCGTCTCGCACATCGGGTATCGCACGATCCTGAATGATATATTTGGAATAACGGCCGAATCGATCGCCAACAACCTCCTCAAGAAACGCCGGTAAAAATTGTTCGAGTGTGCTCATGGCGTGATCCTCCTATTCCTCATATTCCTGAAAATCGACATTCTCAATAATCCAACGCTTCCGCGGGTCAACCTTGTCCCCCATCAGCGTCGATACGCGCCGCTCCGCTTTGGCGGCATCCTCAATCTGAACCTGCAGCAGCATGCGCGACTCCGGATTCATCGTCGTCTCCCAGAGCTGGTCGGGATTCATCTCGCCCAGCCCTTTGTAGCGCTGAAGCTCATAGCTCTTGCCAATTTCCTTCAAGTAGTTGTTCAATTGCTCGTCCGTCCATGCATAGCGCACCTGCTCCAGCTTGCCTGACTTGCGCGTAATCTTGTACAGCGGCGGCTGAGCGATATACACCTTGCCCTGGTCGATCAGCGGCTTCATATAGCGGTAGAAGAACGTCAGGAGCAGCACTTGAATGTGCGCGCCATCGGTATCCGCATCCGTCATTATAATGATCTTGTTGTAGTTCGTCTCCGAAGCGTCAAATTCCGGTCCAACCCCTGCGCCAATCGCCGCAATAATGGCTTTGTATTCATCATTTTTGAGGATGTCAGCGAGCCGGGCCTTCTCCGGATTGAGCGGCTTGCCCTTGAGCGGCAATATCGCCTGATGCTTGGAGTCCCGCCCCTGCTTGGCTGAGCCGCCGGCGGAGTCGCCTTCGACGATGAACAGCTCATTACGCACCGTATCCTTCGATTGCGCAGGCGTCAGCTTGCCGTTCAGATTGGAGCTTTCGCTGCGCTTCTTGCCGCTGCGAATCTCGTCGCGCGCCTTGCGAGCCGCCTCACGAGCGCGACTGGCCTGAATCGCCTTCTTGATCAGCGCCTGTGCCACCTGCGGATTCTCCTCCAGAAACACCTGCATTTTCTCCGAGACGATGGCGTCCACAGCGCTGCGAGCTGACGCGCTGCCCAGTTGATCCTTCGTCTGCCCGACGAACTCGACCTCCGCCATCTTGATATTGATGACAGACATCATGCCCTCGCGCAGATCGTTGCCGTCCAGGTTCTTCTCCTTCTCCTTGAGCAGCGCCGTCTTACGAGCGTATTCGTTCATGACGCGTGTATAAGCCGTCTTGAAGCCCGTCTCATGCGTGCCGCCGCCGCGGGTCGGGATCGAGTTGACGAATGAAGCGATCGTCTCGGTATAGCCATCATTATACTGCAGCGCTACCTCGACCTCGATGTCGTCCTTCTCCCCGACGAAATGAATCGCCTCGTGGAGCACATTTTTGTCCTCATTCAAAAACTGCACGAACTGGCGCGCGCCGCCCTCATAATGGAACAGCTCCTGCTTCCCTGAACGCTCATCCTTGACTGTAATCTTCAACCCGGAATTCAAGAACGCAATCTCTTGCAGACGCTCCGTCAGCGTGTCAAAGTTAATCGTCGTATTGCCATGGAAGACACGGGCATCCGGCTTGAAGGTCACCTTCGTACCGGTGCGATTCGTATTGCCCGCGACCTCAAGCCCTGTCACAGGCTCCCCGACATGCTCCTTGCCTTTCTTGTCGATCCAGTAGGCAAAGCGCTGCTTATGTATTTTCCCGTCACGGTATATCTCTACCTCCAGCCATTCGGACAAGGCGTTGGTTACCGATGCGCCTACGCCATGCAAGCCTCCTGACTTCTTGTATCCCGCACCGCCGAACTTCCCGCCTGCGTGCAGAATGGTAAATACAACCTGCGGTGTAGGCACACCTGTCTTATGCATTCCGGTTGGAATACCGCGTCCATTATCCTTCACCGTAACCGATTGATCCGAATGAATCGTTACCTCAATCGCATCGCAAAACTTGGCTAAATGCTCATCCACCGCATTGTCCACAATCTCCCAGATGAGATGGTGAAGTCCTGAGGCGGTCGTGCTCCCTATATACATGCCTGGCCGCTTCCGGACAGCGGTCAGGCCCTCAAGTACTTGAATGTCATCAGCGCCGTAATTGCCGTCCGAGGCCCGCGGGCCTGCGGCAAATGTCTCGAGCTGCTCGGTCATATGCGTCCCCCTTGCTTATCTATCACTTCAAGCTATTTTAATTCAAGATGTCCTGTTTCGTAAAGACGCCAAACGAGACGATTAGCGCAGCAAGCCCCCATACGGACAGCACACCAATCGAGAATAGCAGCGTCATGCCTTCGATGGGCGGCGGCGAGCCGTCCAGGTAGCTGGTCAACTGCAGGTTGACGGAGAATATATATTTGGCGGCATCCCAGGATGAGGCCATGTTGGCGAGTATCGTCCCTGCGATAATCGTGGCCATCATCGTCACGATGCTGGCTGCCGTGCTGCGAACGAGCACCGACACCATCAATGCCAGCAAGCCGACGATCAGCGCCGAGAACCAGGCCAGCCCTGCCTGCATCATAATATAGAGCCAATGCGGCACGGCGCGCACGCTGCTGCTGTCCACCTCTGCCCCGTTAATCTGGAAGCCGGTGAACACCGGCAACTGCCAGCCCCCATAGCCAAAGAAAACTCCCGATATAGCATAACACAAAACCAAAGTGGATAGCATCGTCAGTGAAATATAAAAAATGAGCGCGATCAGCTTCGCCAGCAAAATCTTCCACCGGCGCACCGGGCGGGTAAGCAGCATCTTGATTGTTCCGCTGGATCGTTCACCCGATACGAGGTCAGACCCGATCGCCAGGACGAGCAGCGGAATGAACAGCGTCACCGCATTATTGACGAAGCCTCTTGTAAAGGTGACGGCATTGGGCGCGCTCGGATTGACATCATTCTCCAAATAGTAGGTGAGCTGCTGCACCATAATCTGACGGTATTTCTTAAATTCCTCGGGAATTCGGTCACTGGTGAGCGCATTCTGATAATCGTTAATCTGCTGGATGACCTGATTGCGCCAATCCGAAAACTTCTCCTCATTGTTCATGGCCATCCTCATCTGTGCATAGGTGAAGATCGGGATCAAAATCGCTAGTATGAGCAGAATGACAAAGAAACGCTTCTTCTTCCAAATTTTCATCGTTTCATTCTGAATCAGCGGCAGTAAACTAGACAATGCCCTCGCCTCCCGTCAGCTTCAAAAATAATTCCTCCAACGAAGGCGATACCTTCTGCACCGCTTCGACGCCAATCCCGTTCGCGACCAGCTTGCTCACCACGCCAGATACCGCCTCCGCCGCGACAGTCGTCACCAGCGCATCAGGCAGCTCAGACAGCACCGTATCCTCAATTCCATGCTCGCCTGGCTGGAGCAGCTTGACTTCAGGCATCGCAGCAAGCAGCCGGCGTCCCTCCTCCGGCTTGTCAAGCTGCCACAGCACATAGCTGGCATTTTGCCCGAGCAGCTCTGTAACCTTGCCAACCGCAAGCACTCTGCCGCTGTTAATGATCGCCACACGGTCGCACATGAGCTGGATTTCACTGAGCAGATGGCTGGAGATGAACACGCTCATGCCTTGATCAGCCAGCATGCGGACAAATTCGCGCAGCTCCTTGATTCCCTTCGGATCAAGCCCGTTCGTCGGCTCGTCCAATATGAGCAGCTTCGGCCGCGCCAGCAATGCCTGCGCAATCCCGAGCCGCTGCCGCATCCCGAGCGAGTAGGTCTTCACCTTATCATGGATGCGCTGATCCATGCCAACAATTTCGACCACCTCACGAATACGCTCCTGATCAATGCCTGGCTGCATGCGCGCAAAATGCTCCAGGTTCTCCCATCCGCTCAAATACGGATAGACCTCCGGGTTCTCGACAATGCTGCCGACATAGCGAAGCGCCTGCTCCGGCTGCCTCTGCACATCATAACCGCCAATCTTGACTCGGCCTGCCGTCGGCTTGATCAGATCGACCAGCATGCGGATGGTTGTCGTCTTGCCGGAGCCGTTCGGCCCCAGAAAGCCGAAGATCTCGCCTGGATATACATCAAAGCTGACGTCATGAATAATCCATTTCCCCTTGATTCGCTTGCGCAAGCCTTCCACAGACAGCACAGAATCCTTGCCGCTGGCTACTGCCCGCAATTGTTGTGACATGCCTTGCTCCTCCTCCCGATCTATCCAAGTCTCGTGATCTGTCCTACGCAGCGCAAGGTCGGATTCCATTATTCCTCCTGCAGCACCTGCAGCACACGCTCCGCAATATGCTGATACCCTTCACCGTTAGGATGGAAACGATCCGAACCCAGGTATACACCCGCTTCGCTCTCAAACAGATCGAAGGTAGGAACAAGCCTCATGTTCGGATAATTAACGCTGAGGCGATACGCTTCATTATTCCAGTTCTGCACCTGCAAGCTGCCAGGGCGCAGCTCGGGAATCGGATAGAATGGATTGTATAGACCGACATAGATTACCTTCGCCTCTCCATTCACTTCGTGAATCCGCTTGAAGATGGTCTCCAGACGCCCGATACCCGCTTGCAGCTCCTCTGTGAACTTATCGATTCCCATATCCAGCTCACCGCCGCCCTGGAGCACCGTTCTGAGCAGGCCGGACAGATCATTGCCGCCGATTGTAAATAGGATTAGATCAGCTTGCTTCAAGGCATAGCGCGTGCCCTCATCCTTCTCCAGCTTCTCGATCAACTGGTCGGTTCTCAATCCGTTGATCGCCAGATTATTAACCAGCTTCGCCTTCATGCCTTGCTCGGACAGTCCCGCGACAACCCGTCGCACGTAGCCCTGCCCTGTTACATCGCCTGTACCCTTCGTCAGCGAATCACCTAGCGCCACCACGTTCAACACCGACTTATCCTCTCGCTGCGGCTTTCGCTCTCCAAGCGCAGGACTATTGCCCTTACCTGCAGGCGCAGCCGGATTCAACACATCCTGCAGCGCATAAGCGAACCCAAACAGCATCAATGCGGTTGACAGCAGAGCTGCCGCTGCGATCGCCCTCCACAGAAGCGCCGAGCCTCGCGGTCGATGTTTCATCTCGTCATCCTCCTTATGAGCCCTGTAATCGTAACAGCTTATTTAAAAATAATGCTTCTCCGCGCGATTTGCAAATTTTGGACCTGGGCCGCATCCATCCTTCTGAGGAAATGATACCCTAATCCACAGCATATCAATCATTATAGAACATATGTTCCTTTATTGCAAAGAGGCAGGACGCCGAGCAACGGCCTCTTCTCTGCCTGCTCTGCACCCCGCCTCGTCTAACAAATCTCTGTCACGACTCAATATACAGCAGGCTAGCCGCCTGCCTCGCCGTCTCCCGCGCCTGCTCCACATCTGCGGCAGTGCTCAGCGCAACAGCCATCCGCCGTCCTGGCTTCGTAACCGGCTTGCCGAATAAGCGCACCTGAGTAGCTGGCAACGACAGCGCCTGCTCCACGCCGCCTATACGGAATTCAGCCTGCTCCTTGCCCGCCTTGAGCGTGCTGCTCGCTCCCGGAGTCAGCAGCCTGATGCCCGGGATCGGCAAGCCCAATATAGCCCGCACATGCAGCGCGAACTCCGACAGATCCTGCGTGACCATCGTCACCATCCCGGTATCATGCGGGCGCGGCGACACCTCGCTGAACAATACGCCATCCCGGGTCAGGAACAGCTCGACCCCATAGATGCCATAACCGCCCAGCGCTTCTGTCACCTTCGCCGCAATCTCATGTGCCTGTGCAAGGTCATCCTCTGTTACCTCATGCGGCTGCCACGACTCGATATAATCGCCATCCTGCTGAATATGGCCGATCGGTGCGCAGAAGGCCGTGCCCGACACCGAGCGCACCGTCAGCAAGGTAATCTCCGACTCGAAGCGAACAAAGCCTTCCACAATCACCTTCTGCTTCTTCGCGCGCCCGCCCTCCATCGCCAGCTCCCAGCAATGCGCCAGCTCCTCCTCGCTGCGGCAGACGCTCTGCCCTTTGCCCGATGAGCTCATAATGGGCTTGATGACGCACGGGAAGCCCAGCTCCAGCGCGGCCACCCGCAGTTCATTTTGTGATTCAGCAAAGCGGTACGGCGCTGTCGGCAGCCCGAGCGTCTCCGCAGCCAGCCTGCGTATGCCCTCCCTGTCCATCGTCAGCCGGGCAGCCTTCGCGGTCGGCACCACCTTATATCCCTCCTGCTCCAGCTCCACGAGCATATCCGTGGCGATCGCCTCGATCTCCGGAACGATATAATCGGGACGCTCCTGCTCGATGAGCGAGCGCACCGCTTGTCCATCCAGCATATCGATGCAATAGGCGCGGTGCGCAACCTGCATCGCGGGCGCTTGGCTGTAGCGATCGACCGCGATCGTCTCGATCCCGAGACGCTGCGCCTCCAGCACGACCTCCTTGCCCAGTTCGCCGGAGCCGAGCAGCAGCATTTTTACAGCATGGGATGAATGAGGTGAACCAAACATAAAGAAAAAACCTCCTGGAAGCGGGCTGACCACGGCTCAATTGAATGCCAAGGTGCCATCTTTTTTCTTCCATTGTGGAGGTTTTTCCCTGGTGAAGTCAAGTAGTGCAATAAGAAATCTCGAACACACGCCCGACAAGCAAGCGGCAGATTAAGCAGATAAGAAGCGGTATTGCGCCTCAATCAGCCCCGCGTAGATCCCCTGGCGCTGCATTAATTCATCATGGTTGCCCTCCTCCATGATGACGCCATGATCCAGCACGACGATCTTGTCGGCATGGCGGATCGTGGACAGGCGGTGTGCGATAATGAACGAGGTACGGCCGAACAGCAGCGTCTTGAGCGCCTCCTGAATCTTCAGCTCGGTCTCGGTGTCGATGCTGGCTGTCGCCTCATCCAGAATCAGCACCCGCGGATCGGCAAGCAGCGCACGGGCGAACGATAATAGCTGCCGCTGACCCATCGACAGCACATTGCCCCGCTCTTCAACTTCTGTATCATAGCCGTCAGGCAGCGCCGCGATGAATTCATGGGCGTTCACGGCCTGTGCGGCCAGCTCTACCTCCTCATCTGTCGCATCCAGACGACCATAACGGATGTTGTCGCGAATCGTACCGGAGAAGATGAAGGTATCCTGCAGCACAATGCTCACCTGAGAGCGCAGGCTGGACAGCGACACCTCGCGAATGTCCTGCCCATCGATCAGCACCCGTCCCTCTACCGGATCATAGAAGCGGCACAGCAGGTTAATAATCGTGCTCTTGCCAGAGCCGGTATGTCCGACGAGCGCAATCGACTGGCCGGCCTTCACGTCCAGGCTGATGTTTTTGAGCGCCGGACGGCCAGGCTCGTATTCAAATACGATATTCTCAAAGCGCACACGACCCTCAATCTGCTGCAGCGGCTTGGGCTTCGCAAGCTCAGGCACACTTGGCTGCTCGTCGATGAATTCGAAGATTCGCTCTGACGATGCCATGGCAATCAGCAACTGCGAATACATCTGCCCCAGACGGTTGATCGGGTCCCAGAAGTTGCCGATATAGTTGGCGAAGCCGACCAGCACGCCCACCGTAATGATTCCGGTCTGAATGAGATGGGAGCCATACCAGAACAGGATGAGCGTGCCGATCGCCGAGGTCATCTCGATGACCGGGCCGAAGCTCTGGTTCAGCGCGGACGCCTTATGCCATGCTTTCATGTTGACCTGATTCATTTTATCAAAATAATGGATATTATTGCTCTCCTGCACATAGGCCTGTGTCACCTTGATGCCCTGAATGCTCTCATTCAGATGGGCATTAATCCGCGATTGCTTGATTCGCACATCCTGCCAGGCGAAGCGGATGCGCTTGCGCAGACTGGCCGAGACGAAGAACATGATCGGCACCGTAATCATGACCGCGGCACCGAGCTGGAAGTTCCATACGAGCAAAATAATGATGATGCCGATCAGTTGAACACAGTCCATCATCAGGTTGACGACACCGTTCGTAAATAGGTCCTGCAAGGCATTAATATCATTGGTAATCCGCACCAGTACAGAGCCGGCCGGACGCTTGTCGAAGAACCGGAAGCTCAGTCTCTGAATATGCGTAAACAGATCATGGCGCAAATCGTAAATAATGCGCTGCCCGATGATGTTCGTGTACTTGATCCGCAGTGTATTGGCTGCCCATTGGATGACATACAGTCCAAGCATAATGGCGGCATAGGTGTAGAGGAGCGACAGGCTCGGATTGCCGCCCTTGGGCCAGATCGCCTCGTCGATGGCGAGGATGATCAAGGCCGGGATCGCCAGGCGCGTCGCGGTGCCCAGCACCATCATCACCAGAATGATCGGCAGCAACTGCCGCTTGTAAGGCTTCATATAGTGGAATAGCCGCCGCAGTTGCGCCCAGTTGAACGGCTTCTCGATCAGTTGATCATCCTCGTAGACGAACCGCTCCCGCTTGCTCTTGGATGTACTCTGCTGCTCGCTCAATGTGCAACCCTCCTCTCCGAAGCCGCCCCGTCTGCAGCCCGCGGCTGCGCAGGACGGTCCGCATATTGAATATTGTACGTGTCCTGATAATGACCCTTCTCGGCAATCAACTGCTCATGCGTGCCGCGCTGGATAATCTCCCCTCTGTCCAGCACAACAATCTCATCGGCATGGCGGAGCGAGGAGATGCGATGCGCGACGATGAAGGTTGTACGGCCCGCCATCAGCTCCCTGAAGCCAGCCTGAATCTCATGCTCGGTCTCCATATCCACTGCGCTCGTCGCATCATCCAGGAACAGGATACGCGGGTTTTTGATCAACGCTCTGGCGATCGCAATCCGCTGCTTCTGACCGCCGGACAGCCCCATGCCCCGCTCGCCAACTATGGTGTCATAGCCGAGCGGCAGCTCCATGATGAAGTCATGCGCCTTGGCGAGCTTGCAGGCATGGATGATCTGCTCCATCGATACGTCGAGCACCCCGTAGGCGATATTGTCGCGAATTGATGCCGAGAACAGGAAGGTCTCCTGAAATACGGTCGCTATCTGACTCCGCAGACTGGCAATATCCAGCTCGCGAATATCGCGCCCATCGAGCGTAATCTTCCCTTCTTGAATGTTATACGCCCGCATCAGCAGTTGGCTGACGGTGGATTTGCCTGATCCAGTAGCGCCGAGCAGCCCGATTACCTTGCCCGGTGGAGCGTCCACTGTGAAGCGCTTCAATGCTGGCTGCTTGCCGTCGTAATTGAAGGTGACTTGCTGAAACTGCACATGCCCCTTCACCTTGCTGTTATCGAGCACCACAGCATGATCGCCGTTCTTGACATGGACATACTGGTTGAACAGCTCCAGCACACGCTCGCCGGACGCCTTGGATTGCGTATAGTTGTTGATATGGAAGCCAAGCTGCCACATCGGAGCGACGATATACCAGATGAGGCTAAAAAAAGCCACCAGCTCGCCCAGCTCCAGCTCCCCGTGAATAACCAGCCTGCCTCCTACAACTAGCAATATAACGATGCAAAGGCTAGCCAGCAGCTCCATGACCGGGAAGTAATTGCCCCAGATTGTGGCGGCGCGAATCTGATTGTCCTTATACTCCTCGCTGCGTACCGAGAACTTGTTCACCTCATGCGGCTCGCGAGCAAAGGACTTGACGGTGCGAACCCCGGTGATGTTCTCCTGAACCGCTGTCGTCAGATGGCTCATCGCCAGCCGCATCTCCTGGAAGGCGGGGTGGATCTTCTTCTCGAACCGCAGTGCGGTATAGGCGAGCAGCGGCATCGAGATGAAGGTGAGGAGCGTCAACTGCCAGTTGATGTAGAGCATCATGGCCGCCCCGAACACCACCATCAGCAGCATGTTCAATATTTGTGCAAAGCCAAAGCCGACAAAGTTGCGAATCGCCTCCAGATCAGCCGTCAGCCGCGACATCAAGTCGCCGGTCTTGGCCTTGTCATAATACTGGAAGGACAAATATTGCAGCTTGCGATAGCTCTCATTACGCAGACGGTAGGCGACCCGATTGCCTAATCTTCCGCCAAAGAACCCGTGTACATATTGCAGCGCGCCCTTCACAATGACAACGCCTACAACAGTTAGAGCAATGGTCGGCACCAGACTGTAATTCTCCCCTAATATGGCATCATCGATCAGCACTCTGAGCATGTTCGGGTAGACCAGACCGAGCGCAGTAGCACAGATGAGGCTGATAATGGAGGCCAGCATCAATCTTCGCTCAGGCCAGTAATAGTCCTTCAGTTGCTTGAAGACGTCCAATGAACTCTCTCCCCGTTCGTTTATTTTGATCATGAAAGAATCTTAACAGCATCCGCTACAGACGGCAAACAGCCGATCTGACCATATTTTTGACTCTGCCATGATTTGTTCACATATTAGAGACGCACAGGGGGGTATACTTCCGAATGTTCCGTTTTGGTAGGCAATATGCACCAATTGCTCTGTTTTTGATGAATTTCACCCTAGGGCATGTATGCAAACCCGCAAATATGTGCTGGCTATCATCAGAGGCGCCCCACCCGTTCAACTGAGAATCGATGAGAATCAATGAGTCTAAGCGAGCTATAACAAGCAAGCCCGCCGAACCTCCGGGGATTATCCGGCGTTGCGGCGGGCGTTGTGGCTTGTATGACAGCTAGCTTACAGGGATGCCTAAATTAGATGGATGGCTATACAAATAACGATGCTCCTTAATGATGACAATCGCTACTGCTCGCTTGCAAGCTTCACCAGCTCGGCATGTAGCCCGCGCAGTATCTCAGGCTCAATCACGGCGGACAACGCCGACAGACGACTTGCCTTATGACGCTGCACCTCGCCGGCCAGCTTGCCAGAGGCGTCCGCCAGCAGCTCCTGCCACAGCAGTCTGTAGCGACCTGACCACTCCTGCAGCTTGGCATCGGCATAGCTGCGCAGCGGCTCCTCAATCGCTTGCTCCAGCTCCTTGCGCAGTTGTGCCTTGCCATCCTTCTCGAAGAAATGGCGTGGGTTCTTGAAATGGGCAACGAGCAGCTTGCGGTCCACGCGATCCGTCTGCCACAGCTCGCCAACCTCCAGTGTAGGCAAGCTTAGCGGCGTAAGCGGAGCCACAGACAGTGCGCTCATCCGCTCGGCGGCCTCCTGAGCAGCGGCGGCGTAAGCGGAGTGCACGAGCTTCTTCATCGTGTTCTCCATACGCAGCGAGGTCGCCAGCAGCTCCTCGGACAGCTCGCTCTGGAGCAGACGCTGCAGCTCCTGCCAGCAGGTCCACAGCATCCGCTTCATATCGCGGCCGTCATCCTGCAATGCGGATGGGTTGAAGGCGTAATTGAAATGATCCCCGAAGCGGAAGGACAGCCGCTGCAGCACATAATGCAGCAGCTCCTCCAGCTCCTGAGCCAACGGCTCGAACGGGGTCGACTCCGCCAGCCTGCGCGCGCTCTCCAGCGCCTGCTGCTCCTCCTGCTCCAGCAGGCCAAGCGCCGCCTGGCGAGTATGCTCGTCACCCTCAGCGGAGGCGAGCCAGCTCGCCACCGCATCGATCGACCGCTCAATATCCTGCTCTGCGGACGCAACAGCGAGCTGACCCAGCTCACCGGAGGTGAAGGACAGGAAGGCATGCTCGAACTCGTCGATGCCCGAGCGCTGCTGCAGCTCGGCATCCCCGGTCAGCTTGGCGTCGAGTGCAGCCAGACTGGACATAGGGAACAGACGCGGATGGCGAATGCCATGCTGGAGCAGATTCGCCTCAACATGCGAGAGCACCCCGTCCAGCTCCTTGCGATCGGCAGCAAGGTCAGCGGCGTTGACGATGAAGAACATTTTGTCCAGCTCAAATTGATCCTTCACCCGCCCAAGCTGCAGCAGAAACTGACGGTCGGCCTGGGAGAAGGCATGATTGTAGTACGTAACAAATAAAATAGCGTCGGCATTTTTAATATAATTAAAGGCGACTCCGGTATGCCGGGCGTTGACCGAATCCGCGCCAGGCGTATCGACCAGCACGATGCCCTGAGCCGTCAGCGGGCAATCATAATACAGCTCGATCTCCTGCACGAAGCAGGATTTCGATTCCTCGGCCACATAGCGGCGGTAATCCTCCGTATCGACCTTCAGCTCGCCATCCAGCAGCCCCTCCATCTCCTCCCAGCCATTAAGAGCGGCCTTGAGAAAGCTGTAGTGAGGGCGACCGCCGGGATGAATGTCCCCCGGCTTGAGCGAGCGAATCGCTGCCAGCAGCTCCGACGCGGACTTGCCGTCCGCTTCCTCGCCGAGCAAGCTCAAGGAATAGCGAAGATCATCGAGCAGCGCCGCGCGCGCCTTCATGATGATGCGAGCCGTGCCATGCGCGTACTCGCCAGATGGCGGCACGATGCGGTTGATGGCCGCTGTCGTCGGATTCGGCGACACCGGCAGCACCCGTTCGCCGAGCAGGGCATTGGCGAACGAGGACTTGCCCGCGCTGAACGCGCCGAACAGCGCGATCGTGAAGCGGCTCTGCGCCAGGCGCGCTGCCTTGCCGCGCATGGCGTCCGCCGCGGCCGCGAGCGGCTCATGCGGCGCGAGCAGCCCGGCGGCGCGCTCCAGCAGCGCCGCGGCCCGCCGCTGCGGCGCGAGCAGCGCTGCTGCGGCGTCCGCGCCGCGCGCAGCAGCGTGTGCGCCGCGCGGCGTCGCCTGCGCGGCGGCAGGCACGGCGGCCTGCGGCACGCCGTGCTGCTGCGGCGCGGGCGCTGCGCTGGCGCCAGCCGCAGGCGCTGGCGCGGCCGCTGCTGGCGCCGCCGGGCGCGGCAGCGCAGCAGGCGCCCCAGGCGCTTGCGGCAGCAGCGGCTGCATGCGCGCGCGCTGCGCGGCAAGCGCGGCGTCGAGCGCAGCCAGCGCCGTCAGCGCCTGCGCCTCGCCGGCGAGCGCGGTGATGCGCGCCTCAGCCTGCGCCGCCGCTGCGGATGCCGCCTCGCGGGCGGTGTCCGCCAGCTCGTCGATAATCTCCAGCGCCTGCCGCCGGAACAGACTGCGCACCGTCGCCGCCAGCTCGCGGCAATAGTTCATCGTCGCCTCGTTGCTGAATACCGCTCCCGGCTGAATCTGCTCCAGCAGCAGCTCCGGCGTGACGATGCCGGAGAGCTGCGCAGCCAGCCGCTCCTCGAGCGACTCGTCGCGCCAGCCTAGCTGCTGCGCCTCCTTACGTAGCAGATCGGCGAGATGCCACTGGATGCCCGCCTGAACCTTCTCGCTGAACTCCTCGTAGAACTTGTCGAGGCGGACCTGCTGCTCCGCTGCCGTCTTCGCCCCGGCGAACAGGAAGCCGGCCTTGAAGCCCGGCTTGCGGCTCTCCAGAAACGAGTGAGCGAGATCCCTGGTCGCCGCCGGTGTAATGTTGGCATTATCGAGCAACGATTGCGTCTCCAGCCGAAGCCGTGCGCGTAGCTGCTCGGCTTCGGCCCGGCGCTCCTCCAGTTGCAGTTGAAGCAGAGTCAGCTCGTCGCGCACTGCAGCCAGCTCCTCCTCGCCTCCAGCCTGCGCAAGCAAGCGCTCGCGCTCTACAGACTGGCCTGCTTCCAGCCAGCGCACATGCTCCTTCGCCAGATGGGCGGCCGACGCCGCAATGCTGGCTTGATTCAGCGGCGATGCCAGCGCTTCCAGCTCGCGCAGCAGCCTCGTAAGCGCCTCCCATTGCTGGTAGGGATGCTCTGGATGGCGCAGGCTCAGATAGAGGATGCCCGCCGGCTCCAATCCCCAGTTCGCGAAGGACTCCTCTACGCTTCGCTTGTAGTCTGCAAAGGACAGCTCCTGCTCGCGATGCTTGTCGATCTGGTTCACAATGAGGTAGAGCGGCTTGCCCCAGTCTTTGAGCTGCTTGGCGAAGGAGAAATTAATCTCGGACTGGACATGATTGTAATCCATAACATAAAAAACGACGTCTGCCAAATGAAGCGCCGACTCGGTCGCCATTCGGTGTGCGTCGTCCGTTGAATCGATGCCTGGCGTATCCAGAAGCACCGTCTGTTCTCCTACATGAACCAATGGATACGATATATCGACCGAGCTGAATTCAGCTCCGTTCACACAATAGGCTTCCAACTGCTCCGGAGGAACCTGAAGCTGCTGCTGCTGGCCGTTCACCAACTGGTTAATCGTCGCACAGGGCGCGCCATGATGGATCGACACCACGTTAGCGCTGGTCGGAATCGGGCTTGAAGGCAGCAGCATCGTGCCGCAGAGCCGATTAATCAGCGTCGACTTGCCAGCGGAGAAGTGGCCGCAAAAGGCAGCCGTGAACTGGCCTGCCTGCTGCTTCCCCCGTAGCTCCTTCACCTGGCCTGCATGCAGCCGATCACCTGCCGCTTCCATAACAGAAGCAAGCTCCAGCAGATCCAGAGCCGCGGTAGAATTACGGTCTGTTATCATCGCTTAACCCACGTTCTCACTGTCAGCCGGCATGCAGATTTCAAACACATTGCCATGCTGCAGAATCGTAATGCCCTTGCGCTTCTCGCGCATCACGACAACCTCAGGCTTCAGACGCATTCTTTCAATATATTGATCGGGTACATCCCCGGAACCACTCACGGTAATCCCTTCAACCACCAGATCCTCATTCTCCTGTGGAGGAGCTGCCATAATTTGCTCGTAAATATCAGAGAAAGCTTCAAAATTGTTCGTGTAGACGGAAATACATTTCATCCTGCCTCATCCTTTTCTCACCGTTGTAGTTTTCTGTTCCTTATCTTTCCTATTACGCACCGGCTTCATACGCCGCTTGCCTTCCTTGCATCGATCCAGCAGCGGACATACGGGACAGGCCGGGTTCTGTGCCTTGCAATGATAGCGCCCAAAGAAGATCAGACGATGATGCGTGAGCGTCCATTCCTCACGGGGCACAAGCTTCATCAGCTTCTTCTCAACCTCCAGCACCGAGTCATCCGGCTTGGCCGCTCCCAGACGCTTAGAGACCCGTTCCACATGCGTATCCACAGCAATGGCTGGTACGCCAAACGCGTTGGACATGACGACGTTAGCCGTCTTGCGTCCTACGCCTGGCAGCTCAGTCAGTTGACTGTGCTCCCTGGGAACCTGTCCATCATACTTATCCAGCAATAGCTGGCACAGCTTCTGGATATGAATGGCCTTGTTGCGATACAGGCCGATTCTTCGAATATCCTGCTGAAGCTCCTCCAGAGGAACGCTAAGGTAATCCTCGGGACGCTTATATTTTGTGAACAAGTCAGCCGTTACCTTGTTGACTGTCTCATCAGTACATTGAGCGGATAGGAGCACTGCAATCGTAAGCTCGAATGGGTTGCTGTGATTCAACTCGCAATGCGCGTCAGGGAACATCTCTGCAATTACGTCCAGTATCTCCCTCATCCGTTTTACATTCATTGCTGTTCCTCTCCCTATTATGGGCTTCGTTCAAAGTGTAGCGAAAAATATGTCTGTGCGCAAGTCTATTATTGAGAAAAATTTAGAAGTTTCAACGACTGTAGCGCAGCATAAACGACAAAAAGGAGAGACCTCTCATTATAGAGGCCTCTCCGGGGATCAAGCACCCTTAAGATTTGACAATGAGCACAAGTTTCCCGTTCACAGTATACAACGTCAGCCCATCCGCATTTTTCAAGGACTGCATCGTGATCTCCGCGCCTGTAGCATCGATCACCTTCGTATCGTTGTCCAGCACATAGCGAGTGCTCGCATCGTTAATCGTGCTCGCATATACATATAACTCCTTGGAGGATGCGACATAGCTGCGGAATTTCTTCACGCTGCCCGTATTCACGGTCACAACGGTCGTCTCCGTCTCATTAAGCCGTACATCGACATAATCGCCGATATTGAGCGCAGAGGTGGACGTGTTCGTCACGCCATTGCGAATCACCTTGAAGCCTGTCCCCAGCTTAACGTCGGAGTATGCGCCATTCAGCGCCGTGATCGTGATCTGGTCGGTACCGATCGAGGTCACCTTGCCAAAGCTGGTCTGCACCTGCTTGATCGTATCCGGCTGTCTGCCGACATACTGCACGTTGACTACCTGCCCTGGGCTGAACGACCCGAGCGCCACTGCCGTACCCTGGCTATTGAGCAGCTTCCAGCCGGAGAGCACAGAATGCTCATTGATCGTGCCATCAGAAGTTTTCAGCCGAATCTTCTTCGCCGCTGTGTCTACCGACACCACCTCCTGCTGAATGGTGCGATGCACCTGAACCGAGATCGCCTTCTCCTGCGTATTATCCATCAGTGCCGTGATACGGTCGCCTGTCTTGAGATCAGCGAAGGTCGCAGAGGTTTTGCCATAGATTTCGACGCCTGGCGAGCTGTACGGAATCTTCATCGTGCCGCCGGTATCGAACGCCAGCGTCAGTTGGCTGTTGATCGTGCTAATGTCAGACAATGTGCCCGTATAGCTATTGACCAGATTCAGATAGACGGCCGCGCCATCGGTAAAGCCGAGTATCACCTTGCGGTTCTTGAGCAGCATGCCGCGTACTGCATCTATGGTGGACTGCGTGCCGTTAATTTCAACCTTCGTGCTGCCTGTCAGCAGCACCGCAGTCGGCTTGCCCGCCGAATCTGTAATAGTCAAAATTTTGCTGTCCTGGTCATAGTTCAAAATCGTGACGCCATTCATCATCTCTACCTTGCGGTTGATCACTTGAATCTGGATCACTTCGTCACGGTCATTAATTGTCAGCTTCACCTGGTCGCCCTTCACCAGATCGCTGATCGAGCTGACCGTGATGCCTTCGATGCTTACTTGCACATTGGAGGCCAGATAGTTCGCATTGAGCGCATTGGAGTTGGAGTCGACCTTGTAGTTGATCGTCTTGCTGTTAGCATCGATATGCTGCAGCACTCCGGTCACTGTCTTGCCCACCGTTGTAGACGTTACATTGACCTTCGTCACCAGCCCGGCTGCAATGTCATAGGCAATGACGTCGCCCACAGCCAGATCAGCTACCGTCTTGATCTCCTTATTCCATGAGATCAACGGACTGCTCGCCCAGCCCCACGTTTCTTCGGTGCCGTCCGCATCCGCAATGGTGATGCCCGTCTCCGAGACAGCGATGATGCGTCCTTGGCCCGTCTTGTTAATCTTGCCTCCCTGAACGCGAATTTCCAGCACCATTGGCTGTGTGCGGAACGTGTCACGCACGACCTCGATAGTCGCATCCGTCGCCAGATCGGTAATTTGCAGCGTCTTGCCGTTGGAATCCTTCACGATGACAGAGCTTGGATAGATAAAATCCTTCATTTCATTATTTATAAATAACCACAGTTTGTTCTCGCTTGGCACGACGCGACTTACCTCGCCGCGCAGCGTCTCCACGCGCACTTCGTCATCGAGCTGTTCAATATAGACCGCACCGCTCTCCGCTGCGATAACCATTGCCCGCGCATACTTGGTCAGCTTGTCGGCAGCAGCTGGCGTCTCGGCATCATAACGATAGTAGAGCGCTTTGCTGCTGATCGGCAGTGTCTTCTCCGAGGCGGTATCGGTATCGAATAAGGTGATAGACGTGTCGCTCAGAGCCGTAATCAGCCCTACCGACTGGTTCGCATAGCTGACCGGATAGTACTGCTCTGCCAGACTGTACATCTTGGCGATCATCGCCCGCGTAATCTTCCCTTGCGGGTCAAATCGGGTCGCCGATACGCCATTCATCAGCTTCAGGTTAACCGCCGCATTCACATAGCCGGTATAGCCCTCGCTAATCTGCGCGGTATCAGAGAAGCTGGAGGTCACATTCACGAGCGATTCGGCCAGCTCCGTCATGCCGATCGCGCGGATGAGCAGCTTCGTCACCCACTCGCGGCTCGCAGGCTGCTTCCCCCACTCCTCGTTGCTCTCCGGCTTGAGCGTGCTCAGCTCCTCATTACGGTTCAGGAGCCCCTCCTGGAAGGCCAGCACAACATATCCCTTCGCATAATCCGATACTTTGAAGCCCTCAGGAAATACGACGGCATCATCGTTTCTTACCTGGCTGCTCTTGCCCATCAGACGGATGGCCAGCACCACCACATCCTCCTGAGTAACATTATCGTTGGGGCCAAACTTTCCGACTCCCTTACCTTGGATAATGCCTTGCAGATTCAGCTTCGCAATATGCTTCTCCGCCCAATGGCCAGCGGCCACATCGGTGAACGGTGTCGCCTGCCCGGTGGCAGCAGTCGCAGTAGTCGCGCTGTCTGCGCTCTGCTGCTCTGGCAATGTGTCGGCATATGCGCCGGTGCCTGCCAGCAGCGATGCAATAAGAGCGGTGGAAAGAACTTTATAACAGGAAGATTTCAATGTCATCAGGATAGCTCCTCTTATTTATTTTTGGTGAACGGATGTTCCAATTGCTCATGACCCATCAGGGTGTCAGCGGGCTCGCCATCCAAAAGCAGCTCCAGCCCCTTTACCTCTTCGAACTGGAACAAGGTTTTCTGAATCGCTTCAAGCGCGAACGCTTCACCTGGCGCCCCCAGCCTGGCCTCATCAGGCAACGATATATCGACGGTTGCCAGACCGTCCTGTAGCGTCACCGAAAGAAATACAGCGTCCTGCCACAAGGACACTTGCCCCTCGCTGGATGGCTGCTTCAGCGCTGCAAGCGCCGCCTCCAGCTTCTCCTGCTCCGTATCATACTCAATCTCGGCTTCACCTGCGACAAGCTCCAGCAATTGGTCATCCGTATAATAGACCGCAATTGTCTGCTTCTGCTTCACGCGCTCAGGCTCCTTCTCTTGCTCGCTTCCCGGCTCCTGTTGTTCACTCTGAGCACCCATCCCAGCTCCCTGGCTTGCATCCGGCGGAGTCTTGTCCGCCTTGCCGCATGCGCTTGCCAGCAGTGCCAGAATCAGTAGCGGCATGACCCAATATAGATATCGATTCATAATACGTACCCTCCCGCATTGGATTCAGAACAGATTACTTCAGCTTCAAATATTCTTTGATGCCTGCCAAGAGTTGCTCGGCAATTCTGTTCTGAGTCGAATCGTTGAACAACGCCTTCTCATCGCCAGCATTGGATAGAAACCCAGCCTCGATCAGCACCGCTGGCATCGTCGTTTTCTTGATGACGACAAATCCTGCTGTCTTCACCTTGCGATCCGCCAATCCGGTTCCAAGCAGCAGATTCTTATGAATCACGGCAGCCAATTCCTTGCTGTAGTCATGGTAATAATACGTCTCGGTACCATTCGCCTTAGGTGCATTCAACACGCTATTGGCATGAATCGATATGAAGAGATCGGCCTGCAGCTTGTTAGCGAATTCCGCCCGCTCGTCAAGCGTCAAGTACGTATCATTCTCGCGCGTCAAGTATACCTCTATATTGTTCTGCTTTTGCAGCAGCGCCTGCAGCTTGAGTGCGACGCTCAGGTTAAAGTCCTTCTCCTTCGTGTTGCTGATGCCCGTCGTGCCCGGATCATGGGCGCCATGCCCCGCGTCGATGACAACCCGGTAAACCCCCTTCGGAGGCGGATCAATATTCGGAATGACAACCGGCATTTCTCCATCCAGTGCTCCGGTTAATTCGATGCGAATCAGCCCATCCTGCTGAATCGTCATATAGCTGGCAGCCTGGCTCAGGTCGAGCACGACGCGCACCGTTGACGGGCTTCCAGTAATATTGTAGCGAATCTTCTTGAGCAGCGGGTGATCTGCAAGCTCCTGGATGCCTTCACCGCTGCGCGTTCCATCCTGCTGCAGGGTGAAGCCTGCGACAAACTCCGGCGCGAACCCGGTGAGCGGCATATCAAGCACAATCCGGTCATGATCTGTCAATGAGAAGGGGGTGCTTGGCACAATCTGCCCGGTATAGGATATGACCGCAGCCGTCCCGTCAAAGCTGATGCCGGTAATAAGTCCAGCAGCATCCACAGGCGCAGGCCTGGCGCCAACAGTCGCCTCAGCGTCAACCTCCTGTACAGGCTGCTGCGGTTCCTCTGTCGGGGCTTGTACAATTCGGGTCATGGTTACAGTGCTTGTCTGCTGTTCCCATTGCACATTCAAGCCCAGACGCTCGCCGACGAAGCGCAAGGGCACCATCGTCCTGCTCTTCACCAGCTTGACCGGAGCGTCCAGCTCGGCAGGCTCGTCATTCACGGTCGCTATCTTGTTGTCAATGAGCAGCACAATCGTCGTTGAATCATTATGTATAGTGACGGACTTCGCAGCGGCTGAATATTCGATACTCACCCCGAGCTCCCTGGTGATGAAGGAGACTGGCACCATCGTATAGCCTTGCATGACGACCGGATCAACATCCGGCTCCAGGGTCTTACCGTCCAGGATCAGCTTCGGGACGGTTGCGGCATAGCCCTGGCTTGGCCAGATAACAACTACCAACAATACCAACAGCATCAGATTTACTAGCTTTCTCATCGGTCACCTCTACATCGTATTTAGCCGTATCGAATTGCCGCATTCGACTATTCTCAGACATACAATTAGACGCAGACCGACAGAAAAAGTTGCGTTTCGAGGTAAATTTTGCCCCCGCCCCTGCACCTGTTGCATAGCAGCAAGACCCCGAAAAATTCGGGGTCCTCAACAGTTAGCCAGGATGGCCTATATTCAATTAATATACGACGCGCGCAGCCTCATAAGCAGAGATCTTGTCTTCATGCTGCAGCGTCAGACCGATGTCATCGAGTCCTTGCAGCAGGAACTGGCGGCGATGCTCATCCAAATCAAATGCAATTTCCAGACCCAATTCGTCCGTAATTTTCTTGTTTTCCAGATCAATCGTCAGCTTGTAGCCTTCGTTAGCCGCTGTGCGCTGGAACAGCTCCTCTACTTGCTCCTCGCTCAGCTTGATTGGCAAAATGCCGTTCTTGAAGCAGTTGTTGTAGAAGATGTCCGCATAGGAAGGCGCGATGATGCACTTGTAGCCATAGTCAAGAATGGCCCATGGCGCGTGCTCACGGGACGAGCCGCAGCCGAAGTTCGCACGGGAGATCAGCACCGATGCTCCCTCATAGCGAGCCTTGTTCGGCTCGAACTCCGGGTTAATCTCGCCGCTCTCGAAGAACCGCCATTCATAGAACAAAAACTGGCCGAAGCCGCTGCGCTCGATCCGTTTCAAAAATTGCTTCGGAATAATCGCGTCTGTGTCCACATTGACGCGGTCTACAGGTGCTACAATCCCTGTCAGCTTGTTAAATGGTTCCATATTCTGTATCCATCCCTTCGTATATGCAAGAAGCGTAAATGGCTTTGCCGTCCTTGGACGGCAATCAGGAGCGCGGGCGCTCCTGCTGCCTCCATATCTATTGTGCTTAACACCGCCTGCAGCGGCGGCTCTTAATATCTCTTAACTATATTAACTACCTTAACTATATCTAGCATCAACTATATCTAGCATCACAATCGAGGTCGGCTGTAATTACACGACAGCTTCAGACTTGAATTCCCATTCGCGCACATCAGTGAAGCGACCGGTAATTGCTGCTGCTGCTGCCATCGCAGGCGATACGAGATGCGTGCGTCCACCGCGGCCTTGACGGCCTTCAAAGTTGCGGTTGGAGGTCGATGCACAGCGCTGGCCAGGCTTCAGAACGTCCGGGTTCATCGCCAGACACATCGAGCAGCCTGCATCACGCCATTCAAAGCCCGCTTCTTCAAAAATTTTGTCCAGACCTTCCTTCTCTGCCTGCAGCTTCACGCGACCCGAGCCCGGAACGACAATCGCCGTTACCTTCTCGCTCACCTTGTAGCCTTTAGCCACCTCGGCAGCGGCGCGCAAGTCCTCAATCCGTCCGTTGGTGCAAGAACCGATAAAGACATAGTCAATCTCGATCGCTGTCATCGGCGTACCTGGCTCAAGACCCATGTACTCCAGCGCCTTCTCAGCCGCTTTGCGCTCATTCTCAGTTGGCAGGCTGGACGGGACAGGAACATTGGACGTGATGTCAGTGCCCATGCCTGGGCTCGTGCCCCAGGTTACTTGCGGGATGAGCGAGTCGACATCAAAGTCTACGACCGTGTCATACACTGCGCCTTCGTCGGTCGCCAGCTCTTTCCAAGCTGCAACTGCCTTGTCATACGCTTCGCCCTGTGGCGCATATTGACGTCCACGCAAGTATTCAAAGGTCGTCTCATCCGGTGCGATCAGGCCAGCGCGCGCGCCCGCTTCGATCGACATGTTACACACCGTCATCCGCTCTTCCATGGACAAGCTGCTGATCGCCTCGCCAGTATACTCCAGCACGTAGCCTGTAGCGAAGTCTGTGCCATACTTGGCAATAACGCCCAGAATCAAGTCCTTGGCTGTAACGCCCGGCTTGCGCTTGCCGATGAAGCGAACCTCCATCGTCTTCGCCTTCGATTGCTGCAGACATTGAGTAGCCATAACATGCTCTACTTCGCTTGTGCCGATACCGAACGCCAGCGCGCCGAATGCACCGTGAGTCGAGGTGTGGCTATCGCCGCAAACAATGGTTTTGCCAGGATGCGTCAGACCCAGCTCAGGCCCCATAACGTGTACAACACCTTGATCCAGGCTGTCCAGGTCATACAGCGTAACGCCAAAATCCTTACAGTTCTGGGTCAGCGTATCAATCTGCTGCTTGGAGATCGGGTCTGTAATATTGAAGCGATCCTTGGTAGGAACGTTATGATCCATCGTAGCGAAGGTCAGATCCGGGCGGCGCACCTTGCGTCCAGTCATGCGCAGTCCTTCGAATGCTTGCGGAGACGTTACCTCATGAACAAGATGCAGATCAATGTAGATAACGCTAGGCTTTCCCTCTTCTTGATGGATAACGTGGTTGTCCCAAATTTTCTCGAACATGGTTCTCTTTTTCATTGCTGTTCACCTCTTAATTGTGGTCAGGCTCTATACATCGCCTATAGTTGCAAGATTTCCGTCAATCAGACGTATCATTTCTGAATCTATCTTAACATTTCTTTCTTCATTGTTCTAAGATATAATATCTATAACGTTGATAGTTTTAACCTATTGAGGTACACTTGACTCAACACCTGCTCATTGCCAATCGCTACAGGCATACAACGCCTGACATATAGTATGAAGGAGAGATGAACGATGGAGCTTCGCCAACTACACTACGTGATCCAGATCGCGGCTGAGAAGAACTTCTCGCGTGCCGCCGAAAAATTACATATTGCCCAGCCCTCGCTTAGCCAGCAGCTCTCGAAGCTGGAGAAGGAGATCGGTGTCCTGCTGTTTCGACGGACAACCAACTCCGTTGATCTGACCCATGCCGGCGCCGCCTTCGTCGAGAAGGCGCAGGCGATTCTTGATGCCGTTGACCAGCTCAAGCAGGAGATGGATGATCTCGCGCATATGCGCAAGGGACGCCTGGTGGTCGGCAGCCTGCCCATCACCGGCTCTCATGTGCTGCCGCTCGTGCTGCCGGTCTTCCAATCGCTCTACCCGGAGATCGAGATTGTGCTCGTAGAGGACAGCTCCTCCAAGCTGGAGCAGTTGACCGCCAGCGGTCAGACCGATCTGAGTCTGCTCTCGCTGCCGCTGGCCGAGCCGTCGCTCTCCTGGGAGCCGCTTATTATGGAGAAGATCTGCCTGGCGGTGCCTCCCCAGCATCGGCTCGTGCAGGCCGCACAGGGCGCCAACCCGCTCGCAGGAATCCGCATTGAGGAGCTGCGCCATGAGCCGTTTATTATTCTCAAGAAGGGGCAAGGATTCAGGCAGATTACGCTTGACCTGTGCCAGCAGGCCGGCTTCGAACCGCGCATCGTATTCGAGAGCACCAATATCGAGACGGTGCAATCGCTTGCCGCTGCCGGTATGGGCATCGCCTTCGTGCCGATGATGGTGGCGCGCGCCGGCTGGAGCCAACTAGCCCCGGCCTATCTGCCACTCGACCCTACCCCCTCCCGCACGCTGGTCATCGCCAGCCGCAAGGGTCGCTACCTGTCGAAGGCAGCAGAGGCATTCATCCAGACGATGAAGACGACTCTGGATGGGCATGAGCAGCAGTTGCCGTGGACATAGCTTGATTACGTGCAACCTAAGATGCACGGCGCCAAGTGAAACCCGGCAAATTGGCTCCCGTCTGCAATAGGAATCTCTCTAGTACAGCGACGGACGGCGGTCTTCAAATACCGGAATGCGGGTGCGCACCTCATCGACCAACTGCAGATCGATCTGTGCCCGCAGGATCGTCTCCTCCTCGCCCGCCTCGGCAACTATCTCTCCCCATGGATCGATAACCATCGAGTGGCCGAAGAAGCTTGTTGTGCCACTCGTGCCGGTGCGGTTGCAGGCAATGACATACATCTGGTTCTCGATTGCCCGCGCATTCAGCAAAGTCCGCCAATGATGCAGGCGCGGGTGCGGCCATTCTGCCGGCACCAGCAGCAGCTTCGCCCCATCAAGCGCCAGACCGCGCGCCAGCTCGGGGAAACGGATGTCGTAGCAGATCATCATGCCAGCATCGATGCCCTCTATCCGAAGCTTGCCACGGCTGGTTCCTGCCTGCAGATGCTTCTCCTCATCCATAAGCCGAAACAGATGAATCTTGGCATAGTCGGCCACCAGCTCTCCCTCTCGGTCGAACACATAGCTCGTATTATAGACGCCATCTTCCCTTTTCTCTGCGATCGAGCCTCCTACGATTATCACCTGATGCTCACGGCTGAATGCGGACAGCAGCGCCTTCGTCTGGCGCCCCTCCTGATCCGCCAGCTCCCCGATCCTGTCGAGCGCATAGCCTGTATTCCACATCTCAGGGAACATAATCAGATCAGGCTTCACCTCACCTGCCACCGCCTCGCGAAGCATTCTCTCCAGCCGTACCGTATTGGCCTTGGGGTCGCCCGCTTCAATATGCATCTGAATTAATGCGATCTCCAGCTTGTCTTTATTCACCGTTGTCCCACCATTCTATTCTTCTTTCTATATTAAATAGCATAGCTGTTGGCTCGGTATTGTCAAGAGCAGCGAGTGTATGATTAAGGCTAACCCTGTAGCAAAAGTATACCAGCTCCGCAAGAGGCGCCGCACAACCCAAGTATTGGATGTTAATGAAAGAGTGCGCGAATGGGTACAGTAAAAAGGTAGTCTCCCTGCCAGTTATTATGGCAGGCGATTCAGAGTACACCGACATGATGAGGAGATGACAACATTGACCAAAATACAACCCTTAGCCATCATGCTGCTGGCATGCTTGATAATCGGACTGGGTGCGCCCGCAGCCTCCGCCTCGGAAGCTCAGCCAACCCGGCTTCGCCCCGTGCAAGTGTTTGATGTCGCAGCAGGCAAAGTCGTGAAGACGATCGAGAACGATGCGCAGTTCCAGCAGTTCGCCGCCAGTTGGCTCGGCTCAGTCACCGGATTGTCCCCGCAACTGAAGCCGGAGGACAAATGCGGCCATGTATTCCGGGTGCCTCTCGGTCAGCCGATCACCGTCCGTACCCAAGGGCTGGAGGTTAGCGCCGCCGAGGTGTTTCTATTCTACTGCCCGCAGAAGCCTGCCGTCTTGCTCGTCTTCGATCCTCAGCGCAAGCCGTATATTTTCACCTTTGACGCTGACATCAAGCCATTTTTGCGCAAGGTGGGACTGCCGTCCTGAATATCGATGCCCCGTGTAGCCAAATCACGGCCTGCCTCTCGACACTCGTGCCTAAATCTGATACATTTAAATGCATAATTTTAGCACGATGTGGAGTGTTGTAGATGACCGTTAATCCTACTATCTTAATCGGCGAGCCTGCCGAGCGAATGAAAGGCCTGCCGAAGCAATTTTTTGCCTCGCTCGTTCAAAAAGCTAATGCCCAGATAGCCAAGGGTCATGATGTCATCAACCTTGGGCAAGGCAACCCCGACCGCCCGACACCGCCGCATATTGTCGAGGCATTGCAGCGTGCAGCCGCCAACCCGCTCTACCATCGTTACAGCCCGTTTGGCGGCTATGATTTCCTCAAGGAAGCGGTAGCTGAGCGCTATCGCGAGGATTACGGTGTAGAGGTTGACCCTAAGACCGAGGTCGCGATCTTGTTCGGGGGCAAAACCGGACTGGTCGAGATCAGCCAATGTCTGCTCAACCCGGGCGACATCTGTCTGGTGCCCGACCCCGGCTACCCGGATTATTGGTCAGGCGTTGCGCTCGCGGGAGCCAGCATGGCGTTCATGCCGCTGACGGAGCACAATGGATTTCTGCCCGACTATCGCGCTATTGAGCCAGCCATAGCTGACCAGGCCAAGCTGATGTTCATCAATTACCCGAACAATCCAACCGGAGCGGTAGCAAGCAGCGCCTTCTATGAGGAGACGGTGCGGTTCGCACGCCAGCATCAGATTGCAGTGGTCAGCGATTTCGCCTATGGCGCCATCGGCTTCGGCGGTCAGCAGCCCGTAAGCTTCTTGCAGACGCCAGGAGCCAAGGACGTTGGCTTCGAGATCTATACGCTCTCCAAAACCTATAATATGGCGGGCTGGCGCGTCGGCTTCGCGATCGGCAACGCTCGTCTGATAGCGGCCATCAATCTGATCCAGGATCATTATTATTGCAGCCTGTTCGGCGGCATTCAGGAAGCGGCGGCTGTCGCGCTCACCGGGCCGCAGCATTGTGTACACGAGCTTGTCTCTACCTATGAGAGTCGGCTGCATGCTGTGTACAACGCCATGGATCGGATCGGCTGGAAGGCGCCGCGTCCGGGCGGCTCCTTCTTCTGCTGGCTGCCGGTGCCGGAGGGCATGACGTCCACGCAGTTCGCAGACCTGGCGCTGGAGGAGGCTCATGTTGTCGTAGCTCCTGGCGTCGGCTTCGGCGAGCACGGCGAAGGCTATGTACGTCTGGGGCTGCTTACCTCGGAGGAGCGGCTCGCTGAAGCGATCGAACGCATCGGCAAGCTTGGCGTATTCGGGTAATCTTTACAGGCATCGTCGATCATGATATGCTTGAATGAATACAATGTAACACCATATGTAATGCAAACGTAATGACGAGCCCCTATAAGCGGCCACCCATTCGCGCACAGAGAGACAACTCCACAGGCTGGAAGAGTTGCCCGCGAAGTCAGCTTATACCCTAGGCTCCGAACGGCCGGATTCAACCCCGGACAGACGCCCGCTGTTACCCGGGCAACGAGCTGGACAGCAGCGCCCTTGCCAAGGAGCCGCCGCTGTCAATTAAAGGTGGTACCGCGGAAGCACTGACTTTCGTCCTTTTTTGGACGGGAGTCTTTTTATGTTTTCAGCATGGTTAGCAGGCTCAGGCCTCAGCCACAGGAGTGATCGACGATGAGAGAGAGAATTGTAGTCAAAATCGGGAGCAGCTCGCTCACCTCGGAGCAGGGGGGATTGAATAAGCAACGAATCGATTTTTTTGCTGGCGAGCTATCCAGACTCCAGCGCGCAGGCCATGAAGTGCTGCTGGTCACCTCTGGGGCTGTCGCTGCCGGCTTTCGCCGCATCGGCTATGAAGCCCGTCCGAAGCTGGTGCATGAGAAGCAAGCGGCCGCCGCTGTCGGGCAAGCGCTGCTGATGCAGGCTTATCAGGAGGCGTTCGGACGCGACGGCATCGGCGTGGCGCAAATATTGCTGACACGCTCCGACTTCTCGAACCGCAAACGAATCCACAATGCCCAGATGACTCTCGATGAGCTGCTATGTCGCGGCATCCTGCCCATCATTAACGAGAATGACACCGTCGCTACAGCCGAGCTGAAATTCGGCGACAACGATACGTTGTCCGCGCTCGTCGCTAATCTGGTGAAGGCGAAGCAACTGCTCATCTTAACCGATACGGACGGGCTGTACACAGCAGACCCGCGAACTAATCCGCAGGCGAGCCGGATCGCCCGTGTCGATAAAATTTCGGAGGAGATCGAACGCATCGCGGGCGGCGCAGGCAGCAGTGTCGGCACCGGCGGCATGCGCTCCAAGATCGATGCGGCGCGTATCGCGATGCGCGGCGGGATTCCCGCGTTCGTCGGCAGGCTGACCGAGGATAGCGGGCTGCTGGAGGCGCTGGATGGTCAGGGACATGGCACCTACTTCGACACAGCCGAGCACAGCCTGCCAATGAAGAAGCAGTGGGTCGGCTTCCACTCGACACCGCGAGGCGTCGTGGTAATCGATGATGGAGCTGAGGCAGCGATTATAGAGAAAGGCAAGAGCCTGCTGCCTGCCGGTGTGCTGCATAGCGAGGGAGAATTTCACCCTGGCGATGTGATCGAGGTCAAAAATAGCGCCGGACGCATCCTCGGACGCGGTGTCGTCAATTACTCGTATTGGCAGGTGCAGGCGGCAGCGGGACTTGGGTCCGAGGAGGTTCGCAAGCGGCTGGATGTCGGTCGCATCGAAATTATTCATCGTGACGAATGGGTCGCCTTCGAGGGTCATTAGTCCTTAAGCTTCTCTCTGATACCTTGAAAGCTAAAGATTGTATTGCGCTTTGCCTTGTGCTTTGCGTATCAGTGAATTCGCTATATTCCGTTTCTTCATCCTATATAACGACGAGGAGGATTTCCGATGAGTGAAGTACAACAAAAAGCTGGACGCGCCAAGCTCACGACGGCTCTAATGGGCTCCCTGACAACGGAGCAAAAGAACGAGGCCTTGCTGTTAATGGCCGATGCGCTCGTGCAGGAGCAGCAATCGATCATCACCGCCAACGAGGAGGATCTAGAGCGCGGACGCCGCAATGGCACCAGCGAGTCCTTGCTGGATCGCCTCAGACTGAACGAGCAGCGGATTGCCAGCATCGCCGACGGCCTGCGCGAGATTGCCCTGCTGCCTGATCCAATCGGCACGGTGCTGGATCAATTCGAGCGGCCGAACGGGCTGCATATGACGAAGGTGCAGGTACCGCTGGGCGTCATCGGCATCATCTACGAGGCCCGTCCGAACGTCACTGTTGACGCAGCCGGGCTGTGCCTGAAGACGGGCAACGCCGTTGTGCTGCGCGGCGGCTCCTCGGCCATCAGCTCGAACCGCCGGATCGTCGAGGTGCTGCACAGCGCGCTTGACCGATCGGCCATTCCCGCCGATGCGCTGCAATTAATCGAGGAGACCGATCGCGCCTCCGTGGACGAGATGCTCAAGCTGAACGGCCTGCTGGATGTCATCATTCCGCGCGGCGGCGCTTCGCTCATCCAGAATGTCGTGCAGAACGCGACCGTCCCGGTCATCGAGACCGGCGCAGGCATCTGCCATACGTATCTGGACGAGAGCGCACAGCCGCAGATGGCCAGCGACATTGCCTTTAATGCGAAGGTGCAGCGCCCATCCGTCTGCAACTCGATGGAGACATTGCTCGTGCACCGCGCATTTGCTAAGGAGCATCTGCCGCACATCGCCAGCCGGCTCCAGGAGGCTGGTGTTGAGCTGCGAGGCTGTGTCGCAACGCTGCAACTGCTCGGGTCGGGCATCGAGGCCACTGATGAGGACTACGCGACCGAATACAATGATTATATTCTGAATGTACGCATCGTCGATCATCTGGATGAGGCGCTCGCCCATATCGCCCGCTTTGGCACGATGCATTCCGAATGCATCGTCACCGAGGACAGCGGCAACGCCAACTATTTCCTGCAACAGATCGATGCGGCTGCCGTCTACCATAATGCCTCTACCCGCTTTACGGACGGGTTCGAATTCGGCTACGGCGCCGAGATCGGCATCAGCACGCAGAAGCTGCACGCACGCGGGCCAATGGGGCTGCCTGCACTGACCTCTTCCAAATTTCTCATTCGCGGCAACGGTCAGATTAGAGGATAAACGAAAGGAGACGGTACTATGACTGCAAGTGAACTTACTCTATCCGTCAATGCTGGCATCGGCAAGCTGCGCCTCGCCTTCTTCGGCGCCGGCTCGATGGCGGAAGCGATCGTCCGTGGACTGCTGGACCGCAGGCTGACGATGCCTGGTCAGATTGCGATGGTTAACCGCCAGGATCAGGAACGTCTGAAGGAGCTGCATGACCGCTATCATGTCATTACTCCATTCACGGAGGAGGCGAAGCAGAGCAGCCTGGAGCAGGCCGATCTGATCTTCCTCGCCATGAAGCCGAAGGATGCCGAAGCGGCGCTTCGGCACCTCAAGCAGTTCATTCAGCCGCATCAGCTCGTCGTATCGCTTGTAGCGGGGCTGTCGATCCGCACAATCGAACGGCTGCTGGAGATTGATGTGCCTGTTGTGCGCACGATGCCGAACACCTCCAGCACGATTGGTCTGGGCGCAACCGGCCTCTGCTTCTCCGCCAAGGTATCCGAGCATCTACGCAAGCTGTCGGAGGAAATTTTCCGTTCGGTCGGCATTACGGCCATCGTCGGCGAGGAGCAGCTTCTCGATGCTGTTACAGGCTTATCCGGCACAGGCCCGGCCTATGTGTACTACTTGATGGAATCCATGATCGAGGCTGGAAGGCAGCTTGGTCTGGGCGATGAAGCCGCGCGCATCCTGACCGTGCAGACGGTGCTGGGCGCTGCCCATATGGTACAGTCCACCGGCGAGGAGCCAGCGGAGCTGCGCCGCAAGGTGACCTCCCCGAACGGCACCACGCAGGCTGCGTTGGAGCTGCTAGCCAGCCATCAAGTCGGTGAATCGTTCGTCAAGGCCATCGCAAGGGCAGCAGAGCGAGCCGGGGAGCTGGGTGCAATGATCGAAGGAGGCGTCAAGCCATGAGCGGCTATTGCACCGCAACGTACCGCTGCTTTGACGATAAGGCTGACTTCGCGAAGAAAGCCCAATCGATCGCTGTCGGACTAACCGTAGGAAGCTGGACAGATCTACCTGAGGCGCAAAAGGCAAATATGGAGAAGCATCTGGGCGTTGTTAAGAGCGTCGAGGTGCATGAAGCGGATGCTGCTGGCGAGCGCTATGCCGATATTCAGATCGCATACCCGGACATCAACTTCAGCCGCGACATTCCCGCGTTGCTCGTCACCATCTTCGGCAAGCTGTCGATGGACGGCAGGATCAAGCTGCTGGATGTCGACTTCAGCGACGGCTTCCTGTCCGCATTCCCCGGCCCCAAGTTCGGGCTGCCAGGCATACGCGAGCTGCTAGGCGTCCATGATCGTCCGCTGCTGATGAGCATCTTCAAATCCGTTGTCGGGCATGATCTATCTGCGCTTCGCGAGCAATTTTACCAGCAGGCGCTGGGCGGGGTCGATCTGATCAAGGACGATGAAATCTTGTTCGAGAATCCGCTCACCCCGATTGAGAAGCGGGTTGAGGCCTGTATGGAGGCTGCACGGCAGGCAAGCGAGCAGACCGGGCAGAAGCTGCTGTATGCCGTTAACCTGACCGGCCCCACCTCCAGCTTAGCCGACCAGGCACGCAAAGCGATCCGGGCAGGCGCCAATTCGCTGCTGTTTAATGTACTTGCCTATGGCTTTGATGCGCTGCATGAGCTGAGCAGCAATCCAGACATCAGCGTGCCCATTGCTGCGCATCCAGCGATGGCGGGCGCGTTCTACCCATCACCGCATTACGGCATCTCCGCCCCACTGCTGCTGGGCAAGCTGATGCGGATTGCCGGAGCTGACCTGTCGCTATTCCCTTCCCCCTATGGCTCCGTCGTGATGCCCAAGGCGGAAAATATGGCGGTCAAGGCAGCGCTACTGGACCCTTCGCTGCCGGTGCGTCCAAGCATGCCCGTGCCATCCGCAGGTATCCATCCAGGCATTGTGCCGCTCATCTGGCAGGACTTCGGCCTCGATGTCGTGGTCAATGCCGGGGGCGGCATTCATGGTCATCCGCTCGGCACAGCAGCAGGCGGGCAAGCGTTCCGCCAGGCAATCGAAGCGGTAATGGCAGGCGAATCGCTGCATGAGAGGGCAGAGCGCCATCCAGAGCTGAAGCAGGCGATCGAGCTATGGGGAGTGAAGCAATGAATTACAACACATCACGCAAGCAGGTCATCTTCTGCGATTTTGACGGGACGATTACAGTCAATGATAATATTATTGCGATCATCAAGCATTTCAACCCGGACGGCTGGGAACAGATTGCGACCGACGTCATAGCCGAGCGCAAGTCGATTCGTCAGGGAGTTGCCGAGATGTTCCGCCTTCTCCCCTCCTCCATGCAGGAGGAGGTAGTGAACTATGCCATTCATAATGCCCGGATTCGCGATGGCTTTGCTGAGCTGCTGACCTACTGCAAGGAACGGGAAATTGAATTCTATGTCACGAGCGGCGGCATCGACTTCTTTGTCTACCCGATTCTGTCCGACTTTGCGATTCCGAAGGAGCACATCTACTGCAACGGCAGTGACTTTACAGGCGAATGCATCCAGATTACATGGCCGCATCCATGCGATAGCCAGTGCACGAATGACTGCGGCATGTGTAAGACAACCGTCATGCGCCGTTTCCCCTCCGAGCAGTATGAACGGATACTAATTGGCGACAGCGTGACCGACTTTGAGGGCGCCAAGCTCGCTGATGTCGTCTTCTCCCGCTCGCATCTGACGGAGAAATGCCGCGAGCTAGGTCTTGTCTATACGCCGTATGAGACGTTCCATGAAATCATCGCCGCGCTGGAGGCAGGCCGCCGCCGCTGAATGAAGCATAATGCTGCACTGATGAACAGAACTGCAGCACTGCGGCTGACTTTGCCGCGATTCACAATCATGAAAGGCAGGAGCAGACCATGAGTTTTAGCGATATTGCCCTAGAGGACAAGCAACGGGCGCTGGCCGAGCTGAGCGACATCAAGTCGCTGTTCGCCGCCAAAGGCTGGTTCGCGGGCACCAGCGGCAATCTGTCGATCCGGGTGGGCGACTTTGACCCGGAGCAGTTTCATTTTGCCATCACTGCAAGCGGCAAGGACAAATCGCTGCGCACGCCGGAGGATTTCCTGTTCGTTGACCAGCAGGGCAAGCCTTGCGAGCAGACGCGGCTGAAGCCTTCCGCAGAGACGCTGATTCATTGCGAAATCTACCGTCTTACCGGCTGCGGCGCTATCTTCCACACCCACACCGTGTTCAACAATGTTATCTCCGAGTGGTTCTGGGAGCGTAGAGCGGTGCCTGTCGAGGGTGTCGAGCTGATCAAGGCGTTTAATATCTGGGAGGAGGAGGCGAAGATCGATATTCCGATCGTCTCCAACTATGCTGATATTCCGCGCATCGTACCGGAGATTACGGACAGTCTGAACCCTGCCCTGCCCGGCATCCTGCTGCGCAAGCATGGCATCTACGCCTGGGGCGCCAATGCATTTGAGGCCAAGCGCCATCTGGAGGCATTCGAGTTTTTATTTGAATATGTGTATCGGTGGGAGCTGCTTAAAGGGCGCGTTTAATAACTAAGCTCAATAATCGCTCTAGGGATGGACATGATAGCACAGCACTAGGTGCGGCGCGTCCATCCCTACAGCCGAGCACATAGCTATGCCCCCTCCACTCCCCGCTTGGAATATGTATTCCTCAATCCTCTCCTATTGGTTATTTTGCGGCATGCAGGTCATTCGTCAGCTTCGTCTCCACAAGCTCATGATATAGCCCGTTGTGGCTTATCAACTCCTGATGGGTTCCCTGCTCTGCAATAACTCCCTTGTGCATCACTACGATCATGTCTGCATGTTCAATTGTTGATAATCGATGCGCAATGACTATAGTTGTACGACCCTTGACGAGTCTATCCAACGCTTCTTGAACCAGATGCTCCGATCTCGTATCTAAGGATGAAGTCGCCTCATCCAATATTAAGAACGGGGCATTTTTCAATACGGCTCTGGCGATCGCGATTCGTTGTCTTTCCCCACCGGAAAGGCATTTACCCGTTTCACCGATCCTTGTTTGATAACCTTCAGGCAAGCGACGAATAAACTCGTGCGCGTTGGCAGCTTCTGCAGCGGCCCTCACCTCATCTTCCGTTGCCTGTCCGTTTCCAAACCTAATGTTCTCCATAATCGTACCTTCGAACAGCGTGACATCCTGCGGAACATAGGCGATCAGACTTCTCCGTTCTTCTAATGATAGTGCATCCATCGATTGGCCATAAATGTAGATATTCCCACCTTGAAGTGGATACAAACCCATTATCAATTTGGCAATCGTAGTTTTGCCGCTTCCACTCGCACCGACAAAAGCAACATGGCTTCCTTTTTCAATGACCAAGTTGACACGATCAAAAAGGGGTACATCCTGTTTGTAACGAAAACATACCTCTTCTAATCGGATTCCCATCTTATCTGGCAATGTTGTATTTCGTTCAGAAGCATGTAGAGTCTGTGTCTCCTCCTGCTCCTTATGAAGCTGATCGAGTCTAGTGATGCCGACGAGTGAAATTTGGAGTTGTGATAGGTTGCTTCCTATCTGCAAAAATGCGAATGACACATTGATCTGAAGGGAAACGAGCGCTGTCAAAATACCTAATTCGATTGCCCCGTTCATCAATAAAAATGCGCCTAGTACATAAATACCTCCATGGTTCAGGAATCCGATAAAAAAAGCGACCCCCTCCATTTGTCCTTCCTTACGGCCTAACATAAGCCCTAGCTTGGTAACTTGTTTAATGCTTCTCTGGTGCTTACGTCCAATTACTTTGTATAGATTAAACATTCGGATGATGTGCGAACCGCCAATGATGTCAATTAACCTTTGTGTTTCCTTACTTCTCCGACCTTGCATTAACCCGCTAAGCCGGCTTAACGACTTCGAGAACCTCGAGGTAAGAAGGGCAAACGAGACACAAACCAAAAACAGAGGAATCGCCATTTTCCAACTAATCACAAACATAGAGAACAACGATGCCACGATCAACACAAACTGATAAAGAATGGTGCGAAGATGTTCGGAATAAGCGGATTCGATTAGTCGAACGTCATTCGCCATCAAGGAATAAAGCTCGCCGCTGTGGTGTTTATCATAAAAACCGATCGGCAGCCTGACTAATTTGGAGAACAGCTTGTGTCTGATGTCGAACATAACCTCTTTTACAGCAGAATTATAAAGATATACAAAAAAAGGGGAAACGAAGACGAGCAGTAATACAGGTATAAAAAATACAATCATACTTTTGTATAATAAATTGAAATCCAGCTCCACAGCAGAATTAAACATATATTTCCACGCAAAAGCCTGCATAATAATTAGACTGGCCGTAATTGTGCACGAGCCTATCAGACCCATAGCATATCGAATGATCTTGGGCTTCATAAAATGGTACAAGGAAATATATTCGCTCTTTAACCTGATCAATATCATTCTCCTCTTATATCGAGACTTGAAACTGTTTGTTATACAGCTCGAAATACTCGCGGCTATTCTCCATCAAGTATAAGTGGGTTCCCTGAGCGATAATGCCGCCTTCTCCTAATACGAGAATGTTGTCCGCATGAATAATTGTGGATAAGCGATGAGCGACGACCAGAACCGTCCTGTTCTTAAAGATGCGGGTTAACGATTCATGAATAAGTGCCTCCGATTGCTGGTCAAGAGCTGACGTAGGCTCGTCTAACAGGAGCACAGGCGCCTCCTTCAACAATGCACGGGCAATGTTAATTCTTTGCTTTTGTCCGCCAGACAGATTGCCCCCTTTCTCGACGACTGGTGTTAGATATTGCTCAGGCAAATTGGAAATAAACTCATGAGCGTTCGCAGCTTTTGCTGCTTCCACAATCTCATCCACACTGGCATCCAATCTTCCGTAAGCGATGTTTTGCATAACGGTCTCAGGGAAAAGAAACGTTTCTTGCGAGACGATCGCCATCAAGCTTCTGATTTCATCCAGGTTCGTATCGGATAGTAGATTTCCATTGATTCGTATTTCCCCAGATTTCAAGGTATAAAATCCACAAATCAGCTTTAGGATGGAGCTCTTCCCGCAGCCGCTCGCACCAACAAGGGCTACAGTCTGATTCTTTTCGACTCGGAAACTAAGGTTTTCAAATAAAAGCGGTTTGTCCGGGTAACCGAACGATACGCGATCAAATTCAACAGCGTAATGAGTTTCCTGCTCCCTGAGGCTGGATTCATTGGAAGGTTCCCGCGGAGCCGTCAAAATTTCTTCGATTCTGGCTATAGATGCCAAGGTCGTCTTGAATCCCATGAATAAGGAAGGAATTCTAACGGCTGGACCTACGAGAAATTGCATCAAATAAATACACGTCAGTAATTCAGAGGGCGATATTTGTTCGTTTACGCTTAAATATCCTCCGAACAGGATACATAATCCGTAGGGAACAGCCTGCAGTACAAGCTGCAAGGGCGGTATGAAGGACAGTCTCTTCTCCATCTTCATGCTCTTGTGCAAGGTTTGTTGAAGCATCGTATCGAACTTTGCCAACTGCTGTTCCTGCTGGTTAAATGATTTGATGATAGTAGCACCGTTAATCGTTTCCATTAAGACCGAATTCATTTGCCCGAAGTGCTTTTGAATCTCTTCGTTATTTTTTTTCAATGGAGCCGTGATCGCATCCGCGATTTTTAGAAATAAAGGAATGACAACGACACCAACAACGTACAACTGCCAATTTAAATAAATGAAGAACACAGAGGATACAAGGAATACAAACGGTTGATACATAAGATCGGCCATATTTCTCTTGACAAAGTTGTCTACTTCTCCAACGTCCATTGTAAATTTTGAAGCCAACTCTCCCGAATGCTTTGTTTCCAAGCTATCTATTGTCATTCGTTGAATGGTGTGTGATAACTGTCTTTTTAAATCTCCAATGGCCAACGCGCCAAACTTCTCATTTGAACTTTTGACAACATATTTCCCCGCTCCACCCAAAATAATGATTGCAAATAAAATGAGAGCATAACGAAGTAGCATGTTCTGATTATCGCTCGTCAGAGCCTCATTAATCATGTTATTAATGGAGTACGCGACGAACATTTCAATGAATACGATAAAAATAAGGCCCGCTATAGCGAGGAACAACCAATGAATATGCGGCTTAGCGAACCACATTAGGTTCCTGTACATTACTTTAATGCTATTCATCCCATCCCCCTTGACTAGTGCTCTTGGTAACATCCATGCTCATCATGACAAGCGTAAGCGGCTATCGCCTTAAAAAAATAGCCGTCAACCAGTAAACTGTTTGTACCCTACAAACAATCCAAAGTTGACGACTTCACAATAAGTAAAGATCCCCTATTTTAATATTAGGTTGTTATATTGTCAAATATATCAAAACAAATGATTATACTGTATCATAATGATTTTATAATCATATCAATGGCTCAAACCAGAAATCAGCGCTTGACTTGGGCCGAGATGAGACGCTACGGAACAGAGGGTTCTTCCGATCGCTGTTAAAGCCCGATTCCTTTTATTTATATGAGGACTATGGTGGGAATCGGTCTTTAAAGGCGAACACTGACGTTTCTCCAGAATCCCTCCGCCCCTCCGCTAAGCTCTGTTTTCTGTCAAGCACTGATTATTAGGTTGAGCCTTATCCATACGACATAAAAAACTAAACGGCCTCAAACCATTAGAAAATCAGGTTCCAGGCCGCATAATGAAGTTAGCATTTCATATCACATATGAATAAAGGCCATTGCCTTCACTCTTAACTATTACGTCTAACTCTTCCCATTCCGATAGCGCTGCGTATGCGAGCGTGCCTCCTCAACATTGGTAACACGGTTGCGGCTCCACTCCAGCAGGATACGATCAATGTAACGGATATACAGCTTGCCGGAGAACACCGCCTCCTTCAAGGCGAACCGAACCAGCTCGTCCGAATAGCCGTCCTCGTCCAGCCAACTGCTGATCCGATCGAGCTCGAATGGTGATAACGGCCTGCCGAACTCCTGCTCGAATAGCGAGAACAGATTAATAGGCGGCGGCTCGCTGGATGGCTGCTGTGGTACCTTGCTGTCTTGTGCTATGCTGCTGCGCTGCTCGCTCAGATGCAGCTCGGCTGCCTGATCGAACCAGCCTGACCAGTTGTAACGCTCGGATTGAAGCCCCGTCACCGGATCTTCCTCCCCGTCGATGGCCAGCAGTCCTTCCCTCATCAGCCGCCGAAGCAACTGTCCAATCTCCTGAGCGGTCTTGCCCATGCGGTTAGCCAACTGCTCCGGGGTCGGGAATTCAACCCCCTCCGCCTGCTTGAACGCCATCAATTGCAATAATAGCAGCAGCTCCGTGTCGGTCAACCCCAGCTTATGATACGTGCGCAACAAAAGAAGAGGAGCATACACTCCCCCCTCCTGCATCAATGAGGTCAACCCTTCAATACTGTTATTGGAATAAACAGTCAAGCTGTAACCTCCTTCTAAAGCAGCTCTTGCCTTATCCTTATCCTTATCCTTGCACCTTCTCCGCCTCGCGAACCAGCTCATACGTATCGCGCGCAATCAGCAGCTCCTCATTCGTCGGTACAACCAGCATCTGAATGCGCGAGCCAGGCTTCGAGATCACTCTGGCTTCCCTGGAGCGCTGCTTGTTCAGCTCCTCATCCAGCTCCAGCCCGAAGAAGGTCAGTCCCTCACATACTGCTGCCCGCAGACGATCCGAATTCTCGCCCACGCCAGCGGTAAAGATCAGCACATCAAAGCCATTCATCGCCGCTGCGTAGGAACCAATATATTTGCGCAGGCGATAGACATACATCTCGAACGCCAGCGTAGCATTTTTGTCGCCATCATCCATGCCCTGAACAATCTCACGCATATCGCTGCTCAAGCCGGAGATGGCCATCAGACCAGAGTGCTTGTTGAGCATCGAATTCACCTCGCTCAGCGTCAGCTCCTCCTTGGTCATCGTGAAGGGTACGATTGCCGGGTCGATGTCTCCACTGCGTGTGCCCATCATCAGCCCTTCCAGCGGCGTAAGTCCCATACTCGTATCCACCGACTGCCCGCCCTCGATCGCCGTCACGCTCGCTCCGTTGCCGATATGGCAAGAAATCACTTTCATCTCGTTCAATGGCTTGCCGAGCAGCTTGGCCGCCATGTCGCTTACATAATAGTGCGACGTGCCATGGAAGCCATAACGGCGAATCTTGTGGCGACGATACAGCACCATAGGAATCGGGTACAGATAGGCCTTGGGCGGCATCGTCTGATGGAACGCGGTGTCGAACACGACCACCTGAGCCACATCCGGCAGATTGGCGTCAACCGCCGTAATCCCCATCATATGAGCCGGATTATGCAGCGGCGCCAGATCGAACAGATTGCGAATCTCCAGCTTCACCTCAGGCGTCACAATGACCGATTGCTTGAAGCTCTCTCCTCCATGCACGACACGATGGCCAACGGCTTCAATCTCGTGAATCGACGATAATACGCCATACTGCGGGTCAACGAGGATGTCTACCACACGTTTGACCGCAGTGACATGATCCAGAATTTCGCTTACATCGCGCATATCCTGCCGTCCCGGCACCTCATGCGTCAAAATAGAGGAGTCCATGCCGATCCGCTCCACACGGCCGCTTGCCATCACGCTCTCGTCGGTCATATCATAAATCTGGTACTTGAGCGATGAGCTTCCTGCGTTGATAACGAGTATTTTCATATCCGATCCCCATCCTTATTATATTTGAAGAAGCCGACTCCTGTCTTGACCCCCAGGTTGCCTGCGCGAACCATCTTCTTCAATACAATCGACGGACGGTACTTCAGCTCGCCATACTCGCGGAACATGTTCTCCAGCGCAGCCACTACAGCGTCCAGGCCAAAGCGGTCGCACATCTCGAACGGTCCATGCTGGAATGAATAGCCGATCCGCATCGCGCTATCGATGTCCTCAGCCGAAGCGACGCCCTCCTCCAGCACATGCAGCGCCTCGTTAATATGAAGGCAGATGAGACGAGTTGTAACAAAACCAGGGGACTCGAACACCATGACGCTCTTCTTATTAATCGTATCCTCAAGGAAATGCTTCGTCTGCTCGAAGGTCTGCTCTGACGTCTTGAGGCCGCGAACAATCTCTACCACATCAATCTTCGATACCGGATGCACGAAGTGCAGCCCGATGACACGTTCGGGATGCGCGGTTGCCCCTGCCAGCTCAGTCAAGCTAAGCGTCGAGGTATTGCTCGCGATAATAATATCCTCCGGGCAGTGCTCGTCTATCTCCTTCAGTACACTGCGCTTCTCTTCCAAGTCCTCGGTCACCGTCTCAATGACCATCTCGCATTCCTTCAGATCCGACAAGCTGCTTGTCCTGTGAATCCGGTTCAACACCAGCTTCTTCTCTGCCTGGGTCATGGCCCACTTGTCGATCTGCTTATCCAGGCTATGTTCAATCATCGATATTGCATAATCGAGCTTCTCAGGCGTCCGCTCGGTTACATAGACATCCAATCCTTTATTAGCAAGCATCTGAGCAATCCCTTGGCCCATCGTGCCAAGCCCGACAACTCCTACTTTGCGTACCGGCATATCAAATCCCACCTAGCATCTTATAGTCAACAATTTTCATAAGTACACGCCAGCAGGCTTCAACCCGAACGATACAACCCGCCTTATCATATACATTTCCCTGTATACCCTTATTATTATACAAGAAAAGAGGTCAATCCGACAGGATTGCCCCTCCTTTGTAGAAAAAAATTCGGAATTGAACACGTCTTCACACCGGTGTCAGCGCATTATCCGGTTGACCATGCAGTAATTTCCTGAAGCCTTCGCCGCTTAGCGTTTCCTCCTTCAGCAATATATCAAGCGAACCAAGAAAGACATTGCGCTGCTTCAACAGCATAGCCTTCGTCCGTTCCATCAATTGATCCAGCATAGTGGAGCTGATGCTAGCCCAGCGGTCGGGGGTCATCATGCTGCCGTCGATAATCCCCAGCTCCGTCAGCCCGGATTCGACCATCGTGCGCACGATGCCCATCGCCTGATCGAAATCTCCGCGCGAGCCCGTGCTGCGTCCGCCGTAGAAGATTTCTTCGGCTGCCGCCCCGCCCAGCGCGATCATAATTTGTGCCTCCAAGAAATCCTTCGTATACAAATATTGATCCTTCTCCGGGTTATGGCGCACATATCCCATCGCCTGTCCGCGCGGCGACAGCGCCACGGTCGATACACTGCCTGGTCGAACCAGCTCTGCAGCAATCGCATGACCTAGCTCATGAAGCGCAATCCGCTCCCGTTCCTCTCTGGACGCCTCACGGTCGGTCTTCTCTCCCATCATGACCTTATCGATCGCCATCGATAAATGCTGCTGCATAATGGCCTCACGCTTGTCGCGCATCGCATAGATGGCCGCCTCATTCATAACACTCTCAAGCTGCGCACCGGAGAAGCCGAAGGACTCCTCAGCGATTCGCTCCAGATTGGCCTCCTCATGAAGCGGCTTATTGCGCGCATGCAGCGACAGAATATGCAGACGCCCCTTCTTATCCGGCAGATCCACCTGAATGTGGCGGTCGAATCGGCCAGGGCGTACTAGCGCACTGTCCAGCATCTCCTTGCGGTTTGTTGCGGCAATGAGCAGGATACGCGGCGACTCATTCGTATAGATGCCATCCATCTCCGTCAGCAGTTGATTGAGCGTCTGATCATACTCACGGTGCTGGCCTCCGTCGCGCTTGCCCCCGATAACATCAATCTCATCGATGAAGATGACCGCGCTGCTCTTGCCCGACTTCTGCGCCTTTTGGCGCGCCTCCTTGAACAGGTCACGAATTCTGCCCGCCCCTACACCTACATACATCTCAACAAATTCGCTGCCCGATGCCGCAACATAGATCGAGTCTGTGTAAGCGGCGGCGGCCTTGGCAAGCAGCGTCTTGCCCGTTCCTGGCGGCCCGGTCAGCAAGATCCCCTTCAGTGGTCGGATACCTAACCGCGCGATCTCCTCTTGGTTGACCAGAAAATCAAGCGCCTCGATCAGCTCCTGCTTCGCGCGCTCCTGGCCTCCAATCTCCTCAAAGCTTAGCGACCCCGATGGCTTGAGCCCTGAACGCCTGCCACCGTGGGCTGTCGCCAGGTTGCCGCGGCTGCGTACAGCGACGACGAGCAGAGCCAGCACGGCCACAGCGAATAGTACCGGCAGCGTCACAACGCCAATATAGGCCAGAAAGACAATAACACCTACTCCTGTCCCGATGCTTAGTTCCTTCCATAGCTTATTAAGCATGATTCCACACCCCCATCGTAGCTGGGTAACGCGGCAATACAATATATTTTGAAGCCTTGCCGTCCTGCAATGCAATATAGACATTCGAGTCATCCATACTGGAGTAGACCTTCAGGTCAGGGTGCTGCTTGCGCAGCTCCTCCAGCGTGCGGGCTATGCCCGAATACTCCCGCTTCTCCATCGATTCCGCGACAGGGAACAGCAGGGTGGACCAGATTTTGTCCAGCTTCTCGCTAGAATCAGAAGGGAAGCTGACCTTCAACTCGCGGTTGCCGATGACGGAGGCGCCTTGCTTCTTAATCGTCTGCACGACGCTCGCCATATCAGCATCCGGCTTAAGCTTCAATTCCACAGCTACCGTCTGTCCGTTAACGGTGGAGACGGAGGATGCGACACCATCAACTGTATTTACCAGCTTGTCGAGCGGACGCTCAACAGCTACATTTTGATAGAAAAACCATCCGCCAAGCAACAAGACGACCGCAACAGCAGCCGTAATCGCGGTAGGCAACCATTTAATCTGCATAATCTAATCCCCCTCCACTAGTGTAAACGGCTGATGCCGTCCTTGACTGGCAAAGCTTCGTTTCGCGTAGAAATAGAAGATTTCATGTGTAAACGGCTGATGCCGTTTCTTAATGACAAAGCTTCGTCTGGCTTAAATTTAAGAAGGTCAGGAACGATGTGAACGTATATGTTTTCTTCATATATCAACTATAGATGGCTTAACATCTATATCAGAGTATATCATATCAATCTATACGATTGCGGCTGTAAATAAAGGAAGCGCAGAACTCAGCCTAATCGCTGTGTCCTGCGCTTCCTTATTTCCCCTATCTAGCTTGAACTGTCTCATCCAGCCCGCTCAAGGGACATCGTCACTCACCTTGGTCTAATCTAATCCGCCCCATCCGAAAACTTGGAGGGCAAATTATATATCGTAATAAACGATCCGTCACTAAAGCGGTAAAATTCATAATAATATTTACGCACGCTCTCCTCACGGCTATAAAATACCTCCCAGATTCGCTCGCCGTTCAGCAAACCAGGTATAATACGGATTATACGCGCATCCGGCTTATCCTTCAGCACCTTAGCCTCAATCTTCTCCTTCGTGATACCAGCTTCAACCGGCTCGATCGTTGCCTGATCCCCGACGACCCAGACCATCTGCTCCCGCCCCTGGCTATCCTTACCCTGGATGACCCACGAGATTTGATCCCACACATGCTTGGTCGCCTTATCCACCTCCGTCAAGCCTGCTTGCTCGATAGCAATCCGTTTGGCGGCGTTCTCCTCCTGCCAGATGTCCTGTTGGGTGGAACGGTAATATAGATTAAACAGCAGGAACAGTAGCAGCAGAGCGGATACGATAGCCAGCACCCAGCGACCAGGCGTCATCAGCCTGGATTTGGAGCGTGCACGCATTATCGACGCTCCAGCGCCTCGAAGCGAGCCTGTGCTTCATGCAGGATGCGTTCCTCATCCAGATGCACACAATGCCCGTTCTCCACCACCTGGCGCCCGTCCACCCATACATCCACCACGTCGCGGCCCGAAGCAGCATAGACCAGATGGGAGATATAGTCTGTACGAGGGAAGAAATGTGGCTGATCTATATTCAGCGCTATAAAGTCCGCCTTCATGCCAGCGCGCAAGCGGCCGAGCTCCTGCTCCTGCCAGAGCGTCTGCGCCCCGTATACGGTTCCCAACTGCAACGCCGTGAGCGCAGGCACCGCTGTAGGATCGCCGCTCGTACCTTTATGAATAAGCGCAGCCAGCCTGATCTCATCGAACAGGTCGAGGTTGTTGTTGCTAGCAGCGCTATCAGTGCCCAGTGATACAGTCACGCCAGCCTTCAGCAGCTCGGGCACCCGCGCCACACCGCTTGCCAGCTTGAGATTGCTGGCCGGGTTGTGCGATACGCCAACCTTATGGGCTGCCAGTACTTCGATTTCCTCATCTGTCAGATGAACGCCATGGGCAATGAACGAAGGACGGGAGAATACGCCCAGCTTCTGCAGGTGCTCAACAGGGCGGCAGCCATAATCTCGCACATTTTGCTCGACCTCGGCCAGCGTCTCCGACATATGCGTATGCATCGGCAGGTCGAGATCATGCGCCGCCTGTACGAATTGCTCGATGAAGGCCGGAGGGCATGTATACGGCGCATGCGGCGACATCATCGTGCGAATCCGCCCGTCAGCGCGGCCATTCCAGCTCTTGGCGAACTCCACTGCCTCCGCCAGCTTGGCGCGCTGCTCCTCCTCGGAGCATAGTCCGATCGCGCCGCGTGTCAACCAGCCGCGCATCCCTGATTGCTCGACCACCTGCGCCACGATGTCCATCCGGTCATACATATCGACAAAGGTCGTCGTACCGCTCTTGAGCATCTCCAGCACAGCCAGCGATGTACCTACGCGCGTATCTTCATCGACGTATTTGCCTTCCATCGGCCACATATAATCCTGCAGCCATGACTGCAGCGTCTTGTCATCCGAATAGCCCCGCAGCAGCGACATCGCCGCATGTCCATGCGTATTAATCAAGCCGGGCATGTACAGCTTGCCAGCTCCCTTGACCACACGCGCGCCTTCGGTCAGCGCTAACTCCGGGGCCGCCTCGCCAATATACACAATCCTGTCGTCCTCGATAACCATATGCCCGCTCACTACAGGCTGATCCTCATTCATCGTGACAAATATACCGTTCTCAATCCACAGGCGGCTCATAATGATGACTCTCCTTCATTCTCCAGATAATAGGCCAGACTCAGCAGCTCGCGCGTAAAATCGGCATGATGGATGCGGACGCTCTCCGGCACCTTCAGAATAATCGGGGCAAAGTTCAGTATCCCCTCGACGCCTGCTTCAACCAACTGGTCTGCCACATTTTGCGCTTCGGCCGCAGGTACCGTAATAATGCCGATCCGAATGTTGTTGCTTGCAATCGTCTCCTTCAATAGCTCCATCGGCTGAACCGTCAAGCTATTAATACGTGTACCGACCTTGGCGGGAACGGCATCAAAGACGGCTGTAATCTTCATATTGTCCTTAATATACATATTATAATTGCATAGCGCATGTCCCAGATTACCCGCTCCAACCAATGCCACGTGAAGCGTCTGGTTCAGCTTGAGAATCTGCCGAATCTTCTCAATCAGATAATTGACATCATAACCGATGCCCTTGCGGCCAAATTCACCGAAGTAAGCCAGATCCTTGCGGATCTGCGCGGGGTTCAGATCCAGCCTCTGTCCCAGATCCTGAGAAGAGACGGTCTGCACCTCGCGCTTGTTCAACTCATTCAAAAATTGAAGATAAATGGGAAGACGGCGAACGACCGCTTCAGATATTTTGGGCTGCTTCACCCTTCTTCCTCCTTTGCTTCATCGGCAAGCCATTGTCTCATTCGAGGAACGATCTTGTCCACATGCATATGCTCAATCTTGGGGCCAGGGAGAGAATACAAGAAATATTTTCCATAGTACGTCTCCAACACCCGCGTATCATACAAGAGCACCACCCCGCGATCGCGACTGCTCCGCACAAGTCGTCCGAAGCCTTGCTTGAAGCGAATGACCGCTTGCGGAATGGACAGCTTCATGAATGGATTCTGCTTCTGCTGCACCAGCAGCTCCGACTTGGCCTCGACGAGCGGATGATTGGGCGGCTGAAAGGGCAGACGCACGATGGCCAGCGCCGTCAGCGCATCACCGGGAATATCTACTCCCTCCCAGAAGCTGCTTGTGCCGAGCAGCACGGATGCCTGATTCTGCTGAAAGCGCCGTGTCAGCTTGCTGCGATTGCCGCTGTCAATGCCTTGCCCCAGCACTTGAATGCCTGAGGAGGACAGCTCCTCCTTGAGCGGATCATACACCAGACGCAGCATCTTGTAGGAGGTGAACAGCACGAGCATCTTCCCCCCGGTCTCGCGCGCTGCTGCGGCCAGAGATTCGGTCAGGCGGGCGATGAACTGCGGATCGCCGGCAGGGCCCTTGACACTCGGGAAATCGCGCGGAATAATGACCAATGCCTGATCGCGGTAATTGAACGGCGACGGCAACTGGACGGTCTTCAGCTTGCCCTCCTTCTCATGCCAGCTTAGACCAAGCTGCTCGCTCGCATACTGAAACGACTTCTGAATCGATAGGGTGGCAGAGGTGAGCGTGATGCTTTTTTTCGTATCAAAAAAATGCTTCTTCAGTTGCCCGCTTACATCTGCCGGCACGGCGAACAACTGCACGGATTTGGCCCGGTATTGGGGCGAAGCCTCAATCCAGTGGACGATGTTGCTATCCTCCATCTTCACGAAGATGCGCAGATCATCCTTCAGCCGGTTCACGTCCTTCACTATGCCATTCAGATCCGTGACGAGCGCCTGCACAGCATGCTCCTCAATGCGATCCTTAATGTCCGACAGCAGCTTGTCCAGCGTCTTCGTCATGCGGCTAAGCTGGGTGTGCAGATTGTTCTCCAGCATCGTAATTTCGTCCCAGGCAGGCGGCAGCTCCTCTGCTTTGAGCCGCAGCACCGCAGGCATATTCTCCTGCGTATCGGCTGGAGCCGCGCTGGTGCAGCTCGTATAGAGCAGCTCCATCATCCGATCCCAGCCCTCGCGCACCTCCACCAGGTAGGGCTGGATGCTGTCGATGGTCTCCAGCCAGGATTCCAGATGCTCATCATCCTCCTGCTGCAGCTTAGCCTGAAGCGACGGCAGCAGGCCACTGCGCGCGTCCTTGTGCAGTCGCAATAGCGGATGCTGGAGGGAGAAATAGGAGATTTGCATCCCTAGATGCTTGCCTGCTACGTCCTCCAGATGATGCGCCTCGTCCACAACCAGATACTCATAAGCCGGCAGCAGACGGTGGTCAGCACGGATGTCGGTGAACAGCATGGAATGATTCGTGATGATGACATCCGCCAGATTCGCCTCATGCTTGGCCCGATGGTAATAGCAGCGCTTAAACCATGGGCAGGCGCGGTTTAAGCAGGAGTCGGCGTCGCTGGATACCGATTCCCAAAAGTCAGCGCCCTTGTTGCCAAAGTGCAGCTCCTCCTGATCGCCATTTCCCGTCTCGCCGAGCCATACGATCATCTGCGCGGCGGTCAGCCGATCCTCATGCGGAGCTACGAAGTCCTGCATGTTGATTTTGCCCTCAAACTTGCGCAGGCAGAGGTAATTCCCTCGACCCTTGAACACAGATGCCCGGAATTCAAAGGGCATCGTCGCTTGCAGCAGCGGAATGTCACGCTCCCGAATCTGCTCCTGTAAATTGATGGTATGTGTGCTGACGACTATCTTTCTATCATTGCGGACACCATAATATAGCGCAGGAATGAGATAGCCAAGTGACTTGCCCGTGCCCGTACCAGCCTCAATGAGCAGGTGACTGCTGCTCTCCAAGGCTTCATAGACCTCCTGGAACATCTGGTTCTGAGCATCCCGTTCCTCATAGTTGGTCACATGCTGACGGAAGGTGCCGCGCACATGATCGAGAAAGGCGGCAAAATCCATCTCTTCTATCGCCGCCAGCGCATCAGCTTGCTGCCGAGGCGGCTCCTCCTCCGACCATTCCTCCACCCGCAGCGCAAACTGTCGGTAATAGGAATGGGCGTCCATATCCACAGCGGTCTGTGTCTCCCTATATTGCAGCGTCTGAGAGATAAACCAGCCTAGATCATCCTGCGGATTGAACAAAGCCGCGAGCCGCTGCAACGTAATTAACGGAAGCTCCCTGAGCTTGGATACGGCATGCTGGAGCAGTACAGCAGTCGCTAGCGCATCGCTGTCCGCTTGATGATGGCGGTCATGAGCGATGCCGAATAGCTCCGAGACTGCGCCTAGCTGATACGTTGTCAGCGAGGGATACAAAAATTTGAGCAGATCAATCGTGTCCAGCCTGCGGCCGACAAACGGCATATAGCCGCTGTGATCAAGCGCCTGATTCAAAAAGCCTGCATCAAAGCCGACATTATGCGCAACAAGCACCGCATCGGCCAGCAGTGGAATCATGGCGAGAAGCACCTCATCGACTGGAGGTGCTTCGGCGACCATCGTATCATCAATTCCGGTTAGCTGGGTAATAAAGGGAGGAATCGGGATCGTCGGCTTGATGAACGAGCTGAATGTATCCGTAATTTCGAGTGCCTCATTTAATATAACTAAACCAACTTGTATGATTTCGTCATCGGCTTGATGGCCGGTGGTTTCTAAATCCAGTACTGCAAATTTCATCCGGTTCGACCCTCTCACAAACAGCTAAGTTTCGCGCTCCCGAAATATAACGACAACTGCCCGTCCCGGGTCTTGCACGCATGAAGATTACTGAGCGTCTCCTCGAAGGTGGGATCAGCATCATAAGCTCTCTGAAAATACACCTCGGCTTGCTCCAGATTTTGGCGGATGGCCTGAATACAGCCAAGCGCGTTCAAGCCGAGCGCCTGCCATGTCGGATGATCCGTTAGCGCCACAAGCAATTGGAAATGCCGTTGAGCATCCTGCCATTCCTGCATATGCATATACGTCATTGCCAAAAATAATCTTGCAAGGTTGCAATCAGGTGATTGCTCCATAGCATGAAGAAAGGCGCTGGCTGCCTCCGGGAACATGTACAGCTTGAAATATCCTTGCCCCCTGGCTAATAACTGCTCCGCCGTTTCCGAGGAGGCAGCATCTGCGGTAATGACAGTATCTACAGTTGCCACAGATTGCTGCGGGGTCACCATCGCTGTGGCCGTCTGACCTGGCATCATCCATATATTCGACTTCTGCGGGCTGGATTCCTGCATTTGATCACTAAAAAGCGCGAGCTTCTCCTCAAATATTAGCCATTCTTCCATGATTTTGTCACTCATCGCCTTGAGCACCGCCAACTGCTCCTCATCCTGCTCTTGGCGCTTGCCATGGCGATTGCGGGCGATCAACTCGTCAAGCAGTTCATTCATTGTAGCGAACAAGTGGCTGAACATCATTGTCATCCTCCCCAGCAGAAGAATAAGCCATACGGTACTTCGACCTTCCTGCTGCATGAATGCTGCGCCTGTCTCAGATGGAAGGAAGTATCTGGATGCCAATCGCCTCCACAGACTTCTTCCCCTCATCCCGGTGGCTAGCGAGCAGCAGTGCTAAGCGACGTCTGGCTTCATAGCTGTATGCTCATTCTTTGTTGCTAAGGAGGTTTTCATACCCTCAAGCCGCGAGTTGCAAAGCATTAACAGCCCGCAGCTTATTTGACAGTTGCATGAATTTCTTCCGCAAGCACTTCTGTCGGCGAATTGTTCTCATCCAGTATTACTACCTTCGGCTGATACGCGCGTGCTTCCTCCTCAGCCATCATCGCATAAGATATAATAATGACCTTGTCGCCTGGCTGAACGAGCCGAGCCGCCGCTCCGTTCAAGCAGATGACGCCTGAGCCGCGTTCGCCGGGAATGACATACGTTTCAAAGCGGGCACCGTTATTGTTATTTACGATCTGCACCTTCTCATTGGCCCACAGATCGGCGTGCCCCATCAAATCCTCATCAATAGTGATGCTTCCTACATAATTCAGATTGGCTTCTGTCACTGTAGCACGGTGCAGCTTCGATTTCATCATCGTTCTATACATGAGAGGACACCTCTTTCGCCCAAAATAGTCGGTTGTCAATCAAGCGGGTCGTGCCGAACTTGACCGCCAGCGCAACGATCCAGCTACCACCTACAGAACCAAGCGGTTCGCCTGGCTGTAGCTGCTCCAGATCTGGATAACTCAATATTTCTACATAGTCAATCACAGCGAGCGGCGCCTCAGCAGTAATATACTCGCTCAATCTTCGCTGCAGCTCGTCCGCACCGAGCGTTGACTCCGCTGCAAGTTGTCCAGCGAGGGCAAGCGCCTGCGAGAGCACAACAGCTTGCGTTCGCTGCTCTCCTCTCAGGTATACGTTGCGCGAGCTTAGCGCCAGGCCATCCTGCTCACGCACCGTTTCGCATGGTACAATCTCCACTGGCATATTCAGATCGCGTACCATGGTGGTAATGACGGCGACCTGCTGCGCATCCTTCAGACCGAAATAAGCGCGGTCAGGACCGACGATATGGAACAGCTTGCTGACCACAGTGCCGACGCCGTCGAAATGACCGGGACGCGAAGCCCCGCACAGCCGCTCGGTCACACCGCTCACGAGCACTCTCGTCTTGGCGGGAACGGGGTACATCTCGCTGACGGAAGGCATGAAGACTACGTCTGCTCCCTCCTGTCTCGCCACTTGCAGGTCACGCTCCTCATCGCGTGGATAACGATCAAAATCTTCATTTGGCCCGAATTGCAGCGGGTTGACGAAAATGCTGAGCACGGTCAAGCCGCATTCCTGCTTCGAGCGGCGCAGCAAGCTTGCATGTCCCTCATGCAGAAAGCCCATCGTCGGCACAAAGCCCACCTTGGCCTGCTGCCCCTGCTCGATTCGATAATTAGAGATATGCGACTTCACCTCTGCGATGGTCTGGCAGATAATCATTCTATATTCCCCTTTGCTGTGCCGTACAGAGCAGGCTCCGCCTGCCTCGTCTCTCCTGGAGCAAATACATGCTCCTCTGCAGGGAAGCGGCGCTCCTTGACATCCTCCACATAGGAGCGGATGGCCCCGCGAATGGTCGAGCCGACATCTGCGTAGGTTTTAACAAATTTCTTAGGCTGGTAGGGCGAAGCGTATTGCAAAATATCATGATAGACCAGAACTTGGCCATCACAGCCCCGTCCCGCTCCAATACCGATCGTAGGAATCGACAACCGGCTGCTGATCATGTCTGCTACTGGCTCCGTGACCAGCTCCAGCACGACGGCGAATGCGCCGGCCTGCTCCAATGCAAGCGCATCATCCAGCAGCTTGCTGGCAGATGCCTCATCCTTGCCCTGTACACGGTAGCCGCCGAGCATGTGAACCGATTGCGGCGTTAATCCCAGATGCCCCATAACAGGAATGCCCGCCCGCACACATGCTTGCACCTCCTGGGCAATCTCTGCGCCGCCCTCCACCTTAATCGAGGTGGCATGACCCTCCTGCATCAGTCTGGCCGCAGCGCGCAATGTTTCTTCCTTGCTGACATGATAGGACATGAACGGCATATCCGCTATAATAAACGTAGAGCCGGCCCCCCGCGCCACCGCCCGTGTATGGTAGACCATATCATCTACCGTTACCGGAATCGTCGTATCGTAGCCGAGCACAACATTGCCGAGCGAATCGCCCACCAAGATCATGTCGACTCCCGCTTCCTCCGCCAGACGTGCGGAAGGATAGTCATACGCGGTTACAACAGTGATCGGCTCCTTGTTTTGCTTCATTTGCTTCATCTTGGTTACCGTCAACGGCTTACTCATTATCCCACTCCCTTTTAAGTATTAGGATGCACAAAAAAACCTTTTAGACGCTGCTAAAAAGGTCCCTAAACCAAAAAGGAACATGAAAGGAATATCGCATATTCACGAGCTTCCTTCTGTCTCGGTCCCTACGGCTCAGAGCAGAATACGCTGTGCTTCATCCATTGCCGGCCATGCTAGATCGCTCTGCCTTGCTTCTCCTATCCAGGTGCAGCTCCAGCTTGGGATACCGCCCTGAAATCAGATTGCAGGCATAATGTCTCTCGCCATCCACAGGGATAGACGCTCCGGCTTTTCTATTCTAACAAAAAAAAAGAACCCCGTCTATGAACAGGGTTACGGCCATCCCATCTCGGCCGAAAATACGGGCAGTACTTCCCCATTATCCATCTTCAGCAGCAAGGCACCATTCTCGTCGAGTCCGACGGGTACGCCCTCCAGCTCGCCCTGTGGCGTCGTGAGCACCGCGCGCTTGTGCAACGATACCGCCAGCGCCTCCCAGAGCGTTCGGATCGGGCCGAAGCCCTCTCTCATGTACAGCTCGTATAGCTCCTCCAGCTCCTTCATGAAGCTGGCGACAATCTGGTGCCGATCATGCTTTCGCCCTCCGAGCATATACAGCGAAGCCGCCTTCTCCAGCAGCTCTGGCGGGTAATCACTCTCTTCCAGGTTGGCGCTAATGCCGATCCCTGCAATCACATAGCTGAGCCGCTCCTCCTCTGCCGATGACTCCAGCAGAATGCCACTGAGCTTTTTCCCACCGGACAACAGATCGTTCGGCCATTTAATGCCAATGTCCAGTTCGGTTAGTCTCCTTAGAGCCCGGCACAGCGCTACGGCGGTCAGCAGCGTTAGCTGCGGACTGCGCTGCAGACTGAGCTGTGGACGAAGCAAGAGGCTGAGCCAGATTCCCTTGCCCTTGGGAGACTCCCATCGGCGGCCGAGTCGGCCTTTGCCCTGCAACTGCTGCTCGGCTATGACGAGCGTTCCCTCCGGCGCCCCCTCCTCTGCCAGCCTGCGCGCTACATGCTGCGTCGAATCCACGGTGTCGTGGAGATGGAGTCGTCGTCCCAACCAACGGGTATCCAGCATAGCCTGCAGCTTGACGGCGCTCAGCCGATCAGGGCCCGATAGCAGCTTATAACCCAGCTTGCGTGAAGCCTCGAAGCGATAGCCCTCTTCCTCCAGCTTGCGGATTTTCTTCCATACGGCTGTCCGGCTCACCTGCAGCTCGCGGCTGATGGCTTCTCCAGAGACATACTCGCCTTCCTTATTCAAGAACATCCTTAATACTTGCTCGCTCATGATTACTCCTTCTCTGCCAGGCGGCGCGCCGCCAGCAGCAGCGCTTCCTGTTCATTGGGCACTTCCCCTAGAGCAGCCTGGAGCAGCAGCTCCTGCAACAGCACTCTTATATGGGGGCCAGGCCTCAGAGCCAACTGCTGCATCAGATCATTGCCATTCACAACCAGTTGCTGCAATGAATGCACCGGCAATTCCTGCAGCACAAGCCTCAGCCCTGCAAGCCTCGCATCGGTGCTTGCTGAAGCAGACCGCTTCTGTGAATTCGTAGCCCCTGCGGTCCCCTGCTCCACATCTGTGCCCAGCTCGCTGCATCCACAAGCGATGTCGAGCGATTCCATGCTACGGTACGTGAGATCAGGTGCTTGTTCCAGCAGCTCCAGCCATCGTTCAGCATAGTGTGTCCCATACTCCAGTATGAGCTGCGTCCATGACCTGCGCCAATCATCAGCCGCCTGCTCCAGTTGCGCCAGTCCCCGCAGATGCAAGGCTACGAGCTTCGTTACCTCATCTTCATAGTGTCGAGAATAACGCAGAGCCTGCATCAGCGCTCTCGCTTCCTGCTCGTCCAGTCCACTGGCAATGCACAGCGCCGCCCAGCGGCTGGAAGGATGCCCCAGGGCGGATAGAGTAAGCCTCGCCTGGCTCTCAGCGTCCGCTCCACACTCCACTCCATACTCCGCTGATCGCTGGAGCCCCGCGTACTGGCTCCACCTTACTAGAGCCGCCTCACCCGCCAGGGGCAGCGCCTCCTTCGTATGCGCCAGCAGTCCGCTCGCATGAAGCAGCCTCATCGCCTGATCCGGCTGCCGACCCTTCACCATCTTGTGCAGCTCGACGCCCACGCGCTCCATGGCAATGTGCCGTAATAGCGAGCGGTGACGGAGCATGGCCGCCCAGGTGGCGGACTCGATCGGCTCACGGCCTGTACCGAATTCTGCGGCGAATCGGATGCCTCGCAGCATACGCAGCGCATCCTCCTGCAGCCGCGCATCTGCATCGCCTACACAACGCACCAGGCCGCTTCGCAGATCCTCCTGCCCGCCGAACGGATCGAGCAACTGTCCACGGCCATTGATCGCCATTGCATTGATCGTGAAATCCCGTCGCCGCAAATCCTCCGCCAAATCCGAGATGAATTCGACGCTGGAAGGCTTGCGGTACGCTTCATAGGCGGATTCCTTGCGAAAGGTCGTAACCTCGTAAGCCTCCCCGTCCATCACCACCGTTACCGTACCATGCTGCAATCCGGTCGGAATCACATGCTCAAACTGCTCGATGACCTGATCTGGCGCCGCAGACGTAGCAATATCCACATCCGAGATGTCCCGTCCAGCGAGCCGATCTCTCACACAGCCTCCAACAAACACCGTCTCGAATCCCGCTCGCTCCAGCCTGTGAATGATCGGCAGCGCGGCTTGAAACAGCGCATGTTCAAGCAACTGCGGATGATTGCTACTCACTGCATGCCTCAAGAGCCACCGGGGCTTCCATACCAAGCACACGATAGTAGATCTGCTCATACTCCGCCGTAATTCGGTCATTACAGAACCTTACACGCGCACGCTGCAGGCAAGCCTCACGCATCTTGGCATACAGCTTCTCATCCGACAGGAGATGGACAGCATGACGCGCCATCGCCTCTGTGTCGCCGATCGGTGCCAGATACCCCGTCTCTCCATGCGTCACCAGCTCCGGGATGCCGCCCGCAACCGATCCCACCGTTGGCACGCCGCAAGCCATTGCTTCCAGCGCGACAAGACCGAAGCTTTCCTTCTCAGAGGGGAGCAGCAGCAGATCCGCCATCGAGATAACCTGCGCGACATCCTCTTGCTTGCCCAGAAAATGAACCTTATGCTGAAGCCCCATCGCATTAATCTTGAACTGAATCTTGGACAGCTCCGGCCCTTCGCCGACAAGCAGCAGCTTCGCAGGGAGGGAATGAAGAATCTGGGCGAATATATCTACAACATCTGATACCCGCTTGACCGGACGGAAATTGGAGATGTGCATAATAACTTTTTCCCCGGGAGCTGCATAATCCTTGCGCAAAGAGCTCGCGTCACGCGGATAATAGATGCGTTTGTCTACAAAATTGTAAGTCAGGTCAATTGGCTCTGTAATATCCAGCAGCTCCCGCGTCTCACGGATCAGATCCTCTGATACCGCCGTCACGGCGTCGCTGCGGGTAATGGCCAGACGAATCAGATCCTTAAGCGATTCATCCTGTGCCAGCACGGTAATATCCGTGCCATGGAGCGTCGTAACCGTCTTCAGGTCACGATCCATCATCTGCTTGGCCAAAAATGCGCAAATAGCATGGGGAACCGCATAATGGACATGGAGCAGATCAAGCTGCTGCATCTTGGCCACCTGAGCCATCTTGCTCGCAAGCGAAATATCATAGGGCGGATAACGGAACACATAATAATCGTTAACCTCGACCTCATGATAAAAAATATTTTTATGGAATTGTCCCAAACGGAACGGAATACTATGAGTTATAAAATGAATTTCATGTCCTCTCTCCGCCAACAGCTTCCCGAGCTCAGTTGCAACAACCCCGGAGCCTCCCAAGGTGGGATAACAGGTAATGCCAATCTTTAGCGATTTCATCCTATAATGCACCCCATTTCTTAGCTAACGGCCAGACAGCTCCCATCCAACCGGATCACGCTGTTTTATTTGAGTATATATCGCCATGCTTCCATTCATTCTTCGCCGCCCGGATTGTGGAATCAGAACAAGTCTACCCGAATCGGACGTTTCACAATAAAGCCTTCCGCATGCGGCCATTGCCTGGTCGCACCCAGCATCTGATCCCGCGCCTCCACATTATCCAGATAGCCTCCGGTCAGCGGTGTGAGCACCTGGTCATTACCAGCAGACGGCGCGGTGAATTGCGACACGTAGGCGCGAAGCGCACGTCGCTTCTGCTCATAGTACAAGCTGACATCTACCATCATGCCGACGTCCTTCACGTCATTAATATAATAAAATACAAGCTGCTCCACCTGATGAGCCGGCAGCTCCGGCATATAGCGACGCAGCTTCGCATTAAATACCGCTTCCTCCACCAGCCTGCTGCACGCATTATGGTCAGGATGGCGGTCATCCCAATACGGGGCAAACACGATACGCGGCTTGAGCCTGCGAATCTCCGCTGTAATCGCCATCACCTGCTCCGCACTGCCCGTCAGGCCACGATCGGGCAGCTTCAGGCAGCTACGATAAGACAGACCCAGCACCTGTGCGGCCTGCTGCGCCTCCTGTCTACGCAGTAAGGGTGTGCCGTTCGAGGACATCTCCGCCTCAGTCAGATCGCAGATGCCGCATGAGATGCCCGCCGCCACATGCTTGGCCAGCGTACCGCTCATGCCGATCTCGACATCATCCGGGTGAGCACCGAACGCGAGCAACTCCACCGATGCAAGGCTCATTGGGCTTCCTCCGGCTTGTATTTATGAACGAGCTCTCTCCATGCGAAATCGCCGCGCTGCAGCGCCCGAACCAGCAATTCGGCGGTAGCAATGTTGGTCGCCACCGGAATCCCCTGCACATCGCATAGACGCAGCAAGGCAATAATATCGGGCTCATGGGGCTGTGCCATCAATGGGTCGCGGAGGAAGATGATAAGGTCCATTTCATTTTGCGCCACGAGCGCGCCGATCTGCTGATCTCCGCCCAGAGGGCCGGACATGAACCGATGGATGCTCAGCTTTGTCTGCTCCATAATTCTGGAGCCGGTCGTGCCGGTCGAATACAATTGATGAGGAGCAAATGCCGACTCATAAGCAATGACGAAATTCACCATTTCATCCTTTTTGCGATCATGCGCTATAAATGCAATATTTAACATCGTGTCTACCTCCTGCGCCTTATAAGCTGCTGTTCTTAGTCCATTAAATGCTCAAAGCCGTAGATCATCCCGGTGTAATTCATCACCTTTTTGATCGCCTGGTTTACACCTGGCATATAGCCAGCGCGCTCATAGGAATCATGGCGAATCTTCAGCGTCTGTCCATAACCGCCAAATACAACCTCCTGCTGGGCAAATACGCCGGGCAGACGCACACTATGTATGCGGAATCCGTTATAATAGCCGCCGCGGGCGCCCTCCAGCACTTCCTTCTCCTCCGGGTTGCCCTGACGCAGCTCCTCGCGCACCTCAGCTATGAGCTCGGCGGTCTTGATCGAGGTGCCTGACGGAGCATCCAGCTTCTGATCCCCATGGTACTCAATGATTTCCACATGGGGCATATATTTAGAGGCCTCCGCAGCGAATTTCATCATCAGCAATGCGCCAATCGAGAAATTCGGCGCGATCAGCCCGCCAATTTCCTTCTCCTTGCACAGCTTGTCCAACTGCTCGATCTGCTCAGGTGTAAAGCCGGTCGTACCGATAATCGGGCGGACGCCATGCTCGATCGCTGTCAGCGAGTTGCTGTAGACCACATGCGGTATCGTAAAGTCAACCAGCACATCGGGCTGTGTCGCCTGCAATGCGGCTGCCAGATCCTGTGTCACCTGGACGCCACAGGCCGGCTTGTGTGCCAACAAGCCGGCATCGATCTGGCCTGTGCTGCGCGCGACAGCCGCAACGAGCTCCAACGTCTCATCCTCCAGCACCATCTTTACTACTTCCCGCCCCATCCGGCCGCTTGCGCCTGCTACAGCGACTTTGATTCGCTCTGTCACCTGAAATCTCACCCTTCTCTTTTTATTATTCTCCTATGTGTCGGCATAACAACTCTCCAGCCCTTCTGCTTCAACTCGTCATACAGCCTGGCTGCCTCCGCATGTCCCGGCTCCAGCTTGAGCACCTGGCCTAGCGCATGCATCGCTTCAGGGTATCGCGCCTGCTTATCGTAAGCAGCAGCCAGCAGCAGCAATGTCTGCGCGTGCAGTGGATCACGCTCATATGCCTCCTCCAGCAGCTCACAAGCCGCCGCATACTCCGGGCTAGCAGATTCCAGCAGCCGCGCCGCCTGAGCTGTCAGCCATCTCGCCTCCACCATACCAAGCTGATACTGATACTTGGAATGCTCTGGCGCAAGCTGCACGGCCAGCCTTGCATACTCAAGCGCCTTGGCCCACTTGCCGCTGCGCGAGCAGCTTATGGAGCAGCGGTAAGGATACTCCGCGTTGTCCGGCTCATCCGCCATCGCTTGCTCGAACCAGTAGATTGCCTGCTCAAAATCGCCATACAGGATGGATTCGTATGCCTTGCCGACCTTATCCTTGCCTTCCATCCATACCATCCTCCTAGTTGTCGAAGTGATGGTATAGCATATGTACCAAGCCTTAAGCCCGTTCTGAGGATTTGCGTGTCCAGCGATTCGCATCGCGTGTATTGAACTTGTTCAGCACCTTATTATGCGCCTCGGTCAGATCAATGTTCAGCGAATTGGCGAAGCAATTCAATATGAACAGGATGTCGCCCAGCTCCATCTCGATTGAATTATCTGCCTCATCAGGCTTTTTGGGCTTTTCGCCGTGGACGTGGTTCACCTCTCGCGCAAGCTCGCCAACTTCCTCGCTCAGTCTGGCCAGCAGCGCCAGCGGACTGAAGTACCCTTCCTTGAACTGGCTGATATAAGCATCGACTTCTCTTTGAATTTCAGCTAATGATTTCTCCGTTTGATCCGTTTGCTCCGGCATACTCCTTACCCTTTCCCTATCAAATTTCAGTGCTATCCTAACGTTTACTACATATGTTATCGCAAAGCGACGTCGAACACAATGGTCAACCTTGTGCTTATCGATGGATAACACAGCGAATGAAAGCGCACGCTAACTAGGGCATGTATGCAAACCCTCACAGGCGTACCCTGTGGAGCTAGCATACACACCCTGGAGCGAACCGTCAGCTCATCTGAACAATCTATACGCCTGCGCATTCGCAGGCTTCATGTCTAGCGCAAGGAGGCCTCATGCCTATGTCCCCCGCATATCATTCCATCCGTTCGCTTGCCTTCATCGTGATCGGAACGGCAATCTACGCCTTCGGCCTTCACTATTTCATCCTGCCCAACCAGCTCATGGAAGGCGGCGTGACCGGGGTGGCGGTCTTGCTCAACTACGCGCTCGGCTGGCCGCTGTCAGTCTCCACCCTGCTGCTCAATATTCCGCTGTTTCTGGTGGGCTGGCGGCTGTTAGGCGGCCGCTCCATGCTGCTAACCCTGATCGGTACAGGCTCATTAGCCTTCTGTCTGGCTCTGCTGGAAGCACTGATCCGCCGTGGCTGGCTTGTTCCGTTCCACACGACGTCAGATTATATTTTGGCGGCGCTCTATGCTGGCGTCACCCTGGGCGCAGGACTTGGCCTTGTATTTCGCTTTGGCGGCACGACGGGAGGCGCCGACATCATTGCCCGTGTCCTATCCGCCCGCAAAGGCTGGAGCATGGGACAGATTATTCTGGCGCTTGATTTCGCCATTATCGCCGCTTCGCTGCTCTACATTCCCAAGGAAAAGGTGCTGTATACGCTCGTGACCGTCTTCATTGCCTCCAAGGTGATCGATTTTATTCAGGAAGGAGCTTACGCAGCCAAAGCCTTCTCTGTCATTACCGACAATGGCCTGCTCGTCGCGGAGCGGATCACCAGCGAGCTGGAGCGCGGTGTTACACTGCTGCCTGCTGTTGGAGCGTACTCTGGCCGTTCGATGCATATGGTCTACTGCGTGGTCAGCAGACAGGAGATTCAAGCTCTCAAGAGTGTGATTAAGGCGGTCGATCCATCGGCTTTCATTATTATTAGCGAGGTGAACGATGTGCTGGGCGAGGGCTTTAATCCCGATTGACCGGCTGGCGCGGCACGATACGCTCCCGCTCATAGCGGTATCTGCGATAGCCGGAAAAGCTCAGCACCGAAATAATAATGATGGATAACAGCAAGGTCCATCGCCATGGCATCCCCGTCAATACCGGAGAGAAGACCGGCTCCGCCTCTGTAGGATACTGCGACCCGAACAATCGGTCGATCGCAGCGTCCAAGATGCCAAACATCGGCTCCACTCTCGACCTGTCCGCTCTCCCGTCAGCCGCAGCCTCAAGCAGACGTCTAGCAAACACAACGCTCTGCTGCAGCGCTTCCACCTGCTCCACCTCCCGCTCCAGCAGCGCTGCCGGCCGAATGAGTCGAACATGATCCTCCAGTGGCTTAAGCGCCGCGACAGCCGCTGCAGCATGATGCTTCTCCAGCGTCCGCCAGGCGAGGAAGATGCGGCGCACATCCTCCTTCAGCACCTCCTCGTAATTCAACCACAGCGCCTGCTCCGATTTGGCGAGCGCATCATACGCCAGCATTAACCTTGAACTGGCTTGCCATAGCTCGGCATGCGGCTTGCCGCCTAGAATAACCTGCTGTAGCCGTCTTGTGGTGGCATCCAGCTCTCTCCAGCCAGCAGCGCTGCCGACAGCGCTGCGCAGCTCAGGCACAGCCGACAGACGGGCCAGCCGCTGCGTATATTGGAAGACCAACTGCCTGTTGCCTGCAAAGGCACTCTGATACAGCTCGTCCGACAGCTCAAGCAATCGCACCGTCTCGCGGGTATAGCCCGCAGCGCGCTTCCCATCCTCTATATCCCGTTGCTGCGCCTCTGCCTGCCATCCACACAGACTGAACAATAGCAAGCCGGCAGCAATTGCAGCACAGATTCCTCTCATACGGACATCCCCCCCATACTACCATATGGGGGGGATGTCCGCTTTATAACTATTGAAGCAAATATATACTACAAGCGCTGCTGCCTTCCTCGTCCAGCCAGCGCCAGCAGCGCAACTGCAAAGCTAAACAACGACAGCCCATACGTGAAACGCTCGATCGCCGCCAGATCATCCAGCAAGGCTCGGGATAACGCCGGGAAAATACCGTAGGTGTAGTCCATCGTATCGTTAAGCAGCAGCCAGAGGAGCGCGGCAAGCGCCCCTAATCTGCCAAATGCCATGAAGCGCACATAGAGCAGCGCCTCCAGCGCCATCCCCAGATGAGAGGCGACGAGCATCCAATGCTGCCACTCCAGCGGATCACCCTGCGCGGCCCCGGCAAAGATCATCGCTACCGCCCAGATGCCGTATTTGATCGAGGTGCATACAGCAAGCCCCTCCAGCACAGCGCGCAGCCCTCGGAGGAGACGTCCCGGGCGCTGCGGCGGATACAGCAGAAACAGTATCGACAGGGTGAAGAACAGGCTCGCTGTCGGGCTGTCCGGTACAAATACAAGCTGCCACAGCGGATGATGCTCATAGGTATAGGCAAGCTGATTGCCGTACCACATGTAGCCGTAGACGGTGCCGCCGGTATTCACGAGCAGCAGCAGCAACAAGAAGGTGCGATTCATTAATACAGCGCGGTCCCAAAACCGCAGCAAAGACCATGGCATACATGCCTCTCCTTTCACTTCCACAGGGCTGCATTGCACCCTTCTCCCGTTATAGCGCCTTAACCATGATTTTAGGGCGTGTCTGAAAACTCTGAACGGAACAGATCTGGCCGAATTTTCGTTCCAGGCAAGGCGCTTTTTCGCAGGCGTACCGGGGGTACGTCAAGAAAAAGCAACGCAGCATGGGGCGAAAAGGCGGGGAGAGATGCCCTTGAACGGGTTTTCAGACACGACCTAGAGAAAAAAACCTGATCGCAAGGCTGCGATCAGGTTCTAGGCAACATTATTGTGCGGCTTCCTTCTTCTGCTTGGAGAGCCAGGTTGCAACCTGATCGATCTCGTCAGCAGACAGTCTATCCTTGAAGGAAGGCATATTATTATTGCCGTTCGTAATGACGTTCAACAGTTCATCCTTGCTATACTGGTCGCCGATACCACGCAGCGCAGGCACACCATTGCCGCCGTTCATATCAGACGCGTGACAGCTCAGACAGTTCTGCTTCACGATTCCGTAGGCCGGATCATCCTCAGCGACGATAGCTACCGGAGCTGCACGCTTGACCGGATTCGGAGCAGGCTGCCCCTTCTCCCAAGCCTCGCGAGCCTTCTCCTCACGCACGATATGCTCTGGCTTCGTGTTGGTCGCTTCGAGCTGATGCTGGTAATGATCCCATGAAACCTTGGTCAAGTAAATAATGGAGATGAGTGACAATAGCATCAGGGCCGATGCGATCGGACGGCGATAGAAGCGGCGTTCCTTGCCTGTATCCAGGAAAGGAGCGAGCAGCAACGCGCCGAAGGCAACACCCGGTACCCCCATGACCCCCAGCACCACATAATCACCAGACACATACGGATATTTAAGCAACTGATACATAAACAGGAAATACCAGTCTGGCATCGGAATGAACGATGCATTCATCGGGTCCGCCGGATAACCAAGCGGCGCAGGGTGGGCAATTGTCAGAACGAGAAATCCGACCAGCACAACCGCACCAACCATCCATTCTTTCAGCAGGAAGTAAGGAATGAACGCCTCGGACTTCCCGGGAAATGCAGTGAAATCAGGTGGTATGTTCGCCATTCTGCCATCCTTGCGGATACGCGAATCGCCGACAAATACGACCTTTTCTTTAGAATTATGGCCATGCGCCATGAAGAACCCTCCCTTCGCTTATAGTGGTCCGGAAATCCCTTGCTTCCGAATCATGAAGAAGTGCGCTGCAAGCAGTGCGAGCAATGCTCCCGGCAAGAAGAAGACGTGAATTGCAAAGAAGCGTGTTAGCGTTTGCGCGCCGACAATCTCCCCGCCGTTCAGCAGCTCCTTAATGTATGGTCCCAGGTAAGGCACTGATTCAGCGATTTGCAGGGTAACCTTCGTGGCGAAGTATGCCTTGTTGTCCCAAGGCAACAAATAGCCGGTCAGACCAAGTCCAAGCATGATGAAGAAAATCAACATCCCTACAACCCAGTTCATCTCGCGCGGCGCCTTGTAGGAGCCAGTGAAGAATACGCGCAGGGTATGTAAAAACATCATTACAATGACAAGGCTTGCGCCCCAGTGGTGCATCGCGCGAACAATACCGCCGAATGCAACCTTGTGCTGCAGATAGTCAACGCTCGCGTAAGCGTTAATAATATCCGGCACGTAATACATCGTCAGGAACATTCCTGACAAGATCTGAATGACTGTGATAAAAAACGTCAGACCGCCGAAACAGTATACGAATGCAGAGAAATGGTGAGCGGGGTTGACATGCTCAGGAACCTCATGATCCGCTACGTCCCTCCACATTGGCGTAATATCAAGACGTTCGTCAATCCAATTGTATACACCCTTAAACATCTGAATGTACGCCCTCCTTATACTTTAGTGTTCGGTTTAACCGGTCCAAGATAGATGAAGCCATCCTCAATCTTCAAGTCGTACTCGTCCAGTGGAGACGGTGCAACCTTCAGATTCTTGCCTTCTTTGGTGTACTTCGCTTCATGGCATGGACAAAAATACTGATTGTCGTTCTGCGAGTTCCAGTTAATTGTACATCCCAAGTGCTTGCATACCGGCGAGAGGGCAAAAACATTACCTTGACTATCCTTCGCGATCCAGGCAGCCATCTCAGGATCGCTCTCATACCAGCCATCCACCTGATGCACCTGGAACTTGAATTCCTGCGGCTCATTCGTAATCTTGCTTTCTTCCACAACCTTGACGAATGTGCCTTCTGTTTTCTTTGTTAGGATTGGATCAACCGCAAAGCGTACCATCGGCAGAACTGGACCTGCAGCCAGGAAAGCCGTTGTTCCTCCAAGCGTATAAGCCAAAAACTGGCGGCGTGACATTTCCTTACGCTTGACGGGTTGATGTGCGGAATCATGGTGTTCATGGTTACTCATATTCTGTTCTACCCCCCTTACCAACCGTATCTTGCGTTTTGTCGCACGACAAAACACACGACGAACTAGGACATTACTTATAATAGCCTAGGTGTCCAAGACCGTCAAGAATATGCCACATTTTTTAGGTTCATGATTTTGGTTTCGCGTCAAAATTTGTTGGGATTTTGTCACAATTGACCTTGTATGGTACTATCATTCCAAAGCAGGCTGTTTTTTATTCTGTCGCAACGGCCTCGGTCTCGTTTTTTTGCTGCTGGCGCTGCCACATGGCGGCCACGGCCTGCTGAACTTCAGACGCCTGAGGATATGCCCCATCTGCGTCAGGTGCAATGAACAAGTCAGCCGAAACTCCTGCCAGACCAAGCATAGGCTTGGCTGTCGCCACAATAATATAACGAAAGCCCGTCATACGCAGACGTCTGCACAGCTCGTCCAGTCGCATATGATCCGACGGGTCATAGAAATGATAAGCAGGATAGGTCACCAGCCTGCCCTTGAATGGAACCTCCACCAGGGCCATCACATCCCGCAAATTCTCCAGCGCGCTTGTCGCCTCATATGGCGTCTCCGTCCCGTCCAGCCCGGTCACCGGAAGCAGGCACGTATCCAGATATGGCTTCAGTTCCTCCCAGCGCTCCGCTTCAATGTCGCTAAACTTCATGCTGCCCCTCCCGCAATCGTATTTCTACATATATATAATTATGTTACATGATAACAAGCCGCCAAACAAGTCAGGCGGCAACTGTACCACCTGCTTCGCAGGTGTAATAGAAGAAAAAAGATGACCCCAATTGCATATGCACGGGGCCCTGGAAGGGGAACTTGCCTAAGTTGTCTTATTATTGGCGCTTTCGGCCGATCCAAAGCAAGCCTGCCTGTAGCTGCAATTGCAGCTTAGGAAGCCTGTATCGATTTCAATTCATTGGTCAGCTCCTTGAATGTCATCTCATCCCCGTCTGCCAATGCAGTGTCAATCGCTTTATATAGACGTTCTTTCCGAAATTTCAGAACCGCGTCATCCAGCAGCATCTCCGCAGCCAAGCCCAACATCGTCTCATACGTCATTTTCATTTTATCCATAGGATGCACCTCCAACCAATCGTTCAAGAGATCCTATCGTCCAATTGTGTGTGCGCCATGCTGATCCCCAGCCCTCTCTCTCCGCAGCAGGCTTATCAGCCGGAGAAGATTCGGCAGGAGAGGAGTCTCTTGTCATCTGCTTCAACTAGGTCGTGTCTGAAAACCCGTTCAAGGGCATCTCTCCCCGCCTTTTCGCCCCATGCTGCGTTGCTTTTTCTTGACGTACCCCCGGTACGCCTGCGAAAAAGCGCCTTGCCTGGAACGAAAATTCGGCCAGATCTGTTCCGTTCAGAGTGTTCAGACACGCCCTAAACCTGCTCCTACTAATAAGCATATTCACTCGGTGCCGGATGCTCGCGTGCTATGGCCCCGGCTACATTGGAATATGCTGCAGCCTACTCCAGCTCGATGCGGTCATGAACCGCTACATAGACACCAGCAACCACCGCCCGGCCGATACGGGTCATACGAATGACCATTCCCTCTCCCTGCTTCTCGCCTATCTGCAGCAAGCCTTGATGCATCATCATACGAAGAATTCGCTCATCAAATATAGCTGAAGGGTTGTCGTAATAATACGGCTTAATCAGCGGCTCCAGCGCAGTGCGCAACGATGCAACAGTAACCCATTGATCCGCCAGCCGATCGACCCACCCGGCGAGCGAGAGCAGATTCGGCACCGCTCCCTTGTACAACCGTAGCCAGAACCGGTAGATTCTCGTGGGCTCCTCCAGTATCCGCTCCTCGGCCCAGCGCTGACCTTTGGCCGTCAATACCAGCTTCTCGCCTTGCTCCGCCAACAGCTCATTGTAATAAGCATAGTCATAGAGCAGCGAGAGACGATTCGGATAGTCCTTGATGCGTCTGCCATAACCGAAGCGCCACGCTCCCCTTGCAGGCAGCTCCTCGCGAATATGCAGGCTGTCCAGCAGTTGCTGCACATTGCGCTTGTACATCGAGCCCTCTGCATTCAGCGGCGGTTCCTGTCTAGCCGTGTAATGCAATAGCGCCAGCAGATCCTCTGCAAGCAGCCCCTGCTCATCGCGGAAGCCCTCCGGCTCTCCGGTGTAGCGAAGCGAGCTGCGCAGTTGGCGAGCCAGTTCATCTCCAAATCTCGTCTTCAGATCATCAGGAATATGAAACAGGTAGCGACTGGGACCCGAGAAGCCGTTGAACAGCCAGCCGGTCTGCTTGAATCGGCTGATGATCTCCCGCGGCGTCTGCGGTTGCTGCTTCTGCACCTCCGCCCTGGCCTTCCTGGTACGTTTCACCGAGGCGGAGGTGACGGAGCCTTCACGCTTAACAGATGCTGCAGGCTGGGACGACGCAGAGGAAACTGCACCGTGCTGAGCCTCCAGATCGAAGCGGCTTAGCTGAACCCGGGCGATCAATTCTTCCAGACTGAATGCATTTTGCGAATCGAAGAGCAAGGAATTTAAAAATCGCTTCTCCTCCCAGCTCATGGAGCTGACCACATTTTTAAATCCTTCTTTATTGCTAATCGCCCGGAGTATGGACTGAATCAGATCATTTTTGGAATGGCTGTTGCAGTCGCAATGGTATACATCTGCGATGCGGCTCAATTGCCCGATATCTGCGTAACCAAGCATCTCTGCAAGATTCATAATCTCCCCTCCGGTTCATATGCGGTGTACTAACCATTATGGGAAGATTATGGGAAAATAAACGTATGGACGAAGGTTTATTTCAGGTGGGCCATACAATTATGCAACAAAGAGTGCCATCTGTTCTCACGGTATTCTGCAACGGAATAGGATAGATTGCCAATATAGCTGCGGTCAAGCCCGCTGCACTGCGCATGAAGCATCTGGGTCAGGAAGCTGCCATGTGTAACGACGAGCAACCGCCGTGGCTCTTCTCTGCTTAGCCAATCGTTAATGAATGCGAATCCACGCTCCTTGACAGACTCATCGCTCTCTTGTCCTGTATAGGTCTGGCGCCATTGTGCTCCCCATCTCTCCAGCCGTTCCTCCTCTGTAGTGCCCTCGATCTCGCCAAAGCTCCGTTCCTTGAGCCGCTCATCCGGGGGCAGCAACGGAATAGCGAGCGTATCCGCTACGATCCGCGCTGTATCCATTGCCCGCGACAGCGGACTAGCAATGACAGCCTCCCATTGCCACGGCTCCTGCGCAAGCCTTCTGGCCAGCGACCTTGCTTGCAATATCCCCTCCTCATTCAGCGGAATGTCGGTCTGACCCTGGATTTTGCCAAGAGCGTTCCAGTCGGTCCTGCCATGTCTCACCCAACCTAATCTCCTTGTATCCTGCATGATTCATCCTCCTGTCTGATGTTGTTTATCACAACAATATAAGCCAAAACAAGTTGTACATCAAGTCATATCGATTTAGACGGAATTACCTCGATAGATAATTATTTCCACATAAAACAAACGTCTCCAGCACCATACGCTGGAGACGTGAGCTATGTTCGAGTTCGAGACAGCCAATTCAGTATAAGCAGCGTTACAATGATCCCTAATATCGACAGTGCGACCCAATATTGCGGTACAGTTGGCACGACATTCAACACAAAGGGATCACTGATGCTTGCAACAGGAATTTCGTTGTAAAAATCGGTGCTGATCAGCGAAATGCCTTCATTGGCATTCACCGTATCGAGCAGACCGGTAATATTGGATACTGTTGCTTGCGGGTCCGTGCGCTCTCCAAATAGAAAATATACGAATCCGCAGACGAACATCGCCATACAGCATGCGATCACAGCAGCTACATTCCGCTTGAACACCTTGCTGAGCTGATAACGGCGCTCGTTAATCGGCTGCATCCAGGCTTGCTCCATATAGATCCGTTCCATAACTCCGCGAGTAATGTCATCCATCGGTTCCATCCCGGCTGGACTTTCCGCAGCACTGCGAATCATGGCTTCACTTTCTTCCCAGATGCGAAACTCCTCCATGCAGCTCTCGCATTGCTGAAGATGCCGATCAATCGCCATTCGTTCAGGGTCATTCTCTGGGAGATCCCAGTAGACCCCGAGCGCCTCTTGAACCTCATGGCATTTCATCGTGTCTTCATCCCTTCAAATTCTTCCACTGCCAGTTGTTCTCCAAAATAGGGTTCAAGCTGCAGCTTCACGCTGGCTCTCGCACGGAATAGCAAGGATTTGACGGAGCTAACCGTCTGACCGAGTATATTCGCTATCTCCTGATAATCAAGCTGATCGTACTCCCTAAGTATAAGGGCAGAGCGCTGCTTCTCAGGAAGATTATTAATCGCCTCACGCACTAGCGACATCCGCTCGTTCTGCAGCACCTGCTGCTCGGGAACAGCATCTAGCGGGGCTACCGGTATGTATCCTGACTCGTCAAGCGAGAGATGGGCATTCTTTTGCTTGCGAAGCTCGCTTAGAACCGTATTGCGGGCAATTGTATACAGCCACGTAGAAAAGGAAGCATCAACTTCTCGGAAGGAATGAAGGCTTCGGTACGCCTTGTAGAAGGTTTCTGAACAAAGATCCTCTGCCATCAGCTCCAACTGCGCGCTCTTCAACATATGAAATATAAACGAGAGTATCTTGCGTTGGTAGCGTCGCATCAATTCCGAATAAAGCTGTACGTTGCCATCCTTAATCTCTCTAATTAACTGGGAATCGGTCATGAAGTGCGACCCTCCTTGGCCCTCGGAGTGATCTACCCAGTTCGGCATTGCTTATAGATATGTACCGAATCGGGAGCAAAAAGTTGCGGTATAGGAATAAAAAATCGAAATCATCGAGGAATAATAGCTCGCGGCAAACAATTATCTCTATTGTATCATATCCTTCGAGAAGCGTACCTTAAGATTTGTATAAGAAATTGACGTTTCACCGCATATTCCAACCTAACAGACGGCGAAGGCCAATCAAAGGTTGCTGCAAACTGGAAATTCGCCAAAAAAAAAATGAGCCGCTAATTAGCGGCTCTTTGCCTATTTGCAAGGCAAGAAGTATTTGGATAGGAGTGGAGAGAAACCATACTGTACTTTTATTATATGTATCCGTTTTCAGTTTGTCAATAAGCGCTTTCATTTTTTGTGAAATTATTTTCTGCTGGTCGCCGTTATACAACGCTGCAGCATAAGAGTGCAGGGACAGACTCTGTTACCTTCAAGCCTGCCCCTGCTCGGATTAATAATGCGTATGATAGCCTAGCGACTCCAGCAGCTCCACAGCCCCATCCAGATCGCTCTGCTCACGGAAGGACAGCCGCAGCACGCCAGGCACATCCTCCCTGCTCTCAATGATTTGGAGATTGCTCAGATTAATGCGATGATTGCCAAGCTCCGTGGCGATGCGGCCGATAATGCCCGGATGATCCGGCACATCGACATAGCATTCATACAGCGAATGGATCATGCCCTTGCGCCGCTCCGGCAGACGGCTGCGAAACTCGCCCGCAAGCTCAAAGGCCTTCTCCACAGCCGCGCCGTCTGCACGCTGCAGGATACCGATCATCCGCTCGGTCTCCTGCTGCCAGTCGCATAGCAGCTCCAGCATTACGTCGCGGTTGTTGATAAGGATGTCACGCCATATGACAGGATCACTTGATGCAATCCGGGTAATATCGCGGAACCCTCCTGCCGCAAGCGAGCCATAGAGCGGATTGCCTTCGTGATAGCCGCGAACCTGGTTCACGAGCAGCGCGGCAATAATATGCGGCAGATGACTGATCGCGCCGACAATCTGATCATGCTCCACCGCATCCACCAAGACGATATGCGCTCTCGTATGCTCCAGCAGGGTGCGCAGCCGCTCGACAGCCTCCGGCGGAGCATCCTGATCTGGTGTGAGGACATAGTAGGCGTTCTCGAACAGAAACGAGCTGGCCGCTTCGACGCCAGAGCGCTCCGATCCGGCCATCGGATGACCGCCGATGAAGTACGCCCCCTCCAGGTGGTAACGGCGCGCACAGGCTGTCACCGACGCCTTGGTGCTGCCGACATCGGTGATGATACAGCCAGGCTTGAGCTTAAAGCTGCTGAGCTTCTGCACATATTCCTCCAGATTGCCTACAGGCACACAGAGGAAGATGAAATCAGCAGCCTCTGCAGCCGCCTGCATCGACGTTGTTCCTTCATCCACAACGCCGCGTTGTACATATTTCTCTACGGACGACGGTCGTATCGAATGCCCGATGACATGAAGGTCGGGCTTGCCCTTGAAGCACAGTGCCAGAGAGCCTCCGATCAGGCCGACACCGAATATAGCTATAGTTGTCATCGTCTATACCTGCACCGCCAATTCCTGCAATACTTGCTCCAGCGCAGCGATGAACCTTTCGTTTTGCTCGCGGCTGCCGATTGTAATCCGTATATGGGTCGGATACTTCGACCATTTGGCACGGGAAATGATGCCGCGCTTGAGCAGGCCGTCAAATACCTGTGCGGAAGGATGCTTCGTATCAAACATGACAAAGTTGCCATGCGCCGGGAAGTAGCTCAGATCGAGCCGCTCCAGCTCGCCGGTTACATAGGCAATGCCCTGCTTGTTCAGCTCGTGGCAGCGTGCGACGAACTCTTCGTCTGTTAGCGCTGCCCTAGCGGCAGCCTGTCCGAAACGGCTCGTATTGAATGGCTCGCGAACCAGATTGATCAGGCTGATTACTTCTGGGTGCCCGATGCCATAGCCGACGCGCAATGCAGCGAGGCCATAGATTTTGGAGAAGGTGCGCAGCAGCACGAGGTTCTTGTACGACTTCAGCAGCTCAAGGCCGCGCGGGAACTCCTCATCATAGACATACTCGCAATAGGCCTCATCAAGCACGACCAGCACGCTAGGCGGCACCTGACGCAAGAACTGCTCCAGCTCATCATGTGTAACGATCGTTCCTGTCGGATTATTCGGATTGCAGATCCAGATGATCTTGGTTCTATCTGTTACAGCCGCCAGCATCGCCGGCAGATCATGCTTGCCATCGTTGAGCGGCACCTCGATAATGGTTGCATTCTCGATCTCGGCGTTATGCTTGTACTGGGCGAAGGTCTGATCCGCCATGATCGTCTCGTCGCCAGGCACGAAGAACGCGCGCGCCAGCATCAGAATCACATCATCCGAGCCGGCGCCGAAAATAATCTGGTTCGTCTCGACACCGAGCCTCGCCGCAGCTTCAGCCGTCAGCGAGACGCTGGCTCCGTCAGGGTATATGCTTGTATTCGCAAGCTCGGCTACTATGGCTTCCTTGGCCTTGTCCGAACAGCCAAATGGATTCTCATTGGAGGCCAGCTTGATCACCTCGGTCAATCCCAGCTCGCGCTTGACCTCTTCAACAGGCTTGCCTGGCTGATAGACAGGCAGATGAACGATATGTTTCTTGGGCTGCACTACAATCACCTCATTGAATTTCTCTTTCCCTATCAGAACATAATCCTTCTCATTCTCTCACATCCACGCCCTAATGAAAAGTCAAAAATCATCCCGTCCGGCGCTCTGGCATGCTGCTGTGCATACGTGATTGCCTTACGGGATGATCATAAACGAACAGGCGGCGAATGATCCTTGATCGGGTTGAGAAGCTCGCCCTACGCTCCGCTCTTCAGCTCTTGCACAAACTCACGGATCTGCTCCAGTCCTTGCTCGCGCTGCTCCGGACTTTCCAGCAGCGGCAGCGCCTCCTCGATCCGCTTCACAATCGCGCTGCCGACTACAACGCCGTCACACTGCTGCGAGAAGCGCTCGACATGCTCTCTGGAGGAGATGCCAAAGCCGATCGCAATCGGCAGGTCGGTCGACTGCCGCACGTCGTTCAGGAAGCTGTCTATACCGGCATGGAAGTCCGAACGGACGCCCGTTACGCCGAGCGAGGACACACAGTAGATAAAGCCTCTGGCACGACCCGTTATCTGGGCAATTCGCTCTCTTGAGGTTGGCGCCACCAACGGGATGAGATGAATGTTCTCCTGCTCTGCCATGGCACGCAGCTCCTCATCCTCCTCAAGCGGCAGATCCGGTATAATCAAGCCGCTGATCCCCTTGCCGCGAAGCAGCTCGAAGAAGGGCTTCAGACCAAGCTGGAAGACCGGATTATAATACGTGAACAGGATAAAGGGCAGCTTGACACCCGCTGCCCGCGCGTCGGCAGCCACCTGGATGCACTCCGTAATCGTAATTCCATGCTCCAGCGCGCGACCGGAAGCACGCTGGATAACTGGGCCGTCAGCGAGCGGGTCAGAGTAAGGCACCCCAAGCTCCAGAATGTCCGCGCCCGCCTCCTCCAGCTTGCGAATAATCTCAATCGTCGTCTGGGCATCCGGGTCGCCTACCGTCAAGAAAGGCATGAGCGCTGTCTTGCCCTGCTCCTTCAACGCAGCAAACGTCTGATCAATGTGATTCATGCGCATTCCCCTCCAAATACCCCATAATAGCCTCAACGTCCTTGTCCCCGCGCCCTGACAGATTGACGACAATCGTCTGGTCGGCAGCCAGAGTTGGCGCCAGCTTCATCGTCTGTGCAATCGCGTGGGCCGATTCCAGCGCAGGAATAATACCCTCGGTGCGCGACAGCAGTTGCAGCGCCTCCAGCGCCTCCGCATCGGTAATCGGCTCATAGCTGGCACGGCCGCTGTCCTTCAGGTAGGCGTGCTCCGGCCCGATGCCCGGATAGTCCAGTCCAGCCGAGATCGAATGCGCCGGCAGCACCTGTCCATGCTCATCCTGCAGCACATAGCTGAGCGAGCCCTGGAACACGCCGTGCCGCCCCTTGGTCAACGTGGCTGCATGCTCCGTCGTTTCAGTACCCTTGCCGGCTGCCTCAGCTCCGATCAGGCGAACCGACTCGTCCCCGAGGAAGGGGTAAAAGATACCGATCGCATTACTGCCGCCGCCGACCGCCGCCACCACATAATCCGGCAGCTTGCCCTGCTCGTTCAACATCTGCTCTCTGGTCTCGTCCCCGATGATCCGTTGGAAGTCGCGCACCATCTTCGGATACGGGTGTGGACCCGTCACAGAGCCGAGAATGTAATACGTATCCGTCACATGGCTCACCCAGTAGCGCAGCGTCTCGTTGCAGGCATCCTTGAGCGTCCGCGTGCCCGACGTCACCGGCACCACCTCTGCGCCAAGCAGCCGCATACGGAAGACGTTCAATTGCTGCCGCTTCATGTCCTCCTCGCCCATGAACACCTTGCACTCCAGACCGAGCAGCGCCGCGGCCGTCGCTGATGCTACCCCGTGCTGGCCTGCGCCCGTCTCGGCGATAACCTTCGTCTTGCCCATTCGCTTGGCCAGCAGCGCCTGCGCCAGCGAATTGTTGATCTTATGAGCGCCTGTATGGTTCAGGTCTTCGCGCTTCAGATAGATCTTCGCGCCGCCCAGATGATTCGAGAGCCGCTCTGCATAATACAGCGGCGTTGGCCTGCCGGAATATTGCTTGAGCAGATAGCGCAGCTCCGCATTGAATTGCTCATCCTTCGTATAGTGATCGAACGCTTCCTCCAGCTCGAACAGTGCATTCATCAACGTCTCCGGCACGTAGCGGCCTCCAAACTTGCCGTAGCGCCCGTTTTTGTCAGGTACCTGACTCATTGCCGTATCACCCTTTCAACAAATCCCCTGATTTTCTCTATATCCTTCATCCCATTCGTCTCTACGCCGCTCGATACATCTACCCCATCCGGCTCATAGGCCAGCAGATCGCCGACATTACCAGCGTGCAGACCGCCAGCCACATACAATGGCACTCCCAGTTGCCTGCAGGCCGCCTTGTAGGCGGGGATGCTGTGCCAGTCGAATACCTGCCCTGTGCCGCCTCCGGCTGTATCGATCACCACACCATCGATCGTACCTGCATAGGGCTGCAGCAGACGCTGCGGCTCCTCTGCCTCTATATTTGCCGCGCCTGCGGCAAGCGAGAACACCTTCCATACCTTCACGCCAAGCTGCTCGCGAACCTCTCGGCATAGCTCCGGGCTCTCCGCCCCGTGCAGTTGCAGCACATCCAGCGGCGCAGCATCGATAATCGCCGACAGCTCCGCCAGCGATGCATTGACGACGACACCTACTGTCTCGATGCGCTGCCCCTTGCCATTGCGCAGCAGCCCCACTGCGCCTGCCAGTACGCCTGCCTGCTGCGTCGTAACCTGACGGCGGCTGGGCGCCAGCACGAAGCCCACTTGGCTGATCGCCAGTCCCTCCAGCTCCCGGATGTGCTCCGCTTCCTTCAAGCCGCATACCTTGATATGGACACTCATGCTCTATCGATCGGGCCCATCAATTTCTCGACGGCAGCGCCGACATCTGCTTGCCGCATGAAATGCTCGCCGACAAGCACGCCATGCGCGCCCACTCCCTGCAAATAATCAATCTCCTTCGGAGTAGAGATGCCGCTCTCGCTAATGACCGTCACCGACTTCGGCATCAAATCTATTAACTGCTCTGTATTATGAATATCTGTCACGAAGGTTTTCAGATTGCGATTGTTGACGCCGATCAGCGTCGCCTTATTCAGCTCCAGCACCGCCTCCAGCTCCTCGCGGTCATGCACCTCCACGAGCACATCCATCCCGAGTGACTTGGCCAGATCATAGTATTCATTCAGTTGCCTGGAGCTGAGGATTGCCGCGATCAGCAGCACAGCATCCGCACCGATGACACGAGCCTCGTACACTTGGCGATAGTCTATAATAAAGTCCTTTCGCAGCAGCGGTACCTTCACCTGCTCCCGCACCTGGGTCAGATACGCGTTGCTCCCCTGGAAGAAATCCTGATCTGTCAGTACCGAGATGCAATCCGCTCCATGACGCTCATAGATGGCAGCGAGTTGAACGGGATCGAAGTCGCCGCGAATTAGCCCCTTGGATGGCGAAGCCTTCTTCACCTCAGCGATCAGACCCAGCGCACGGCGGCGTCCGGTAGTCAGCGCCCGCTCAAATCCACGGGTTTGCGGCATCGCGGCAATCTGACGCTCGTAATCTGCCAAAGAGAATGTCTCCGCAAGATCATCTGCTTCCTTGCGTTTAACTGCAACAATTTTATCAAGAAACATGAGCCAACTCTCCTGTCGTCCGTATTAGCTGCTCCAGCTTGCGCTGTGCGGCTCCTTGCTCCATAATCGCCTGTGCTTGCTGTACGCCCTCGATCAGCGAGGAGGCAGCGCCTCCTACATAGATGCATGCCCCGGCGTTGGCTGCGATAATATCGCGGTAAGCTCCCCGCTCCTCGCCGCTGAACACCCGGCGAATAATGCCTGCATTAACGGCGGCATCCCCGCCCATCACATCGCCCAGGGTGCAGCGGCGCAGGCCCAGCTCCTCTGGCGTAATATCATAGGTGCGAATGACCCCACCGTTCAGCTCCGAAAGCTGGGACGGCGCTGACAGGCTGATCTCATCCAGCCCGTCATGGCTGCTGACGATCATCGCTCGCTTCAGCCCGAGCTGCTGCAGCACGCCAGCCACCGTCTCGGTGCGCGAGCGCTCGTAGATGCCGAGCAGTTGACGATCCGCTCCCGCAGGGTTGGTCAGCGGCCCCAGCATATTGAAGATGCTGCGAATGCCCAGCTCCTTGCGTGGCCCGGCTGCATGACGCAGCGAAGGGTGGTAGAGCTGCGCGAACATGAAGCAGATGCCGATGGAATCCAGACAGCGCGCCGCCTGGTCTGCGGTCAGCGTAATATTGACACCGAGCGCCTCCAGCACGTCCGCTGAACCAGCCTTGCCGGACATCGCCCGGTTGCCGTGCTTGGCGACGCGGATGCCCGCCGCGGCAGCAATAATGGCCGAGGCTGTCGATATGTTGAACTTATGAATGCCGGAGCCACCAGTGCCGCACGTATCGAGCAGCCCTTCCTGCTCCGTGGTTACACGGCTCGCCTTGGCACGCATCACTTGGGCGAAGCCGGTAATCTCGTCGACGGTCTCGCCCTTCATCCGCATTGCGGTGACAAGTGCGGCGATCTGCGCCGAGGTCGCCTCCCCGTTCATGATCAACTCCATGATAGCAGCCGCTTCCTCGCGGCTCAGGCTTTCTCCGCCCACGACTCTGGCCAGCGCCTGCTGCATTCCTACAATCGTCATCATCCCCGCCCCCTACGCTTTTAGATGGTAATCGATATTCGTGACCTTAATTCCGTCCTGCGGCGCCGGTGACTGAACGGGAAACATCAGCTCTGCAGCGCGGATAGCCTTGAGCAGCGCCATCGCCTTGTTGACCGTCTCCATGTACTCGCTCTCTGGCACCGAATCCCAGACGATTCCGGCTCCGGCCTGCACATAGGCCTTGCCCTGCTTGAAGATAATTGTGCGGATCGTAATGCATGTATTCAGACTGCCGCCAAAGCCCAGGTAGCCGATTGCTCCTGCATAAGCGCCGCGAGCTTCATTCTCCAGCTCGGCGATAATCTCCATCGCCCGCAGCTTCGGTGCGCCAGATACCGTTCCGGCCGGCAGGCAGGAGACGAAGGCATCAAAGAAATCCTTGTCAGCGCGCAGCTTGCCCGAGACGTTGGAGACGATATGCATAACATGCGAGTATCGTTCAATCTCCATATAGGAATCACAGGTTACGGAGCCGAACTCGCAGACGCGGCCAATGTCGTTTCGTCCCAGATCAACCAGCATAAGATGCTCCGCTCGCTCCTTCTCATCGGCCAGCAGCTCACGTTCGAGCTGCAGATCCTGCTCCGGTGTCTTGCCGCGCGGCCTCGTACCTGCAATCGGCCGGGTCTCCACCCGCCCATGATCCACCTTGACGAGCGCCTCTGGCGATGTGCCGACGATGACCTCATCGTCCATTTTCAGATAATACATATATGGAGACGGATTCATCGTCCGCAGAATACGGTACACCTGCAGCGGATCAACCTCTGTCTCGATGCTGAACCGCTGGGATAGAACGACCTGGAAAATATCGCCTGATCGAATATATTCCTTCGCCTGCTCCACATTGGCAATGAACTGCTCCTTCGTTACATTCGAATGCACCTCGCCAAGCTCAGGATCAGCAGGCACGATGCCGCTCGCCATCACTGGCAATGCTGGTGGCTGCTGCAGCCGTTCCAGTACAGCGGTAATTTTCGCAACGGTCGTCTCATAGGCACTGCGAATCTGTTCATCTGTGGCCTGCTCGGGAATATGAACATTGCCGATCACCTGCAACTGCTGCTTGAAATGATCGAATACGATAATCTGGTCGCAGAACATGAATTGCAGATCATTCATCTGGAGATCATCGAGTCGATGGGCAGGAAGCTTCTCATAATATTGCAGCAGATCATAGCCGAAGAACCCGATCGCTCCCCCCGTAAAGGGCGGCAGCTCGTCGCTTGCCGGACTGCGGTAGCTGCTCAGGTAAGCCTTGAGCGTCTCAATCGGCTTATCCTTGAACACCCGCTTCTCTCCATGCTGCTCGATCACCATCTCGCCCTGCTTGCCCGAAATCATCATGAACGGGTCCGTGCCGATGAACGAATAACGCGCCCATTTGACCCCGCCCTCTACACTCTCCAGCAGAAATGCCCGCTTCTCGCGATAAAAATGCTGAAACAATCGGATTGGCGTCTCCGTATCCGCCATCGCGTGGCGTACAATCGGAATCAAGTTATATTCACCAGCCAACGACATGACCTTCTGCAGCTCGTTTGTCATCGCTCTCATCCCTTCCCTTCCTCGTTCAAATGAATAACGTCTGATTGAAGCACCGGACTGGCTCAGCAGAATGAGCAATAAAAAAGCTCCTGCCGCAGCAGGAGCGAATATACGATCAGATCAGGAAAGCGCAGTAACAGCAGGCTCCAACGATGACATCCCTCCCTTGCTGCAATGGCGCTGTCCTTCCGGTCAACACGCTTGCAGGAGGCGGCGATCCGCCGCGGGATGTATCTCTACCAAGCCATGGCGCTTACACGACCGGCGGCTTGTTACTCGAAAGACCCATCTGCTATTCATCTGGCTCACTCACTTAGCTCATCTCGGCTATTCTAAACACTGCTAGCTCTGCTCTGCTCGCCTGTCTTCCGCTCCCCCTTCCTCTGAAGGAGAACCCGGCAGTCAGACGCAGATGGATATGGAACACAGCCTCAAGCTTCATTCCCATATGCCCATCCAACTCATGCATAACAAATAATGATTCCACTATACAACACCACAGCTCATATCGTCAACCAAAACCGCCATACAATTAGGATTTGCCGCTAAAATCCGGTCGCAACGCCCGAGCTCTGCCCAGATAGACATGGCGAATCTCGCTCTGCTGCTTATCCGTATTAACATGAACCATGAAACGAATGCATTTCTCCAGGCTCCCCTTGACCGGAACCTCCAGCGAACACATCAGTGGAACAAGCTCCCAGCCGGCCATCTCACGAATCACCTTGGCCGGAAACGTCGCGTCCAGGTCTTGCGTCACCGTAATCCAGATGCTGCAAATGTCTGTCGGAATGATCTGGTTTTCCTTCACGATCTCCTGCAGCAGCTCGCTGGTCGCCGCCAAAATAACGCCCTCTTCATTGACTTCTACTGTTGTTGCCCCTCGAATACCCCGCACACTCACTTCAAGCTCACCCTTCCTGTTTCAACTGCTCCACTACTGCCCTGACGCTATCGGCTGACATCGCCTTGTTAATCTCGACCTTGCCGATCGCCGTCGGTATAATATAGACCATCCGGCCTTCCTTGAACTTCTTGTCATGCATCATCGCGCTCATAATCTCGTCGGTATCCAGATGCTGCGGCACCGCGACAGGCAGGCCCACACGCTGAAGAACTCGCTTCGTGATCTCGTATACCTCGGCAGGCGCGCCGAGCTCCACCCCTAGTCGTGCTGCGCCGACCATCCCGATCGCAATCGCCTCTCCGTGCTGCAGCTCATTGTAGTTCGCCACAGCCTCCAGCGCATGACCTATCGTATGCCCGAGGTTAAGAATCGCCCGCAGGTCATTCTCCCGCTCATCCTGCGAGACGACAGAGGCCTTGACGCCACAGCCCTTGTACAGGGCATAGCCGAGCGCCTCTGGGTCAAGCGCCAGCAGCTTGTCAGCATGCTCATCGATCCAATCTACAAATTCGGCATCCCAGATCAAGCCATGCTTGACCACCTCTGCCAGCCCGCTTCTCACCTCGCGTGGCGGCAGCGTCTGCAGCGTAAGTAGATCATACAGCACCATCTCCGGCTGATGGAAGGCGCCGATGATATTCTTCGCTTGCGGATGGTTGACCGCTACCTTGCCCCCTACGCTGCTGTCATGCGCGAGTATCGTCGTCGGAATCTGAATGAAGCGGGTTCCACGCATGTACGCAGCAGCGACATAGCCCGCCAGATCGCCAACTACGCCCCCGCCAAGCGCGATAACCGCCGAGTTGCGGTCAAGCCCCGCTTCGAGCGCCACTGTAATGAGCTGCTCGAATTGAGCGATCGACTTGGACGCTTCTCCTGCAGGAACGACAGCGGAGACCGTGCTGTATCCGCCCTCCGCCAGACTGGCCTCAAACTGCGGCAAAAACCGGGGGGCAACATTCGTATCCGATACGATAAGCAGCGGCGATTTCTTGCTTATGCCATGCTTGTCGAACAGGGCTGCAATATCCTTCAGCACTCCCTCTCCGATGTAAATCGGGTACGAGCGCTCTCCCAAATCAACTGTCAGTTCTCTCATATCTTAGTACCGCCCCACTTGCTCAAGGTAGTTGTTCAGGTTGGCGCGAATCTCCTCAATCGAATCGCCGCCGAATTTCTCCAGAAATGCGCGCGCAACCTCCCAGGTCACCACATGCTCCAGCACGACGCTCGCAGCCGGCACCGCACAGCTATCCGAACGCTCCACCTGCGCTGTGAACGGCTCCTTCGTATCGATATCGACACTGCGCAATGGCTTGTACAGCGTCGGGATCGGCTTCATGACCCCACGCACCACGATCTGCTCGCCGTTCGTCATGCCGCCCTCGAATCCGCCCAGACGATTCGTCGCCCGGTGATAGCCGCGCTCCGCATCATACATAATCTCGTCATGCACCTGTGAGCCTCTCAGCTTCGCTGCTTCAAAGCCTATGCCGATCTCGCATCCCTTGAACGCATTGATCGAGACAACGGCCTGAGCGATCCGTCCGTCCAGCTTGCGATCCCATTGCACGTGGCTGCCCAGTCCGACAGGGACGCCCTCGATGATGCACTCGACGATGCCGCCGATCGAGTCGCCCTCCGCCTTGATCTGGTCAATATAGGCCGTCATTCTCTCCTCGGTTTCCTTATCGACGACACGCACTGGCGATTGCTCTGTACGCTCAATCAGCTCATCGATCGGCAGGGAATGAGGCGGCGCCTCAATCTCGCCAATCCGAATGACCTGACCGGCCACCTTAATGCCGAATTCCGCCAGCAGTTGGCGGGCGATTGCTCCCACCGCCACACGGGCAGCCGTCTCGCGGGCGCTGGAGCGCTCGAGCACATTGCGCAGATCCTTGAGGTCATACTTCAAGCCGCCATTCAGATCAGCATGTCCTGGACGAGGACGATGCACACGGCGCTTCTCTTCATCGCTGCCCTCGATCGGCTCGATGTTCATCACCGATGTCCAGTGCTTCCAATCATTGTTGGCCACGACGAGCGCCACAGGAGCGCCGGTTGTTCTGCCATGGCGCACACCGCCGACAATCTGCGCCGTATCCTTCTCGATCTGCATGCGCCGACCGCGGCCATGTCCCTTCTGGCGACGCTGAAGCTGAAAGTTCAGCTCCTCAAAATCAATGCTCAGATTGCTTGGCAACCCTTCAATGATAGCTGTAAGCTGCGGCCCATGCGTCTCGCCCGCTGTCAAATAACGTAAGCTCAATTCATTTCCTCCTTCAACTGGCAACGCCCTCAATATCTTTGCTCATTATAGTATATGCTCTTGTCTGTTGACAAGGAAAAGGGGTATCCTCCCTGCGCCATCACGCCGGACGATACCCCTTATCCTCCTGTTGCTTCTATCCCCGCATAGCCCGGTCAGCAAGCGCAAGACGACGCTTGCTGTCCGCTTCGCCTGTAACAGCCTGACCGGAGGCCTCAATAATGCGCTGCACCTGCAGACTATCCAGCCCTAATATTTGCGCGCATTCCTGCAGATTAATATAGCCTCGACGGTAAGCAGCGACTACGGTTCGCTTATCCATGCTCTCCCTCCAAACATTCGCTTGGCCTTCGCCTGCGCTTAGTATTGGAGAAGCTGGAAATGAATATTCCTACGGGGTGCGGCGGTAGAAGAAGGTTTCCACTGTCTCTAGATTATACTGTGCAGGAGAGAAAATCTGCTCCGTGCTGCCGACAAACAGCAGGCCGCCTGGCCGCAAAGCTCTGGAAAAATGATGATATAATTGCTGCTTGGCATCATCTGTAAAATAAATCATCACATTGCGGCATACGATCAGGTCAAACGGCCCCTCGAAGCGGTCATGCAGCAGGTTATGCTGCTTGAAGCGAACCGCTTTTTTGAGCTTGTCAGTAACGGTATATGTATCCCCCTGGCTCGTGAAATACGACTGCAGATAGGGCTTGGGAACATCCTTGACCGAGCGGTCAGCGTATTCTCCTCTGGCCGCTTTGGCCAGTACACCTGCATCCAGATCCGTCGCCAGCAGCGAGGCCCGCTCCAAGACGCCGAGCCGGTCAAGAATCATCGCCAAGGTGTACGGCTCCTCGCCCGTCGAGCAGGCGGCGCTCCAGATTTTCAAGCTTTTGTTGTCCCTCAGCAGCTCCGGCATGAATTTTTGCTCCAGCGCGAGCCATCGGGTCGGGTTGCGCCAAAACTCTGACACATTGATCGTCATCCGATCCAGAAATTCCTCCATAAGCTTGGGCGAGGTCTGCAACGCCTCCCAATAGGCCTTGAACGTCATATAGCCATGCTTCATGCGCAGCGTCGTCAGCCTGCGCTTCATCTGAGCTTCCTTGTATTGCCCCAGATCGATCGCTGTCTTCTCTTTGATCCTCGATATAAACAGTGCAAAATCCTGATCCTCCACAGCCGCTTCCCCCTTGGATGCTAATGGCACAGCTAGCTTGCACGCTTAAATCCAGCGCTGCATCAAATGCTCGTAATCAATCAGTTCCTCTGGCTTAAAGTACAGCGCAATCTCGCGCTCCGCGCTCTCCAGGGAATCCGAGCCATGAATGAGATTGAAATTCGTATGTACAGCAAAGTCCGAGCGAATCGTTCCCGGCGCAGCCACCAGCGCATCCGTCTTGCCGATCAGCGCCCTGGCCAGTCCAATCGCCTGATCCCCTTGCCACACCATGGCAAACACAGGTCCTGACGTAATGAACTCGATAAGCTTCGGGTAGAATGGCTTGCCGACATGCTCCGCATAATGGGAGGAGGCCAATTCCTCATCCAGCTTCATAAATTTGGCAGCAACCAGTTGCAGCCCCTTCTTCTCGAAGCGACTGACGATCTCCCCAACGAGTCCGCGCTGCACGCCATCGGGCTTCACCATCAAAAAGGTTCTTTCCATGTTCGTTCCCCTGCCTTTAGTAATTTCGTTTGGCAATAAACCTTGCTATGTCAGCCAGATTTTTGCGCGCTGGTATCGGCGGCAACTGATCGAGCGCCATGATGGCCTTCGAGATATATTTCTCTGCCAGCTCCTCTGAACGGGCAATGCCGCGGCTTCCCTTGATCAGCGCGATCGCTTGGCGCGTATCGGCCTGTCCGTCCGCCTCCCGTATGCGAGCGATCTCTGCCTCCAGCGATGGCGCAAGATGCGGCTCCTGCAGCGCCAGCAGCACAGGCAGCGTTATGTTGCCCTGGCGAATATCCGAACCGGGCGGCTTGCCAATCTGCTTCTCTGTACCGCATAGATCGAGCAGGTCATCCTTAATCTGGAATGCCATGCCTACATTATAACCGAACTTGTACAATCCGAGCGCCGTTTTTCGGTCGCTATCCGCTGCTATGGCCCCTAGTTGGCAGCTAATCGCAATGAGCAGCGCTGTCTTGCGTCGAATGCGCAGCAAATAGTTGCGAACCGTCTGCTTCGTATTGAAGAAATCACGGATCTGTTCCATCTCGCCCACACACATCTCCACCATTGCCTTGGAGAGCATCTGATGGAGCTGCTGATGATGCAGATCAGTCACGATTAACAGCGCCTTGGCATGAATGTAGTCCCCGGTGTACATCGCAATCCGGTTGTCCCATTTCGACTTGACCGTGAGCTGTCCTCTTCGCGTCTTGGCATTGTCAATGACATCATCATGAACCAGCGATGCCATATGGATCAGCTCCAGCGCTACGGCCACCTTTTTGAGACGATCCAGATCGTACTCCCCGAACTTGCCCGCCAGCAGCACGAGCACCGGACGAATTCGCTTGCCCCCGGCCTTGAGCAGATGGAGCGAGGTTTCGCTAAGCAATGCATGGTCAGAAGTCATGCTATTCTCCAGCTCGTCCTCGATCACATTTAAATCATGCTTCATTTTTGCATACAAATCCAGTAGTTTCATTCGTTCACCTGTACAGCAGATATAGTGGGCCAATATTCCATCTTCACCTTGCGCTTCAGCAGCCCCAGCTCATAGGCATAATCATAATACAGTTGCAGACCCGCCTGCTCCCTGGGGCCAAAATCAAATTTCAGCTCGGTAAAATATCGGTGCCAGTACTCCGCTGTCCCTCCAATTAGGGTACGTGCCTTGCTCACAAGAGGCTCCAGCTCCTGCAGACTGCGGCGCTTGCTGTCTTGCATCGCTCTGTAGATTCTTTCAATTACATGCGCTGCGGATGGTGCAAGCTCCCGGCGCACAGCGACGAGCGCGAAGGTCATGCCATGACCTGTCCAGTTGCGCCACAGCTCGCCCAGATCAAGCACCGTTCCTCCGCGCTGCTGCCAGGAAGCCCTGATCGCCGGATCGCCTATGAGAAGCGCAGCATCTGCCTTGGCTAGCATCGCATCCAGATTGGGCGGCTGAGCCACATATGTCGGTGCGCCGCCGAACCTTTGCTCCATCAATATCCTTAGCAAATTCACGGATGTCGCCGACGTATTGGTAACGGCTATCGTTCCACATAGCACCTCATCCAGCGGCTTGTTCAAAAATAACAATATCGAATTAACGCGGCTTGGGCTGCTGACCGACAGATCCGGCAGAATGTAATAACGGTCGGCATTCTCAGCGTAGGAAAAAGACGAGATCGCCGACATGTCGATGTCACCCGTCTGCAACGCACGATTCAGCCCGCTCGGAACGTCACGGACGATCTCCAGACCATCCGCCGTCTCCTCGCTGATGTAATGGAAGAGCGGCCAGGCATTCGCGTAATCGATGCGACCCAGACGAAAGGGACGGTTATCCTTCATCGCTAGGTTCCCCCCATCTTCTATACAGCTCATGCTCCAGCCTCATGCTATCCATGACCTTGCCAACGACGAAGCGGACGATGTCGTCCAGTGAAGCCGGATGATTATAAAATGCAGGCATGGCCGGCAAAATAACTATGCCGAGCTGAGCCAGCTTCAGCATGTTCTCCAGATGAATGGCATGCAGCGGTGTTTCTCTCGGCACCAGGATGAGGCGGCGTCCCTCCTTGAGCGCCACGTCCGCAGCGCGGGTCAGCAGATTGCGCGAAGCGCCTGTCGCGATCGAGGACAATGAACCCATCGAGCACGGGATGACCACCATCCCCTCCATCCGGTAAGAGCCGCTCGCGATGCTGGCCCCAATGTCGGCATTCGGGTGAAACACGAGCCGCCCTTCGGCCAGCTCCTGACCGAATCGTGACTGCAGCGCCTGCTGGCGATGAGCAGTCTCCCATCCCAGCTCCTCCTTGAGCACACGCCAGCCTGCTTCACTGATGACCAGATGCACCTCAATGTTGCGTGCAAGCAGCTCCTGAACCAGCGTCACGCCATAGATGGCGCCACTGGCTCCCGTAATGCCTACCGCCCATCTTCTCCTTGCTGCTACGCTTACCATTTGCGCAGCACCACCAGGTCGAATAAGGTAAATACAAATATCACCATACTGAGCACGCCATTCATCGTAAAGAATGCCATATTCAGCTTGCTCAGATCATATGGCTTGACCAGTGTGTGCTCATAGAACAGGATCGCCACGGCAATCAATGTTCCGACCAGATAGCCCCAGCTCAGATCGGTCACAGCAAACAGCACGATGAAGCCTACAGCCGTCACGAGATGGAAAATGCGGGCGATCCACAGCGCTGTAGCCACTCCAAAGCGGGAAGGAATCGAGTACAGCTTCTCCTCACGGTCAAAGTCGGCGTCCTGACAAGCGTAGATAATGTCAAAGCCTGCCGTCCATAGCGCGACCGACAGATAGAGCAGCAATGCTGTGGCGTCGATCCGGCCGGTAATTGCTACCCAGCCGCCTAGTGGAGCCAGGCCGATGGTCAGGCCAAGCACAACATGGCAGAGCCAGGTGAAGCGCTTCGTATAGGAGTAGATAACGAGCATAAAGACCGCTACGGGAAGCAGCTTCACCGACAGCGGGTCGAGACGGAACGCAGCAACGAACAGCAGCACAAATGAAATAGCGATAAATACCAGTACTTCACCGGCCTTCAACAGTCCAGCAGGCAGCGCGCGATTAGCCGTGCGCGGGTTGCGCAGGTCAATGGCCTGATCAATGAGCCGATTCAGGCCCATAGCGGCACTGCGTGCTCCGATCATCGCAAGGATGATCCAACCGATCTCAGACCAGAGCGGCAGACGCTGCTCCAAAACAACAGCGCCAAGAATGGCGCCGACAAAAGCAAAGGGCAAAGCAAAAATACTATGCTCAAATTTGATCATTTCAAGAAAAATGCCAATTTTGCGAATCATGGTCTATCCGATCCTTTCGTACCGATATGCAGCGCAGCGATGCCAAAGGTCAACGGATAGACACTCACCTGCTTCAGTCCAACCTCACGATAAATTTCGGCGAGCTGATTCATATCCGGGAAATGAACAAGGGAGTCCGGCAGCCATTTATACTGCTCATAGCGCTTGGCAAACAGCTTGCCCAGCATCGGCAGGACCTTCCGGAAATAAAAGTAGTAGATCGATTTGAACGGCTGCCAGGTCGGCTTGGACAACTCCAGGCAGACCACCTTGCCGCCTGGCTTGACCACACGCTGCATCTCGCGCAGCACCTGCTTCAGATCAGGCACGTTGCGCAGCGCGAAGCCGATCGTAGCATAATCAAATTGATTGTCCTCGTAGGGCAGCGCCATCGCGTTGCCTTGGACGAGCGTGATCTGTTGATTCAGACCTATCTCATTCACCTTGCGCTGACCGAATTCCAGCATATTGGCGCTAAAATCAAGACCGATCATCGCTCCTGTGCGGCTCTCCTGAGCCATCGCGATCGTCCAATCACATGTCCCGCAGCACAGGTCGATCGCCGTGGCACCTTCTTGCACTGCCATCTTCTTCATCGTAAACTTCCGCCATGCCTTATGTCTGCGGAAGCTTAACAGGTTATTCATCATGTCGTACTTGGGAGCAATATTTTCGAAAACGGAATGTACGAACTGCTCCTTGGACTTGGAGTCCATGCTGTCACCTCATCTCGTTAAATGCCGGAGCAGTGGCCAATGGTTGAAGAAAGGAATCTCCGATTCGCTGCAATTCCTGAACGAGCTTGTTCGAATCCAGCCGTTTGGCAAGCGACTGCGCATGCTCCACGGCCTGCGCAAGCTGAAAGCTCAATTGGCTGCGAATATGATACTTTGCCAGCAATTCTCTAACCATCCATTCTTCCTCGGCATTATCCTGCAGCCGACGCTTCTCTTCTTCGGTTCCTTCTCCGAGCACATGCCAATATGCCCAGCTTCCCTTAAATCTCCCGGCCACTTCGATCCGTTCCAACTCGTCCGCCATGACTTCACAGCGGGTAAAGCCGTACATAATTTCAGGCCACTGTCCGCGATTGCCTTCCTCCAGCATGCCGGCAAACACCTCGAACAGCTCTGTCTTCAGCTTAATGCAGGTGCGAAGATAATCCTCCGCCGTCAATCGCAACTGCTTCATCCGCATGTACAGGCTCATCTTCATCCGGTTCACTTCGCAGATGGCGCCGCTCAGCTTCTTGATGACATCAATCTGCCCCTCTTGGGACAGCAGATGGTAGAAGCGGCTGCTGAAGTAATCTCCTGCCAGCACCTTAAGCTGCCTGGAGCGCATCGCTTGCTCGGGCTTGTCTTCCGTATCGGTATCAATTAAATCATGGGTATCCAGGCCTAATTGAACAAGCGAGACCGCGAGCGCATACAGCTCGCCATGTCGCCCTGCCTCACGTTCATCAGACAGGAAGGCATAGAGCAGGCGAACGCGGTAATCCGGGAAGGCCGGCAATTCTGTGTAGTTCCGAATCATATCATAGTTGGTATATTTGCTAGCCATTTCTGGTATGCGATAAGTTTCCATGGGACAAGCCTCCGAACAGCGCAGTCAAGCATACTGAGCCCGATATCTAAATTATTATAGCACAACTTGTAAAGTCAAGCATATGTTCTGACCAAAGTGAACGCCCGCGGCACGGCTGCAAAAGCCGACTCCAGCAATAAAGTGAACTCAACGTGTACTGGCGCCGAAGCGCTCCCGCCATAGCGGTGTGTAGACGAGCCTGAGTCTTTCTTGCCAATGAGGCAGCAGCAGATCATCTGCAGTAGGAGCAGATACCCAGCTCGCCACCTGCGGGTCGGTGCGCCTCACATCCGATGCCAGCAGCAGCGCCCAGCGAATCTCCTGCTGTGCATCGTCTGCCGCAGCGATGCCCGCTTCCTTCTGCCGCTCCAGCACCCGAACGAGCAGCCGTTCTACATTGTCCAGATGCACGAAGCTCACTCGAAGCAGCTCCAGCAGATCCTGATTCAAGCTTCTCGCCGTCGCATCCTTGGCAGCCGCCAGATCGATCGACAGCACACCGCTGCTCCACCGCACACGCTTGATGTGCTGGCTAAGCTCCAGACCCCCCAGCACATCGACTACATTGCTCGAGGCGAGCAGGCGGGGCTGTTCCTGGCGGAACACCGCTAGCGGCTGATGCTGCTTGCCAGCAACGTGGCCCGCTATCGGCAGCAGGCCGAGCAGAAGCGAAGCTGCTGCCGCTAGCCCTGCGCCAAGAGCAATTCGCTTCCAGGCACTCCTCATCCGTTTCCCTCCAGTATAGGTTAAATGACCGTGATATAATCATGCTCCTATACTGTATTGTACAAAAAAAATGAGCAGGCTATGCCTGCTCAATCGTCTGATTCAACGGTTCCGTATTTGGTTAGAACCGTAGCCTTGCCCCGAATCTTGATTGCGGAAGTGTGGTCCGTAAATTGAGCAATAAGTATTTCACCGCGATCCAGCTTTTCAGTGTGGTGGAACTTGGTGTTCTGTCCCCTCGTTAAGCCGATGACATGCACACCCTGCTCATGAGCCTTGATTACAATATATTCACCATTAGTCGGCTCCATCTCCACGCCTCCTTCATTCAACCCGTTCATCAGCCCATCATAGGGCTGTCCATCAAGCAAAACTGCTTCCCCGAACACATGCGCCCATCAGGAAAGCAGTCGATTCAATACTATGTATGGTCGGAGTAACAGGATTTGAACCTGCGACCTCACCCACCCCAAGGGTGCGCGCTACCAGGCTGCGCCATACCCCGATGTACCCTATACTGCCCTATGTATTCCATTCGTTTAACGTGGGGTTTCCCGCTAAGTTACACGGTTTTTCCAGTTTGCTGCTCGGTATGTCTCGTATTATAACACGAGGCGTGCACCCGTGCAATATCTAGGCGGCGACCCTTGTCCACCACAACAAAAAACGCCCGAAGCCAAGTTCGGACGTTAGTGTTCACTAGTTGGATACGATGTCCTTCAGCGACTTGCCTGGTCTGAATGCAGGCATTTTGCTGGCAGCAATCTCGATTTCTTCGCCGGTTTGCGGATTGCGGCCCTTGCGTGCAGCGCGCTCGCGAACTTCGAAGTTTCCAAAGCCAACCAATTGAACTTTGTCGCCGTTTTGCAGCGCTTCAGAGATTGCATCAAACACAGCATCAACCGCTTTGGTCGCGTCCTTTTTGGACAGCTCTGCAGACTCGGCTACTTTAGAGATCAGATCGGTTTTGTTCATAACATTCACCTCCCTTGACGGTGTCCATTGCCTTATTATCATTCTGTTTTACCCAAACGCCTGAAATTATACCTCAGAGCGAACAAATTTATAGTAATACAGCCGAATATGAATTTCAAGTAGATTAATTTTTTTAAATGAAGATGCCCATGCTTTTACTGCCGTTTGCGACTCAGATGGACGTAGGTAACCGCCAAGGCGAGCACCAGAACAGAGCCCTTGATAATATCATTGACATAGTATTGGAATTTCATCATCGTCATTCCGTTTACGAGAACGCCAATAAGCACCGCGCCGAAAAAGGTACCGATCACATTGGGCTTGGCCGCGCCAAACACCGAATAACCGACAAATACCGCCGCTACCGCTTCCATCAGATACGGAGCGCCCGCATCGATCTGACCGGTTCCAATCCGCGATGCCAGCAATATACCGCCAATCGCCGCGAACACCCCGGATACCACATAGGCTGCTACCCGCACACGCTTGACGCGCACGCCAGACAGTCTCGCTGCCTCCTCATTGCTCCCGATAAAGTGCATCTGTCTGCCCCAGCGGGTATACTTGAAGAAGAGGTGCACCAAAATAACGGTTAATACCATCAAGATGACCGGCACGGGGATACCGAGCCATTTGCCCTGTCCCAGCCACAGGAACGACTCCGTAAACTTGCCGGGCGCTGTAGTTCCGTCTGTCATCTGCATATTGTTATAGATGGTATACCCCTTCGAGAACGTCCGGTGCACACCGGAGATAATGTACATGACAGCCAGAGTCGCCAACAGATCGGGAATGCGCACCTTAACGATCAGGAAGGAATTAAGCAAGCCGATCAAGGCGCCGATCGCGATCGGAACCGCAATGACGATCCATAGCGGCTGGTCATACCACACCATTAGCGCCGCTGCCATAATCGTGCTGATCGATACTGTCGAGCCGACAGACAGATCGAACCCTCCTACAGTCAAGGAGAACGTCACACCGATGGCTACAAAGGTAACGATTGAGATCGAACGCAATATATCCGTCAGATTGCCATAGGTAAAAAAGTTCTCATTCCATAGCGACAGGAACACGATGACGAACCCGATTACAAGCAACGCCCCGTATTTAAATAAAAACTCCAACACCCTTGATTTCATCGTATCTCCCCTCCGCCGCTGGCATAATACAATAGCTGTTCCTGTGTCGCCTCACCGCGGGCAAATTCCTTCACAAATCTGCCATCGCACATCACGATGATCCGGTCGGCAATGCCGATCGCTTCGGCAAATTCGCAAGTGAAATAAACGATCGCTTTGCCTTGACCAGCCAATTCGCCAATGATGCGAAATATGTCTGTTTTCGCGCCGATGTCGACCCCTTTGGTTGGCTCGTCAAACAAGTAGACATCCGCATTCGTCTTCAACCATTTCCCGATCGATACCTTCTGCTGGTTGCCTCCACTAAGCATCATCGTGGGCAGATGAGGAGAGGCCGTCTTAATCCCGAGCCTGGCAATCGCATCATCTGCCAGCTCCGATTCGGAAGCTCGCTTGATGAAGCCAGCACGCGAGAGCAGACGCAGCACAGGCAAGCTGAGATTGCGCTGAACCGACTCCTCGACAAGAATGCCCTGCTTGCGCCGCTCCTCCGGCACAAGCACGATGCCCCCGCCGATGGCATCAGCCGGCTCAGTCAGCTTGACCCGACGCGCGGCGACCTCGACAGCACCGCTATCCAGCTTATCTGCTCCAAACAGCAACCGCGACAGCTCCGTCTTGCCGGCTCCGACCAGACCGACCACCGCGACGATCTCGCCGCGCCGCACATCGAGCGATACCCCGCGTACATGATGACCGCGCCGCACATCCCGCACTCGCAGCGCTACCTCGCCAATAACGGCCTCCTGCTTGATGTATTCCTCCTCCAGCGTCTTGCCCAGCATCGCCCGAATGACCTGATCCATATCCGTCTGCGACGTCTCGACGCTATACACCTTCTGTCCGTCACGCATGACCGTAATCCGGTCGCATTGCTCGAACACCTCAGGCAGACGATGCGAAATAAACACCGAGCCGATGCCTTCTGCCTTCAACTGCCCCATGACGCGGAACAACCGCTCAGCCTCCTCGAAGCTGAGCGGTGCCGTCGGCTCATCAAAGATAACAAAGCGGGCCTGCTCGGTGAGCAGCCGTGCAATCAGCACGAGCTGCTTCTCAGCGAGCGATAGCTCGTCCACGGACTTGCGTACCGGGATGTGCGCATCCAGCCGCTGCAGCACCGCCTCAGCCTGCTTGTACAGCGTTCCCCAGCGTATGAGACCCGGCCCGCCAGATGCCAACTGATCCATCATAATATTCTCCGCGACGGACAACCCCGGTACGAGCGCCGTATCTACCTCCTGATAGATGCAGTGAATACCGAGCCGCTTGGCATCCAGCGGGGACTGGACGCGCTCCGGCTTGCCATCGATGATGATCTGTCCGGAATCGGCGGTATAGGCGCCTGATAATATTTTCATCAGCGTGCTCTTCCCCGCTCCGTTCGCTCCGAGCAGCGCATGAATTTCACCGCCGCGTATATCGAAATGAACCCCTCTAAGGGCAGGAACACCGGCAAAAGATTTGCCGATGTTGTCCATTTGAAGATGGCCGATCGCTTTCATCGCCCAGCCCCCTAACTGTTTAATTTTATTGCGCTGCAACCTTCTCAAGCTCCGTCATCCACTCTGCGACGCCCTGTGTGCCGTTGCCCCACTCCTTCACATACTCGCTCAGGTTCGTGGTATTGACGACCGTCGGCGGCTGTGGCAGATCCTCACGCTTCACATACGTCGGCTCCAGCACGACCTTGTCCGCAACGGTATCGCCATGAAGCTTTTGATACAGCAGGCGAACCTGCACGCGACCGATCTCTTTCGGGTCTACTGCTGCCGATGCAACCCAAGGTGTCGCCGGGTCTTGAATGATCTGCAGGTCTTCATCACTCATATCGATGCCGTACACTTTAATCTCGTTGCGTCCGGCAGCCTGAATCGCGCGGGAGGCGCCTTTGGCGAACTCATCCCATGCAGCCCATACCGCTGTGATGTCACCTTTGTTCGGGTATTGCGTGAGCACTGCTTCCATCTGCTGCTGCGCATCCAACTGTGGGTTGCCCGCATTGCCGAATGCAGCAATTTCCTTAATCTCAGGATATTTCTCCTGGAACGCCTTGTAAGCGATCTGGCGACGCTCCATCGGCGCGAAGCCAGCTACCCATATCTTAACAATGTTGCCTTTGCCGCTAGCATCCTGAGCCAGTTGCTCCAGCGTCACCTCTGCCATCTTCTCATCCGCCTGCGCCAGCACGGTTACGCCGGGAACTGTGATGTCCGCATCGAACGAGACAACCGGAATATTTTTTTCTACGGCTCTTTTGATGCCTGGATCAAGCGCACCCGCTTCGCCATGGTCAGTCATGATAGCATCGAAGCCCTGATTAATTGCAGAGTCGAGATTAGCGACCATCTTGCCCAGATCATTCTCAGATGCGAACACTTGAACTTCGCCGCCGAATTTAGCAGCTTGCTCCTTGACACCCTCAATATATTGCGCCGAGAACGTTCCGGTATTGAATTGCATGACGAGGGCAATTTTCTTCCCCTTCAGTGAAGCCAGATCCGACGCTTGCTCTCCTGAAGCCGAGCTGTTAGCGCCAGCGGCAGGCTTGTCCGCTTCCTTAGCAGGCTGATTTGCAGATTGGCTGCCGCATGCAGAGACCACCAGCATGAACGCGGCAAGCAAGAGCAACAGTGACGATTTTCCCCATTTTTTCAAGATCGTTTCCTCCTAATTCTCTATCTCAAAATGATTTATACTCATCATATCATTTTTCCCTAGTATGTCAATCGGAATTATGTATTAAATAGCGAAATTTGTCGTCTCTTTATCCAAGCAACAAGTGCAATTATAGAAAGCCCTCCAGCAAAAATCAAGCCTTTTTTATGTCATCCTGGACTTGTTGAGCATCCGATGATGATAAGATTCGTCAGCTCTGCATGCACAAAAGCGACCGTCCCAAGTGGACGGTCGCTTTTGTGCAACTGGTAAGGGTGTGTCTTCAAACTCCGACAGGAGCGTCTACACAGGCCATATTCCGTTACAAGATGATGGCGATCAAGCCGCCCGAGCCTTCATTAATAATGCGACCGAGCGTCTCCTGCAGCTTGTAGCGCGCATTGTCCGGCATCATCGCAATCTTGCCCTGGATGCCTTCCCTGACGATGCTGTGCAGCGATCGTCCGAATATATCCGACTCCCAGATTTTGATGGGGTCATTCTCGAAGTCCTGCATCAGATACCGCATAAGCTCCTCGCTCTGCTTCTCGGTGCCGATAATCGGCGCGAACTCGGATTCTACATCGACCCGGATCATGTGGATGGAAGGCGCAGTCGCCTTCAGCCTGACGCCAAAGCGTGAGCCTTGGCGAATGAGCTCCGGCTCGTCAAGCATCATCTCAGCCAGCGACGGCGCGGCGATCCCGTAGCCTGTCGTCTTGACCATCTCCAGCGCCTCCGAGAACCGGTCATATTCCCGCTTGGCATGGGAGAACTCCTGCATCAGTTGCAGCAGATGATCCTTCCCGCGAATTTCTACACCTACAACCTCCATCAAAATCTGGTCATACAGCTCATCTGGCGCATACAGATCAATCTCGGCGACCCCTTGCCCCATATTCATGCCGCTCAGCCCTGCACGTTCGATGAAGTCATATTCCATGAACTGGGCTACTACACGATCCACATCGCGCAGCCGGCGAATGTCCTTCACAGTATCGCGAACCGAGCTCTCATAGTTGCTGCGCACCCAATGCGTCTCATTGAGCACCATCACCCAGCTTGGCAGATTGACATTGACCTCATGCACCGGAAACTCGTAGAGCACTTCACGCAGCACGGAGATAACCTCATCCTCGCCCATCGTCGCCACGCTCATCGTCATCACCGGTATGTCATACTTCTCCTGCAGCTCGCCGCGTAGCTGCTGCGCCTCCTCACTGGAGGGCCGGGTGGAGTTGACGATCAGGACGAATGGCTTGCCTACCTCCTTCAGCTCCTGAATAACCCGTTCCTCCGACTCGATATACGAGCTGCGCGGAATCTCGGCAATCGTACCATCGGTCGTCACGACGACACCGAGCGTGGAATGCTCTTGAATGACCTTGCGCGTTCCGATCTCGGCCGCTTCCTGGAATGGGATGGGCTCCTCGAACCACGGCGTTGTTATCATGCGCGGACCGTTCTCATCCTCGTAGCCTTTCGCCCCTTCGACTGCATAGCCTACACAATCGACGAGCCTGACATTGACATCCAGACCTTCCGTTACCTTAATCTGCACCGCTTGATTTGGTACAAATTTCGGCTCGGTCGTCATAATGGTTTTGCCGGCAGCGCTCTGCGGCAGCTCATCGATCGCCCTTGCGCGGTCTGATTCGCTCGCGATGTTCGGCAGCACAACCGTCTCCATAAATCGTTTAATAAAGGTTGATTTGCCTGTGCGGACCGCACCGACGACACCGAGGTAAATATCCCCGCCCGTTCGTTCGGCAATGTCCTTGAAAATGTCCACTTTCTCCACTGAGTATCCCCTCCCAATCAAATTTCCGAGTACAAGGTGGTACATCTCCTGCTGCAACACTGGCTTATTCCTCCTACCGCCAGGGTTCGCCGCCATCCACCGGACGAAAGAGCGGGTATGCGACGCAACTCGTACAAACATTTGGACTAGTATAATCATATTGCCAGCACGGCCTGTTTATGACCATTTTCCGCTGAATTGTTTGTGCCGCCCGCGCTACGTCCTTCCAAGAAATGATATATGAGAGGAGTTGGAACTCTATGACAACAAAAGAGCAGCGCCGCCTCCTCCCTTGAGAATGCGTCACTGCTCATGTATCACGTCTCTGGTGTACCCGCCAAATGCACCGTTATCACTGCGTGGCTGCTCCGTTCTTCTCCGCTACCGCCTGCGGGTCACCGTCTATCCAATGATAGGCAGTAGACTTGACAGGCACGAGCTCGCTGGAGGCCACGAGCAGCTCACGAAGATCATCGCCCGCCTGGGGCTCGGCCTGAGTACGCTGTACCGCCTGCATAATATCGATGCCATAATCAACAAATACAGTCCCTGACTCATCGATAATCGCAGGCAGCGTCAAGCCGGAATAGATGCTCTGGATGACAGGCTCCTTCTGTCCCAGCTTGCCATAGTCAATATAATAGAAGCCAGGATATGCCTGTGAGCCTAGCGGTAGCGAGCCTTGTTCACGCTTATAGCTATCAACCCAGCCTTGGATCTGGTTCGCCGCCTGATAGACAACAAGATCCATCAGCTTGACGGTTGGCTCACTCTCCTCGTTCTGTATGAGAAAGTAATATTTGCCCCCCTTCTCAAAGGACACAGCGGGTAAATCGCTAATATATTGCATGTTTTGCAGCTTGGCCAAATCAATCACAAATTTCTCGTACCGCGGCGTTTCCGGCGTGCTGTTCTTGAGCGGCAGGACACCCGTAGCCTGCTGGAACTCCTCAATGACCGCCTGCATATTGCGAACAGCTTCGCGCGTGGATGCTTTATTTTGCGCCAAATTCTCCTTAGGGTACAAACAGCCGCTCAGCAACACTGCGGACACCGCAGCGAGAACCAGCAATGCCGGTATTCTTCTTCGAATTTCATTCATCCTCTATTTCCCCCCTGTGCTACCAGAGCGTATCCTCCTCCGCCTGCTGAGCAAGCCTGCGGCGAACCGCCGCACGGAGCGGGTCCTCCGGTACTTCCACGGATGCCTTGCCAGTCACCTTCGCCTGGCAGGATAGGCGCAGTCCATCCTCCAGCATCGTGCCCAGCTTGAGGCGCTCCTTGTCGCGCGGGGCAGACAGACCGCTCTCTGTCAACTGCTTCACCTTGCACATCAGACATCCCGCCATTCCCGAGCAGCGGCTCCTTAACGGGATGCCCGCCCGTCTGGCGGCATCAAATACCGTGGTGCCGACTGGCACCACAACCATCTTGCCCTCCGGCATAAACGTAATCTCCGCTTTCATGCCTGCTCCTGGGGCAGCCGCAGCCCGATCCAGTCGGCAGCACGCTTCACCTGCTCAGGAGCAAGCGCATTGCGGCGAACGATCTCCTCGAAGGCCGGGTAGTGCAGCTTGTGCATACGCGCCATTGCTCCCCCAATCTGCTGTAGCCGATCCTCGCGGTCGCGGAGCACGTTGAACCATAGCTCATGCGCAAGCGGAGCAATCCGTATCGGGCTTCCTGCTGTCACCAGCCCAAAGGGGATGAGCAGCTCCTGAACCTCGATTCTGTAGAACGAACCATGCGCCCGCACCTCAAACCCGCCTACCAGCTCGACAGGCACGCCTTCAATCTCATAATGGCTCAGTATAGAGCGATAGCGTTCCGTCCTGCTCTCCTGCTGGCAGTCGACTGCATACGGTTCAAGCAGACGATGGATCGCTTGCGCATCCGCCTCGTCGGCATAAATATCCAGATCGCGCGGCTGCTGCTGCAGCGCAAGCCCGCGCAGCGCAAGCCCGGCGCTCCCGCCGACCACCCATCCTCCATCTTCTCCTGTCCGCTGCGCAATCTTGCGCAATGCCACATCCAATTGAACCGCAGTTACCATCTCTCGTTCACCTATTTTCCTACAGTGTCAACGGCTGTCGCCGTCATTGACTGGCATGATTCAGAAATATGGCTTGTTTATAGCCGTTACCGCCGCTCCAGCCGTCTTCAGCACAGCCTGGCAGCCGAGGCGATACCCCTCGTCCAGCTCCTCCTGCTCCAGCCGATCCCATTCCTCGTCCGTTACGTCCTCCAGATGCTCCATCCCTGCCGTCACCAGACAGCGGCAACGCGCACAGGTGCCGCGAGTGCAGGAGAAGCCCCAGTCCACCTGATGCTTTAGCGCCAGGTCAAGCAATGTCAGTCCCTCTTCTCCCTCCACAACAGCGCTCTTGGTGCGTCCTGTAAGTTCAATCAACGTATGTTCCTCCTTTCCCTTTCGCATTCATTAGGGAACGCCCCCCTTGAAGCTCCCATCCGCTCGCAAACCTGACGGCTTGTCCTACAATATCGAGGCAAATCCGTAGATGAAGCCTACCACCAGCAGTACAAACGCGATGATAGATAAAATAATCCGCACAAAACCGCGAGTCTTCGTGCGGGCAACGGTAATGACGACCGCAGCGAGCGCCATCAGGCCGATCCCGATAAACGATACCCACATTTTAGTCATTGCATCCATTAAGCCATCTACTCCTGCAACCATAGAATTAGTTCTTTGCTACATACACGACCGAAGATCATATGCCGGCCTCATGTCGCAAATTCAACTGTACAGGTTGTATTATAGCATTGCCTCCGGCAAAGGGCTACCGCAGACTGCACCTCATTCTAAGGGCATGCCCTGTGTGCAAGCCTGAAAATTTGCCCTCATACAAGCCAAGCTCCGGACGCAGACGCGCTTCCGGAGCTTGGCTTGTAGAACTTACTTCTTGAGCATTGATTTCATCAATTGCTCCAGATTGTTAAGGCCGGTTTTTTTCACTGCGCCGACGATTTCATTCATCGTCTGCTCGCTTACCGGAACTTTAGCCATCGCGGACACCTGCTTAATCAGGCGACGCAGCTCAGCTTCACTTTTAACCGTATTCGGCGTTACTCCGCTAGCCAGCTTTTTGACCGCACCCTCCGTGATCGGCTTGCCTGTCTTTTTGCTTACTGCCTTGAGAACGTCCTTTGGAAGATTTTTGTCAGCCATTGTTCCCCTCCTCCACAAGATGCAGAAGCGGCTCCCGCGATGCAGCATGCATGCAGCAGCGCTAAAGTGCTTGCTTCTAGCATCATATGTCAGGAGGACGGGATTGGTGTAGGCCTCACCCGTTCAGACACTAGCTGGGATCAGTCCACACCTTGGCGACTTCTTCAATCTCATGGGTACGAATCCGCCCCATTAATTCCTCCACCGCCAGCTTAGGCGATTTGCCGGCGAACAGCACTTGATAGAGCTGCTCGGTGATCGGCATTCGCACCTCATAACGCGACGCCAGCTCATAGGCCGCTCGGGTAGTTCGCACCCCCTCGACAACCATTCCCATCTTCGCCAGCATCTCGTCAACCGTCATTCCTTTGGCAAGCATCGAGCCCGCTCGCCAGTTGCGGCTATGCGTGCTCGTGCAGGTGACGATCAGATCACCAACGCCGGCCAGTCCGGCAAAGGTTAGCATATTGGCGCCCATTGCGTCCCCGAGCCGGCCAATCTCTGCCAGACCGCGTGTAATCAGCGCCGCTTTGGCATTATCGCCAAACCCGAGTCCGTCCGACAGACCTGCTCCAAGCGCAATAATATTTTTGATCGCGCCCGCTACCTCCACACCCATCATATCCGGGTTGGTATACACGCGAAAATCATTATTGATGAACAAATCCTGTGCAGCCTCGGCACGTTGCTGATCTGCCGACGCCACAACGACGGTCGTAGGCAGCCTTCGCACCACCTCTTCGGCATGGCTCGGGCCAGACAGCACGACAAGCTCGCTCTCTGACCGCTCCAGCTCCTCGGACAGCACGGTTGTCATCCGTTTGAGCGACCCGGTCTCGAACCCCTTGGTCGCGTGGATAATGAGCGCATCGGGCGCGATATGCGGTCGGGCCGAACGCGCCACTTCCCGCATCGCTGCCGAAGGAGCCACGAAGACCACCGCCGCTGCTCCGTCTAGCACTTCATAAAGCTCCGACCCCGCAGTTATGCCGAGTGGCAGGATTGCATCACCTAAATATTTGCGGTTCGTGCGCGATTGATTGATCTCGTCAGCCTGCTCCCCATTGCGAGTCCACAGGCTGACCTGATGTCCATTATCAGCAAGAACAGCAGCCAGCGCAGTACCCCAGCTACCGGCAACTAAGACGGCTACCTTTGTTTGTGTAGACATAGGTCACATCCTTTTTGCTCCTAGCTTGTTCTCCTTGCCCTGCGCCAGCTTCACAATATTGCTGCGATGGCGCAGAAATGCAAAGGCGCAGAGCGCCAGACTGCCCCATAATAGCGGCAGCGGGCGATCCATCAACAGGATGAACAACGGTGTCAGTGCAGCGAAAGCGAGCGAACCCAGGGAAACATAACGGGTGAGCGCAATGAGCGCAATCGCCACAATTCCTGCATACAGTGCAGGCAAAAACGCCAGCGTAACCATCACGCCAACGGTGGTGGCAATCCCCTTGCCGCCCTTGAAGCCAAAAAAGACCGGCCAATTATGGCCGACGATCGCAGCAAGGCCGCTTAACGTCATGACGGTCATGTTGCCGTCGCTAAGCCAGCTTCCGATGAAGACCGCCAGCACACCCTTGGCAACATCAAGCAAGAATACGAGCAGCGCTGGGCCCTTCCCCAATATGCGCAGCGTGTTCGTCGCTCCCGCATTGCCGCTCCCATGCTGGCGAATATCGATTCCTTTGACTAAGCGGGCAATAACGATACTGAATGCTATTGATCCAAGCAAATAGCTGATGATGACTGGCAACACGGCATCAACCAATTCTCTTCTCCCCTAATCTTCCTCGGACTTCCTCCGCGTAAAAATACGGATCGGCGTTCCTTCAAAATTAAATGCTCCACGAATCTTGTTCTCTAGATAGCGCTGATAAGAGAAATGCATCAGCTCCGGGTCATTAACAAACAGAACCATCGTCGGCGGCTTAACCGCCACCTGTGTCACATAATTGATACGCAGCCGCTTGCCCTTGTCCGAAGGCGGCGGATTCATCGCGATCGCATCAGACACAACATCATTCAACAGATGGGTCTGAATGCGCAGCGCATGCTGCTCGGATACATGATTCACCACAGGCAACAGCTTATGCAGCCGCTGCTTCGTCTTGGCGGACAGGAACACAACCGGCGCATAGGTCATGAATAGGAAATGGTCGCGAATGCTCTGCGTAAAATGCTGCATCGTCTTGTCGCCCTTCTCCACCGCATCCCATTTGTTCACGACGAAGATCGCCGCCTTGCCTGCCTCATGAGCAAAGCCTGCAATATGCTTGTCCTGCTCGATAATCCCTTCCTCGCCATTGATCAAGACGAGCACAACATCCGCCCGCTCGATCGCCTTGAGCGCCCGCATGACACTGTATTTCTCGGTCGTCTCGTACACCTTGCCGCGCTTGCGCATGCCTGCTGTATCGATCAGCACATACCGCTGGCCATCCCTCTCGAACGGTGTATCGATCGCATCGCGGGTTGTTCCCGCAACATTACTGACGATCACCCGTTCTTCTCCTAGCAGTGCATTGACAAGTGATGACTTGCCGACGTTGGGGCGTCCGATCAGTGCGACGCGAATGACATCCTCATCATACTCATCCTGCTTGGGCTCTGGCAGCTTATCGACCGCTGCATCCAGCAGATCGCCAATACCGAGACCATGCGCTCCGGAGATTGCGATGGGCTCGCCGAAGCCTAAGCTGTAAAACTCGTAAATATCATCCATTCGATTAAAATTATCCACCTTGTTGACAGCTACGACAACAGGCTTCTGAGAACGAAATAACATTCGGGCTACTTCATCGTCCGCGTGGGTCAAACCGGCTTTGGCGTCGACCATAAATACGATGACATCCGCTTCCTCAATTGCAAGCTCGGCTTGCATTCGCACGGATTTCATAATTTCGTCTTCGCCATCGATTTCGATGCCTCCAGTGTCCACAATACTGAAAGCTTTGCCATTCCATTCCCCGGTTCCATACAGTCGGTCGCGGGTAACGCCTGGTTTATCCTCTACAATTGCCAGCCGGTCACCGATGACCCGGTTGAAAATAGTAGATTTACCCACATTTGGCCGCCCGACGATTGCTATAACGGGTCTTGCCATCTGATTCCACTCCTTCAACAATACTCACGCCTACCATCATAGCAAAAAAGCGCGGGATTGGCTAACATTTCATTTGGAATGATGATTTACCACAATAAAGGTGCCATTTTTCAGATCATGAACCGAAGCATCCAATATTTTCTCAAGCAAAAAAGCCGTCTCCTCCAATTGCGCCTCCGTCTCTGCCAAGAAGATTGGCGCCCCGCCTCCTACGGACTCTCTGCGCATCGTTACAACTGCTACTATGCTCGCCATCGTCAACTCCCTTTCTCGTTCACCTTCGCCTCCGTCGGCATGCGGACAGCCGACTCCAGAATCGGCACGCGCAATGCTGTCTCCACGGCCTTTGATCCATCTCGCTCCTGCGGCAAAATAAATACCGCCAGCCGCCCGGTCTTCATGTCCAGCTTCGCCATTGGAATTAGCGCTGGCTCGCCATCATCGCGGTACACACCTAAAATCGTGGATAGATCATATAAGATCGCTTGCCGCTGCCCCAGATTGCTAAGTGTTGCCTTCCCGTCGGCATTGAACGGCTTCAAGATTAGACCGAGGCCGCGCTCGCGGATGATGTCCTGATTCGAGGAGAGCCCCACATTCATAATGTAGATGTCACCGACAAACAGATCAGCCCCATCCTGAATCACCTCGGCCTGCTCGACTGCGGCGATATGGGACAGCGATTTCCCTGAACGGAGCAGATGCACTACAATCAGCGAGAGCAGCCCCGCCCCAATACCGAGATACCAATTCAATGTAATGGCGGCAAAGCTGGTCACAAAGGACGACATAATGACCAAGTAATTGCGCCCCTCAAATACCATGGCAATCCCTTCAATGTACGTTGCTCCCCGCTGCACCAGCTCCATTCCGTCGATTTTGGTCAATGTATCGCGCTCCATGTTGCGTACATCGCGGAATTGCTGGGCGGCCACCGTCAAGAAGGTGATGGCTGTATAATCCTTTTTGAGCAATGCGGGCACCGCTACCGAGCCTAGTCCGGCAGCAATGATACCAAGAGAAAGATGGATAATCTTGCCGTGTGGATGCGTCGGATATTGCCTGTAATCGGTGCGCAGCATGAATAGCCGGGAGAGCAATCCGAACAGGACACCCATCAAAATACCGATCGTATATTTATTGTTCAGCAAAAAAGTGCTTACGCTCATGAAGCGCGCCCCCCCTCGTTTTTGAACAGGTGTGCGCTGGCTCTGCTGCATCCTGAGGCAATAAGCCACAATACAGCCGCTGTCAGCCTTGCCGTAACCGCAGCAGCTACAAATCGATCCCACCAGGCCGCGCCGCCCATCATAATCGTCTTCGAGAGGCTTATACTCAGCAGCAGATCCGCCGCGGGCAGCGCGCACGCCAGAATCGCGAACTGGTCGCGAAAGCGTGGAGCCAGGAAGCCGGCAGCGAAACCTGCGAGCAGCGGCCCGTCCCATTCCGGCTTATATAACACAATTGCAGGATCAGCCGCATAGAGACGTCCGCTCCAGAACCAGAGGATGACGACCAGCACACAGCCAAAGGCCAGGTAGCTCGCTCCTGGCTCCTTCACTGCTACGGCTGCAGCCACAAGACCCCAAAGCAACAGCCATGCAACATTGGCCTGCACGACCGCCTCTCCGGCTTCCCATATGAGCCAGCCACTGGCTGCACAGCCTGCCACAAACAACAGAATGATCCAGCGGGGAATATTTCCGAGCAATAGCCGCCTCCAGCCTGTTAGCAGCAAGATCGTTACCACGATCGACACGATGGCGACCCAATAGCCGTTGTTCATTCCAATCCCTCCTGCTCCTTCTATTATGTGTCAGTCAAGAAGAAAACATTTGGCTTCCCCGACTGTCATATCCTGCCGCTACGCTAACGAATGGAGACCTTGGTAATCGGCACGGCCTTCGCCTTAATGACAAAAAGACCTGGAACGGTAAAGCACCGTTCCAGGCCCACACTCGAAGCATTGCCGCGCATTCGCGCAGTGCTTCCGTTATTATTTGAATTTGCTCAGCTTGTCGCCAAACTTCTCACCCAGCGTAAAGCTCATGCTTTGGTTGCTCAGGCTTACGTTCGGATTGTTCAGATCTTCCTTAGGAGCGCGGGAGCCTCTCTCTGCTCTTTCAGGTCTTGGAGCCGGCTCAGGAGCTTCTTCGGTTTCCTTGATGCTCAGGCTGACGCGTTTCTCGGCAGGATTGAAGTCCAGTACTTTCGCTTGAACCTCTTGACCTTCCTGCAATACTTCATGTGGAGTTGCAATGTGACGATGAGCGATCTGGGAGATATGAACCAGACCTTCAACTCCTGGAGCAATCTCAACGAATGCGCCGAAGTTTACCAGACGGCGTACTGTGCCCGTAACTACATCGCCAATGTTGAATTGGCCTGCAGCCGATTCCCATGGACCTGGTTGAGCAGCCTTCATGCTCAGGCTGATTTTCCCAGCGGCTGGATCAACCTTCAGCACTTTTACTCGAACGGAATCGCCCTCGGACACGAAATCCTTCGGATGAGCAACATGCTGCCAGCTCAGCTCGGATACGTGAACGAGTCCGTCTACGCCACCGATGTCTACGAATGCGCCGAACGGTGTCAGACGTTGAACCGTTCCTTCGAGCTCTTGGCCTACTTGCAGGGAAGACATAATCTGCACTTTGTTTTGCTCGAATTCTTGATCCAGAACTTCCTTCTGGGACAGAATCACTTTGTTGTTCTCTCTGTCGATTTCTTTGATTTTCACGCGCAGCGTGCGACCTTTGTAATCGCTGAAATCTTCAACAAAATGACGCTCTACCATGGAAGCCGGGATGAAGCCGCGCACGCCTACGTCAACGACAAGGCCGCCTTTGACAACGTCTGCTACAGCCACTTCGAACACTTCTCCGCTCTCAAAGCGGCTTTGAAGCTGCTCCCATGCGTTCTCGCCATCAACCAGACGTTTGGACAGAACCAGTCTCTCCTTCTCGTCGTCGATGCTGACAACCTTCAGTTCAACTTCCTGGCCAACCTGAACCGCCTCAGCAGCGTTGCCCAGTTGTACTGCGGACAGCTCGCGCAGCGGAATCACACCGTCATATTTATATCCAAGACTAACAGTCGCTTGGTTGTCCTCAATCTTGACGATCGTTCCTTTGACCGTATCGCCCTTTTTCAGCGAGACAAGATCCATTGCGTCTTGCTGGTTGATTTCTCCAGCCTCTTGTGCAACGGTTTCTTCTACTACAGATTCCTGTACCTTTGTTTCTTCTGACATTTGAACTACCTCCTCAATTCATACCCCAACTTTATTTAAACCTGTGGCCTATCACTTAAAACGGGTTGGACACAGTATTTAAAACAATATTTGTGAGCCAGGACGCCTGTCGTTTAAGCAGGTATCCTCTGCTGCCTGATCTCGCCCATAATTTTGTCCGTTAGCCGTTCAAGCGTGTCAGTGGAATTATCCTCCATGAATTCACTCAACTCTACCGGTTTGCCGTACAAGACGGTCATCGGGCGAAACCACTTATATTCCCCAATCAGCGTGACCGGAATAACTGTCGCTCCGCTGCGGAGCGCAATCATAGCCGCTCCCTTCTTGGCCGCGCTATCCTTGCTGCTGCGAGTGCCTTCGGGGAAGATCCCCATGACATGCCCGTCCTTCAACAACTGGATGGAATTGCGTATCGCATCCTTGCTCACGCCGCCGCGCTTGACAGGATATGCGCCAAGCGACGTCAGAAACAACCCCAATGGCTTAAAGCTAAATAATTCAGCCTTGGCCATGTAATGCACCTTGCGGTCAAGCTTGATCCCAACGGTCGCCGGGTCAAAGTTGCTGATATGGTTAGAACAAAGGAGCACAGGCCCTTTGTCCGGAATATGTTCCAGTCCATAAACCTTCAACGGAAAAAAGATGCCAAAGAAAATTCGGAGCGCCATCCGGCAGAAACGATATATCATAGTTTACTTCGCCTCCACCTTTTTGGTTCGGCTTAATTCAACAATTTGTGACACAACCTGCTCGATCGTCATGTGTGAGCTATCGATAACAAGAGCATCCTCGGCACAGATTAACGGTGAAGTCTTCCGCTCACGATCCATTCGATCTCGCTCTTCAATTTCCCGCTCAAGTTGCTCCAAGCCGTTTCTGTCGGCCTGTCCGGTTTCCTTGTAGCGGCGCTCGGCCCGAATTCGCACAGAAGCCGTCAAGAAAATCTTCAATTCGGCATCCGGCAGCACATGCGTGCCTATATCCCGGCCATCCATGACGACACCCTTGCGGTCGGCGAAGCTTCGCTGAAGCTCTACAAGCTGCGTTCGAACCTCCGGGGCAGCGGCAACCTGCGATACGAGCAGATTCACCTCTCTGGATCGAATCCGATTCGTTACATCTTCATCTCCAATCCAGACCTGCTGTCCGTCCACTCCAGGCAACAGACGAATATCCAATGAAGCACACAGCCTTCCAAGCTCTGTCGTATCCGAGACATCGATTCCTTGACGGATCGCGCTCAGCGCTACTGCCCGGTACATGGCTCCCGTATCAATATATACATAACGGAGCTGCTCGGCTACCATGCGGGCTACCGTGCTCTTCCCTGCTCCAGCCGGACCATCAATAGCAATATTGATCAGTCCATGTTCAAGGCTATCTTGCTTGAATCCCACTTGTCCAACTACCTCCTTGAATCGCAAGACGAAGCAGCGTCGTCAGGCACGCCCGGCACGCTAGGTATCCAATGCTGCTGCGACAGGGTGTGTGCCAAGAAAAAAGCAGGCTCTGCCTGCAACGGTAAAATTATACCACATCATTCCGACAGATGCAAAAGCCAGTGCCCCCCTGGCATCATTCTCGCAGCTTAGGAGAGGCAAGATATGGCTGCTAGCCGCACTCCTCAAGCAACGAATGAAAACGGCAGTCCTTCCATACGATCCACACCTGTTACCCACTCACGGATGACGGCAAACTGCAGTGCAAACTGCGCAAGCAGCAGTACTGCCAGCATAATGCCACCTATCACTATGAGACAAACGGCTACCCGATCCGCACGCTCCAGCCAACTCCGTTGCTTCATCGCCTATCGCCCCCAACCTATAAGTTGGTGGTAGTATATCCCATGCTGCAATGGTTATTCGGGTTATTGCTTCCGAGATTCAAGCTGCCGTTCAAAGCAAAAACGTATAATTCGCTGCCGCTCACTGTCACTGATTTGTACAAACTTGCTCATGACCTGTACACGTCCAGATTCCAGTGGCTGCACACGAACAACCTCACAGGTAAATTGCGCATGATCCAGACTTCCATTCTTGTATGGGATAAGCAGCCAGCACTCCAGCTTGTCGCCGGTATGAGCCTGCCATTTGCCATCCGTCAAAAAAGAAATGCCGCCCCCGCCCACATCATCGGTATGCACCAAAAATTTCAGTTGCTCCGTCAGCTTCACAGCCATCTCAAGCTCGGCTGACACACGCAGAAAACTGCGACGCTGAATTTTGGAGATCTGATCGAGCCCCGGCTTGCGAATGGACACCAGACGAACCACATCGTCCTTAAAGCCGATGACATGACTGTTGAAATAATGCTTCACACCGTTCTCATTCAAATAAAATGCGGACAGCTCATCCCCCAGGTACAGCTTTTTGAGCCGACCATTCTCTTCATTCAAGGGCACTTCGATCAGCAGGTCCGTTTCGCGTTCATCCGCAATTCGGGATTTGTAGCTTATTCTGCTCTCCGCTTCATCTGCGGAAGCAACCTGCAAGAATAGGATCTGATTTACTTTCGGCAGCAACCTGAAGCTCCCCCTCCTGTGTATAGGTACATTATACCATGGCACTAGTTAAGGAGCCATATGAAAAAGACGATTTCCGGCACTTTCTCGAAAAAAGCGCCGAAAATCGTCTTTGATTATTTCAAGAGCTGCGATTCTACTTCTCCTGTTTCTCGCCCATGCCGGGTATTTTCTCAATGGCTTCTTCGATGCCATTATCCGCATTGACGAAGATTCGGTAGAGATGACCATTGATGCGCCCTGTATACTCATAGCAGAGCACCTCTTCGGAAAGCTCGTTCTTGATGAGCGCCTCCCGTGTCTTCATCAGCTTGAATTCGGGGTTTAACACCTTGCGCGCCTCCGCCTCGCTCATCGTCGGCTTGGACAGCTTGCGCTCCTTATGCTCCAGCGCATACTGCTCAGCCTGCATGCCCACAACATCGCCGTTATCCAGCCCTACCTTAACGGTCAGCTTGTCTGGATAGATGAGCACATTGCCCTGCTTGGGAACAAAGGAGATGTTCGCCGTATCCCCATAATTGTCATAGCTTACCGCTGTCATGCTCGCAAAGCCATGCTCATCCAGGAACCCTCTGGCCTTCTGCTCCGCCTCGGACAGGCTCACCGACTTTGCACCGATCGCCCGATGATCCATAAATCGCAGCAGTTGACCGCCCTTCTTGCTATAATCGAGCTGTACATGCCCGCCTTCCCGCTCCAGAGTTGCCGTGAATGAGGCGTATTCTGTCGATTGACCGTTCTCGGCAACCTTGATACGACCTGGATCAGAGACGCCCAGGAACTGTGCCGCCTTTTGCTGTATGTCCTGCGCCGTTACCGGAGTCCCGCTGAGCATCGTAATCGAGCGGCGCTCGAACATTGCCGACACGGACGGCCCCCAGTTTATCTCGGGATAAGCCTCTACCTTCTTGTCCACCATCTTGAAGCCATCAATAATCGTATTATCCCGCGTTGACTGCTCCGTTGCCAGCGCGCTCTCTACATCCATCCACCGCAGGTTGTTTTGCAGCACCTTGCTTTGCATGCCTTGAAGGTCCTTTGTAATCTCCTCCGACTTGGCATACAAGGTTTTCATGGTTTCATACTCATCCTTCGTCAGCGGCTCCTTGTTCAGATCCCGAACTGCCGTCCTGTATGTGAAGCTAGCAATTCGCGCCAAAAAATCCTCAGTCTTGTTGAACGGCAGCAGCGTTAGCGGCAACTGATTGATTTTTCCCTGCGCATCGCTGGTTAAGCGCCACACATTAACAAGACTTTTGCGGTGATAATTATTCGAGGTCGAATTGACGGCAAGCGTATGGCCCAATTGGTCATGAAGCTGCTCCATATTGTAGCTTAGCTCATGAAACGCGCGCTGGTACTGGTTCTCCGCCTTGATCAAAATAGAGTTTTTCTCTTGAAGCTCCTGGTATCCCCAGTAGATGGAGCCCACGAATAACAAGGTCATAACCGGAAACAAAATCGCACTCAGTCGTTGGTACATAACACAAAAGCTCCTTTCTTGTGCAAAACCTGGTTTTAGTTTGGTTTGCGCAAGGGAGCTTTATGCATTATCCGAACATCTCTTCAATTTCAAAATCATCCGCATTGCTGCAGATGCATTGCTTAAAGCCGGTGTCTACCCTTCCCTGGTCTTTGCGTCCGCGCAAAATAAAGGTTTCCCCGCAATGGTTGCAGCGAATGGCCACCTTCACGCGCATCTGATGCTCCATAATCTGTCCTCCTTATGCCAAGCTTCATTACTTGACAGTATAGACAGATAAACTATAGCTTAACCTCTTCCTCCCGACGGACGAGGCGGAGCGGGGAATACGAATTGGCACGCTGAATTTTACGCAGTCCCTTAATCCAGAGATAGATCATCAAGGGTACGATCAAGAACATCCATGTCGTCTCCAGCACCATCATAATGTAATCGTACAAGCCATGCCAGAATAGCGGCTGGAGCAGCGAGAACAGAATAAGCCTGCGCTTGCGGTGGGGATTGGCCGAGAATTTGGCTTTGCCCAAGTAATAGCCCATAATAATGCCGAACAGCGCATGACCGGAGACCGGCAGCAGCGCCCGCATCATCAGCGAACCAAAGGAGACCGGCTGCAGCAATGCATAGAGCACATTCTCCAACGTCGCAAAGCCAAGCGAGGTTGCCGCGGCGTAGACAATGCCATCATAGGGCTCATCAAAATTCGTATGATTGTAGATAATATGATACACAACGAACCATTTCAGCCCCTCCTCAATCAAGGAGGATATAATAAAAGCAAAAACAAACGGCGATTCGCCAAGCCAAAGCATGAGTCCCCGCTGAATGATCATAATTGGAAACGACACCAGCGCCCCGAAAACAAACATTCGGACGACCATATGAATCGGCTCGGAATCATATTTATCTTTTAGATATAGAAAGGTGAGCAGGGAAATGCCCGGAGCTATAGCCGCTGTCAGTATGGATAGCAATACCACCTGCCCGCACTCTCCCTTCTAAGTGTATCCGTCTCAACATTCTCGGTAGCTCAGCCAGCCATATGTGCGCGCTCGTCCACCACATAGGTTCTATGCAATACAAAGCAACCGGACAGCAGCTAGGCTGTCCGGCGCTGCGGTATGTTGGAATTCAAGAATTAAAATGAGTGCAAATCTCCGCTACGGCCCCGGATGCGATAATCAGCTTGCCATACTCCTCTAGCACTGCTGTCGTCACGGAGGTCGCTTCTCCGTATTCTGCCAGCAGCGAGATGAGCGCCGCCATTCTTGCCTGTTCCGATACCTGCGGGTCAAAGGTAAGAATCCACTTGCCCCTATAGCTGTATAGCCTTCCATCCTCCGTCAGTCCAGCCACCTTCAAGCTCTTGCTGACAGAGATGACATCTTCAAAATCACGGAATGCATACATAATGACATCGCTCTGTTCAAGCGTTACTTCCATCTCATATACATCTTCATCCTGGTCTTCATCTGCATCCGCACGCTCGCTTGGCTGTGCGTCCGATTTGCCGCGTGTGACGATGACCACCATTCCTTGCGCGGGGAGCGCAAACACTTCCACTGCGAGCGGCCCGCTTGCGTCAAATCCAAGCTCATTGTAAGCCTGATCCATCATTTCGCTGAACAGGTCATGAACCTTCGGAATTTCACGCCACATATCATCCTTCTGGATCCCTCGTTCCAGCAGGTCGTCGAACGTCAGGAAAATCTTTATTTTATTATGGCTTAAACGCTCGATTTTCATGACAGGATCCTCCTTTGCAGCATCGGTTATAACAGCGTATGAAACTTCATATAATATGTGAATAAAATCATCATATGTAACTATGTTATCACTTTTGACGGGGAAATGCACTATAGATACAGGAGGTTTTTTTGGCAACTAACAAAATAAGGGCCTTCCCCGTTAACTTTCCGGGAAGACCCTTGCATACCCTGCAACTTCTTATTATCAGTGAGTGTGTTCGTTTGCGTTCTCGGCCATAATTTTGCTCGTCTCTCGCTTGACCTGGGGGTCACTCTCGACCAGTTGCTCTATACGATTCCACGCTTGCTTATGCTCCTTGCTCTTCTCTCCAGACGCATTGCTAGCCGCTGAACTGTTCAGCTTCTGTGCAGAATGATTCAATGTATGGCTTGCTGCCTTCTCCACACTTTTGTGCGTGTCCGACTGATGCGACGTCGCCTTATGCTGAATTCCTTGCCCTGAGTGCTGTTCATGGGACTTGACACCCACACCCTCGTTCATTGCAAAGGACTCCAAACCCGACTTGACGAGCACATCCAGACGGTTGCCACGCATTCCATTCCACGCGCCGCTTGCAGCACCTGCTAACGACTTGAATACTCCCGGCCGCTTGGACGCCAGCATAGCCGCCCCTGCCATGCCCACAATGCCTCCTGCAATAAATGCGCTCCATTTCATGGAAGTTACGCCTCCTTGTACTTGAGAATAACTACGCAATTATTGTTCCCGGCGAGCGGGAAAGGCAATCCGCCTATTTTTAGCAGCCGTGCTTCTTAGTACAAGGAGATGGGTCTGAGCCGGCGCAAGCAAGCGCAGCGGAAGACGGGATGTGCCATAGCCACAGCTTACGAGCAGCTTGGTAGTCCTGCCCTGATTGCCAACAACAAACCAGCCGCTGCGGTAGGTATTGACCACCTTGTTACGCACTAAAGGCCCCACAAGCGGCAGCACAATCTGGCCTCCATGTGTATGACCGGATAGCATGAGATCGATCTTAGCATCCCCCAGATGCCCGATCAGGTTCGGAGCATGAGACAGCAGGATCACACAGGGACGCAAGCCCGAATCGGCATCATAGCTGCCAAGCGCCTTGCGAAGTTGGTCGTGACCTGTGATCGGATCATCCACGCCGCATATTCTTAATCGCTCATCCCCATCGCGCAGTTCCGCATAGTCGTTGCGAAGCGGGAGCACCTGCTCGCTGCGAAGCAGCTCATCCAGTCTGCTGATCGGCTCGTCATAATCATGATTGCCATATACGGCATAGACCGGACCCAGCTTGCGAAGACGACGGAGGCTGACCCTCGTTCGTTCCAGCGGAACCCCCTTCTCCCGAATGTCACCGCCGATCAACACCAGATCAGCGCCGCCTGACTGCATACAATCCGCAATCAGCGCCTCAGGCACCTCGCGACGATGAATATCGCTGATAAAGAATACCCGCAAGCCATCGAATGCTGCAGGCAGATTATCAAGCGTTACCTCTTCTTGAACGATACGGTTCGAGCGAGCTTCCCGCGCCATCCAGCCCACTGCGGCAATCACAGGCAGCACTAGCCACAACCACGCCATCTTCCTTCACCCGCTTTCACTCGGCTACTTCAACCTGTTGTCCAACATACCATAACCGTATATAAGCAGCCCGGCCACCAGTCCGATAAAAAATACAATTAAAAACTGATAATAAAGCTTTGTGAGCTGTTGCTTCGTTGATCTATGCTTGTTATTTCGTGGCGGCAGCTCTCCCGCTGCGGACTCCTTCGCACTCTGTTCCTCTACAGACAACGCCCGCTGTGCACGAGTCTGCGAGCGCCGCCTGCCATAGCGCTCCAGTCTGCTCATGACTCCCTCCGATACCGAATAATAAATCCCATGACCGCATCGATCACGAAATGGGCTACAATCGGCGCCCACAAGGAACCCGTATATTCATATATCCATCCTAGACCATAACTGATCGAGAATACAAGGCCTGTTGGAATCCAGTGCTTCAAGTAGCGTACATGTATTGCAGCAAATATAATGCTCGTCCAATACGCTCCGAACGCATGCTGAAGCGCCCCGCGGAACAGCATCTCCTCACATACCGCTACGACAAAGGATAGCACGATGATATGCCACCATGAGCGCTTGCGGAACAGCCTCTCATTTACACCTCCGTCATCTGTCGCTTCCTCTGGCACCCATCTTGACAGCAGCAAGTCTACGATGACCACGGCGACAGCGAGTCCAGCTCCCCAGTACAAAAAATGTAGAGACTCCGGCATTTTTAATAATAAAAATGGATTCCGGCGCTGCAATAATATCCAGATGATGCCGATAATAAGCGTAAGCGCTTGAGTCATATACAGATTAATAAGAAGCATTCGGTCATCAATCTGGTCAACCGACACCTTGCGTAGCCGTAGTTTACGTATGTCAAATTTTTTCATAAGTTCCCGCCTGTAGTGTGAAGTATGTTATTCCCTTTTCGTCAAAATTCACCTATACTAAATTAGTATAAACAGGTGGCTCTGACTGTTCTAATTCAGGACAGCAGTTTATTCATCGTTACTTATTCCTACTACCATCTGAAGGAGACTACCATGGAAAAACGACTGTCCCGAACTGAAATGCTGTTCAGTCTCGCCTTCATCTTCGTGCTGATCCTGGCAATTGCCGCGTTCTTCTACGGAGTAAAGGTCGGTTCCGAAAAAACAGAAGCGAAATATCTGCCAATGAAGCTGCTTCATGCTGAGGGCGGTCCCAAGGTAACCGCGTATCAGCAGCAGGATTTGGTATCTTACTATCATACTGTATTTTTGCCGCTGCGTGAATTCCAGGCCGAATGGTTCACAGCGATGGATAAGCTTCAGACAGGCCGCTCCACCGACGCTGCCGCCTCCTTCAAGGAGCTCTCCAAGCTGGCGACGAAGCAATATGAGACGATCAGCAAGTCCTCTGTGTCCGCTGTCTCGCCGTTATTGGAGCAATCCCAGACGAATGCGATGAAAAGCCTGAAGCTGTTCGAGCAAGCCGCGACGCGCATCGCCTCGGCAGCGAAGGATAAAGCGCCGGTCGCCGTCGTTAACGACGTTCCCAAGGATGCCTATTATACTCAGGCCGTTACCTATGCCTTGCAATCCCAACAGCAGTATTATGCCTCCATGCTCAAATGGGGCGCAACCACCGACAGCAAAATTCCGGGTGAATATGAAACACCATCCGTACTCGATATTTCAGAGTGGAACAAGCTGCCCTTTCTGGTCAAAAATAAAGTCATGGCCGACCAGTTGCATTCTCGCGGCACCATGGAATCCTTCTATCCGCATGACCTAAGCTCACGCGTCGATGAGTTCATCGCCTCTGGACAGCCGGCAAAGATGCGCATCAAGACGGTGTCTGCTGTCGTTGATCTGCTCCTGAGCACCAAGGCTGTGCGAGACGGGGACTTCTCCGAGGGCAAGCTGAGCCGATACGACAAGGAGCTTTTGCCGCAGCTTCCTTTCTTCTATAGCGAAGCCAAGTAGCGGAACAGAATAATTTCCAGCCATGAAGCACTCGGTCAAGACCTATGCCAATCGTTCGACGGGGCATACTTGACCGAGGGCGTTCTGCTGCGTTAGCTTGAATCATATCAAAAAAATTCACAATTGATCAAGTTAGAGGATTGCTTTTGTCGGCTTAAATGCTATAAAATAATAGAGGTCAACAGCGCTGCATTTGTTGAAAGACAATGGAATTTGTCGGACAGGCAATGCAGGCATACGAATCATTCGACAATTTTCAGGATGCGAATGAAACTCTCGTCTCTCTGCTCAAATTCAAGCTGCAGACGAGGGTTTTTCTCTTAATGCACCACAATTAAACTCTAGGAGGAATACCCGAGATGTATAAAGTGCTAGTTTCAGATCCGATCAGCGATCTTGGCATTCAACAGTTGGTTGAAGCGCAAGATGTTGTAGTGGACAAGAAGCCAGGATTAAGCGAGGATGAGCTGGTAGCAATCATTGGCGAATACGACGCGCTGCTTGTACGCAGCCAGACACGCGTAACACCACGCATTATGGAAGCAGGAACAAACCTGAAGGTTATTGGCCGCGCCGGTGTAGGCGTGGATAATATCGATCTGCCTGCAGCAACCCAGCGCGGGATCGTCGTTATTAATGCACCGGACGGCAATACGATTACGACATGCGAGCATACCTTTGCGATGATGATGGCTGTTGCCCGCCATATCCCGCAAGCTTATGCCAAAACGGTAAGCGGCGTATGGGATCGCAAGTCGTTCCTTGGCGTAGAGCTGCGCAACAAGGTGCTCGGTGTTCTGGGCATGGGCCGGATCGGCAGCGAAGTTGCCAAGCGTGCCAAAGCGTTCGGTATGGAGATTATGGGTTATGATCCGTTCCTTACCGAGGAACGCGCGGAGAAGATGGGCGTGAAGCTGTCTAGCGTTGAGGATATTGTCCGCCATGCAGACTTCATGACCGTTCATACACCGCTGACCCCGGAAACCCGTCACATGATCGGCAAGGCTCAATTCGAGATCATGAAGCCTGGCATGCGTATCGTTAACTGTGCCCGTGGCGGCATCATCGACGAATTGGCGCTGGTTGAAGCCATTGATCAAAATATCGTTGCTGGCGCAGCATTTGACGTGTTCGAATCCGAACCGCCTGCTGCAGACCATCCGTTCCTGACACATCCTAAAATTATCGTTACGCCTCACCTCGGCGCATCGACAGTGGAAGCACAAGAGAATGTTGCAATTGATGTTTCGGAGCAAGTGCTGCATATTCTGCGCAACGAGCCGTTCAGCAATGCGGTGAATATGCCTCCTGTTCCTGCTGAGGTACTCAATAAGCTGCAGCCTTACTTCTCCCTCGGCGAGAAGCTTGGAAGCTTCGCCGCTCAACTGGCTGAAGGCGCAGTGGAAGAGATTACCGTCAGCTACTCCGGTGATCTGGCTGAAGTGGACACACAGCCGCTGACCCGCTATGTGGTGAAGGGCGTGCTCTCGCACCACCTGGGCTCCGAGCAGGTCAATCTGGTCAACTCGATGCATCTGGCCAAGGCGCGCGGCGTGAACATCGTCGTACAGAAATCACACACCACCAAAGGCTTTACGAACCTGCTGACCGTTTCGCTGCGCGTGAAGCAAGCGGAGAGTGTCGTTGCAGGCACACTGCTTAACGGTTATGGTGCGCGGATTGTCAAAGTTGATAAATTCCCGGTTGACGTTGCCCCAGAGGGTAACCTGATTCTCGTGTCGCACAGCGACAAACCAGGCATCATCGGTCGCATCGGTACCTTGCTAGGCAGCAATGATGTTAACATCGCCACGATGCAAGTAGGACGTAAAATTGTCGGCGGCGAGGCAGTTATGGTATTGAGCGTCGACAAGGCTGCACCAAGAGAAGTCTTGCAGGAGATTGCCAGTCTGCCAGATGTGAATAACGCCAAGGAGATTACGCTCTACTAATCTCCCTGATGAAGGATACCCCGCCAGTTCTGCATAGCAGAGCTGGCGGTTTTTCTGTAGAGCTAGTACCCGAAGCGGAACAGAGCTATAGGAGGCATAAAATAAGCGGCGCGGGAGGAATCCCGCGCCGCTATGCTGTTCGTGAGCCCGAACAGGATCGTCGCTATGGCAATGTCTTGCTCCCCGCCGGCATTACCGGCAGCAGAATGGTAAAGGTCGTGCCTACATTGATCTGACTCTCCACATGAATGGAGCCGCCATGCGAATCGACAATGTTCTTGACGATGGCCAGACCCAGGCCCGTTCCACCTGAAGGGGCGCGAGTACGTGCCTTGTCGGCTTTATAGAAGCGCTCGAAGATGTAGGGCAAGTCTTCCCTAGGTATGCCTCTCCCCTGATCCTTCACAACCAGCCTCACATGAGCTTTGTCATCCTTAGCTATCGGCTCAGCCGTCACCCAGATGCGAGCATCCTCAGGCGTATGCCGAAGTGCATTATCTAGCAGGTTCGTCAGCACCTGCTCCAGACGATCCTCATCGGCTGCCTGCAGCATCATGGGTTCATCCGGTAGCTCGTAACGCAATGTAATGCCCCGCTCTTTGGAAAACACCTGAAACTTGCGGGTCACCCTGCGAATGAGAACACCAAGCTCCACCTCATGAAAGTTCATCTCAATGTGACCGGCCTCCATGCGAGCCAGATCCAGCAGATCCTTCACTAGCCGACTCATCCTTAACGATTCATCGTAGATGACCTGTACCAACTCCTGGCGCTCCTCCGGGGAAGCGGCAATATCATCCATTAGCGCCTCGCTGTAGCCTTGAAGCATCGAGAGCGGTGTGCGAATCTCATGAGATACATTTGCCACGAAGTCGCGCCGCAGCTTCTCCAGCTTGTATTCCTCTGTTACATTGCGCATGACGACGACCGCCCCTCTGACACTCTCATTAGAGGTAAGCGGCGCCATCACGACAGACCAGACGCTGTCGTGCACATTAACCTTGCTGCTCAGATCGCGCCCCTCGCGCAGAACCGTGCGGTACAGTTCATATAATGGTTCTGGCACCTCACCGTATTGCTTGGGATGCTGATCCCCCTCAGACCAGCTCAGCTTGCTCCATTGCTCCATCGCATGCTGCCCCTCGGGGTTGGTCAGAATAATCCTACCGGCTGCGTCGAATGTAATAACTGCATCCGCCATACTGCGCAGCACACTTGAGAGATGATCCTTCTCGTGGTATAGATCCTTGATAATCGTATCGAGCTCCGAGGCCATATGGTTGAAGGTATTTCCCAGTTCGCCAATCTCATCCGAGGACCGGATGGGAACTCTTGTCCGGTACTCTCCTTTAGAGATTTGATCCGCGGCCTTTTTTAGTTGGACTAGTGGCTGCGTGATCTTAGTGATGAGAAAGAAGGCAAAAAACGTAGTCAGCAAAAACCCGATGACGCCGGTAATAATGAACAGCATCATAATCTCGTTAGTTGCGCTAGTAAAGGTCAGATCCACATACAGCAGAAGCAGCGTTCCAAGTGTAATTAATATGAGCGCGACAAGCAACATAATCGTCAGCCATAGCTTGCCGACAACGCTTCTTCGCAGCATCGTTACTTCGGAACCTCTAGCTTATAGCCTACGCCCCATACCGTTGTGATCATGCCTGCTGCTTCGGGCGATACCTTGTTCAGCTTCTCTCTCAACCGCTTCACATGGGTATCCACCGTGCGCAAGTCGCCAAAGAACTCATAATTCCATACGTCCTTCAGCAGCTCCTCCCGCGAGAATACCTTGTCCGGCGAGATGGCTAGATAGTGCAGGAGCTCATACTCCTTCGGCGTCAGGCTGACCTCCTGCCCTCCCGCAGTCACACGGTGAGCATCATGTTCAATTACGAGATGCGGGAATACAATATTGTTGCTTGAGTTAGCTTCCTTCGTCAGATACGCCGTGGCGGAGGAGCGACGCAGGATGGCCTTGACCCTGTAGATGACCTCGCGTGGGCTGAAGGGCTTGACGACATAGTCATCCGCGCCTACCTCAAAGCCTTGTACACGATTCATCTCCTCCCCCTTGGCGGTAAGCATAATAACAGGTGTTGCCTTCACTTGCCGCAACCGGGAACACACTTCAATACCATCAATACCTGGCAGCATCACATCCAGCAAGATCAGGTCAAAATCGAAAGCCGTTGCCATACGAAGCGCAGTCTCTCCATCCTCTGCCTCTTCAATCTGATACCCTTCCTTCTCCAGATACATCTTCAACAATCGGCGAATTCGTTCCTCATCATCTACCACTAAAATACGTTGAATGGGCTCAGACATAGCTCCCCGCTCCTTTCTAATGAAATGGTATTATACTCCGGCATAGGAATGCAAGCCGGCAATGACCAGATTGACCCCAATTAACGTAAACATGACAATGACAAAGCCGATCACAGCTAGCCATGCGGAGCGTTGTCCCTGCCAGCCGCGCGATAGACGCAGGTGGAGGTATGCGCTGTAGTACAGCCATGTGATTAGTGCCCACACCTCTTTGGGATCCCATCCCCAAAATCTCGACCAGGCAATATTGGCCCAGATCATCGCGAAGATCAACGCCCCGAGCGTAAATACCGGAAAGCCGATCGCAATCGCCCGATAGCTGATCTCATCCAGATCCTCAGGGTCAATTCCTTCCATATACGGGTGAATAACAGCACCCAGACGCTTGCGGAGCAGCAGCCGCAGCAGACCATACAATATAGAGCCGGCGATAATCGACCAAATCACCGTATTGAATTTGCGTCCAGCGTTAACCCCATTCATCCACGATGGCGTCTCAAGCAGTGGCTCTTGCAAGCCTAGGAAGCTGTCCATGCTCGTGGTAACACTGTTATACGGCTTAAATATCGGCGGCAGTGTGTACTCGACCGTTTCCGTTGTCGTCGATTCTTGACCGCGGCTGTCTATCTTCACCTGCTCCTGCATAAACTCTGCATGGTAATCGGCGCCCCGGAACGCGAAGACAATAACGATGAAGCCGACGATGACAACGAGCACATACAGCGTAAACTCTACCCAGCGCTGCGCACGCTTGGCTTCCTTCGTCTGTTGCTTGAAGTCCACCACACGCAGCAGATACATAAGCCCCGCAGCGAACCCGACAGCGAAGAAGGCCTCCCCGAGCGCGGCCGTTGTGACGTGCACCTTCAGCCAGATCGAATTCAATGACGGGATGAGCGGCTGCACCTCCTGCGGGAATACCGACGCATACGCTACGATAATAACCGTAAGCGGCAGAGCGAACATGCCCAGCAGCGGCGTGCGATAGATCGCATTGATGATGACAAATGCAATCATGATCGCCATCCCAAGGAAGGTCATGAATTCATACATGTTGCTCGTCGGAATCTGCCCGCTTCCATACCACCTGGCAAAGAAAAACAATAGATGCGCCGCCAGACCGAGCAGCGACACGATGTAAGCGATCTTGCCCCAGCGCTTGACGTGGGCCTTGGGATCGCGGTTGCTCCACTTCTTCCCGCCAATGGCGATCATATAGAAGATGAAGCCGAAGCAATATAAGAAGAAGGCAGCGATAAAGGAATCACTGCTAAGTTCCAGCCAAAAATTCACGTTTTGTTCCCCCCGTTATCGAGCGATTTGGGCTCCACCTCGATGCCCGCTTTGCCAAGCACCCAGGCGACTTCGCTGCGCATGCCATAAAAGTTTTTGTTGGTGTGCGCTCCCAGCGATAACGTCCCCTGGTCAAAGCGCAGCCATATTCTGCGATGGTGCCAGTAAAAGCCCATAATAAGGCCAATCATGGAGATTGCCGCCCCGATCCATATATACGGGACCGCTGAATCCTTGCGAATGTTCAGATAGGTGATGGCGCCAGATAGCTTCACATTCTCCATTCCATTCACCTTAATCTCAAATCGATCAGCAATCGAACGGTTCAGGGCATCCTGATTGAATTGAAGCTTATCAATCTGGTTCGGGAAGTATAGATAAGCCTCCCCCTCTTCCTTCAATCCAGGCCCCGTGATAATAAACAGATAGGCTGGAGCGTTCGGCTCTCTGGAGAGAGTAGTTGGCTCGCCGTTGCTGCCATAAGCGAACTCCATATATTGTGACCGCAAATTCAGCGTATAGGGTCCCACCTGAAAGGTTGTTTGAGGGTTGCGAATATCGAGCTCAAATGGACCGAACTCCTCCCCAGTCTGCTTGTTGATCAGCACCGGCTTGACCAACTCCAGGCGCGGCGTGGCGTCAAAGCCTGACTGGTACGCCTTCAGCCCTTCATAGCTGAGCGGATCATTTAACACAATATCGTGACGCGCGACCTCCTCCAGCACCGGCTCCTTGGTCAGCTCGTTACAGTCCTCCACGCAGCGGTACAGGACGGCCTTCGTCTCATACAGCTTGGGTCTTGCAGTGCCCTTCAAGCTGTCGGGAAGCTCGTCATCTGTATAATAGTTCACCGTGAACTTCTCATTCTTAATATAATATTCGGTTCCCTCGATCTCGTTGGTCTGGCCTTCAGGAACAGCAACATACATATCCATGTGCAGCCCTGGGATACTTCTGGCCAGTACCGCCAGCAGAAACAGGATCAGCCCGATATGGTTAATGTAAGGCCCCCAGCGGCTAAACCGATTCTTCTCGGCCAGCAGCGCCGTACCCTCGGTATGCACCTTGTATCGCTTCTTCTTCAACTGCTCGGCGATCCGCTCGACAAACTGCTCCTCGCTGCCTTCAATAGGGCCGGTATAGACAACTTTTTGGCGAGTAATAAAACGAAGATGCTTGCGAATCTGCTGCTTGGACAGCGCACGATACAGCGGCAACACCCGGTCGAGCGAGCAGATAACGAGCGAGGTGCCGATCATGACGAGCAGCGTAATATACCACCAGGAATTATACGTGTGGGACAGGCCTAGCATATAATAGATTTTGCCGATGGTTCCATGGTTCATCTCATAATAGGTAGCCGGGTCCTCGGTCAACATATTCTCCTGGGTGAAGATGGTGCCCAGCACGGATGCCAACAGCGTTATTATAATCAGATAGACAGCAATCTTGACCGACGAGAAGAAGCTCCATATCTTATCGATAAGATTCGGATTCGCCTTCTGTGACCGCCTTGCTACACCATCATAACGCATCTCGAGCGGCTCGTCTGATAGCAGTTCTTCTCCAAGCGGCTTGCCGCAGGATTCACATAGCACAGTCCCCACATGATTTTGATGGCCGCACTCGCATTTTGTATTCTGAAACAATGTGGGAAACCTCCTTTCCTTCCTTATTAGGGCTCAAAAAGCTTCTCCACACGTTTCTGGATCTGTTCCTCGCTCATCTCAGCCACGACGATCTCCGCTATGTTACCGTCCGGCTTGACGAAAAAGGTAGTAGGATACGACCTTAAGCCGTACATACGCTCCACCTTGCGATTCACATCCCGCAGCACCGTAAAATTAAGGTTCAGCCGCTGAACATAATTTTGCACAGGAAGGTCCGCTTCACTTAAATTAATCGCCAGCACTTCCAGCCCTTCGCTCTTCCACTTGTCGTACTGCCTCTGAAACTCAGGCAGCTCGCGAATGCATGGTGGACAGAACGTTCCCCAGAACGTAATAACGAGCGGCTTGCCCTTGTAATCCGCCAGGCTATGTACTTCGCCCTTCAGATCAAACAATGAAAAACCGGGTGGTTGATCTCCTACTCCCGGCACTTTCGATTTCTCCTTAAATAAGGTTTGCCCAATGGCAAACCCGCCAATCAGCAGAACCAAAATCAGAATGACAACTTGCACTTTTTTACGGGCAGTCCCCATACCTATTCCCCCACCTGTGTCGCAAACAATTCACAAGTTACATTATATCGGATATAAGGTGACTTGAGCGGTCATTTTTTATGAATATTATGTGACTTGGAGGCGATATCCAGCAGATCCTTCACTTCCTTGGGCGTCAGTTGGCGGAACTTGCCACGCTGCAGATTGTGCAGACCTAGTTCACCAAAGCGAATCCGCTTCAGCCGGATGACCGGATGACCGATCGCCTCGAACATGCGTCTTACTTGGCGGTTGCGCCCCTCATGAATCGTAATCGTAATGGTCGCAAACTTATTGTCCGGGTCCACATCCTGGTACTCGACCTCTGCGGGTGCGGTCATGCCATCCTCAAGCTGAATCCCCTTGGCAAGCTTGTCCAGCTCCTGACCATGCGGCACCCCCTTGACGGTAGCCAGATACGTCTTGGGAACATGATGCTTGGGGTGGGTCAGCATATTGGCAAACTGTCCATCATTGGTCAGCAGCAGCAGCCCCTCTGTATCATAATCCAGCCGTCCGACCGGATAGACTCGCTCCTTGATTCCTTTAAGAAAATCAGCAACTATCTTGCGTCCCTCAGGGTCCTTCGCGCTCGTAATGACGCCCTTGGGCTTGTTGAACATCAGGTACAGCTTGTTCTCCCCCCGTACAATTTTGCCGTTGACGCTGATGACATCCTCTGCCGGATCAGCCTTGGTCCCCAGCTCTGTAACGGTCTCTCCGTTAACCTGCACTGCCCCCGATAAAATTAATTCCTCACATTTGCGCCGCGATGCGACACCGGCTTGTGCCAAAATTTTTTGTAAACGTTCCAATTGTTTCACCTCATTCTCCATCATACCTATTCGTTCTTAAAAGCACAAGCGGGCAATCACAAAGTACCCCGCACGATGTGATTTTTTTCGACGAGGATGCCCTCAGCGCCACTGCGCCGCGGAAAACAACAGCATAGCGCCCCCTAATCGGGAGGCGCTATGTATGACCTATATAATCGTATATTTCGCTTCTATGCTTCTATGCTTCTATGCAAATACAAGCAGACAAATGAAGACCGCAGCTATGAAGCCCACCAAGTCCGAAAATAAGCCCACCTTGAGCGCGTAGCGGGAACGGCGAATGCCGATTGCCCCAAAATACACGGTCAGCACGTACAACGTCGTATCGGTGCTCCCCTGTATCGTCGATGCGATACGGCCGATCATTGAATCTGGCCCGTGCACCTTGATGAGCTCGGTCGTATAGGCAAGCGATCCGGCGCCCGTCAACGGCCGCAGCACACCAAGCGGCAATACCTCGCTAGGAATGCCGATCATATCGAACAACGGCCGCAGCGCCTGTGTCATCAGCTCCATCGCCCCAGATGCCCGGAACATGCTGATCGCAACCATCATGCCGACGAGATGAGGAATAATCTGAATGGCGGTATCGAACCCGCCTTTGGCTCCCTCCACAAATGACTCATAGACAGGCACCCTGCGAAAGGCAGCGTAGAGCGGAATGAACACAATCATCATCGGTATGGCCCATATGGACAATACCGACACGATCTCATACACCGGACTTCACCCCTTCCGCAACTGGCCTGGCTTGCTGCTCGGCTGCTCCGTGCTTCGGAGAGCTGCCGCGGATATCCGCTGAACCGATCGAGGGGGGCGGTGTCCGCTTGCGATACCAGCGATCCGCCGCGATGGCGGCAGCGGTCGCGATCGCAGTCGCGACTAAGGTCGTGCCGACAATCTCTGCCGGATGGGCAGAGTCAAAATTCATACGAATCGCAATCAGTGTGGTCGGCACCAGCGTAATACTGGAGGTGTTGAGCGCTAGCAGTGTGCACATGGCCGGCGTCGCTGTCTCCTTGTCCGGGTTCAGCTTCTGCAGCTCCTGCATGGCCTTGATTCCCATCGGGGTGGCGGCATTTCCCAGGCCGAGTATATTCGCGCTCATATTCGTCATGATGTACCCGATCGCCGGATGATTGCGCGGCACATCTGGAAATAGATAGCGAACCAGCGGCCCCAGCATGCGAGCCAGCTTCTCCAGCAGGCCCGCATCCTCGCCAATACGCATCATCCCAAGCCAGAACACGAGAATGCTGATCAGGCCGAAGCTGACCGTCACTCCGGTCTTCGCCCCGTCGAATGCTGCCTCCGTGACCGCTTCAACGTTGCCCGTTGCTGCAGCAAATCCAAAGCTGACCACGATCAGCAGCAGCCAAATCCAATTGACCATGCGCTCCCCTCCTCTACCCGAATAGGCTACGAATGACTAGCTGTACCGATTGCCTCCATGTGCGTGTCCGCCCCGACGTGTGTGCCAGGCTCGGCGTCGCATCCTCCTGGGCGTGCTGCAGCGCTGCATCACGAACTGCGACCGTGGCAATCTTGTCCTCGCCCAAAAAAAGCTCCAGCCCCCCGCGAGCACCAAGCTCATATTCGGTACTGCCCTCTGCCTGAACGATCAGCTTCGTTCGGATGGCGCTATACTCCTCATCTGTCAGCGGGTAGCGGAAGGTACGGACGACCTCGAACGGATAGCCTTGTATGCGTTGCCCGCTGCCTACCAGCTTGCGCAACGGATAATGCTCGAAGCCCCAATCCAGCATCGCGGCATGATCGGCCCAGTCATTGCCATCATTGAGCGTGACAGCGGCAAGCTGCTGTCCCCCTCGCGTCGCTGACGATACGAGCGTGCGGAATGCTTGCTTCGTGTAGCCCGTCTTCACTCCGTCTGCGCCTTCATATAAGAAGAGCATCTTGTTTTTGTTGCGCCACGAATAATCACGGTCACTGACCTGCTTCATGCGTGTCTTAACGATCTCGCGAAACTTCGGGTTGCGCAGCGCATAGGCGGTCAGCTTCGCCAGGTCATTCGCCGTGGAGTAGTGCTCCAGATGATCTAACCCATGCGGATTCGTAAAATGTGTATTCCCCAGACCCAGCCATTGCGCTTTCTCATTCATCAGAACAACAAAGCCTTCCTCCGATCCACCCACATGCTCGGCGATTGCCGTAGCCGCATCATTGCCAGAGCGCAGCATTAGGCCGTATAGCATATTATGCAGACTCATCTCCTCGCCCAGCTTGAGATAGATTGAGGAGCCCTCCTTACCGAATGCCCTCTTGCTTACCTTAACCATGTCCGACAGCTCACCCTGTTCGATCGCGACAATAGCCGTCATTATTTTGGTAAGGCTGGCGATCAGCATCTTGTCATCGCCATTGTGAGAATAGAGTATTCTCCCAGACTCGACATCAATCAGCGCGGCTGCCTTGGCATGCGTAACCGGTTCAGCAGGCGCTCCGGCCGCCTGCATCTTAGGCGCTGCAGGATAGAGGGCAAGTAACAGCCCGAATAGGAGCGGTAACACCAGTAGACGATTGCAGCGGATGCCTGTCACGTTCATTCCTCGCTTTCCATATCTTTGACTCTGTAGGGTCGTAGCCTGCTGCTCCGGCAAGCCCGAACCGGACAGGCGCTTCTCGTACATATATATGTAAGCGGGACAAGGGATATACCGCCTCCACCAGTAACCATATAAGGTAAATTTATCAATGGAAATAGTTTACTTTTTATGTTTTGGGTGGTACAATCCGAAGAAGCCATAAGGTCTTATACTATAATTTGGAGGTAGAATATGAAACGAAAGTTTTCAATGATGATGCTTGTACTAGCCATGACCTTCTCTCTATCCTTATCAAGTTCTGCATTTACTGAACCACCGTCTTCTAATAAGACGACGATTGAACCAGCCCTAACAGATGTCGCCAAAGTGGTCGAACTTAAAGATGGATCTATTGAAATTTATCCTTATGATCCTGATGCATTCATTGAACAGATGGGGATTAAAAAGCCAAGTCCAGATGCTCAACTTGTTCGTATTAAGCGTGTAAAAGGCAAAAGTAGCGGGCAAGAGGTACAAGAATTGAAAGAAAGGAATATTACAGCAGCACCTTTTTTAGGACTATATGTACAGAAAACAGGTACAAGTACGGGCACTTCACCAGATCGCATTGCTAGAGGCAGAATTATGTGCTCTATTACTTCCGGATGTCAAAATTTAAGAGTAGAAATCAATACTACAGATTCGGTTTATGCTGAATTTAGTGCTAACTATGAAGTAAGTGCAGAGGTTGTAAGTGCAGGAGTGGGATATACAATTGGTTCTTCGAAATCTGTAACTATCACTGGGTCTGAAACAAGAGCAGTACCATATAATAAATATCTTGTGATAGACGCATATCCAAGAATTGAAATTACGGGATTCGAAATTTTTGACAAGGGTATTTTTTCTACCAAAAAGGTCGGCTCAGGTTCCTCCTGGCGTGCAGTTAACAATGAGATGGATTTTGTAGTGTGGATTCAATAAGCTTGGATTGAATCGTTGCCTCAATTCGGAATTTCTAACCTAATATCCCCTCATGGCAGGCAGTGAAAAAGAGTTCATGTTATTATGAGCTTTACGCTGTTAACCGGAGGGGATTTTTCATGTTAAGATCCAGGCTCTACACACAAATCAGTGCTTGACTGCATAAAGGATATGAGCATTTTGCAGTAATCACGTATTGATGTTCTCTAGGGGAGCCGCAAGCAAGGCGCGAAGAATACCTTGATGGCAGTGTCCGTTCGCTCCTCGGGGTGAAGAATTTCTCAATTGTTTCGCATACGGTCGTAAGTCCGCCTGGCGCGCCTGCCTATGACTCTGAATCAAAATATGAATTATGCAAAATGCTCGTTTGAAAAGTATCTCTCGTGTCAGCACTGGCGGAAGTAGCGCCAGTGGCACGATTGCTTCGCTGGAGCGATAAGGAAGGCGTTCCTATCCTACAACGCACCTATTGTGGAACAACTGTGCTCTTGAATACCGAGGTGTACGAAACGATTAAGAAAGAGAGGCGCTAAAGATGTAGTTAAGCACAAATGAGTTCCGCTCCTCTTAATAGCGTCGCCGCGCATATGCTACTATCAGCATTATCCGACGGATATAAAAAGAAACCACATGGAGTTCTTACACTCGCATGTGGTCACAAGTTATTATTTCTTTGCAAGTCGATTTAGAAGCTTCATCCACTTAGAGCCGAATACTTCGCTTGAGCGACCTCCATTGTAATACTCTTGAAACTCAATATGTTTTAGCTGTTCATGAATTTTCTGTCCGACATCTGTTCTTAATAAATCTGAAGATGAATCGGATCGAGAGTAGTAATCGTTGCATGTTACGCATTTAAAAATTGTTGTCTCACCTGAGCCAGATGCATACCAATTAAGTTCCTCTTGACATTCTGGGCAATAGACAGCATACTTACGCCTGATTTTATCTACTAGTGACAGTTCACTTCACCCCAAACAATGTTTTGATCATCTCCTGTTGTGCTGCACTTGGCATATTCCAACCTTGACTCGAAGCATAACCAGACCCAGTAACACTCCATTATCCATTATAAAATGACATATTGAAACCAGTATCTGCTTTAGTCAAACCCAGAGAACGATGAGAAATTGTATATCCAACATTTTGAACGTGTGCTTCTATAGTACCATCATTTCTTATTATTCCAGTAATTGGTCTATTGACCTCAAGTGCTTTGAGAGCAAGATTGTTCATTGCTGGAACTTTACTAAGAGCTTTACTACCTGATAATATCTTCAACATTGCAGCAGTTCCACCTGCCAATGTCGTTGCATTGTAGGTAAACGTGCCTGTGGTAGCGACCTCCATTGCGAGTATGCCTGATGCAGGAGATGATAATACTGCTCCAGTTAGAACACCAGCAGAGAACCATTTCACTGCATCCGTCCATGTCCAATCACTTTTAGCCATATATGCCAGTTGTTGACGAGTTGAATTACTCGCACCCTCAAATGCCGCCACATCCCCAGCTTTCCAAAGTGCATATCTGTATTCTAAAGGGTAACTATAGGTCTGTAATGGGCCGACAAAATTCTTGCCATTTTTAATTAGATCGCCATCATGAAGCATGTCATCGCTATATGTTGATGTAGAGTTATTACACGCCCCAGAGTGTGACCAATAAACCATCAGCAGACTCGCACCAGTTACCTGTTGGATCGATATAGATTAACGGATTATTATGCACGTAAGTGTATAGGTTTTGGCTTAACGGATTCCCAAGTTCCCCCTCATACGTATCCTCACTAATTTCAATACTTCTGCACAAGCTGCTCCAACTTTCTTTCTACCGACACTCTGGTTGTCAATGCAAAACACCCCAAGTTGTCCTGCATATCTTACGACATGAAGCATATTCTTGAAGGTGTCTTGATTTTTCTACGTTAGGGGTTCGTCATTCCCTACACTCCCATGTGGAATGAAGCCTTCTCTTCTGACATATAGTATATTGGCGCTGCCCCCCCTTTAGTATCAAGCCTAATAGGATTAATTTAATTGAGAACTTATCTTGGGTTATTTGAGTGAAGCCATTGCTAAAACTACTGAAGGATGGTGCTCCGACTTTCTGTGATCTTCATTTCGGAACCTAGTTTTGCTTTATTCGCAAGAAGTGAGTTTAATTATCTGAATCATTTAGGCCTATTATTTCATTATCCCAATACCTCAATATTTCTGTAATTATAGCCTCTTGATATTTGACATAAATATATTTTTCTTCGAACTTCAAGATCCTTCTACCAGTACTGCCTATGTCTATCGAAAAACAAATAAATCGAGCGGAATGGGCTACTGGAAAAGGAGCATACTCCACAACACCGATTTCTTTAATATTTGTCCACCTCAGCATTTTTTTCACTTTATGTGAACAAAATGCTACACCCTCACTTCCTATAAATATTTTTTTATCTAAAATAGTAAAATAATAATATAATGACAACAAAAATAACCACAAAAATGATATCATCATTTTTATAACCATGCTTATTTCAATTAAAAATAATATCAATATAGGAATTAAAGATATTAAAACTAAATATAACCCAAAAGAAATAATTGTTTTATTATTCACAAATAAAAATCTCTTAATAGGAATCCCCTCACATTTTCTATTTACAGTTAGTAGCTTTTAGTACAACCCCGTAAATTCGGACAGGGAATAGCCAGCCACAATAACTCAACTAAGTAATTGTAATGTTGTCGTTAGAATCATATGTTTCGAGAACTATGAATAGTTGCACAATAACATTTAACGGGAGAAGGCTCCAAGCGTGCAGAGACCCCTGATAAGCAGCAGTGTTTCACTTATAATGGTTATCGTTTGACCCATTCACGGGTTTAAGCACGCCGTAGCCCTTACTTGCAGCATACTGTATTAATCGCCTCTGAAGCAAATTATGGACAATAATTTGAGGAATAGCACAGTCTACTCTTTGTTATTTATTGGCTCCCGAATCTGAAAATATCTTTTATGATGATCACTTATATTAGCAACTACCGGAAAATCGAGTTTCACACTTTGCACAAGTTGATTATTAACCATATAGGTAATTGTGTTTTGAGAGGAATTATATATAATACTAGTAGTGTATTCGACAGTGACTGAAGTATTTGCTGACCTGACTGCAACCTTATGAACCGAAGATAATACATTTTTAACAACTTGGTTATCCCCAGTTTTTAAAACATTGAGTGTTATTTCATGAATAAGTTTTTTGGTACCGCTCTCGAATGCTTCCAAAGCAACCGAAGTTGCTCCACCAAGCGCACCGGATGCAGCTCCAATTCCAGCACTTATTAGTATACTTTCAATACTTACATCCTTGACTGAATCATTAAAACTTTTTCCTTTTGCAAGATTATTTCCTACCTGATTTACATAGTCACCAGACGCTGCTCCAACAGCACCTGCAGCAAATGTAGCTACTAATAATGTGGTTGCAGTTCCTCCAGTAGCCACAGTAATATCAATTGCCCCTCCAACTACAGCACCATTCAGCCCACCTCCTGCAACACCAGAAAGTACATCTGTTCCTTGAAAGGCTGCCGTTATACCTCCTATTAAACCACCAAGTATTGCTCCTGTAATTGTCGCGATAAAATGCCCTGTGGGATCAATATACTTCAACGGGGTAATCTATTTTTAACGAGGTAATGACCTCTGTTGTTTACGAAATTAGGCAGAGAATATGTCCCTTATTTCAATTTTACTCTTACTTTTTATATTCACTGAGTGCAAAGCACATTAATGTAACTTTCCCAAATATATTATTCTTCACTATTATTGCCTCTGTTTCTAATTCTATTTCTATAACTTGTTACTTCTATTATCAAATCCGATAATAGGTTAGAAATAATATATGGAAAGGTGATAACTTGAAGCATCAAAGCAATAAACTCTCGCGGGCCAATATTATACTCCTCTAATTCATTAGCAGAAGGGATTATCTGTGAAAAATCTTCAGTAGAGTATGCATACCAAATAAATCCAAATGTAAGGCAAACCACAATAATATTATTGATTTTCAAGGATATTTTAAGTCTATCAAAAAAGCCTTCTAGCCTTCGGAAACTATACACAAACCCAACTGAAATAATTGGAATTGAAAGAAATATAAATTTACCATCGCCAACATTTAACAGGAAGTCTGAAAAGTATTCGAACAGAAAGACCCAAACAAATGTTGCAATGAATAATGGGCCGAAAAATAACCAAATAGAAATAAGAAGGGGGTTTCCCACAAAATTTCTAGCGACTACATAAAAAGAGTAAAGAAGTCCACAAAAAAATATAATTGCACCAACAAAATTATTAATCATTGCAACAGCTAGCCCCAATAAAACAAGTGAAATCGCAATACTCTGTGGTGATCTAAGTAATCTCATAACTACACCTCATTTTATAGCTTAACATTGAACCTTTACGAAATTAGACCGACGAATCGGTAATAAATATCAATGTGCTGTACACGCTTGCCGTTTATCCTCTCAGCATCATACACAATGACCTTATCAATTAGTTCATTCAATATTGGTTTCGTTAATTCCTTCATATCGGTGTGCTCTCGTACCAGTTCCAAAAATCGAGTCGTATTTTCTCGCTTGCTCTCGGCTTGTTGAAGCTGTTCCTCCAGCAGCTTGAGCTTCTCCTTCAATTGCCCTTGTTCTACTGTAAAATCTCGTGAAAACGCCACATATTGCTCGTCTGTGATTTTTCCTAAAGCATTGTCTTCATAAAGCTTCCGTTGAATCGTTTGCAGCTCACTTTCCCGTCTAGCCAGCTTATCCCGCTCTTTCATTGCTGTTCCCCATTGCTTCTTCTGCTGGCTCTGGCTCATGGTTGCCACCATCTCTACAAAGTCGCTTTCCTGCTCCCTAGCAATCCAGGCATGACGCTGAATATCTGCCAAAACAATCTCGTAAATATCCACGTAGCTAATGTAATGAAAGCTACAATAGGCTTTGCCACGCGTTCTGGACTGGTTGCAAGCAAAGCTGCCACGTCCTCCTTTACCACCAGCCGTTTTACTGCTACCACCACGAGCAAAGGATAACCCTTGTCCACAAGTCGAGCATTTCAGCAGTCCCGCAAAAATCTGGTGCTCGCCTTCCTTCGTTGGGCGCTTCTTTACACGAATGACCTTCTGCGCTAAAGCAAAGGTTTCTTCGTCAATGAGCGGCTCATGTGTATTCGGAACCTCAATCCATTCCTCTTCTGGCACGTTGACCGTTTCTTTCCGCTTAAAAGAAGGCTTCGTCGTCTTATGGCTTACCATATGTCCCAGATGCACCTTGTTCTGAAGAATGACCTTGACGGTTGTTGCGCCCCAATCATACGGATGCTTGGTATTGACGACCTTCAAGTATCGCTGATGCTGTTCGGCTAGGTAAGCGCGTGGCGTTAAAATATGGTCTGCTCTTAACAATCTGCCAATTTTGTAGGGACTATGACCCTCCACTGCTAATCGAAAAATACGTTGCACAACTGCCGCGGTATTTTCGTCTGGAACCAGCTTATGCTTATCCTGCTCGTCCTTACAATAACCATAGGGAGCAAAAGCACCTGTATAGTCTCCGTTTAATGCCCGCTGGCGGTAGCCACTCTTAACCTTTCGACTTGTGTCGCGGACAAACCATTCATTGAACAGATTGCGCAGCTCCATAAAATCGTCTTCGCCTTTGGCGGTGTCAATGTTTTCACTAACCGCAATGAAGCGCACCTGATACTCAGGAAAAAACACCTGAATACACAGACTCGTTTCAATCTGATTCCGCCCCAAGCGACTCAAGTCCTTCACCAGCACAATATCTATGCTGCCACTCTCAATATCTCGCTTCATTCGCTGAAAGTCAGGACGGTCAAAGTTCGTACCACTCCAACCATCATCCACATAAATATCTGCTACTTCAAAGCGATGCTCTTTGGCATAGCGTTGGAGCAAAATCTTTTGATTTTCAATGCTCATGCTTTCGCCACTCTGCTCATCGTCCCGACTAAGCCGACAATAAATGGCGGTTCTTGTTCGCTGCTGTTTCTTCATCCTCCATCCTTTCCCAGCAACAAATCGGCTGATCTTAGTATAATAGATTTCCAATCTAAATTCCTGTTATTTCCACAAAATAGCGTAGCGAGGAACTACAGACGTTGCTCCTTGAAAATTAAGGACAGCTCCACTGAAAAAGCAGGGAATCTTGTGGATTCCCAAAAAGTAAGCTCATGTGTCCCTAATGTTGTTCGTCTTCCCATTTTCTCAGAACAAGCCGCCTGATTTTATCGCTGAGCGTGTCCTTGCCGATGTAGCAGCTTTGCACGATGTATGTCGTTTTCCCAAGCTGTATTTTGCGATGCTGCAAGTCTTCTACGGAATGATTGCTAAACCTTATTTCTCTTTGGGTTGCTCCAGTAGGAACAGACGATGGAAACAGCGACAGCCGCTTTTGCTCATCAATCATGCACGCCCTCCTCGCTACGCTATTCAGTTATCCAAAGAACAGGAACTACTTGGCTGCTCCTTTCTAAAATATTATATAGACAATTAAATATATAATATTATTATAGTCTATATAATCATCATGCTACACTTCACTTGACCTCCTGTCAACATAAATATATAATCGTTTTAAATAATATTCAATTGTCTAAAAAAAGAGGTGCGACATGAGTTATACCTATCAAATCTATATTGCCGATGGTCAGGAGCATTTCCTTCATGGCACTGCTGGTCATATTCAACATACCTTTTATCCATTGTCACAAACCGTATTGGAGTTGATGGAGCTTGATGTTAAGCTGATTCAGGACATTATAGAGCGCCTACAAACTGCTCTACACCAACTAGCAACGGAGAAAACAAAGAGGCTGGAAAAACCTATTATGGAAGGGCTGGCTTTGCTGAACAGCTACCATCCCTATTTTGCTCATTTACGTTTGGCATGGACAGAAAGACTGAAGCAAGCGCGGCAACAAGCGTATGAGGATACGGGAAAGTTACTTTCCACTGATGAACTGATGCAGCTTCCTAAAAAACTTGAACAAACACAGCAGCAGCTTCGTTTGCTTTGGCATGATGTGCTGGATGTGGATGTAGCTGATGAGTCCATTCAAGATAAGCTAAGCAGGTTCTATACAGCTAACAGCAACAATTCCTCCCGTTTTCCCTTTCGGTCGTTACAGCTTCGCTATGCCCTAGTAGAAGAAGGAACGTTTACAGAGGTGCTGGAGGTTCAGAGCCTGTTCGACATACCTGATTTTTTGGTGCGCGAATGTCTTCGCCTTGAACTGCCCTTTCGGATATGCAAAAATTGTGGTCGCTACTTTGCACTGAGTCGTAACAAAAATGCGGAGTATTGTGAACGTCCATTCGCTATTCCTACAAAAACCTGCAAGGAGATTGGCGCACTGAACCAATGGGAGCGTAAAAAAGCTGATTCACCCGCGCTTAAAGCTTACACACGAGAATACAAACGGCGCTTTGCCTGGATTCGCTATGGAAAAACGACAGAGGAAATTTTCTATCAGTGGGCTGAGCTTGCAAAGCTCAATCGAGATGCTTGTCTGCGTGGAGAGATTACAGTTGAAGCTTTTTTAGAGTGGTTGAAACTGGATATGTAGCAAATATGACCACCATTGCTTAAACTGTTCCTTGCGATATTATCGTGTTCTAGGTAATGTAGTTGCAAAGCATAAAGGGCTCCCAGCAAATCAGTGGGAGCCCTTAGTAAATGTTTATTCATTTTTAATTTAAACAAACGATGGCTTTCTTGAATCAACGTTTCCTGTAAGAACTTTCACGTATTCTTTATCTACGCCTTCAACTGAGGGACCAACGTAGATAACGCCAACTCCGCCGTTTTTAGTAGCCAATGACACTTTTGATGCTTGATCGACATGATCTTTGCCTTTAGTGTCAATAAGTATTGATTGAGATAGCAACTTTGACATTTTATAACCCGGAGCGACTCCATGTCGACGATTACGTCTGCTATGCTTCATACAGAATCCCCTCCTACTAGAAGATTAATCGTTCGTAAAAGCTCATTATTATTTGTAACAATAGCACTCAACTGAGCATCATCCAGTGTATATCTACCTGAAAAATGAATGGATAGAACATGCTCTTTACCTAAAGGATAGCATAAAATATATACCCGTTCAACTTCAATCCGATTATAAAAAGACCATTTTGAATTCAAATAAGCATCTAAAACATATATAGGTTGTTGTCCCGACTCTGTTCTTTCTTGGTTTTCACTAAAAGCAAAAAATCGTCCTCTTCCAACATTGCCTCCAACTTGTCCAATTCCATCGTTTCCTTGTATTTTCCAAAGTGCCGCACCTGTAACAATACATTCCGCTGGTGGAATAATCGACGTTCTGATTGCCTCACTTAGGGCATTATAACGCTCTTTTTCATCAGAAATTGTAGCATTTTTGTTGTACGTCCAAAAGAAATGTAAAATGCGTCGTTTACGTTCATTTTCCTCTTCCAGCTTCTTCAATTCAACGCGAGGGTCTAAATAATAGCCTTCAAGCTGAATTCTCTTTATCAGAGATTGACAAGCCACTGAAACTGCCGACTCGTAATTCCCATCCGTACGCTTCTCATATTTAAGTAACGTCAAACCTTGAAGATCAGTCAAAATATGAAAATCACTAACCATCTCTTCTTTTATGAGATCATCTCGTTCCTTTACTTGTTGAGGGACAATGGCAAACACACGTTGTCGTCGCAATCTTCCCCAAAATAATCCCATTTCAAATATTGTATTGTCTCGGGTGATGAACACATACTTGCCTCGATGAAATGCGACATCATCTGGCGCAAAAACGAATACCCCAAAGTCATTATTGTCCAATTGCTTTTCCAGAGACTCCATCGTATACTCATTGCCTTGAAAAGCACCACTATACCACGGAGTCACCTGAGCATGATAACTGATTTGTGAATGAATTGCATTGGCTAAATCCATCGCTTCTCGTGAAGATCCTATAAAAACATTTGGCTTTGTCACATCCACAACTCCCCCAAAACACAGTTAATGTCTTGTAAATTATACCATAATTCCCTTGAGCTAAGTTACTATATTAATAGTTAATAGGATTATTTCCTTGATCCTTGAAATAGATAAGGGTATCAGGGGCGAACCCCTGACAAGCGAATGTGGGAGACCAAATTCAGTGCTTGCTACAACACGAGACAGTTGTAACGTGTTGCTTTCAACATCTCTCAGCCGAGAAAAAAAGAAGCGAATAAGTAGCACCCCATCTTCCAAATTATTGAATTAATTTGAAGTGAAATGGACTGAGACTTACTGCTACATTCGCTTCTCATATTTAACAGATAATCAACATTTCACTCAATCTCTGTACATCATCATTTCTCTGGCAATAGCCTGCGCATAAATCTTATCTTGAAAATGAAGCGTGAGTTGTTCCTCCAAGTCGTTATGCTGCTTTAGATGCTCTCTACTGTACTCCTTAGCAAATTGCTTTACATTGCCTTGAATGACAAGCTCTGCAAATGTATAGGGTTCATTTTCCTTCATCCATATCAAATAGGAACGCGCCGCTGGATGCATTTCTATTGCATTTTCAATTTCATAGCAGAAATAGTGGTAAATAACCCCCTCCGTATCAATAACGGTTAGTATGTCGGTATTATCATCATAATGGCACGCTCGAAGCTGCATCTGGAATCAACTCCTCCCGACTGCTCATGACCTCAATAAGCAGGTTCGCTCCAAGTCTGAATCCATGGAGAAAGGCAGCTTCCACATGCATACTGCTTGCACTGTCACACAGATCAAAATATTCCTCAAGTTCACGAAATACTTCCTCACCTAATCGTTCACGCCATTGCACCGTCTGTGCTGACACTTGTCTGCTTATAGAACGGTATTCAAGCTGAGATGGAACGATAACCTCGTCGGGGTTAATTTGTCCACGATACAGTGCTTCTAATATGGTTTTCATGTTCATCCTCCCATTATTATCATCGCATCGCTTGAATGAGATTCCTGCACATGGTAGGATATTTATGCAGTCTGCTTATCCAAGCGGTTGCGGGATAGGAAGTAGCGGTGTTCTTGTCGGGATGCTCGCTGCTTCCTTCTTTATTTTTGGAGCTCGTCATACACCTTTTCAATCCCTTTGCGAATAACATCGGAACGGGTCGTTTGGAGCTTTTCGGTGCAAGCATCCAACTTGCTCAAAATCTCCTGATCGGCACGTACTCGAATCAATTCACTTTTAGGATTATCAGACGGTGGACGCCCCATCTTTTTGGACGACATTGCTTCACCCCGCTTTTCGTGTCCACAATAAGTATATTAATGTAGCAACAAAAAGTCAACGTAAATAACCTGCCGATAAATATTTTTCTTTCGGCAGGTTATTTTATTGTAGAGGATGAAACTGCTGTCTTGTGTTGCAGCAAGCACTGAATTTGGATGTCCAAATTCGCTTGTTAGGGGTGTTGCCCCTAATCCCCTTCAATGTTCATTACCGATGAAGCTTGTAATATAAAGTTCATCCAGTTTAACTAACTCGATTGCGTTTTATTAAAATGGTGCACGTCAATCAAAGATCGTAATACTTTTACCCTTTTCAAAACACAGAAAAGATAGCATAATATAATTGTGATAATTTTCCATGCGAATAAATTTCTGTAGCACTCTAACAATATTGTTCAGCATACTACGAACAAGAAATTTAGCATTAATAATGCTAGGGGGGTATACTTTGAAAAACAAAGATATTGTTGAATTCTTAAAGAACTATAAAATCGCTATTGAAGAAGCTAGTGCTGCTGTATTTGCAGGAGCAGGTTTATCAAAGCCTGCTGGATTCGTTGACTGGAAAGAATTGCTCCGAGAGATAGCAGAGGAAATCAGCTTGAATATTGACAAAGAAAGTGATCTTATAGCAGTAGCTCAGTATCACGTTAATGAAAGCGGAGGAAATCGAGGCAAAATTAATCAGGCGCTGGTTGATGAATTTACGAAAGATGCAGAGTTCACTGAAAATCATAAAATATTATCAAGGTTACCTATAAATACATATTGGACAACAAACTATGATACCCTCATTGAAGAGGCTCTAAAGAGTGAAGGCAAAAGAATTGACTGCAAAATCACTATCGAAAACTTGGCAATCACCAAATCTAATTGCGATGCAAAAATTTACAAAATGCATGGAGATATATCATTACCTCATGATGCTGTCTTAACTAAAGACGATTATGAAAATTACAACAATAAAAGGCAATTATTCACTACTGCTCTTCAAGGAGATTTAGTTTCAAAAACCATGCTGTTTATTGGATTCAGTTTCGACGATCCGAATTTAGAATATATACTTAGCCGGATAAGAATTCTTTTAGAGCAAAACAAACGAACCCACTACTGTTTTATGAAAAGGGTTCAGCGAAAAGATTTTGACGAAGAAACCGAATTTCAATACGCCGAGATCAAACAGAAATTAAAAGTTAATGATCTAAAAAGATATAGCATAAAAGTGTTATTGGTAAATGATTATCCAGACATTACGACGATACTTGAGGAATTAGAACGACAATATAAGAGAAAAAATATATTTATTTCCGGCAGCGCTTCTAGCTATGGTAATTGGGGTGAAACTCGGTGTTTAGAATTCGCTAGTAATCTTAGCAAGGCTATTATTAAAAACGATAATAACATTGTTACTGGCTTTGGCCTGGGGGTAGGAAGTTGTATAATCTCCGGGGCATTAGAGGAAATTTACAAAACAAGAAGTCAACGAGTAGAAGAGCGGTTAATAGCACGACCATTTCCACAAAATACTACTGGTCAAATACCTTTGAAGGAGCTATGGACTAAACATCGAAATAACATGATTCAAAACGTTGGAATTTCTATCTTCATATTTGGCAACAAAATTGACACTTCCACAGGAGAAGTTACTCAGGCTAGCGGTATGATTGAAGAGTTCGAAATAAGTTTAAGTCGCGGTACAGTACCTATTCCAATCGGCGCCACGGGCTTCACGGCCAAAGAAATTTGGGAGATCGTTATGAGAGAATTTGACCGTTATGTTTCTAATCCCGATTTAAAAGAATTATATAGTTCACTAGGCGATGAAACCAAATCAGACGACGTATTAATTAGAACTGTAATTAAGATCGTCAATAAACTCTCAAATCGAAATAAATAGTCCTAACAAGGAGGAAATTATATGGCTCGCAAAACCTTCATTTCTTATAAATTTAGCGAAGCAAGACAAACAAGGGATAGAATAATCACCGCGCTCAAAGATGATGCTCGCTATTACCAAGGTGAGACAAGTACTTCTCCAAATTTGACTGATAGAAAAACAGAAACTATTAAATCTCATCTTAAAAATATGATTTTTGACACATCCGTTACTATAGTTGTTATATCCCCAAATTTAAAACAAAGCAACTGGATTGACTGGGAAATTGAATATTCTCTTAAAGAGGTTAAACGTGAAGAGTCGACTTCAAGAAGCAATGGTATTGTAGGGGTGATTCAAAAAGATTATTTGGGTGGGTATGAATGGATACTCAACTCAACTGTGAATGCAGACGGATGTACTTCAAGAAATATCGATGACAGCAAACTATACAACATTATCAATAAAAATCGAATGAATTTAAAGAATCCAGTATACTTCTGTCAAAATTGCAAGTCTGTGGACTCAATGACGGGGTCGTATATATCTTTGGTTACCGAAGATGACTTTATTTCCAAACCCGACAAATATATTGAAAATGCATACGAAAAGAGTAAAAGAATAAATGATTTTAATATTACCAAACTGACTCAATCACAAAAGAGTTGGTGGTCATCTTGGTGAATATTTGTACTTGTACTAAATGAACTTGGGATGCTATGGCCATTTTGTACGTAAAAAGAAAACTATCTGCAAAGAGTGTTCCCAATAACAGTTGGCTTGCTCTGGCGGTAATTTAGTGGGGGTTGATGTGTTTGTCTGGGTATACCAAGCATATGTGTGAAAATGACGTTTTAAAAGCTAAAAATGATTTGAATAAATTCACGCGCTCAATTATAACAATTTTACCATATGAATATAGCTCTGAAACAATTGTTGAATTATTGCATAAATACTATCCTCACGAGATTTTTTTAATTAATGAAAAGCATAGCTACTATTCAGATAAAGAAAAAAGCTTGACTTCAAAAGGAAAAAAGCCAAGGTACAGCTACCCTTCATTAAATAGTTTAATTACATCATTATCCATATACAAAAAACTAATCTCAAATGATTATAAAATCGAACATCAACAAAAATTCGATGGAACAAAACAACTTGAAAGTATCAAGATTTTTTCAGCTGTAAGAACTCCTAAGATCAGAAAAGTGGTTGACAAAATTGAAAAAGCAAAACAAAAAACACAGCAAGTTGAACCAGAATTTCTTGACTCTCTAATGGGACTCTATGACAGAAAAAACACCTTGCAAAAAGATAAAGTGTACATTATGAAAGAGCTTGAAAAGTATTTTTGTCCTAAAGTAATCAGATTTTTCAGCAAAAAAGTCGATACTGAATTCAACCGCCAACTAAGAGAAATGGCTTTCTTTCATTTACAATCGTTAGGCTTTCAACCTGTATTGAGAAAACAGAAATATATGAGAATCCCGAGTAAGAATAAGAAAAGACGAGAATACTTTAAAACCATATATATGAAAGAACGTTGTAATATAAAAGAACTTCCGCAAGAACTAGAGTACAGAATTGAGAATTCAAAGGAACAAAAAATAAAAACATATGACTTTTTCATTTCTCATAGTAGCGCTGATTTTACTGTAGTACAAATGTTAGTTCAAAATCTTAATAAAAACAAGAAAAACATCTACTGTGACTGGATAAATGATAATGATTATTTAAAACGACACCTTGTAGGAACGGCCACTCTCAATGTAATTCTAAAAAGGTTACAGCAATCAAAAGAGCTTATATTTGTAACATCCAATAACTCTTTGAAATCAGATTGGTGTAAATATGAACTGAATGAGTTCTACTTTCAAAAAAAAGAAATCTATTTCGTAAAAAAAGAGGATATAGAGAAAGGGATTTTTGAGTACTCACGGTATGAAAGTGATTGGTTCATTGACCCGTCATATAAAAAAATGGATTTATTTGGAGTAGCAACCTAATCATAATTATGAAGGTCCACTTTCCGCTCTCTAGAAAGTGGCCTTTCATGTCGATTTGCTGCTGCTTCCTATACTTTTGAGTCTATCTCGTAAAAAACAAACCACCTAAGTATGTATGAGGAAGGAGAAATACATGAATAACTCTCATAGCAGACTTTCTGAACACAAGCTTAAAAAGGGAAAATTTATTACCCCTTTTAATGATGGGCTTGGCAATATAGCAACGCATTCATCCTGGAGCACAGATCGGTTGCCTGAATATCTGTGGTTGGCACTTATAATTAAATATTACGGAAGAAATACTGGATTCAAAAAGTGCTTACAAATACTGCACAGGCTTATTTCAGAAAACAAGGATATAGCCATGCCCAAGTGGTCATCAATTTTAAATTTAGATAGCTATACTCAATGTTTATTTTATGATTTTGTTTCATCAACAATTGATTCGGAGGTTCTTGCTCCTTTAACAATCATATATCCGTACAGTGAGTATCCAGAATTTTCGAAGTATTTTTTTAACCCTAAGTTATCAGTAAGCGAAAGAAACGCACAGATCTCGGATGTATTAAAAGAGTGTTTTCATCAACAGTCACACGCAGCAACAGATATAAAGTACTTATTGGTTTGGTATGCATTTACTGGGAAGAAAATCGAAGGAAGAAAACAAGATTTTGAATTATTATCGAAATTTCCATTGTTAGATCATTCACATGACGAAATGCGAATGATTAGACCCTCAATTAGAAGCTTGGAAATGGCTTTGCAAATATTGGATATAAATAATACGAAGTTTACTGATCATTTTTGGGAGGTAATAAGTAAGATGAGTGATTGCGAGCTATTTTATATTAAGTTTCCTGAAGTGGAATATGATTCTGATACATACATGGAAAGTGTTCAAAAAATAATTAGATATTTGTCTGAGTTTCTAAAAGCCGATGATCCCCTAAATAATAAACAACTTGTATTATTGGGAATTCTTACGTACTCATATAAATGCATGCTAGAAGTGGTTAATTATAATCTCTATAATACCATTGTTGCGCGCAGCTCGATTCGGGTAACAATTGAAAATTACATTATGATGAAGTATCTGTTACTTAAAGAACCTGAGCAAACTGATATATGGACAGCTTATCAATATTATGGGATCGGATTATACAAGCTTATATTGACTAAATCTCGTGAGTCAAAAAGAGATCTGAGCAAAAGCCATGTAGAATACAAATATTTAGACGCTATAGTTAATGAATATATTTTAGAAGAATATATTGATATGGATACCAGCTATTTCGATAAACAAGGAATAAGGGAAAAGGCAATTGCTGTTGATGAAAGAGAATTGTATGGATTGTTTTATGATTACGACTCCTCATATGCACATGGACTGTGGGGAGCGATTAGAGAGAGTTCATTATTAAAGTGCCAATCCCCGTCACATCAATATCACTGCGTACCAGACTATGAAAACAGCCAAAATCTAAAAAGTATTTGGCACGATTGTGTTCACGTTATGAATAAAACAATACGATTGATGCATAGCGTCTACCCCGTGCCTCAGGAACTTTTAGATGAGGTGGATAGACATGCTAACTAGACCTCTTCAAGAAAAGTTAAATGAACTTCAGCATGAGTATTTGAAATTATTAAAAAAATTAGTAGAAAATTTGAATTCACCTGATTTTCAACTTGTGGTAGACGAGGTGTATATATTTTGGTATTCCAGAAGGAAGCTTGTAACTTTAATTTTAGACAATATATCAGCTAATCAGGAATGCTACGTACTAATGGCGGCATCGTATTTAGATGTTAAGGATTATGAGCATTTTCCTTTTTCATGTCTTGGAAAGGTGCATCTGGTAGATGATACCTTGTGTCGATATGCAGGATTATATCAGAGAAATGTGGAATTATCTCTAGAAGGGATTAAGGAACAAATCATTTTTGCAATGGAAGATAACATTGCTGTACTTGAAAACTACGCTGAAAGTATACAAATACTTCCCATATCATTTATATTTGATGACAACACAGATTTAGATTTGATTAGAAAGGCCAGTCTCCAAGTTATATCGAGTATGTTTAGAACAGAACTTACTACGGAAGGTGATTTTTCCAAAAAATTCAAGTCGTTTTTAGATATAGAAAATGGGCTTTCAGAAGATATAAAGAATCAGCTTATTTTTACCGACTACAAGGATAGAACTTTAAGTTTCCGTGAAAAGATAAATAGATACTTGAAAGAAAACCAATCGCTTCTGCCAAACAATTTAGAAGAATCACAGACCTTTTTCTTTATGATCTTTCAATATATTAGTCAGGCATTCGACATACTGATGAAGTGTGCACAATTTAATATTGTTCCTTACATTAGATTTGACGTTTCATTTCAATACTTTCTTACGGTCAGCGGTAATTTTACAAGTCAAAATCAGATGCAACAAATAATATTTAAAAGTATTGTAGCTCATATTTTGTATCAAGTATTTGAGAAGGAAAGAATTCAAGAAGTTGATTACAAAGAGTTTAGTCATGTTCTACACACTTATGACTTCAATGAAAAAGTTTCTAGAGAGTTATTTCTGCAAGATATCGACCTCGATAATAGCAGTAAAAATAAGGTTGCAGAGATTTTGAAACAGCATCTATTAAACGTTTATTAAATGTACCTCCGTTCCCTCTGGATCCATAATTTATGAAGAAACTTCTCCGAGCATTAATCGAAAAAAAGCCCAGTGTTAATTGATACATTATGTGTATTAGTAACTGTAGGTGGTCTTTTTTAGTTTTGTCAACTTCAAAGGAATTGTGGCGGGGTCACCATTCACACTGCTAATAGACAGGATTTCAGTAAAAATATTAGTTTAGTTATTAATAATGTTTTTGTTTTGTATCGACAAGATGAGCGTAATGCATAGCATTCCAATACGACACCACGAAACGTACAAACCGTAACAGAATGCTGACGATAGACTTGAGTTTATTCGTAAAGCTAACCAAGAGCGACAATAAACAATCACTTATCATATCTTCGTTTGAGAACAAACGAAAATAGAAACCGCTTATATAAGTCCACCTTCGTTTTGCTTTCGAAGGTGGACTTTCAAGCCGATTTGTTGCTGTTTCCCATATTTCCAAATCCACCTCGTAAAAAACAAATCACCGGATTATTATGAACATACGTATACAAATTCAAACTCAGTGGGTTATTCAGTTCCCCCTCATACGTATCCTCACTAATAAACCTGCCCATCCCCGGATCATACCAGCGCGCTCTCAGGTACTGCAGATCGCTGCTCTTATCCCAGTACTCGCCCGAGTAGCGGAACGGGTTGTCCACGCCTTCCACCGTGACCAGCGGCTTGCCCCATAGGTCATACTCGTACTCGTTCACGACTGCTCCGCTCGCATTGCGGATGCCCACCACATCGCCATGTCCGTTGTGCAGGTAGTACCCCTTGCTGCTCGCGGCGTCCTCTCTCATCACCAGCGCATTGCCGCGCAGGTAACTCGCCTTCTCAACCACTGTTCCATTGCTTTGAACGGTACCTTCCGCTACGATGTTCGCTCCATCATAGTAATAGCGCGTCCGTACCCCGTTCTCCTTGCGCTCGACTAACAGATTGTCCCCGTTATAGCTGTATTCTACCGTCTTGCCATTGGAGCCCTCTACCTTCGTCAGCCGATCCCATTCATCATACGTATACGCCACATCATCCAACATCAGACTGTCCGTGCTATCCGTTGTATACGTCGCGCGGTTCCCCTTCACATCATAGCTGTAGGCTTCGTTGTTGTACGACGAGGTGCTGATCCGGTTTAGAGCGTCATACGTGAACTGGCGGTTCTCTACCCCGCTGCTCCGACTTTCGGTAATCTTTGTGATATTCTGGTTGGCATCGTGCGTGTAGCTGTAGCTCTTCAACAGCGCGGCGCTTCGCTGATGCTTCAGCTCGCTCAGCTTGCCGAAGCTGTAGCCGTACTCGCTCACCACACCGTTGGCCTGCTGCTGGGTCTTCATTCGACCCGCCGCCGTGTACGTGTAGCTCGCCTGGGTCACGTTGTTCCACTTCAGCTCCGTCAACTGGTTCACCTTGTTGTAGCTGTAGCTCACCGTATCCCCGAATGGCATCACCAGTTGGCTCCGGTTCCCTGCCGCGTTATACGCATACGACAACTGCTTTCCATCCGGGTACTTCACACTGGCGAGCTCTCCCGTATAGGCCTTGTACGTATACGTGGTCGTTCCCGTGCGATCCGTCATCGTCTTCCGTGAACCATCGGCATCATACGTGTAGCTGATCGTCTCGGTCGGTCCCTGCTTGCTCAGCAGCAAGCCGCGGTTGGAATAGCTGTAGGCGAAGCTTTGCCCCTTCTTGTCCACCGTCTTGAGCCGGTTGCCATTGCCGTCATAGTAATGCTTCTGCACCCTAGACTCCGGGTCGGTCGCCCGTATAAGCTGCCCCCGCTCATCATATTCCTTTGTTGTATACGTCTGATCCGGGTAGGTCGTCCGGGTCAATTGCCCTGCCCGATTGTATGCGTACTGATAGCTTTCCTGATTCGCATTCGTCACGCTGATCAGTTGACCCAGCAGGCTGTACGTATATTGCGTCACCAAGTTTTTCGCATCCTGCTCACGAATCAGACGGCTCGCTGGGTCATAGCTGCCTGTCCATACCGTCGTATACCCGCTGCCCTGCTTCTCTTCCTTCTTGATGACACGTCCGATCTCATCCCGAGTTTCGCGCAGACTGTTGCCGTCGGCATCTGTGCTCACGATGGTATTGTACAGATCATCGTAGGCTACCGTTGTCTGGCTCTGATTCGGTAAGGTGACAGTGATACCGCGTCCCCACTTATCATACGTGAATACGCTCCGATTCCCCAGCGTATCCTCGCTCCAGCTCAACTGCCCAAAACTGTTGTACCCGTTCTTCGTCTTGGCCTTCAACGTCCCGTTCTCGATCCAGCCGCTCTCCGTCTCCATCCCCAGCGGGTTCCATTTGACATAGCGGATGCGGCCCAGCTCATCCGTCTGACGGATTTCGTTGGCGACATCATAGATCGTGAACGTTATGGTCTTCCCATCCGGGTGCTTCATCTCAAGCAAACGGCCTAATTTGTCATAGGTGTAACTCGTCGTCTGGTTGTTGCCGTCCACGTAGCTCGCTACGGTGCCTGTACTGGCATTGTAGGTGGCCTTGACCACTTGGCTGCGGCTGACGCCATCCGCATCCTTGTACGGCATCGTAATTTGTGTCGGATACGCATAGCTGTAGGCACTGCTATACACGATCTGCGTATCCAGGTTACGATTCGTTTCCTTAGTACGTACCAGCGTAACATTTCCATAGGCATCATAGGTGAATTCGACATGCTGTAAGACGGCTCCTGTCGCTGTCGTATCCCGCAGCTTCATTTCCGTAATATCTCCCTGCGCATTCCGGGACACCAGCTCCGTATAGATGCTCTTCCCATCTGCCACTGGCTCTATCGAAGACAGCAGACGGCGAGTCGTGCTGTGATAGGTATAGGTCGACACCTTGCCTAGCGGGTCGGTTGCGCTCGTGATATTTTTGTAATCATCATACACCTGTGAGGAGACCACGGCAGGCGAAGCCACCTGGGATTGCTTGTTTCTGTAACGTGTGGATGCCTTGATCGGCTCCATTCTGCGCTTCGCTTCATCGTAGGTCAACTCGGTCACTTTCTGTTGTGTCCCATCATCGACGACGATTCGGGTGTTATAGTAGACCGCGCCGATTTCATGGTTCACATGCTGCTTTTTATACGTCATCTGGGTTTCCAGCAGCCCATCGAACAACGTATTCGTGAACGTAGCATTCGTGCCGTAGGTGCTGCCCATATCCCCTCCGTAGACGACCGACGAGGTATGATAGGTTTCTGTCGTCTGATTGCTGTAGGTGACGGTATCCTTGCGGCTTGCGATGCGGTAGGACTGATTCACCTGATTCTGGCCGATAAATCGGGTGACCGGATTGACCTCATACGTGTAGTCCGTTCTGGACCCTGTCGGATGGGTAATCCCGGTAAGCAAGGCGTATGGATTGCTCGTATTCGGCGCATTGCCAATGAGACTGAACTTCGCTTGGCGAATCGCATAGTTATAGGTCGTTGTCCGATTCATCGGATCGATGACCTGGCTTAGCAGCTCCTTGCCGTCGCTGCTCGTTTTCTTGTACGTAACGATTCGGTCGCCCTGCGTCAGCTTCACTTGCGTGGTCGAATAGTCAATCAAGAGCACATTGCCCACAGCATCGGTAATCTTCGTCAGCACCGTCCCATACGGCGATACGTTGGCATAGGTGAAGCTGACCGTATTGCCATAAGCGTCCTTAATTTGCAGCAGTTGTCCATTATAATCGAAATACTGCGCTGTTCCATAGACGGACTTGAGTGCGTAGGAAGATGTTCTACCGCCATAGGTCACCGAAGTGTCCGTCACAAAGGACAGATCGGAGTACGGGTAGTTCTTCAACTGGCTGCCTTGAATCTCGTAGACACCGCCGCTGCCCAGATTCAGATAGAGCCTGTTATTCTCTCGCTTCACATACGAGATGTTCCAGCTCCAGCCCTTGCCGATCGGAAAGCGCTTGTCCTCAGGCTTGTCCTTTGTCGTATTGGTCGTATAGTACGGCATGACCTCGGAGATGGAGTAGCCGATCGAACCGACCGTGGACACATACGTTTTGTAAAGATGATAGCCTTTCTCGTAGCTTCCCGATCTCCCACTGCTATGATAGTCCCCATTATTGACCTTGTTATATTCCACTTGAGCCGCTTCTCTTGTACTATAAGGCCCTCGTCGGCTTCTCTCAATGGAATCGAGTACATAGTCTGTATACTTGGTCGTATACTCATTGGATTTAAAGCTGAACTCCTCCACATACATGCGATTTTTTTGCTGCACCCCACATGGGTGACGCGTCTCGGGCGTTAGTACCGGGGGGTTAACCAAGGCATGCTGAAGATTCTGAAAGGTGTCGTACCTCTTCGGTCCCGTTACTATTCCCGTTCCCGTACCTGTCCACACCAATCCTAGGTTTTCATCACTCCCACACCCATATTTCTTAATGATCGAGTCATATTTCCGCGTCAAATCATAGAACTCTTTGCTTATAGTTTTTGTTTTATCCACATCAAAGCCGAACCCGTCATAGACCAAATCATGCTGGACATCCATATCATAATATTGGGCATTATTACTGTCGTAGGTTCGACTTAAGGTGAAGGAGAGACCATTTCTTCCGGGCAAGGTCAGATCGGACTCGGACACGGATAACCCGCCAGATAACAGGGAAATCTGCTCCCCGTATAAGCCCACTTGAAACGGCGCCTCTGACATCTTGGCGAGCGGCCTGTTGATCTCAGGCGGATCGGGAATGGTCGCTGCAGCTATTGCGAATCGGGATGACGGTTGGACCTGCGATTGTTCATCGCCATCTTCAACCTGAGCTTGTTCATCATGTTCGCTTGAGGACGTCTCCTGCTCTTCTTCCCCCACTTCCTCCGGCGCTTCAGCCTGTTCCGGCAACGGAATGTGCTGGATGGAGGCCTCCCACTCCTGCTTCAGGGCTTCAGTGTCGAAGTCGGACTCTACCTCGCTCTCTGCCTCCTCTGAAGCATTGACTACCGTTCGCGGTTGGAGGTTCAACTGCGGCCCTCCACTGACATCCATGGCTTGCCTGCTGTTGAAGCTCTGGATGCGGCCAGATGATGACGGCTCAGCCATCTGTTGCTCCCACAACGGTGTGAACAGCTCTTGCAGACGGATTCCCTGATCCAGATAGCCTTGAACCCAGGCATCTGTTACATGAAACTCCTCCATCACGTCCTCTTTACTTAAGCTTGCCAGCTCCTGCTCTAGCTGCTCCTGCTGCTCGGCTTGCTGACGCCTGCTCTCGATCAGTGCCCGCTCGGCCTCCAGCCGCAGCTCGCCCAAGCGCTCGACATCCTCTGGCGCCTGCTCCTGGCTATCGGGGGATGGCAGCTTCTCTTCCTTCTGCTGCTCCTTCCCAGGCTGCTCAGGCTGTGGCTGTTCTTCTTCTGACGGCGTAGTGTCCGTCTGGTAACGAACCATACCGTAGCCATACTCTTCCACTGCCCCGAGCGGTTCGGCGGTCGTCCGCAACAGCTCCATCAACTCGGCAGCCTGCAGGGAAGGAAATGTCGACCGATATAACGCGGCAATTCCTGCGGCATAGGCTGCCGCGCCGGATGTTCCAGAGTGTGTCACCATCTCGCCGTGCAGTCCTAGCCCCGGCACGTCACTGCCTGGCGCCACCACATCCAGCTCACTTCCTGTATTGGACAGCTCCAGCCGCTGACGGTTCTCATCCACAGCGCCGACCGCAATAACGGTATTGAATCCCGCCGGATAGTCCAACTCGGCCTGCCCTGAATTGCCGCTCGCAGCGATCAGTACGATGCCCTGCTCATAGGCCAGATTCATCGCTTCAGCCAGAGCAAGCGAGTACTCGGTTGTGCCGAAGCTCATCTGGATAATGTCCATCTCGTTGTCGATCGCCCATTCTACCGCCTGGAGGATCTGACTATGGCTTCCTTGCCCCTCATCATTCAAGGCTTTCAACGCATATAGGGAAGCTTCCAGGGCAACCCCGCTTATCCCTTGCTGCGGATCGAAGCCAGCAATCCTGCTTGCCACATAGGTGCCATGCCCATTGCGATCCTCATAGGAAGCATCGTCCTTCAGGAAGGAGGCCCCGCCTGCTACAGGCAGAGAAGCCAGCGATGCGACCCCCGTATCAATAATCGCAATCTTCACCCCATGACCCGTTGCGGAATAGTCTGCGGATGGCAAGCGACCTTCTGGAGGCGCAGCCTTCTGCTTCTGCGGGCTCGAATCGATGGTATTGGAGCTCGTAGAGGCGGTGACGCCTCCATCCTCCTCAATGTACTCGACATTCTGATCTTGAATAAGCTGAGCCAATTCAGTTGCCGTGAGCTCAGCGGAGACGAATGACAATCTAGTATACTTGTGCAGAATCCGCTGCTGCCATTGAGCCATCCCCGTCTCTATGTTTTTGAATTTGATTAGATAGATCGATCGCTCCTCCGCAGCCGAAGCTGGGGACAACGGGATACTCGTAAATAACAATATTACGATTAGTAGTAGGGAAGCCCATTTCTTCATCTTGTTCATCCTTTGCGTATAGGGTGTGCCAGCACGTATGGCCAGTGACTCGTCATCATAACCAATCAGAACTTACAGTCTTCTCAAACTAAGATGATCCAAAAACGCCTGACCTTTTGCCTTATTAGCAGTAATTTGAATCTTTAGAAACCGTGTTAAGGGTTGAGTGACCCAATTTTTTTCATGATAGGCCCATTGATTAGTATTACGGGAGGTGCTGGCATTGATCTGGTGCGACTGAATCGTCTGCATCTGTGCATCCAACTCCATTACCTCGATATAGAAGTTCCCTGCAGTTAACAAATCCTTGAACCAGCCCCCCAAGGCATAAGCCGACCGGGGAGACACCGCCAGCATTTCTTGATAAAGTAAAGAGTGGGAACCGCTCATGGCTTGAGCACTATTGAAAGCTAGCGCATTGCTCCCCTCCTTGGCACCTTGGTTCACAAGACTAAAATAAGGTCCCGTATAAGTACCACTGTTCCAACGAAACCAACCATTCTCGAAGCCAGGGTTCTCTACTCCCTTTTGCAATTCAATGTAGTCCACATATGCCTCGCCAACTGTCCCACTATCCGCGATTATTTCGATGACAAGCTGCTCTGTCACTGAAGTAGGGCGAATCTCAATGTGCTCCGTCGTCCATTGGTTTTTTTGTGAGGCGATAATATGGGTTCCCTGACCCACTTGCCCATACTGGGAGCTATACAATCGCCAGGTGATTTTATACTGGCCTGATGTTGTGCTATCTTTGAACCTCACTTTCAGCATGTAGGGCTGTGAACTGCCGATGAGTATGGGATACGATGAACTCCTGCTTGCTTCGGTGAGAGGTGAGCCGGTTGAAAATATCAGAGCCGATCCACCTTCTGACGCAATCGGCCCCACCTTCATGTTAGAGCCCAGGTTCCAATTCAGATTCCCTCTACTAAAATCTCCATTTTCCAATCGGTTGGATACGACCTCACCTCTCCTAAGGAGGTTTCCATTTGCGTCATAACGGTTGAGCGCGAGATGTCCGGTAGGTAGACGGGTTGAATGTAATCGATTAGCATCACTATAGTAGTATTCTTTGCTATCTGTTTTGTAATAAACCAGTAATGAGATATACCTTTCACTCGTAACCATTTCGTGGTAGTTCTGTATTTTAGGGATATGACTAAAGTTAAATCCGACAATTCCATTGTGAAACGTTTCTTTCATGATAGTTGTTACATCCCAGTAGAAAGTTTGACCTTTTGATCCGGTTGTTTCACTGACCCTAGTAGTAGATTGATTAAGATCAATAGTCGTAGGTAATTGTGTATTGCCAGAACCCATGATAGGTGTAGTCACTTGCCTCGCCGTTACATCAAAATCGCGGTTGGCGGATACATGTGCACTTATTTTTGCATTAAGAATCACAGCGTTTTCCGGAATAGATTGAGTATGAAAAGACATATAACCTTGACACTGTTGAGTATCTTGAGAAATAACAATGAATCCGCTTTTGAATGTAAGCGGTGCATTTCTGCATGAATAAAAAATACGCGGGTCAGATAAGGTGACCGTAGGATCAATGACGATCGGATACACAAGCCCCTCTGCATCCCAGGTAAGCTCCATATAGCTTTTTTTGTTAACATGACGTATTTCAGTATGCACATCTCTATAGGTTCCGTTTTTATCCAATAGCCAGGCCGGCCTAACCGCTAGTTCTCCTGCACGTCCATCCTTATCTAGTCCACCAATCACTTCAAAAGTGAACGTGGAGGGGGCATTGGAATTATGTAGAATAATATCTTCTTTAATGCCACCCGGTACAACTTTTAACGTCATGGACGTGTTCGGCCAAAGATTGTCGTACCGGATTTTGTCCGGTTCCTCCTCATCGATTTTCCCTATCACTGGAGATACACCTTGTGGAATAAAGGTTAGTCGGTCTTGATCTTTACCAATGGAATAGCCCTCTTGTATGTTTTTGGCGATCTCCAATTCAAATGGCACTTGCAGAGCAAAGAAACGACTCGTATCTAGTTGAGCGGCTGTGCGCTTTGATCCCATAACCGTCCGATTATCTATGGACACTTCATTCTGTGAAATGCTCTTCATATTCCGATCGGTTAGTTCCGTTCGAATATCATATAAGTTCCCATCTTGCCCTTCATAATGAACGTTATCCGAGTAGATTACCTGTACGTATTCCCCCGGTTGGTCGGTAGAATAGGTTTTACTATTCGGCGTTCTTAGCTCTGTGATGTCTGTCAAATCCTCCACGTCCAGAAAAGAAGTTAAATCTTGAATGCTTTCAGAACCCAACATCACTTGTGCATTGGAAAAAATGATGCAAACCATCATGAAGCAAATAATAATTGTACGTCTCATGTTGAAGGTTACCCCTTTCAAATTGTATGCGCTCTCTTTTTTATAAACCATTTTATTAAATATGAGGAATAAATTCCTTGTGTTTTACACTATTCTACATCTTATTACAGATTAGCACTTGATGTCATTGTTTTATTTTGTAATAATTTGTCGATATTCAATTTATTATGATTTTAACTATTAATCCAACCAGTCGTACTCATCCCCAATAAACATGATCGTTCACCCTCCTTCTATTTCGTGCTGACCAACATCAATAGTTGTTGCTCCTTCGCCTGTTTCTCTTGTCCGTGGCTTAGTCCCCGTGCATGTATCTCTAGGAGCAGCAGGTCAAGGAATTCCTTCTCAAGCTGTAGTTCGACAGCATCCTCATATACCGTCATTAGCTCCTGATCTGTGAGTGATTTCATAGGGTTCTCGCCTCATTTAGGATTTATCTTGTTAAGGATCATTTTCTTGTTCTGGCGTTCTTCACCAAGGTCATTCTTCGGGAATGGCGCAGCCACGAATAATAGCTTCTCAAATCTCGCAGCTCCAACGATTCCGATAGTCTGCCCAAGAAGGTAATGATCAACATCTTGTGCAGAGGGTTGCCGATCAGGTCCCTCTCTTGTTCGGATACGGCAAAGTTCACAACCATGAGAAAATCATCATCGACGATATAGACGTCTTCATCGTGCCGGTAATACGGTTCAATCTGACCACGCTTCAGCCGATCCCATATGAACTGGCCTATCTCCTCAAGCCCTGCCCTTCCCAAGTCCACCCGGGAAATCCAGCGATCCTGCGCATGGTGGGTAATGATGATGTCGACAATTTTTTTATCACCTAACTCGATATAATAGGGATCATAGGTACTCCATCGGCTCATCGCTCTATCCTTCATCTGTTAACTTCCCCCTTTCGTTCTACGTGCCTCTAATTGAATTCCATATTTATGTAAATTATGATAAGGTTAACTGCGCCTGATGTCATCACATACTTTCGTTGCGTCAATACGCAACCAGTTGCGTGTTCATGCAAAAAATGAAGGGAAATTTGCGTGAACATGAAAAACATTGCCGCACAGGTCATTTTATTAAAACGCAAGTATTCACAAATTATGGTTCATATGGTAGCATGGTGCATGTTGAATGTAGTTTCTACATTCGGTTGGACAACCTAATAAGGTGATTAGGGAGGATGTCATAATGCTGAGATTTATGAAGAAGATTAGCTTTGTATTTACTCTGTCCTGTACTGGTATTACCTACAATGGCTTTAGCGAGCACCAATAATGGAATTGGTATTGTATGAGGGCGCATTCTATCATGCAGCAGTGGGGTATTACAAGAATCAGATAATGAAATCGTAGTTTATATTAATGGGGTATTGAACAACAGACTTAACTACTTTCACAATTGAGTGGACGGAATACATATGATGCAAATGATTAAGGAAAACTTGCGTGAACATGAAAAAAGATTGTATCTTTAGCAAGCTGCTAAAATATACAATTCTTTTTTTAATTTGCCAAAATAATACTAGGGAGTCATCCCCATCGGTGAGATTTTGATTGGTCTTGTGTTCTGTTGGTTGCAGGGTTACTGAAAATACGGGTTAGTGCAGAAGACTCTTCTTTGGATAAGGATAGTTCGGATATGATAAGGCTTTCACAATCACGCTCGTTGATAGATATAAAAATATGTATAGCCCTATGCAGGTTTGGGTTAATCTGAATTGTCAGCATAAGGAGGTCACCACCTCCCTAGAGAGTGCAATGCAATACATATTATAACAAAAATACAAACCGAGGGAAGTGTTAATATGATGAAAAGAAAGCTTTTATTATGGCTGGGGATTCCATTGTTTATTGTTTTGCAAGTTTGGTTCTCGTTCCTTACGTTCTATGTTCCCTATCATGGGGTTTACCTAGAGCTAACACCCCAGCATCAATGGGTAATCAAAGAACTAGCTCCAGAAGGTGCTGGTTATTCGCTGGGACTTCAAGTTGGGGATACCATTCAACTAGTA